>JALGSV010000025.1 GCA_029821755.1 Candidatus Zipacnadum vermilionense | reverse complement strand
ATGCCGCAGGCCGAGACCCGCACCAGCACCTGGTCACGCTCGGGTGCAAGGCGGCGGGTGCGGAGCTCGACAGTGCCTGCCTGGGTACCGAGAACAGCGTAAGTGGTTTCCATGAGATACTCCCTGAACGCGGCTTCGGCCGCTAGACTAAGGCATTCCCAGCCACGTCTTCAGCGCCATGGCGACGGGCCAGCCGCGGAGTAGCTTCCTCGTCCGTGTCGCCGACGGCGGAGGGGAGGGAGTTTGGGGCGGTGGCGCGCGGGCCCAATCATCGCTCCTCCGTGGCCTCAGCGTGTATTGGGGGCTCCAGACGCCGTCGCCTAAGCTCGCGCACCAGGGAGCAGCAGTGCTCAACCGCGGCGCGGTCGCCATCAGGATCGGCCCGCCTTCGGGCCGAGTGAAGGATTTCGTTGCGCCGCGTCACGACGGCCTGCGGCCCTTCTAGCTGCCACTCGGGGATGTCGGGGTGCGCCAGTGGCAGCCAGTAACGTAGGGCATGCCGCAAACTGAAATCCTTCCCCCCCATTTCCGTGCCGACACGCCGCTTGAGAAACCAGTTGATAGTCCTTCGACACTCGAACTCCAGCGCGATGGCGGCCTCAAGGATAGCATCGACGTACTGCCCCTCCTGACATGAGTCCTCTGCACGCGCCGCCCAGTGCAGCGCTGAGTCCGTGCGCCTTCCCGAACGCAAGTGCTCTGCTAGTCGGCCCCACGCGGCTTCATCTATCAGCGTCCCGCTCCCGTAGTGGCGCGCCTCAATCAGCTTCTCCTCGGCGTAGTGTACCTCCGCCCAGTTGTCATTACCGCGTCGCCATTGGGGATGGGCCTCCTTGAGGCGGCTACCCCTCATCGCGACGACTCGGCCCGGAGGTCGCTGCCCAAGCTCCTCGCGGACGAAAGACGAGAGCGCGGCGACCTTTCTCTCCGCCACATCCAAGACGGACCTCAGTAGCCCCGCCGCCTCATGCTGCTCTGGGTGCTCTGGGCCGTCGTTCGACCCAGGATAGATCGGCGTCCCCAGGCCTGCGTCGATCCTGGGACCGGCGTCGGCGACCGAAGCCATCACGCGCAGTCTCTTGTGCCCGCCTGCGTGGGTCAGAGTCTGGTGCTGGGTGAAGCCTGGCTCGCGCGGAGCCCAGATCAGCAGTGTGACCCGGTCCGCAGCCTCTGGGATGACTATAGCCTTGTCCTCTGAGTCCGGCCGGAAATCGCCGAACCGTATTGGCCACCTCAGGGGGATGTCGAACCTGAAGAAAAGCTCATCCGGCATGAAGCACCTCCGTGTCCTATTACACCCCCCTCGGCAGCACCTCCACCAACCCTCCCATATACCCCCGCAGGGCCTCTGGGACTACTACCGTGCCTTCCTTGGTCTGGTAGTTCTCCAGGATCGCCGCGAAGGTTCTGCCGCAGGCCAGGCCGCTGCCGTTCATGGTGTGCACGTACTCTGGCTTGGCCTCCGGCGTGGGCCGGTAGCGGATGCCCGCGCGGCGGGCTTGGAAGTCCCCGTACTGGCTGCAACTGCTGATCTCCACGTACTTGCCCATCCCCGGCATCCATACCTCCAGGTCGAAGGTCTGCCGCGGCTGGAAGCCCATGTCGCCGCCGCACAGCGCCACCCGGCGGTAGGGCAGCCCCAGCGTCTCCAGGATGGTCTCGGCGTTCTTGACCAGCTTCTCCAGCTCCTCGTCGCCCGAGCCGGGCTTGATGTACTTCATCAGCTCCACCTTGTGGAACTGGTGCACGCGGATCAGTCCCCGGCTCTCGCGCCCCGCCGCCCCCGCCTCGCTGCGGAAGCACGGCGTGTAGGCGGTGTAGTACAGCGGCAGGTTCGAGCAGTCGAGGATCTCGTCCTGGTGGAGGTTGGTCAGCGGCACCTCGGCGGTGGGGACCAGGTACAGGCCCTCGCGCGTCTTGAAGAGGTCGTCCTCGAACTTGGGCAGGTTGCCGGTGCCGAACAGGGAGCGCTCGTTGGCGAGGAAGGGCGGGAAGACTTCCGTATACCCGTGCTGGCGGGTGTGGGTGTCGAGCATCAGGTTGATGAGCGCCCGCTCCATCCCCGCCCCCGCCCCCACGTCCATCACGAACCGCGCCTGGGCCATCTTCGCCGCCCGCTCGGGGTCGAGAATCCCCAGGCGCTCACCAATCTCCCAGTGCGGCTGCGGCTCGAAGTCAAAAGCCGGTGGCTCTCCCCAGCAGTACAGCTCGACGTTCTCCTCCTCCGCCGCCCCCTCCGGCACCGCCTCATGGAGGATATTCGGGATCGTCACCATCATCTGCTCGAACTCCGCGTCCACCTCGGCCAGCTCCGCCTCCTGCGCGGTGATCTGCTCGGCCAGGGCATGGACCTGCGCCTTGAGTTCGTCGGCGTTGCCGCCCTCGCGCATGATCTGCCCGATCTGCTTGGACAGGTCATTGCGCTGCGCCCGCAGCGACTCTACCTGCAAGAGCTCCCGCCGCCGCGCCTCCAGGCCGATCAGCGCGTCCAGGTCATAGTCGAAGTGCCGCCTCGCCAGGCTGGCGCGGATCACTTCCGGGCTTTCACGCAGCAAAGCACGGTCAATCATAGGATCACCTCGGGGCGTTAGGGGACAATAGTCAGGGGGATTATACAGGAAAAGGCGGAGTGCGGGAAACCGCCCTCTCCTAGACGAAAACGGGCGACCCGCCGGGGTCGCCCGTTTTCCTGAGGCCAGAACCTTGTCCCCGAGTTAGTCCTCCCCGACGATGACGTGAGGCGTGATCAGCGTCAGGAGCGTGGTCTGGTTGCGCTCCCGGCCCTGCTGGGAGAAGGCCTGGCCCAAGAGGGGAATCCTGCCCATCAACGGCACTCCCGTCTCCTGCACCTGCTGTCCGGTGAGCTTCAGACCGCCGAGCAGCACGGTGCGGCCTTCGGGCACTGTAACCGTTGAAGCCAGCGGCTTGCCCAGCGGAATCGTCGCGCCTAGGGCCCACGAGGTCTCGTTGCCCGCGACGCCGCCGGAGACGGAGAAGACGCCCCACCGGAACTGCACGCCGTAGTTGACCTGGCGGCCGGCGTCGGGGAACACACAGCTGGCTTGCTGGTTGAACACGTCCACCATGTCAATCCCCAGGCTGAAGTGCTCTCCCGTGACCCCGATCCCCGCGTCTAACCGGCTCCCACGGCCCGCCAGGTCTCCGTAGGCGTTGGTGGCGTCGCGGTAGACCAGAGCGATGCTCGGTCGAATCACCAGGTCGACCAACGTGCGATCGGCGCTGGCCTGGACCGCCAGGTCCACGGTTATCCGAGAAGGTTGGTTCATCAAGTCATGGTACGCCAGTTTCGCCCCCACGCTGATCATCGCCGGCTGGTTGGTGAAGGCGGTAACCTGCGGAGCGCTCGCCACCGGAGGGAGGCTTCCGCGGTTCAAGACCTTACCCGCCGCTACATAGTAGGACTTGTCGTCGAACTCCCGGAGATAACCGAGGCCGAGGCCGGTGCCCTGGCCGATTCGCCCCAGGACCGCCTGGTAGGAGTTCAGGTCCGCGTTCTCGCCGGTTGCGGTAGTATAACCGGCCTGAATGGCCCGCGCGTCCTCCAGGCCCACTCCTACCTCGCGCAGGAAAGTTTGGTCCACCGTGAGGAACCGCGACTCAATCTGCACCTGCAGGGGCTGGGTGTCGCCCAGCAGGGCGCCCGAAACGTCGCCGAGGTATGGAGCCAGCGCCACTTGCTCACCGGACGGCTCCCCCCACGAACTCGCAAAAACCAGGCGGGGGCGGGCGGGCAAGACCAAGGTCAGGTCGGCGGGCGAGGGACTAAGCCCCGCTTGCGACCCCGCTGGCGGAGACCCGGAGACCGAAACCGTCCGTACCGACTTCACCGGCGGCATGCGGAAGAGCACCGGCAAGGCCGCGGGGTTGATGGCCCCTGTGGCCTCCTCATTGGTCAGCGCCAAACCGGCGCTGCGCCCCAGGTACAGGGCATTGCCACCCACCTCCGGCACGAACTGCGCCTGGAGCGATCCCAGGCCCGCCAGCAACAATACAGATGCCAGACCGATAGTACGCCTCAGTCTGTTCACGTCAATTCCTCTCCCTCCGTTTGGTGGTCTACACCTTCCCAGCAGTCGAAGTGCCGTCCGAAGTTGCTGTAGAGGTTCCTGATAGCAGCGCCTGGCCCTCCCCGGGGCGAGCCGTGGCCTGCTTGATCATCCCTAGGCAACGGTAGCACCTTTCCCGACCCCGCGACTACAAACACCAACATGAGAAGCCGTTTCATCCTCATGGTGTGGGCCTTGTCGGGATGGGCTCCCGTCCCCCACAGTGTCTCGGCTGACGCATCGGCAAGCTGCTCCGTTCGCTTTTTCTCCGCCTGACGCCTCCCGAGAGCACGCCTGGGCCCTCAGGCAGGTATCGGGCCGCCCGCCGTGGAATTTCTTGCCGTCGTCCTTACACCGACTCGCGGGAGGCCCCGTCCATGAAACGCATCCTATCTGTCTGTCTGCTTCTGGCCCTGCGTGCCGCAACTGCAGACCGTCACCATGCAATTCGGCTGGAGCGGGGACACCGCCCGGGGCATGAACAGTCGCGTGATCCACGATGTGTTGCCCTTCAAGCCCACGGTGGCTACTAGGTGCTACGGCATGAACGGCCCGGACATCCTGGCCGACGGTGCGGCACTGCAGGCCAAGCTCTGGGCGCGGGAGGCCAAGTACGCTGAGGACGTCCGTCCACTGGTGACACCAGTCCAGCACACCCTGACCGTCGAGCCGGCCTAGTGTCCAGGGGGACCGAATAGGGGCCCGCTCGTTCCGAGCGGGGCGAAATATCCGGCCCACTTGGGGCGTAGGAGACCCTCCCATTTTATGAAACCCGTCAAACTGCTCATGATAGGCTGGGACGGCGCCGAGCCCGGGCTAGTAGAGCCCTGGCTCACTCGCGGTCACCTGCCGGTACTAGCCGAGTTGATCCGCCGCGGCGCCGGCGGGCGTATTCGCAGCACCATCCCCGCCGTCACCCCGCCAGCCTGGACCAGCGCCGTCACCGGCGTCGATCCCGGCCGCCACGGCATCTACTCCTTCCGCAGCCCCCGCGCCGGCGACTACGTCGAGCATCTGGTCACTGCCACCGATCGCCAGTACGACTCTGTTTGGCATCGCTTCTCCGCGGCCGGCCGCACGGTCGGCGTGTTCAATCTCTCCCTCTCCTACCCGCCGGAGCCGGTCAACGGCTTCCTGCTGGCGGGCTTTGACTCTCCGGTCTTTGCCCCGCCCATTGCCTACCCCACCGAGGCCTTCGCCTACGCCACCGCCGGTCTCTCCGGCTACGTGCACAGCGGCCTGGGCGAGATGCAGGGCGACCTGGTGGAGCGCGCGCTCAACCGCCAGGTCGACCAGCAGCGCGACATGCTGGCGGCCCTTACCGACCACCTTCCGGTGGAGATCCTCGCGGCGAACTTCAACTCCCCCGACCATGTGCACCACCACGCCTGGCCGCTGAGCAGCCCCATCGAGGAGGTCGCCGCTGATATCGACGGCACCGTCGCTCGCGTCTATCGCCACCTGGACGGCCTGCTGGGAGACTTGCTGGAGCGCTACACCGACGAGGAGACCAACGTCGTGCTCTTCTCCGACCACGGCGGGGGCGGGATGCGGGGCAGCTTGAGCCTGGCCCAGGCCCTGGAGGAGGGCGGCTTCCTCCAGCGCAGTTCCGCCCGGCGCGAGACGGCCGCCAACCGTCTGCGGCAGCTGGGCGGGCGTCTCCTGCCGCGCTCCTGGAAGTCTCGATTCTGGGCCCTGGCCGGCAGCCGCCGGCGCGAGCAGGCAGTGCGCCTGCTCCAGTCCGCCTGGGTGGCCAACGTGGACTGGTCGCGGACGAAGGTCTTCCCCTGGGGCTCGGCAGGTTTCCTGCAGGTCAACCAGCAGGGCCGCGAGTCGCAGGGCTGCGTGGCCCCCGGCGACGCCGAGCGCGTGCTCGACGACGTGGCTGCTTACCTGCGCAGCCTCTGCGACCCCACCACCGGTGAGGCCGTGCTTGGCGCCGTCTGGCGCGGCGAGGAGTTGTTCCACGCCCCGCCTGTCGGCTACGCGCCGGACCTGCTGGCGGAGGGGAAGGACCACGAGTACGCGGTCATGCCGATCTGGGCGGGCTGGGGACCGGAGGCCCCCCACGGCCTGCGTCTGGTTACCCCCGGCGAGCGCGATCAGCGCGGGGTAACCGCCAGCCACCGCCTGCATGGTGTCTTGGCCACCGCCGGTCCCGCCGTTCGCCCCGGCGCCCCGGTCCCCGACCTGGGCATGGTGGACATCGGCGCCACTCTCCTCTACCTAGCCGGCGAGCCGCTTCCGGCGGACCTCGACGGCCAGGTAGCCCGCTCCCTGTGGGACACCGGCAGGGACCCCGAGACCCAAGCTCCCACGACTTCTACCAGCACCTCGGCCCCCGCTACCCCCTACACCTCCGCCGAGCAGGAAGCCGTGGAAGAGCGACTACGCGACCTGGGCTACATGTGACACCCCAAGAAGGCCTCCACTCATGTACCCGCCCCACCGTCTGGTCCGCGCCCGTCCCCTCATCACCTCTGCTCTGGCCTGGCCGGTCGTGCTGAGTCTCGCCCTACCTCGCCTCGCTGCCGCCGAGCCAGATCCCGCCCCTCCCCAGGAGAAACCCGTGATCACCATGCAAAGCTTCACCTTCAAGACCGTCAACGACGAGAAGCTTATCGCCGACGTCCACCGCCTCGACGACCAGCAGTTGCGCCCTATCATCTTCTCCATCCACGGGGGCGCCCTGATCATGGGCGGTCGCTACGTCACCCCGGCCATGCGCGACTGGTATGTCGAGAACGGCTTCGTTCTAGTCAGCTTCGAGTACCGGATGGCCCCCTGGGTCAAGATGCCGGAGATATACCAGGACGTGAGCGACGCCTACCAGTGGACGCGGGAGAACGCGAGGCAGCTCTTCAACGGAGATCCGGAGCGCATGGTGGTGGCCGGGGAGTCAGCCGGGGGGTATCTGACCTTCGCCGCCGGCGCCTTCCTCAAGCCCCGGCCCTCCGTGCTGCTGGCCATATCGGGGTATGGGAATATCATCGCCCCCTGGTACAGCGAGCCGAGCGAGTACTACAGGAAGGTCCAGCCCTTGCAGGACAAGGACGAAGTCTACGAGGCGCTGCGCAAATACCCCCCCTACACCAACGGCAAGGCCTGCGCCAACTTCTACTTCTGGACGCGGCAGACCGGCATGTGGCCCCACGTCCTGGTGGGGCATGACCCGCAGACGGAGCCGGAGGCGTTCGACGCCTACTGTCCGGTCCGGCAGGTGACGGACGACTACCCGCCCGTGGTCTTCGTTCACGCCACTGCCGACTACGACGTGCCTTACAGCGAGTCCGAGGCCATGGCCGAGCAATTCCAGGCCCACGGCGTGGACTACAAGTTCATCACCGTCCAGGGCGGCTACCACGCCAGCGGCACCCTCGCCCCCCGGGTGGATCCCGAGGGCGAGAACCGCCAGGCGATCATGGACTTCCTCTTCGCCCACCTCCCGGGTCACTAAAAGGGCCCGGGCGCTCGGGGTGTCCGGTCAGCGTCCGGATGCGCAGGTGCAGAGCGAGGAGCCGCGCGGTGACACGTCGCCCGGTGAACCCAAAGGCGCCGGTGACGAGGCGGAGGGAGGAGCTGGTCACTCCGAGTCCTCGTCGCTTTCGCCAGCCTGTTCATTGTACTTCGCCAATGCCTGCTTGGCCTCTTCGGTCCCGATCTTGGCGAGGGCGTCGGCCGCCCTCCGGCGCACAGCCGCGTCCTCGTCCCCCAAGGCCTTGACCAACGGCTCGACCGCCCGCCCCTCGCCTAGGAAACCGAGGGCCACGGCCGCGCGGTAGCGCATGGTAGAGTCATCATCGGTCAGCCGCCGGACAAGGTCCTCCACGTGCGTGCGCACCGCCTCCTCCCCCTGGCTGAGCACCGTGCTTGCTGCTGCCTGGATAGTCGTCACCGAGCCGTGCAACAGGTCATCTTGAAGCTGGTCGGAGTCGGGCGGGCGGGAGGCGGAGGGGCCAGCGCCGGAGTAGGTGACATAGCAGCCGGCCTCGGCTTCGCTGTCCCAGAGCGGCTCCTGGGTCAGTAGCCGGGCGAGGAGTGGGTTGCGGTCAATCTCGGCGAAGCGGTCGAGGTGTTCGGTGCGGAGCGCGAGGTCCTCCAGCAGGCTCTCCCGCCGCTGGTCCTCCGCAGCGGCAACGGGCTCTCCCCCCTCCGCCTGGCGGTCGCGCGCGTATCGCTGCCCTCGGTACAAGAGGACGGGGTAGCGGCAGATGAGGCGGTAGAAATCGCCAAAGGCGAACTGCAGCAGCACCACCTTGGCCAGCTTGAGCCGGTCCAGGCTGGTCTCAACGCCCTCGACGGTGACCTCCTGCGGCGCGATTCTCGCTATCAGGCGCATGGTGTTGAGATAGCGCTTGATCTGACGCGGGTTGTTCTGCGTGGCCTGGGCGACCTGGCGCACGTAGCCGAGCCAAGCTGTCGGGTCTGTGATTCCTGCGGGGGCTTTCCCCTCCACCTCTAGCTTATCGAGAAACTTCCCAATCTTCTCGTCGTCGGGGGGTGGGATATAGAAGGGCAATTGGACGATCTTTTCCAGGTAGTGCTCGCCCGCCACCTCCGGCGACACGTTCCCCTCTCGACCGACTTGCCGGTACTTGGCCTCTACCGCGTGCTTGACCGCCTCAGGATTGACGCCCAGTACGAAAACGCAGCCCTCGTGGTCCAGGTAGAGCTTGATCGCTTGCAGTACCTGCAGCACGGCTTCCTCGTCGCAGCGGTCGAGGTCATCAATGAAGACCACGAGCAGCTGGCCCTGGCCCTGGTCCTGCAGTTGCTGCAGTTGCTTCAGTTGCTTCAGTTACTCCTCGAAAGCCTGCTCGAAGGTGTTGCAGTAGGCGGAGTCCAGCGTCAGTATTTCCCGCAACTCACGGCCCACCTCACCCACCTTGGCCAGCCTGCCCACCAGGTCCAGCGCCTTCTCTCCGCCCTTCCGCAGAGTGTCCACGGTGTGCTCCGCAGTGAAGTCCAGCAAGCTCAGGTGCAGACGCACGGCCTCGTACACGGCCCGCACCAGCGCCTTCCAGACCTCTTCGGATTGGTTGTACTTCCAGGGGTTCACCCAGACAGTGGCGTGCTTCTTCTTCTCGAGAGACTGCTGCAACAGGCGCATGAGACTGGTCTTGCCCACGCCCCAGTCGCCGTAGACGCCCAGCATGAAGGGTGTCTGCGTCTCCTCGATGAGGGAGGTCAGACCTTCGACGTACTGGCCGAAGCCCAGCCAGTCCTCCCCGGTCTCAGTCACGGGCAGGTCCGCGGGGTGTTTGTGCTCCGGCTCGGATTTCTTCGCCATACGCAATCACCGTGTCCGCTGGGTTTGTCTTGCTTGTGTCTCGGTTGATTAGATACCTGGGGAAACCGGATGTCAAGCCCCGGGGAGAGGGTGCGCCTAGGGGCTGGGAGGTTGAGGCTGCGGGGCACGAGCTTGCCCCGCTGATTCCGGCGCTCCCGGCGGTGGCTGCCCCCCCTCCGGCGGCCCCCCGCCCCTCATCGCCCACCCCGCCGCCACCAGCAACGCCGTCAGGAACAATCCTCCCCATACTAGCGCTTGCCGCTCCGGCTTGCTCAGGCGGAACCGGCCCCCGTAGGCGATCAGGAAACCACCGGCGATGAAGGGGAGCAGGGGAATGCCGAGGATCACCGGGGGCAGGAGGAAGTAGGCAGCCAGGGCCAGACAGACCAGCCCGGCGATGATCCCTCCGCCTCGGCGCAGGGGGAAACCGAACCGCGCCGCGGCCGTGAAAAACAGCGCCAGGAAGACGAAGTCGCCGATGCCCATCGAGGCCAGCATCGCCAGCCCCTCGGCCCCCGCCGGACCCGCCGCCGACCCCGCCGCCGGCAGGCCCACCGAGAACTTCGCGACCAAGGCCGGGGCGTTTTCCAGGGCCTTGGCTGTCGGCCCGATCGCCACGGTGAAGATGTCCGCCAGGATCGCCACCACCGCCACCGGCAGCAGGATGTTCCGATCCCGCAGCAGCCGCGACAGCAGCCGTCCGGCGAACATGCACAGCAAGATGAAGGCGACGCTGGACATCGCCCCCCAGTAAAGCCGCGCCAAGTCCCCTCGCCCCGCCACCCAGTCCATCCCTAGCCACGCTCCCACGGCCACCACCATCCCCGCCAGCTCTCCCCACCACTCCATCCCCAGCCGCGCCACCTGCACCACCAGCGCCACGGACAGCGCGGTGAACGCCAGCGTAGTCAGGACCGACGCTAGCCCGGTGTAGAGGCCAAAGCCAATCTGAGGGACGCCGATCAGGAGAACGTAGATAGCGAGGGAAAGCAGCGAAAGCCACAGGGGGGAAGCGGTCGGGGGCGTTCCGTTGTCGTCGGGCCTGCCGTTGGGCCTGCCGTCCTCAGCCACTATCGCGGACCTCCAGCAACTCCCCGCCCTCCACTTCGTGCTTGATTGGGCGGGTGCAGGCATCCAGGTGCATGGTGAGGGAGATGATCTTCTGGCACTTCGAGCCCAGGATTTCCTTTCGCAGCAAGTAGCCGGTAACTTCCGGCTCCTCGCCGTGCTCGCCCTCCACCATCTCGTACTGCTCTTGCAGGGCGTGGGCCTTCTCGACCCGGGTAGTGATCTCCTCGCCGCAGTTCTCGCAGCGAATGCGAATCACCAGCGCCGGAGCGGTCCCGTTGGAATCCGGGCACCGCGTCCCTAGCACCACCGCACGCAGCCTGTCGATTATCCCCGACATAAGACGGCCTCCTGGGCCCCCCTAGCGGCTCTCAACAAGCGAATTGTAGGCCGCGGGTAGGAGAAGTGTCAAGCGACCAGGGCCCAGGTCTGGCCGCAGGAGAAGGGGAACAGGCGCTTCCTGCGCGGCAGAATGTGCCTGTCCCTTTCTCCCCGCCCCCCACAACAAAGACGGCGCCCCCGCAGGAACGCCGCCTTGGTCTCGTCTTCCACTCCCCCTCTCCCGCCAGGTCGAGGGGGCCAGGGGGTAAGCCCTCCCTACCCCACGATCCCCGCCACCGTCTCCAACAGCTTGTCTACCGCCACCGGCTTATCCAGCCATCCCTGCACCGGCAGGAACTCTCCCGGCTGATAGGTCCCGTCGGTCTTCTCCGGGTAGAAACGCAACTCCGTATGGCTATGGATGCCGGTGACCATGATGATCGGCACCTCCCGCACCGCCGCGTCCTCCGCCTGCCGTAGCTTCCACACCAGGTGGAAGCCCTCCGTCCCTTCCGGCATCATCACATCCACGATCATCAGATCCGGCCGCTCGGCGCACGCCACCCGCTCCCCTTCCTCCGCCGAGTCTGCCACCAACACCTGATGTCCCGCCGCCTCCAGCGCCAATTGCGTCGTCCGCGCCACCACCGGCTGATCGTCTACGACAAGTATCTTAGCCACCTGGGCACCTCCTCAGAATCTTGGTCTCCGGTGTCCTCGGCGCTCCAGCCGTGAACGATCCCCGTTCCGAGCACAGTTTGTCAACCACCGACTCTCGTCTCCGCGCCGAACGCCCCACCACAGAGGGGCCCTCACTCCGAGGTCTCCTCCCGCACCTGCACGGCGCCCCGTCCGGGCTCACCGCGCTCCACCGTCAGCGAGTCCTGTTTAGACTCATCGGCCGGGAACAAGAAGGAATTCCTCCCCCCTCCGGAGAATCCTTCCCCTGCTGTACCACATCCGCTGGAGGTAAGAACCATGGCTATCCCCTATGTTGACCCGGATATCTGCACGGGGTGCGAGTTGTGCACCCAGGTCGCTGAGAACACTTTCGTCATGAACGATGACGGCGTCGCGGAGGTCATCACCCCCGCTGGCGACTCCGAGGAGACCATCCAGGAGGCGATAGACTCCTGCCCGGTCGAGGCCATCTCCTTGAAAGAGGACTAGCGTTGCCCGGCTTAACCATCGGGGCCGGCCAGTCCCGGGCCTTGCCCTCCTTGACCGGCCCCCGCCGTTTTGCTGCCGTTGTATTGCTGTTCTACCTGTAGTTGTGCCGCCGTTGTGCCCGTCGTCCCCAGGAGCCGACTATGCGCATACCCTATGTGGACCCCAACAAGTGCCAGGGAGCCTACATCTGCGAGAGCATCGCCCCGCATACCTTTAAGGTAAACGATGAGGGGATTTCGGAGGTCGTGAATCCCGAGGGTGATGACGAGCAGGCTATCCAGCAGGCGATGGACTCCTGCCCCTACGCGGCGATCTCTTGGCAGGAAACCTAGGCCTCCCTTCTCCGCTCCCTCCCGGACGGCCCCCCCCGCCTCCCTGCCGTTGTGCTTCTGTAGCCTCGGCGCCTTTCCGCTGCCTCCGCACCCTCCCCCCCTCCCTTCCGGGGAGGTTGGCACGTCAGCGCGCCGGGGCTGGGCCCGCGCGCGCCACGAAGTATCCGCCGCACCCCCTCGTCTTCCCTCTCTTCCCCACCTCTCCCCTCCCCTACTCCGGCCCCAACCTCGCCAGCCTCGCCACATACGCCTCCGGCAGCCCGAAGTCCCGTGCCGCCCGCACCATGGTGTCCACGAACTGCGGCGAGGGCGGGTAGTTCCCCCGACTCGTCCCCGTCGCCATGTAGGCGAAGGCCGCATGGGCTTTCCCCTCCGCGTCGGTCACCTCCACTGGCAGCCGCTCGAAGACGTTGTCTCCCTCCGGCCCGTAGAAGCCCTGATAGTCATCCAGTGCCTCCAGGCAATCCTCGCTGCCTTCCCACAGCACGCCCCAGACCTCCTCCCCTTCGGCCTCGCTCAGGCTGGGGATCCCCCCCAGCCACACCCCCGACACGCGCGGAAAGATCATGCGATACCCAGGCAACACCGCCCGCCCCACCGACCTAGCCGTGGGACAAATCCGCTTCATCTGCCCCCTGCTCATCAACACCGCATAGGAGAAGTACCGCATCGTCTCTACCGCCCCCAGCTAGGGCCATCCGCCCACGAGACCCTTCCCCGCCGTCCCCCGGAGTCTGCAACCTACCTGCCCCGAGAGCGCCGCCGCCTGCTCTTGGCCCCGTGCGGGCCGTGCCTGTCAGCTAGCCGGCTGTGTCCGCGTCTCCGAGGAAGGCCACATGGTACGACAGGCGTATTCGCCTGCCTCTTCGGGCAGCCCCGCCCTCCTCGCTTGCGTCCCCTCTGCGTACGAAGGGCGTCCTCGCCCGTCGCTCCGGGCACCGCAAGCCCTCGATCCTCCCTCCCCTCCGCGTGGGGCGTGGCGCATTCCGATGCGCAGGGCTTCTCGCCCGCCTTCCCCTGCGACCAAACTCCTTACCCGGGGGCAGCCTCCATCGAGAACCAACTGCCCTCCTCTTGCCTCCAGTGACGCTCCGCGCCTCTGGCAGTTCATTTCCCTCCTCCCTCCTGGCTGCACCCCTCCCCAGGCCAGAAAGGTCCTCGGAACCCCCGGAGGGAAGTAGACTCCGGAGGCCTGGAAAGCGCCCTCCGCGCTCTCCCGCCCGCCATGCTTTTCCCCGGGAGGTCGAATATGCACGAGGAGCCCCTGACGGTCAAGCAGGCCGCGGTTCCCCTTGGGGTCACCACGCGTACTGTCCGTCTGTGGATCGAGTCCGGCCGGTTGGCAGCGGAACGTATCGAGGGAAAGTACGGTCCCGAGTGGCGCTTGGACCCGGCGGAGGTGCGGCTGGCCGCTGACCGTCGCGCAGAGCGGCCTGTTGCCCTTGATCTAGCGGGGAAGCCAGGAGGGAACGACCTCCGCGCTCTGGCGTCTGTCCTTACCTCGGAGATAAGAAAAATCCAGGAATCCCAGATAGAACATGCTAGGTATGTTCAAGATCTGTCGCAACGCATCGATTCGCTGACTCTTGCACTGCCCCCTGCCACTGATGACGCCGCCCTGCAAGGTCTCATTCGTCAGGGCGCTCAGGTCCAACAGACGGTGGAGGAGGAATCCCGCACCCACCACCGCGAGGCTCAGGAGCTGCAGGCGGCTCTCCAGACCCTAAGCGCCGCCCTTCAGGAGCAGACGGAACAGGTCACGCTCCTGTCCGAGGAACTGACCTCCCTCCGCGCCCGCCCGACTCCCTGGTATCGCCGCCTCTTCGGTTAGAAACCCTCCGGCGTGATAATCGCCATGAGGAGGCGTACTAGGTCCTCATCACTGTGGAAGCGGATGTTGATGCTACCTCCCCCCGCGGCGTTCCTGGTCACCTGCACCTTCGTCGCCAGTGCCTGCTGGAGCTGCTCTACCGCGTTCCCTGTCAGAGGGTCGTCCTGATACTCGTAGGGGGTGCGGTTGTGCTTGGGCGCGGAAGCGCCCCCGGAGGATTTCCGGGTTAATTCCTCTGTTTGTCGTACATTCAAGTCATCTTTGAGTACTCGCTGACAGATCTCGTACAACCGTGCGGGTTCATCCCGCACGGCCAGCAGCGCCCGTGCATGACCCTCCGACAGCGCCCCCGACGTCACTGCTTCCTGCACCTCTGCCGGCAGTGACAGCAGCCGCAGACAGTTAGCGACGGCCGGGCGGCTCCGGCCCAGCCGATCCGCAACCTCTTCTTGCGTCATCCCGAATTCCTCGATCATCTGCCGATACGCCCGCGCCTGTTCCACCGCGTTCAGGTCCTCCCGCTGCAGGTTCTCGATTAGCGCCAGCATCAGCGTGCGCAGGTCGTCCAGATTGTGGACCAGGCACGGCACCGTCGGCAGGTCGACCATTTTCGCCGCGCGCCAACGCCGTTCCCCCGCTATAAGCTGGTATCTCTCCCCCACCTCTCGCACCAGGACCGGCTGCAGCACTCCCTGTTGCTGAATCGACGAGGCCAGCTCCGCCAGATCCTCCTCGGTGAACGCGCGCCGCGGTTGATACGGGTTAGGATCGATTCGGTCCGGTTCCACCTCGATGACTCCCCGATTTGACACTGTCCCCGTCCCGGACAGCAGATCGCTCAGGCCGCGGCCTAGGCTACGCTTGTGCATCTCCAAAAACCTCCTCGTACAGGCTCTGATAGGCTCTCGCGCCAGTGCTGGAGCGGTCGTACGCCACCACGGGCAGCCCGTGCGAGGGTGCCTCCGCCAGCCGCACGTTGCGTGGAATTACCGACTTGTAGACCCTCCCGGGGAAGTGGGCGACTACTTCCTCCGCCACTTCCCGCGCCAGATTCGTCCGCCCGTCGAACATTGTCAACACCACCCCGGCGATGCGCAGGTGCTGGTTGATCTGCCCCTGCACCAACTTGATGACCCGCAGCAGCTGCGACAGGCCCTCCAGGGCGTAATACTCGCACTGGATGGGGATGATGACCGCGTCTGCAGCGGCTAGGCTGTTAATTGTCAGCAGCCCCAGCGAGGGCGCCGTGTCAATGATGATCAGGTCATACCGGCCCCGCCCGGGCTCCAGGACCTGCTGTAGCTTCGTCTCCCGGGCGATGGCCGCGGCCAACGACAACTCCGCTCCCGCCAGTTCAATGGTCGCCGGCACCAGCCACAGGCCCTCCACCGACGTAGGCACCACCACATCGCCCAGAGGATCGTCAGTGGTCTCCTTCCACTCGTCGTCGGTGAGCAGGTCGTACATGCACCGATCCAGCTTGCCGCGCTCCACTCCCAGACCGCTGGTGGCGTTCCCCTGCGGGTCAACGTCCACCAGCAGCACCCGCTGTCCGGCCCGCGCCGCGCCTGCCGCCAGGTTTATGGCGGTTGTGGTCTTCCCCACTCCACCTTTCTGGTTGACAATGGCATACGCCTCAGTCATAGGTCCACCTCCGAGAGCGGCGGTCAGAACGCTGCGTTTCTTCTTCCGTAAGCGAATGTTTCACGTGAAACATTTGCGTGGCGCGGGCTTTCAGCCTGACCGGCTCTGGGTGAGCCCCCTACCCTGGGCTGACGGTGGATGTTTCACGTGAAACAATCTCCAGCCGTGAAACCGCCAAGCCCGGCAGGACGGTGGCGACGGTAGCGCGCCGCGCCCACCCCACCGGTGGGTCCCGATAGGCCTGATCCTCGCTCTGGTGCCACACCGCGACCCATCCATCCGGCCTCAGCAGCGGTCCAACCAGGCCCAAGGCAGCCTCCGCCTGGGCCAGGGCGCGGAAACCGACCACGGCGAAGCTACCTCCCGCCGTTTTCGCCAGGTTCTCAGCGGACACCTGCCGAACCTCCACATTCTCTAGATACAATCGCGCGCGCGTCAGATTCACAAAAATCGCCGACCGCTGCCGCCGATCGGCCAGGACGACGCGCAGATCCGGACATAGGATCGCCAGGGTGAGACCCAGTGCGCCGCTGCCGGCGCCCAGGTCCAGGATCGGCCCGGGTAGGGGAGAGGTAGCCAGACGAAACAGCGCCAACGTGGGCAGGAGGGCGTGGAGGGAGAGATCGGCAGCGGAACGGTAGTTGGTGAGCCCCAGGGGAAAGGCGCGCTCAGCGAGCCAGGAGGCCAATTCTCCCAGGCGCGCGGCTTGCTCAGGGGTAACAGTCACTCCCCCGCAGCGGCCAAGGTCCGCCCAATTCACTGGTGCGGTCGGCTGATCCATTGTTTCACGTGAAACATTCGCCGCCGGTACCGCCGCACCTCCTCGGAGGTGCGGGAAAGTGCCGTGAGGGATTGTTTCACGTGAAACAATGCGCAGCAGCCTGCGCAGGCTGGGAAGCCCACGCCATGAGGAATGTTTCACGTGGAACACTAGGACGCCGGGGGAGCCGGGGGAGCGTTGAGGCCGTAGTACCGGACCTCCCCCTCGATCAGCGCCTGGGCGTCGCGGGCGGCGGTGCGTTGCCAGTAGGCCTGCAGCGGCCAGACGGACAGCGTCGACAACAGGACCATCAGCGCGGCCGTGGGAAGGGAGAGGGCACGCACCGTGGACCAGAAGGCTCGTCGCCGGGAGACAGGCCCCCCCGCCGACTGCCCGGTGCTACGGCGGAGGGCGACGGTCAGGACAGCGCCCACCCAACATAGGAAGCATACCACGGCGACGAGAACTCCCCAGCCTACCACGACCGCGCCGGAACTTCCCTCCACCGGCGGCCAGCCGGCCGCGCGCATGACGAGGGCGAAGACCCCCATGCAGACGATGATGGCCGGCGCCGCCACGATTGCGGCCAGGGCCAGCCACGTCCGGAGCGGATAGCGCCAGGGCCGGCGCCACTCCTCTCGGCCGCCGCCCCGCAGTACGAGCAGGCTGGCGAGCCCCCAGGCCAGGGCCAACCACACGGCCAGGCACCGAGGCATCCCTATCAGCAACAGCATTCCTCCCCCGCCATAGGCCAGCTCAACCGGGCTGAGAGGGGGCTTAGGGGCTCGGCGAGCGGCCTCGCCAAAGCGCTGTCCAGCTTCTCGTTCCGCGAGGTAGGCGCCGGCGACGTCGGGGCGGCCCTGCATCCTCAGGAAGTAGACGAAGTTGTTCCCGGCGAGCTCCGCCCGACGCCGCCAGCGCTCGGCGTCGTCGCTGGTGGCCTCGTCAAGGGCGGCCTTCTCCGCCGCCGACAGAAAGCCCGCGAGCGGCGCGCTGTTCAAGACCGTGCCCACGAGCCCCCCAATGATACTGTGAGCGTTGGACCGCATCAGCGTTCCGGCGTGCAGGACCATGGTGTAGCGCTCAATGGCGCTGGCGGGGCCTCGACGGGAGGCACTCTGGTCTCCCGCCTGGGTCAGCGCGCGGGCCAGATCGCGCAGGAAGCCGAACGATCTCCGCCCATCGAGTTCCGTCAGGTACCGGGCCGAATAGGCCCGGTACTGCAGCGGGTGGCCCGCGGCCTGCAGGAAGTGCAGGGACGCGCGCGCGGTGCGGTCCTCGTAGAAGCTCCACCTCTCCTTGCGTAGGGCCTGGCGCAGCAAGGGCAGGCTGGCGTCGGGGTTGGGGTCATCTGAAATCCGCAAGGCCGCCTCCAGATAGTCGGTGGCCGCATTCTCCGGGTCGAGCGCACGGCCCTCGACGAGCATGGCGAGGGCCGCGGCGCGGTGGGCCGGAATATCGCGAGGGATCAGCACGTCTGCCGCCTCGCCGAGCCGTGGGACCCCCGCCAGATGATAGAGGGCACAGCGCAGGCGGGGCGCGGGATCGGTGGGCGAGAGGGCGGCAGCGCGAGCGAAAGCCGCCTCGATCCGCGCTGGAGTGGGGGGAGGTACACTGTCGGAGTCGCGACCGTACCGCGCCTGAGCAGAGGCAAATTCGGCATAGCCCAGCCACAGATCGGGATCGCCGGCGGGGAGGCGGGCGAGGGTGCGCTCCACCTGCGGCGTGATGATGCTCCAGTCAGACACGCCCAGACACGAGCGACGGAGGTTGCGCGCGCCCTCGCGGATAGGGGGGACCGCCAGGCGCGCGATCAAGGCTATCCCCAGAAACAGGAGGGTCAGGTGCCTGGTTTGCATGATCGCGACCAGCTCCGGCCGGCAGTCGGCGAATGTTTCACGTGAAACATTCGCCGGCGGAGGTCGGACTCCTGCCCGGCGGGGATGATGTTTCACGTGAAACATTCTGCGGGGGACGGGTCAGCGCGAACGCGCCGCGCGGTGGAGCCAAGCCTCGAGGACCGATACGTCGGCGGGGGTTACGCCGGGGAGGGAGGCGGCTTGCTCGAGGGTGGTCGGGTGCGCGGCGGACAGGCGGTCGCGGGCCTCGTGGCGCACGGGGACCTCCGCGTAGGCGAAGTCGGGCGGGATCTGCAAGGCCGCCCGGCGGCGGGAGCGCTGGAGGCGTTCGGATTCCTGCTGCCAGTAGGGCTCGTAGCGCAGACGAGCCTCGACCTCCGCCTGCAGGCGGAGCGACAGGGGGTGAGGTGGGGGATAGGCGGCCGCTACGCGAGAGTAGGACATGCCCTCCTGGCGGAGGAGGTCAGCCGCACTAGTGAGCGCGGGAGACGGAGGGCCGGGCGGCACGCACCGGGGAGACGCCGGTGCTACCGGAGAAGGGACCCCGGAAGAGACGGGGAGGTGGCGCAGGCGGGCAATCTCTCGCCCGATGAGCTGTTCCTCGGTAGCTACCCTCTCCCCCACTTCAGGCGGCAAGAGGCCCAACTTCATCCCCAGCGGCGCCAGACGCCGGAGAGCGCTGTTTTGGCCCAAGAACAAGCGGTTTTCGGCGCGGGCCGTCAGTATGCGGTAGGGCTCATCGGTGCCCTTGCTCACCAAGTCATCAATCATCACGCCCAGGTAGGACTCGGCACGGGAGAGAAGCAGCGGGTCCTGACCGCGGAGGAAGAGCGCGGAATTGATACCCGCAAGCAGACCCTGGGCTGCCGCTTCCTCGTAACCAGAGGTGCCGTTAATCTGCCCAGCCAGGTAGAGCCCGGCGACCGGGGGATAAGCCAGGGAGCGGTCGAGCTGGCGGGCGTCCAGGCAGTCGTACTCGATGGCGTAGCCGGGACGGATCATGACGGCGTTCTCCATTCCGGGGATCGAGCGAAGCATGTCGAGCTGCACGGAGGCGGGGAGGGAATTAGAGAGTCCCTGGACGTAGATCTCGTCGGTGTCCCAGCCCTCCTGCTCGAGGAACACGGTGTGGCGCTCGCGGTCGGGGAAGCGCACCAGCTTGGCCTCGATGGAGGGGCAGTAGCGGGGGCCGGTGCCGCTGATGCGGCCGGCGATAAGCGCGGAATGGTGCAGGTTCTCACGCAGCAGAGCGTGAGTCGCGGGGGTGGTCCAGGTCTGCCAGCAGCACAGCAGAGGCCGCTCGGGCCGGGGGACGGGGGTGTGGTGGAAGCGCAGCGGTCGCTGGTCGCTGGGCTGGACACGGCAGCGGCGCAGGTCCAGTGAGGACTTGAGCGCCCGGGGAACCGTGCCGGTCTTAAAGCGATGGAACTGCAGGCCCAGAGCCGACAAACTGGTGGTTAGACCTACCGCGGGGAACTCGCCGGCGCGCCCGGCCGGGTAGGAGACCTCACCACAGTGGATGAGGCCGTTGAGGAAAGTGCCGGTGGTGACGACCACGGCGCGGCAGGGGATGGAAAGGCCGCCGGCGGTGGTGACGCCGGTCACACGGCCCGCCGGGGCCTCGAGGCCCACCACCATCTCCTGCCAGAGGGTCAGACCAGGCTGGCGCTCCAGGGCGCGCTTCATGGTCAGACGGTAGAGGGCCTTGTCCGCCTGGGCGCGGAGGGCCTGGACAGCCGGACCCTTGCCAGCGTTAAGCACCCGGATATGAGTAAAAGTACTATCAATCGTACGTCCTATCTCACCGCCGAGGGCGTCGGTCTCGGACACAAGGTGAGCCTTGCCAGGGCCGCCGATGCTACAGTTGCAGGGCATGAGGGCCAGAGAATCGAGGTTCAGGGAGATCAGGAGGGTGCGCAGGCCCAGGCGGGCGGCGGCAAGGGCGGCCTCGCAGCCGGCGTGGCCGCCGCCGATTACCACCAGGTCGAAGTTGTCACTGCCGGTCAAGCGCATAGGGGCTCCCACGAGGGTTGTGGTAGAGGGAGTGTAGCAGGGCGGAGGGATTGAGACAAGGTCCGGCCTCACCCCCTGGGGCCATCTTCACGTCCCGCTCCCGCTAAGTGTGCGTTCTCGGCCCACGCGGATCCTTCTTCCCCGACGGCTGACAGAAAGATGTCAGCTCTAGCGAGGAGTCGGGGATAAGTGGGGCCTGTGGCGTGGGGATTGTGGAAAACTGTGTTAGTTATGGTAGGTTTATGTGGAAAAAGCGCGCAAACCGATACGTAAAGGCAGACGGACCGGGAGAAGCAACGTAGGAGCGGCGCGTCCCAGCGAGGAGATGAAGGGAAGCGCTGGGGATAGCCGCCCCGCGGGGAGCCTCACCCCCCCCCACCCCCTCTCCCTCGCTACGCTCGGGAAAGGGGGTGGCGACGAGATGATCCCTCAACCCGAGGGTGCAAGGGATGGGCAAGCGCGAAGGCAGAGCGCGGATGGGAGGGGGTGCAGCGCAGTATGACCGGCTGCACAGCGCTAATAATCAGGGGTTTAGGTCGGCTTGGGCTAGGAAGCATAGCGCGGAGGACCTCCGCGCTAGAGTCGCTCATCGCTAAGGAGACGGCCAGGGGCGGTGGTGTAGTCGGAGAACAGGGCAACACCGGGGAAGAGGGGGGCCGGGCGGCAGGAGAAGACTCAGCGAGAGCGAACTTGTAGGGAAAGAGGCGCGGGGGCGAGGGGAGGGGGGAGCAGAGGGATGAATCGGAGGGCGAATATGGCGCGGGAAGAGTATCGGAGGAAGAGGCATTTCGGGGAGACGAAGGAGCCAGAAGGGGCTGACCGGGCGGAGCAGACGCCGCCGAGCAGCGGCGAGACGCCGGTGCCACCGGGAGGGAGCAGCGCCGGGGAGGCGGCGGGCTCGGCGGGAGCTGCGCCGGGCAAGCGAGAGGGTCTCCCTATCTTCGTGGTGCAGGAGCACCATGCCTCGCGGCTGCACTGGGACTTCCGGCTGGAGATGGGCGGAGCGCTCAAGTCGTGGGCGGTGCCGAAAGGGCCGCCGGAAGAGGCGGGGATCAAGCGGCTGGCGCAGATGGTGGAGGACCATCCGCTGGAGTACGCGAGCTTTGAGGGGGGTATCCCGGCAGGCGAGTATGGCGCGGGGTCGGTCAAGCTCTGGGATCGGGGGACGTGGGAGGCGGTGGGGGAGAAGTCGGGGGAGGAGCAGTTGGCTGAGGGGGCGATGAAGCTGGTGTTGCACGGGGAGAGGCTGCAGGGAGGGTATGCGCTGGTGAGGTTCCAGAAGGCGGGGGAGAACTCGTGGTTGTTGATCAAGAGCAGTGGGTAGGGGGAGGGAGAGAACCTCACCCCCTGCCCCCCTCTCCCGCGCCTACGGCTGGGGAGAGGGGGAAGGGAGCGACGGGCGAGGGCGCCCGTTGTGCCCGGAGGGGTCCACCGCATCAGCCACCTCCGAGCAGCAACCGAGTTGCCGCCCCTACCGAGCACCGGCGAGACGCCGGTGCCACCGGGAGCGGACGCAGGCGGGAAAGGCTGCGCTAGCCGGTACGACGGGCTGCGAATCGACGATTCGCCTAACGCCCGTCGTACCGGAGGGGCCACAGGCTTGGAAGCCTGTGCTACCCGGAGCGCGGGCTAGAAAGCCCGCGCCACGCGGAAAGCGCCTGCTTGAACAGAACCCTAGTCCTGCGCCATCCACCAGATCAGCACCTGGTCACCGGTCTGGGGGGCGCTCTCGAACTCCACGGTGAAGCCCCTCGTGTTGACCTCGACCAGCCGGCAGCGCGCGAACTGGTTGGTGGCGAGGGTGACGATGGGTTCGGCGGCGCGGATCCGGGGGAACCGGAGGAGGTAGCGCTTGGTGGCACCGTCGCCGGTGTACTCAGCCTTGCCGCGGGTCTGCGCGTTGCCGACCAGGGTCCCGCCGAGGGTTACGCTGTTCTTGGTCACGGACAGAGGGCGCTCTCCGGTGGGCGCCACGACCTGCAGGGCGGTGGCCTGTTCCGACCCCTGCAGGTAGGGAACCTCGCTGTTGTAGCAGCGGAGCAGCGGCACGTCGGGGGCGGCGAGGAAGGCCGCGTCTACCGGTTCTCCGCTGACCAGGATGCCGTTGCCGGCCCGTTCGGGGGGCAGCTCCACATGCACGCCTATCTGGTAGTTGTTGCAGCTAAAGGCGTTGCCGTTGGCCGTGCGGTTGGTGAAGTTCATCATGGTGATGCCCTCCACCCGATCTTGCGGGGCCAGTGTGCCCGTCAACAATCCCCACCAATAGGTAATCGGCTGGGAATGACCCGCGGCGACTATCACGGTATCGCCTTGTTTCCACGCCTCGGTCAGCGGCTCGACATGCAGGCCGTTCTCGTTCCAGGGATCGGCCAGGCAAGTGCCCGGCGCTAGCTGGTACTGGCCCTCGCGCGCCGCCGGCTCGCGGTCGCTGGGGAGGACGCCGATGGCCAGCCGGTTGGTGTAGAGAGGGTCAAGCGAGTAGGGGTCCTTCTCGATGGCGCCTACGGTCAAGCCCTTGGCCGCGACCGTGGGCAGCGTCTGCCCCTTGGCCGGGTTGTAGATGAACCGGCTGTAGCCCAGGTTGCAGTCAAAGCGCCAGTTGGTCCACAGGCGCATCTTCAGATGGGTGGGGTTCACCACCTCTACTATTTGGTACCAATAGCGGATCGGCCCGGAGTTGTCCACGTCGAAGCTGATGAACCATCCCAGCATGGCGGGAGTCCAGTTGGTGCCGTCCCCGTAGATGTCGCAGTTCTCCACGCGATCGATGCGCCCCTCGCTCTGGGCTTGGGAGAGATTCACGATGGTCCGGCCGGTGCCGCCCTGCACCCCGCTGGTCAAGGCCAGATGGGCGGCGCCGCGGGGGGCGTCGGCGGCCAGCGTGCTCCTGGACTCATCCGCCCGGCGGTCCACGGTGGCGCGCATGATCTCCGCGCCCTCGTCCCCACTGTCCCGGTTGCCGCCGTGCAGCTCCAGGGTGGCGCCCAGGGCAATGGTGTCGCCGGTCCCGAAGTTACGCACCACCGTGTGGTGGGCGTTGATCTGCGACTCGGTGTACGAGGTCAGGCTGGTGTTGGACAGTCCAAAGCTGCTCTTGTAGCCGGGGTAGGCGCCCGGCTGGTTCTGGTAGTAGTTGACGCCGCCCCGGTTGACGAACAACTCGATCTCCTGAGGGTAGAAGCCCCCGTAGAAGTTGGGGCCCATGCTGGAGTGGCCGTTGAAGTCCACGCGCTTGTAGAAGTTGTTGTGCACGATGCGGCTGGACTGCATCTGGAAGGGACTCTCGAAGGCCTCCGGGGCGGTCTCGTCCACCGAGGGCGCCTGCTGCTCCTTGAGCTCCTGGCCGGTGTCGGTGAAGGTCACCTCGGTGGTGGAGCCCAGCCAGAACTTGCCCGTGCCGACCGGGCGCTCCTGCGGCGCGGTGGCGGGCTCGGGCCCCGGCCCCCAGGCCGCGAACTGGCGGTTTTGGGCCACCCACTCGGCCGTGTGCTGCACCGGGGAATAGCTCCGCCGCATCCCGATAACTTGGGGCTTGCGGCCCAAAGGCGGCTCGGGGGTCTTGGTCACCCAGAAGCCATGGTCGGTCTGGTCGGGGGCCGCGTCGATGACGGTGAGGGTGTTGACGAAGGTAGCGAGGTCACACTGCACCGGGAAGGGACCCGCCAGCGCCGAGTTTCGCCAGCCGTTGCGTCCCTGCACCCAGTAGTACAAGGTGTCCTCGCCTGGGGCCTGGGCCTCCACTTTGAGCGCGGGCGCGGGTAGCACTTCCGTCTTGAACAGGTGGTAGCGCACCGCGCCCTCCACCGGCTGGAGGGTCAGGACGATCTTGTTATCGGCGCTCAGCACGTCCGGCGCATTGTCCACCACGCAGGGGGCTGAGAGCGCCGTCACCTTGCCCGGGATTCCCTTGAGGTACCAGGCCCCGGCGGTGGGCGCTTGCTCCGCCGACTCGGCGAAGACCCAATAGCAGACCGTTCGGGTTCCCGGCGTGCCGACCACCTGGGCAGTCGGTGGCGGGGGCAGGGCCAGGGGCGCCGCCAGAAGAGCTCCGGCGGCAAGCAGCGATATAGCGACGAGAAGAAAACGCATGGAATACCTCCTTGAATTCGATACGCGGCCTCGTAGCGGAGGCCCGGTGAAGTAGCGTTCCGCGGTCCAGGGCGCTATCCCTGCTGGGGAGGGGGCCTACCACCAGGCGATTTCGGGGTGGGCTTGGAGGTAGCGGGTGAGCTGGTCCTGGCAGCGCTCGCGGATGGCGAGGGTCGAAGGGGTGGGGACGGGCTCGCCCTGGCGGATCAGGGGGCGGAGGAGGGGCGTACGCGCGCCGCCGCAGGGGCAGGGAGCGGGGTCGGGGAGAGGCGCAGGCTGGGAAGCGTGCGCTATCCGGAGGGACCCGAGGGGGACGGTCTCGCGGGCCTGGCACTGGTCGCAGGCGAGGACTTGTTTGGCGCCGGAGCGCTTGCCACGCTTGGTCATGGGTTGGCCCTCTATTTCCACGATGTCCATCCCCAGATTGACGGTGGGGGCGTTGGCGAGGGAGGTGCCGAGGCCGTAGCCGGCGGCGAGAGGGTTCAGACGCGGGAGGTCGTGCTCATCCAGACCGCCGCTGACCAGCAGGCGAATCTGCCGGTATCCCCGCAGGTCCAACTCCCAGCGCACTTCTTTCAGTATCTGCAGCATGTCGCCGCGGCGCGAGCGGGGAGTGTCCAGGCGCACGCCCCAGAGGCGGTCACCGAGGGCCTCGGCGGCGGCCAGAGCCTCGAACTTCTCGTCGCTGAGGGTGTCGATGAGGGCGACGCGGGGGACGCCCTCCGGCTCAGTCTCGTCGAACCAGCGCATCGCCTGGACCAGGCTCCCGGCGAGCAGGACCAGGGCGTGGGGCATGGTGCCGGAGGCGGAGGCGCCCAGGAGTTCCTCGCTCTTGATCACCGAGAAGCCCTCGCAGCCGCCCAGGTAGGCGGCGCGGTCGATCACGGGGGCGAGAGTGGGGTGCATGCGCCGAGCCCCGAAGGACAGGAGGAGGCGGTCGCCCGCGGCGGCCCGGCAGCGAGAAGCGCGGGTCATGATGCCGGAGGCCTGGCAGAGCAGGCCCAAGAAGGCGGTCTCCAGCTCGGCGAAGTCGGTGTACTTCCCGGAGAAACGGGCCACGGGCTCCCCGGGGAAGAAGAGGGAGCCCTCGGGCATGGCGTCCACGTCCACCGGAACGCCGTGGCAGACGGCGGCGAGTTCCTCTATACCACAGAGACAGGCCCAGGACCAGTCCTTCGGGAGGTCGCCGGCGGTGATCTCCATCACCACGGGGCGGTCGGCGCCGTGGGCGCGGAGGATCTCTACGGTGCGGCGGAAGTAGACGTCGGTCAGGAGGCCGGCGCGCAGGTCGGATTCGGTGGCGGTATGGAACATGGCGGAGGGGACCGATGGTTGGGTGTCCGGGGTCTCCGGGCGTTCCCCCGGGGTTACATGTAGCCGAGGTTTCTCAGGCGCTCGGTTACTATCTCTTCCTCCTGCTCGGTGTAAGGGGTCTCGGCGGAGGTGGGGACCGGCACGGAGGGCTCCGGGGAGGCGAGGGAGGCGGAGGGATGAGCGGCCAGGGAGCGGCCGTCGAGATGGGCAGGAATCGGCTGATCCAACAGGGCGAGGATGGTGGGGGCGAGGTCCTCGATCTTCGCGTCGCGCAGGGAGCCGGCGGGCAGGTTCTCATTGCCCCAGGTGGCGACGGTGCCCAGCGGGTCGTGGCCGCCGTGCAGGGCGCGCACGTCCATGGCCTGCTCGGTGATGACGCCGGGGACGCTCTCGACCCGCAACGGGCCGTAGAGGGGAATCTTGCGGTTCCACCAGATGCCCAGGTCGGGCATGTACTCCAGGCAGGGGCCGGAATAGACCTCCTCGCGGCGGAAGACGCGCTCAATGGCGGGCTCGCCGGTGGTCTCGTCGGTGGCAGACTGCAGGGCGTCGATGATGGTCTGGCGGACTTCCTCGTACTCGTCGCCGGGTTGGACGACGCCCTGGGGCTCGCGGCCGGCGAGGTTGACCCAGGGGGCGGTCTCCCAATAGTAGCAGTAGGCGCGGGTGTTGGCCCAGTCGTTGTCGGCGGTGAAGGAGCGGGCGAAGAAGCGCTCGATGAGGCGGCCGGTGAGCTTGTGGTTGTAGAGGCGCATCTTGAGGCGCTTGGGGAGGAAGCCATGCAGGGACTCGGCGAGGCCGACGGCCCGGGCGCGCAGGGGGCGCAGGGCGCCGGCGCCGCCACGCTTCTTGGTCAGCAAGCCGAGATGGCGCAGCAGGCCGGGCATGTAGACCTGGCCGCGGTTGTAGATGGCCCCCCCGTGGTCGGACATAATGATTAGGATGGTGTCATCGTCGAGGATCTCTAGGTACTCGCCCAGAACGGCGTCGAGGGCTTTGTAGACCTCCAGGATGGGCTCACCCCAGCGGGTGCGGTCGGCGGAGGCGTAGAGCGGGTGGGCGGGATCAGAGAAATGCCAGAAGTAGTGTTGGGCGGCATCGGTCTCGACGAAGGCCAGGATGAACAGGTCCCAGGGGCCCTGGGCGTATAGCTCGCGGCCGACCTCGGCCTTGACACGGATGCCCTCCAGGCAATTGCGGATGGCGCGGCCGTAATGGCCGGCGCGGGCGTAGCGCTTGAGGTCGACGTGGAAGGGATACTCGCGGTAGCGACGCTGCAGGTCGGCGGCCAGCTCCGGGGGCCAGGTGGCGCCAGGGGAGGCCAGCGAGGGGCAGAGCCAGTCGGAGATGCCCACGCCGTTGAGCGGTGCCATGGGGAAGGTGCAGGGGACGTTGAGGCAGGCAACACGGGCCTGGGCCTCGCTGAGCAGCTGCAGAATGGTGGGGACGCGGATATTGCGGGAGGTGACGTTCTCCACGCCGTACGTGTACGGGACGTGCTGGACGAAGCTGAAGATGCCGTGCTGGCCGGGGTTGCAGCCGGTCAGGAAGGCGGGCCAGGCCTGGGGACTGGAGAACTCGCCGGTAGAGCGGAGCGGGCCGAACTGGCCCTCCTCCAGCACGCGGCGGAAGTGAGGGAGATGACCGGCCTGGGCCCAGCGCTCGACTAGAACGGGTGAGAGGGCATCTATGCCTAGTACGAAGACTTTGCGCATCCAGAGGGCTTTCGGGACGGTGGGCGGGTGTGTCTAGTAGTAAAGCGCGGGCATTATAGCTTGGGTTCGGGGAGGATGTAAAGGAGAGGGAGGACTTCCGCTTGAGACGGGGAGGGGGGGCGGGGGAGGTAAGACAGTACTAGGGAGTTGCAGGCGAGAGTTGGGGAACCCAGGCTAGCAACTGCTGTTCCCAGTGCTGGAAGTACATTTCGACAATGCGGATGTCGTCGGTCTCGAGGGGGTTGTTGTGGGCTACGGTGTTCCGGAGCAGCTCAATCTCGGCGATGCGGCTGTATAGCCACTGGGCCTTCTCCGGCAGGAGGTCAAGGTATGGGGAGAAGCTGGAGGCGTTCTTGATCAGGATGCGCTTGAGATCCTTAATGTCAATGTAGCAGATCTCGTCCCCGCCGCGGCTGCTGTACCAGGAGTTCGCGTCATCCTTGTTGCGTCTGTCTTGCGCCTTCGTGCGAACCTCCCTCGGCACGGCCGTTGCCCACCAGTTGGCTCCAACCGCGCTGCTCAGCACCCTTCTGATGAACTGACGCACTGAGTTCTCAAACACGTAGAGGACAACATACACCTCTGCCATCTTCTTGGCCTCGCTCAGGACTTCCGAGGGCAGTATCGGGTCCTGCAAGTCCCTGTCCTTGAGCTTCAGTACTGTGAGCTTGGGCGCCGCTGGAGCGGGGGCAGTCTGCATCGGGGCTGGTGCCTTGGCTGCCGTACCCACCCTGACTTGAGCTAGGAACATCACAATCTGGTTGATCTCGTCTCGGTCGCTGAAGTACTTGTGGAAGTCGATATTGGCCCTGCTTGCTACGATTCCTGCGGCCTCACGCTTGCTCGGCGAGTTGCCGAGTTCCTTCCGCACCGCGCCCACTTGGTTGTAGAACGTCTGCTTGGTGCATCCGCGTGTGTTGGTGTACTCCTCGATGAGTCCAGCCGGGATCGGGTCCAACTCAGCTACGCCTCCTTGAGCGGCCTGAGGCCGAGGCGCCTGGGGTCCACAATCGCCCGCGCCTTTCCTGTCTCTTCGTCTTGGATCATGACCCGAGCTTCGAGACACTCTGCGCAGAACCGCGACAGTCCTCCCTGGTTCACGTCGAGTACACCGGCGATCTCCTTCTGTGTCTTCGATCCATCGCAGGCGCAGTACATGTCGAAGCGCTTTTGTGTGCTGAGCAGGGGTTGCAGCACTGGCTTAACTACATCGTCGAAATCCTGCCCAAGGATGGCGGCTATATCTTCCCACGGCACGCCGAGTCTCGCGAGTTTGAGGGCGGCACCTGGCTGCGACGCTCCCTCCGGTTGGAGCGCGGTAAGCCCGATCAGTTCTGTGAGCTTCGCACTGATCTCCTGCAATAGTTCCTCTTGTGCCATGGGAACACTCTCCTCGCGATCCATCGGCGCCGGTCTGCCGCTGGATACATCGGCCTAGATCCCGGTCGGGCCGGCTGGTGTCGACAGCGGGTCAAAAAGCGCGCAAGTACCGCTTCTGACCGTCATCGGCAATCTCCAGCAACAGGCCTCGCTCCGCCAGTCCATAGACTGTCTTGATGATGTCGCCTTGCTTCTTGTCTATGGCCTTCGCGATTTCGGTTCCGGTGGCCGGACTGCTGCAGGCGTCCAGTATGGCCCGTTGCAGATCGGTAAGCTTCTTGCGAGCCTCATCTATCTGCTCCGTGGCCGCCAAGCGAAGCAGCGCCTCTATTATACGGCGGAGGCAAATCAACATAGCGGACGATGTGTCTGCGGACGGGGAAATGCTTTCGGGCATAGCGATCCACCTCTCCACGTATTCTTGTACAAATCTTCCATATAATGGCACATAAAGGTTCCCTGGAAGTCAAGCACTCGGCGACTGTGCGCGATGGCGTGGGGAGCGGTGACGGCAGCGGTACTCACACAACGGGCGACGTGTAGGCGGTCATCCACCTCGTTGACCTCGGGGACACGTCTCCCGAGCGCGGTGCCGTTGGAGGCCGCCTGAGGTTCAGCGAACGGGCGGCTGTCGCGACTGCGTCGCGGAAGCCGCCCCTAGGCGATTATTTGCATCGGCATGACGACGTAGGTGTAGTCGTCGCGGCCGAGGGGGCGGAGGGTACCGGGGTTGAGGGAACCGGCTAGGTGGAGGGCGACCTGCTCGCCGCCGGCAACCTCCAGCATGTCCAGGAGATAGCGGGCATTGAAGGCGATCTCAATGGGATCGCCGGTTAGCTCCATTTCTATCTCTTCCTCTACGCTGCCTAGGTCCGGCGCCTGAGCGGAGAGGCGCAGGAGACTTTCCTCCCCGCGCAGGACTACGCGGTTGCTGTCGAGGCGGGCGACAATGAAAGCTCGACGCAGCACGCGTTCCAGCGGCGCAATCTGCAGAACCAGCTTCTTGTCCGGGTCCTGAGGGATGACCTTCTCGTAGTTGGGGAATTCACCCTCGATTAGGCGGGAAGCGATCTTGAGATTGCGAACCTCAAACTCCACGAGCCGCCGGGAAAGGCGTACGGAGACCGGGTCCGAGGAGTCCTCTTCCAAGATGCGCATTAGCTCACCCAGGACGCGGGCGGAGACGATGACCTTCTTCTCCTCGGCTACATCCAGAGGAAGGGAAAGGGTGCGCAGAGCCAGGCGATAGGTGTCGGTGGCAACAACGATGAGGTTGTCGGGCTTGGCGCAGAAAAGGGCGCCGGTAAGGATGGGTCGGGTCTCGTCCTGCGAGCAAGCGAAGATGGTTTGGGAGAGAATCTTGCGTAGGTCGCCTTCGGGGAGGGTGAACTCGACCTCCGGCTCGATGGCGGGGAGGAACTGGAAATCATCGGAGGGCAGGCCGCGAACGTGGTAGTTGGACTTGGCGCAGCGGATAGTAAGCTCACCGGGAGACTCGGACTCCAGGGAAACCTCTTCCTCAGCGAGGCTGGCGACGATCTCATTGAAGACGCGGCCAGGGATAGTGACGGCGCCTTCTTCGGTGACCATCGCGGGTACTTGGGTGTCGAGGCTAAGATACTCCAGATCAGTGGCCACCAGGCGCAGGTTACCGTCGGCACTGGAAAGGAAGATGTTGTTCTGTACCGGCTGGGTGCTGCGGCCGGAAACGCCACGGGATATTGTCTGGAGAATCTCGTGCAACACTCCCTGGGGACATGAAGCTTTCAGCATGGGTCAGAGCCCTCCTGGATACAGCAGTGGGAATGCCAACTGGGACAGCAGAAACGAGAAGATGTAATGATAGATGAAGACGCCCGGTGAACGAATAGTCACCGGAAGGAGGGCTAGCCTAAGAAGGCCGCCCCCCCGCTGGACAGACTCCCGTTCAGAGAGTTGGACTCTCTGTTAGAGAACCTTGCGACTTCCCCTCCCCGCCCATGCGGGCTGTGCGGCAGGCGTTCCGAATATGCGGAGTATAATAAAGAAATCTAGTAGTAGTAGTGGTAGTGTCGCGGAAACTGGGGAAAAGCGCAAATTGGTTAGTCAAGATGCGCGATGTAAGTGTGTACAACTTTGGGTAAGGTAGGCTGCACGTGTCCACACCTTCCACAGGCAGCAAGATTATCCACAGTAAGGGTGGAGTTGTCAACCGAACGGGCACGGGTTTTCAAGGTCACTGTGAACAGGCAAGCCTCACCCTCTGGCCCCCTCTACCTCACGGGAGAGGGGGAAGGGAAGGGGAAACGCGCTTGTGACGAGTGGTGGCGCAGAGAGCGTGCGGCGATCCCGAGCCGGGCTGGAAGCCCGGCCTACGCGGAGGTCAGTCGCCTTGTAGGGCGGTCTTGAGGTCGTTGATCAGCCAGAGAGTCTGCTCGTCAGTGGTGAGCATCTCGCTGATCTTATTGTAGCCGTGCAGGACCGTACTATGGTCGCGGCCGCCGAAGTAGTCGCCGATCTTAGCGAGAGAGACATCCGTTAGCTCACGGCAGAGATAGATGGCGACCTGGCGCGGGTAGACGATCTCCTGGCTGCGCTTGGCGCTGAGAATGTCGTCGAGATCGCATTTCATCTGCTCGGAGACGAACTGGGCGATTTCCTGGACCGTGATGCGACGCTCGGCGGAGGCGGTGGAATAGTCCGCGATGATCTCTTCAACCTTGGATATGGTGAGCGGCGTGGGGTCCAGGGAAAGATGGGCGCAGGTCTTGAGCAAGGCGCCCTCGAGCACACGGATGTTGGAGACGATCTTCTGCGCGACGAACTCCAGGATGTCGAGAGGGAGATCAACCCCCTCGGACTGGGCTTTCTTGGCGAGAATGGCGACGCGAGTGTCGACGTCCGGACAGCGCAGATCGGCGACGATACCCATCTCCAGGCGGCTGCGCAGGCGATCGTTCATGATCTGGAGCTGGCGTGGGGGGCAGTCGGAGGCGATAACCACCTGCTTGTTGGTCTGATAGAGGGCGTTGAAGGTGTGGAAGAACTCTTCCTCGGAGGCATCGCGGGCGGCGGAGGCCATGAACTGGATGTCGTCCACCAGGATGACATCGGCCGAGCGGAAGGTCTCGCGGAAGCCAGGCATGGTACCGTCGCGCAGCGCGGCCAGGAAGTCGTTGACGAAGTCCTCGGCAGAGAGGTAGATGACCCGCGCACGAGGCTGCTCGGCGAGGACCATGTGACCAAGAGCTTGCATCAGGTGGGTCTTGCCCAGGCCGACTTTGCTGTGGATGAAAAGCGGGTTGTAGTTGCGGCCGGGGCCACGGGCTACCTGGAGCGCGGCGGCATGGGCGAAGCGATTGCAGTCGGCGACGACAAAGTTGCCGAAGGTGTATTTGGGGTTGAGCATGCCGGGGCGGCGGGCGACAGCGGGAGCATCGTCGGGCAGCGGGTAGGGCGCAAGACGATCCGGTGAGTCGGCATCCGGTACGGGGGCCGGGGCCTCGCGCGGGGTGGCCTCGAGCACGCCGAAGATGACCTCCAGCGGCTGGTGGAGGATTTCCGATAGGCAAGCGTCAATGGCGCCGGGATACTTCTCCAGCAGCCAGTTGCGCGCGAACTCGTTGGGGAGGTTGAGGGTGAGGGTATCGCCGAGCAGTTCCTGAACCTGAGCCGGGCGGAGGAAGGAATCACAAGTGGCCTGCCCCAAACGCTCAGCCAGGAGGGGCAGAGCGCTTTCCCACAGTTCTTGCAGGGACGACTTGGTGTCGGAGACCATGCTCCTTAACCTCCCTGGATGAAGATAAACGGGTGGGACCTGGCGGGCGAGTCCCGGGGAGGGAGCTGGACAGGATGGGGATCGCTATCCAGCTCCGCCTGAGACTGACAAACACCGACAGTGCGCCCCGGGACGATGAAATAGGGCGGACGCACACACAATGGGGAAGGGGAGAGGCAGGGGCTGCGTAAGCGGCTACGACAGGTACTGTGGGCGATCAGGCGGGCTGCAATGGTGAACTAGCAAGTTTTCCACAAGAGCTTTCCACATATGTGGAAATCTCTCTCCCTCCGTGTGTAGAGGACTATAGCACCCAAGCGGATTCGTGTAAAGAGGGAGGAAAAGAATTTTTGGTGGAGCGAGGAAAAGAAAACATCACATATGTGATGAAATGTTGTATGTACTATGTCAGCAAAACGACCGTGCCTAGCGGTTTTCCACGGTTTCCACTACCTTATCCACGGACTTACCCACATAGTTTTCCACAAAGGCGACGGTACTGCACCGTTTGGAGGAGTGTCGGCAGAAGGAAGAGAGGAAGAAGGCGGGGGCGAAGGTGTGACAAGTGGGGAGAAAAAAGTTTTGGGCAATCCTCCCCGGGCGCTGGCGCGGAGGGGAAGGGGAGCTGAGCAAGGACAAACCTGGTGGGGGAGGTACGGAGGCCCACTGCACGGCTTCCGAGTGTGGTTGCCGGGCCAGGTTAGCGCCAAGCTGACGCCAACGCCCCGACTCCTCTCCCCTCGCCTAGCAGACAGAGCGGCCGGATACGGGCAGAGGGGCGTGAGAGATCGCACCGTTACGAGCGGACCTGCAACGGGGCGGGGGGAGGTTTGCAGAAGAGGCAGAGGGGATCCTCGGGGGGGAGGAGGCGGTCGCAAGTGGAACAAGGCTGCCAGCCTTGGGAGACCTGCCACTGGCGCAAGCGGAGACTGGCGCGCAGGGCCGCGAGGAAGCGGCGACGGACCTGGTCGTCAACGACCTGGGCGGCTAACTCTTGGGCGCGGGCCTCTTCCTCCTCGGTAAGGGGGAGGGACTCGATCTCGTCGGCCGGCGGGCGATGACTGGTGCGGCGCTCGGCGGAGCGGAACTGCGGTTCGCCCCGTCCCTGGAAAGCGCTGGTGGCGCGAATCTCGCGCAAGACCTGCGGCGGCGCGGCACCAGGCTCGGCCGGAGCGCTCGCGGCCAACTGCTCGGCCACGCGCTGGTTGAGGCGCTCGAGGATGCGGTCGGAGTCGGCCACTAACTGCTGAGCCAGCGGGGCGGAGTCACAGTGGACGGTGATCGCGCCGTTCTCGACGCGGATTACCTCGGTGTGGCGGGCGTACCAGGGGCCGACCGTCTCCGCCCACAGGACAGCCGCCAACACCTCCGCGCCATGCCGGGAGTAACCCTTGGTGTGGAGGTAGCGGTTGAGGATGTCGCTGAGGTTGGAGGGTTCCTTCTCGTGGATGCGCATTGAGAGCCTCACTCCCCGCACCCCCTCTCCTCACAGGAGAGGGAAGAAGGGTACAGCGGTAGGTATCGAGACAACGGACACCGCTCTGGAGAGCGGTGCCACAGGAGACGATTTGGCTATGGCGGTAGGTACCGGTCTGGAGACCGGTGCGCGGGCCGGAAAACCCGCGCGACGCGGAGCCTACTCCTGGGAGCGCAGCCACTCCACCGTCTGGGCTACGCCCTCGCGGAAGGCCACCTGGGGCTGCCAGCCCAGGGCCTGGCGGGCCTTGGCGTTGTCGAGGCAAGAGTGCTGCAGGTCGCCCAGGCGCTCGGGGCCGTAGAGCGGCGGGCCCTCGTAATCGGCGGCGGCGGCGATAGCGTCGAAGACCTCCTGGTCGGTGCTCTGGCGGCCGGTGGCGAGGTTGTAGACGTCGTTGCCGGGGACCTGCAGGGCAAGGACGCTGGCCTCCGCCACGTCGCCGACGTAGACGTAGTCGCGCGTCTTATGGCCGGCGCCGAAGATGGTGGGCTGCTTGCCCTGTAGCATCAGGCCGCCGAAGATGGAGATGACCCCCGCCTCGCCGAGGGCGTCCTGGCGCGGGCCGTAGACGTTGCCATAGCGGAAGATGACGTACTCCAGGCCGTGCAGGCGGTGCCAGGTGGACAGGTAGTGCTCGCCGCAAAGCTTGGAGCAGCCGTAGGGCGAGAGCGGGCGGAGGGGATGGTCCTCGGGCGTGGGGATCTGGTCGGTCTCGCCGTAAATGGCTCCGCCGGTGGAGGAGTAGATTACGCGACCGACGCCGAAGGCGACGGCGGCGGTCAAGAGGTTGACCATGCCGCCGACGTTGGTGTCGGCGTCGAAGCGGGGCTGCTGGACGGAGGTGGCTACGGAGGTCTGCGCGGCGTGGTGGTTGATGATCTCCGGGCGGAAGTCCTCCAGCACGGTCATGACGCAGTCGGGCTCGGTGAGGTCGGCCTCGTAGAACCAGGCGTCGGAGTTGAGGTTCTCCCGCTTGCCGTTGGAAAGGTTATCGAGAACGGCGACCTGGTGCCCCAAGGCGACGTAACGGTCGGTTATGTGCGAGGCTATGAAACCGGCCCCGCCGGTGACGAGTATGCGCATGGAAGAAGAATTCGACGGGGAGAGGGAGGGCACCTGCTGAGGGGAACTGTCAGTCGCCAGTCGCCAGTGGCAGTGTCAGGGGGAGTGGAAGGTAGAATGTTGGGAGGGGGGAGTTGCGGTGTAGCGTGAAAGTTGCTGAGCAGGAGTCCGGGCGTGGGGGGCGAAGCTACTACGGGCGCGGGCGGGTGACCGATGACTTTGGGTTCGGGAGGTCCTGCAGCATGGATGTCGCACACGAACAAGTGCGGGCCTGGGTGGAGTCGATGGACGCCCAGGGGTATACGTCGGACGAGATTCGGGCGCAACTGGCCCTGGCCGGATGGACCAAGGAGGACATCGAGGGACTGCTGGGCGAGCCGGTCGCGCCGGCGCCCGCGGTGGCCCCGGCTGTGGTGGAGCCGCCCGTGGTCCCGGCGGTGAGCGCGGCGCCGCTGGTACCGCCGCCGGTGGGGCAAGCGCCGGTGGGGCAAGCGCCGGTGATCGCGCCGCCGGTGATCGCGCCGCCGGTGGAGACGCCGCCGGTGGAGACGCCGCCGGTGGCAGGGCACGTCCGGGCACCGGCGGTGACGCCAGGGGTGCCGGCAGCGCAGCCGAATGGGATGGCGACCGCGGCGCTGATCCTGGGGATCGCTTCGGTCTTCTTCGGGCCGCTGCTGGCGCTGGTGGGGCTGGTCCTGGGGATAGTGGGAATGAAACGGGGCGGGGCGCAGCGCGGGCAGGCGGTGGGGGGGCTGACCATCTCGGCGGTGGTGCTGGCGGGGTGGCTGCTCTTGGGAGGAATCGCCTTCATCGGGGCGACCTACGGGACCCATTCAAGCAGCGAGGATTCCTCCAGCAGCAGAGAGATCCAAGAGGAGCAGGCGGCGCCGGAGTCGGACGAGGTCAAGCCGGGCAACCTGAACGAACCGCTGGGCAAGCTGGAAAAAGAGGAGACGGTGGTCGGGAAGAAAACGGCGGTGGCCTTCCGGCATGAGGGCGGACTGGACCTGGCGTATACGGATAGGCATACGCCAGGGGAGGAAGAGGGGAAACTCAGGAAGCGGGACTGAACGGAGACGGGAGGCAGGGCGAGAGGCCGGCTCCCCCCGCGGAGGGGAACGCCGGCGAGACGCCGTTGCGACCGGGAGCAAGGGGCGAGGACCTAGAAGAAGGTATGGGGCGAGGCCAGGGGGAAACCACGAAGTACAATGAGAGCCGGGTACTTGATGGTGGTGCGGGGGTCGCGAGGAGGCGGTTTGTCTGGAAAGCTTCGACATTTTACAGAATTGGCAAGATGTGGTCCGGCAGGCCTCAGAACTGAAAAGCTCCGACGTCTTCTGGAAGCCGGGTAGTCCGCCGTGGATGCGGCTGAAGGGCGCCGTGTACCCGCAGACGGACTGGCCCGTAGTCGCCACGACGGACACGGAACGGCTGGCGCAGTCGCTGATGCGGGAGCGGGACTGGGAGCGGTTCCAGGAGTACCCAGAGAAGGACATAGGTCTGACCATCGAGGGCCTATGCCGGCTGCGCATCAACGTCTACCGGGAGCGCGGGCATATCTGCTTGGTCATGCGGTTAATCCCGCTGGAGGTCCCGACGCTGGACGAGTTGGAGATGCCCTCGGTCCTCAAGGACATCTCGCTACGGCCGCAGGGGCTGGTGCTGGTGACGGGGCCGACCGGGTGCGGAAAGTCCACGACGCTGGCGGGGATGCTCAACCACATCAACGAGAACCGGCGAGCGCATATCGTGTCTATCGAGGACCCTATCGAGTACGTGCACCGGGACAAGAACTGCATCGTCAGCCAGCGCGAGGTGAGCATCGACACGGAGAGCTTCGAGGACGCGCTGAAATACTGCATGCGGCAGAACCCCGACATCATTCTGATCGGGGAGATGCGCGACGTGTCCACCTTCAACGTGGCCATGCAGTCGGCGGAAACCGGCCATCTGGTCTTCTCCACCGTCCACACCACTAGCGCGGCGGAGACGATGGAGCGCATCCTGAACATGTTCCAGCCACACGAGCGGGAGCAGATCTCCATCCGGCTGTCGCGGTCGCTGCAGGCGATCATTGCCCAGGCGCTGATCCCGCGCAAGGACACCCTGGGGCGAGTGGCGGCGCTGGAGATCATGGTGGTCACCCCGACGGTGCGCAAGTACATCGAGGACGAGCGGGCCTCGGAGATCGACGAGGCCATCGAGGAGGGCGCGCACTGGGGGATGCAGACGAAGAACCAGGCGCTGCTTAGCCTGTATTCCGAGGGGATTATCAGCGAAGAAGAGGCCATGTTCAACGCCGGCAACTACACCCAGATGCGGCAGATCATTCAGCGGTTTGACAAGGAGAAGGTGGACGCGGAGACAGCGGCAGCTAAGGCGGCGGCAGAGCAGGAACGACGACGGCGCATGGCCCATGCGCAGCGGACGCAGCAGCAGGTAGTACAACCGCCACAACCGGCGCAGCCGCCCGGGGAAGGGAAATAGGGAACCTCACCTCCCTGGCCCTGCCCCGCAGCGCTGCGAGACCTAGTATCGCGCGCCGGCGACCCTTCCTGGAGAGAGGGTGGAGAGGTGGGAGGTAGACGGCGCGGGGTGAGGTGAAGTTACAAGGGACAGGCACGATTCTCGTGCCGAGAACCGCGCCAGTCCCGGGGGGCGGCCACAAGATATCGAGCGGGCGGCTGTCGCGGCAGGAAGCTACGAAAGCCGTCGCCACACGGACCGGAGGTATCAGGGATATGGACTACAAGCTGGAAGACCTGCTCAAACAGATGCCGGACTTGGAGGCGTCGGACCTGCACCTGCGGGTGGAGGAGCCGCCGATCATGCGCATTCACGGTGACCTGCAGCGCTTCACCCAGTATCCGCCGCTTAGCGTCGACGACGTCCGGGAGTTGATCTACTCCATCCTCACTGAACACCAGCGCGAGCGCCTGGAGCGCGACCTGGTCCTGGACCTGGCCCACGAGATGCGGGGGGTGGCGCGTTGGCGAGTCAACTTCTTCTACCAGCAGGGCGTCCTGGGAGGCGTGCTGCGCTTGATCCCGGCTCTGGTGCAGACCATTGATGAACTCGAACTCCCCGCCGTGCTCAAGGACCTCGCCCTGCTGCCCCGCGGGTTGAACCTGGTCACCGGGCCCACCGGGTCAGGCAAGTCCACCACGCTGGCGGCGATGATTGACCATATCAACCAACATCGGCCCGAGCACATTATCACCATCGAAGACCCCATTGAGTTCGTGCACCAGGACAAGAAGGCCACGGTGGAGCAGCGCCAACTGGGGCAAGATACGGTCTCGTTCGCCGAAGCGCTGCGCCACACGTTCCGAGCTACCCCCGATGTGGTCTTGGTAGGCGAGATGCGCGACCTGGAGACCATCTCCTTGGCCATCACCGCCGCCGAAACCGGCCATCTGGTCTTCGCTACCCTGCACACCACCGACGCTATGCAGACCGTGGACCGCACCGTGGACGTCTTTCCACCCCAGCAGCAGCAGCAGATCCGCATGCAGCTCTCCGTCTCCCTGGCGTCGGTGGTCAGTCAGCAGTTGCTCCCGCTCAAAGACGGTGGGGGCCGGGTACCGGCCTTTGAGATCATGATCGGTACCCCCGCTGTCCGGGCGGCGATCCGCGAAGGCAAGACCCACATGATCTACAACATGATCCAGGCCGGCAGAGACCTGGGCATGGTCGCCTTGGACCAGTATCTGGCTGATCTCGTGCGCAGCGACAAGGTCGGATACGAGGAAGCCCTGACCAAGTCCTCCTATCCTGCCGACTTTATCAAACGCTGCGGCGAGTATGCCCCCGCGGCCGTCCCGGCCGCAGAAGTAGAGGAGGCCGCCCGGTAGCCTCCCGTGTCCGTGTCTCCCACTAATAGGTAGGTGTGAATAGCTATGGCCGAACTCGACCTGAACAAACTGCTCAGCTTCACTGTCCAGCAGGGCGCCTCTGACCTTATCGTCAAGAGCGACGCCCCGCCCGTCGTCCGGCTCCACGGCGACCTGGTGCGCATGCGGGCCGATCACTTCACCCCGGAGCAGAGCCAGGCCCTGGCCTACCAGGTGCTCAGCGCCGACCAGATCAAGCAGTTCGAAGAGCGCTGGGAATTGGACTATGCCCACGAGATCAAGGGGGTGGCGCGCTTTCGCTGCAACATCATGTACCAGCGCGGACACGTCACCTCCATCTACCGCGTAATTCCCTACGAGATTAAGACCATCGAGGAGATGGGACTGCCGAACCTGTGCTACCGCCTCTCGGATTACCCCCGGGGGATGGTGCTGGTCACCGGGCCCACCGGCTCCGGCAAATCCACCACCCTGGCGGCAATGGTGGACTACGTAAACGCCACCAAGCCGGTTCACATCATGACCGTGGAGGATCCGGTGGAGTTCGTCCACAAGTGCAAGCGGGCCATCATCAACCAGCGTGAGCTGGGACGCGATACCCTAACCTTCGCCGACGCGCTCAAGTTCGTCCTGCGCCAGGACCCCGACGTGATCCTGGTCGGGGAGATGCGCGACCTGGAAACCATCGGCCAGGCCATCACCGCGGCGGAGACCGGTCACCTCGTCTTTGCTACCCTGCACACCACCAACGCCATCCAAACCGTGGACCGCATCATTGACGTCTTCCCGCCCCACCAGCAGCAACAGATCCGCATGCAGCTCTCGGTCAACCTGATAGGCGTACTCTCCCAGGTGCTGGTCAAAACCCCTGACGGCAAGGGGCGCGTGGCCGCCTTCGAGCAGATGGAGGCTATCCCCGCTATCCGCAACCTGGTCCGCGAAGGCAAGACCCATCAGATCGGCTCCATCATCCAGACCGGCAGCAAGCGAGGGATGCAGAGCCTGGACCAGTCGCTGGCCAATCTCGTCGCCGACGGGAAGGCGGACTACGAGGCGGCCAGGTCCAAGACTAATGATCCGGAGGAGTTCGAGGAAATCCTGGAGAAGCTCCGGGGCGATGCCCGCGAGGCAGGAAAAACGCCAGGCTAACAGCGCCTCACCCCCGGCCCCTTCTCTGGGCGCGGACGCCCGGGGCAGGAAAGGGGGAGGCGGAAGGGAGGCTGGCGTGGAGAGGGATACGAGTAAGGCGTTGGGCTAAGAGGGCAACCACGATATGAAGCGGGACGAGACGCCGATAAGTAAATTGAGCGGGTGGTTGCTCAACCTGTGCTCGATGGTCTTCAAGATCGGGACCGTGGTCTTTCTCCTGGATGCGTCGTATCTGACCTATGCGGTGCTGTCAGGGCAACTGCAGAACGCGGTGCCAGGGGCGGTCACTACCCTGCGCTTCTTCGGGCAAGTCTTGTTCGTCAGTGGCTTCGCCGCCACCCTGGCCGTCGCTATCATCACGCTGGAGGAGGTCTACTGGTCCATCGTCGCCGGGGCGATCGGGGTAGTGCTGCTGCTGGGGGTCCCGGGGATGGTGGCCAATGTGGCTATGGGCGGGCAGGTACCGGAGGCGGCCAGGGTGGTGGCGTGGTGGGGCAGCTTCACCGGCAAGGCTATGATCCTGGTGGTGGTCTGCCGCATCATCTACGAGATCTACCGGCAGGTGTCGGAGGGGGGCCAGCGAAAGAGGGTCAAGGAAGAGGAGGTGGCGCGGGGGCGGCGCAAGCAGATTAAGGTTCCCAAGGAAAAGATCTTTGCCAAGTGCTGGGAGATGCCCTTCTGCCATGACGCGGTGCGGGAGCTGTGCCCGGCCTTCAAGGCGCATAAGACCTGCTGGAAGTTCGGCCGGGGCTGCAACTGCGATCCGGACTTGGTGGAGAGGCTGATCGCCTCGCGGGTGACCGGCCCCGCGCGGGGCGCACGGGATAGTGAGGGGGCCTTCATCCGCTCAGAGCTGGAGGCGGAGGCGCCCAAGTCGCGCTCGGAACGGACCATTCCCTGCTCCAAGTGCCCCATCTATATCGAGCACCAGCGGCGGAAGTTCAAGGTCGTCAGCCCGCTGATGATTGTGATCACCCTAGTGCTGCTGACGATGTTCTACGCGCCGCTGACGGGGCTGTACAGCAGCATGGCGGGGGGCATAGCGGGATTGATCAGCGGTACCGGCATCTCCGCGACGGGCAGCGTAGAGACGCAACAGTGGTGGCAGAGCTACCTGGATACACCGGCGCTGCAGGCCGCGTTCGTGGTCATTATCGGGCTGTTCTTTCTGTCGTGGACATTGAAGCTGGGGGAGTGGTTGGTGCTGGAGAAGAAGTGGGTGTAGGGAAGTCGCAAGACGCGAGTGGGAACGGAGACGGGAGAGCGCGGGCGGGAAAGCCTGCGCTACGCGGCAGGGGGAGGGCCGTGGGCGCAACGAAGCGAATGTCAGCGGTGGTAAGCGGAAGAGTCCAAGGCGTGGGCTTCCGCTTTTTTGCTGTGCGGGAGGCGCAGAAGCGGGAGCTGACGGGGTGGGTGCGGAACAAGCGGGAGGACCAGGTGAAGGTGGTGGCGGAGGGGCCGCCGGAGGATCTGGAGGGGTTGTTGGAGGTGTTGAAGGCAGGGCCGCCGCTGGCGTGGGTGGCGGGAGTGCAGGTGGAGTGGGGAGAGGCGACGGGGGAGTGGCAAGGGTTTGGGGCGAGGGCGAGTAGTTGGTGAAGTTCGAAGTCTAAGGTCTTCCGTTCCCCATGACCGATAATCCTCACTGCGAATGGTTCTCCGAGTTCTTCGAGTCGCCCGACTCGATCCCCCTGTCGTTCTTCCCGACCGAGCGGGAGACGGAGAAAGAGGTCGCGGGACTGGAGCGGCTGCTGGGGCTGCAGCCGGAGTGGCTGATTGGGGATTCGTGTTGCGGGGCGGGGCGGCATGTAGTGCGCTTGCGCGCGCGGGGGTATCGGGCGGTGGGGTTGGACATCTCGGCGATGATGCTGGGCCTGGCCCGACAGGAGGCGGGGCGGCGGAGGGTGGAGGCGGCGCTGGTGCGGGGCGATGCCCGGCGGCTGCCCTTCCGGGACGGCTGCCTGGACGTGGCGCTGAACCTGTTCAACTCCTTCGGCTACTGCGCGACCGACGAGGAGAATGAGCAGGTGATCCGCGAGGCGGCGCGGGTGCTGAAGCCGGGCGGGCAGTTTCTCCTCGAGACGCGCAATCCCCAGCATCAGATTCTCTTCGCGCCGGTGCGGCAGGAGGTCAAGACGGCGGACGGTCAGAAGCTGGTGGTAGGCTGGCGCTACGACCGGGAGACGAGGCGGCTGAACTCGGAATGGCGCCGGCCGCGGCCGGACCGGGTGGTGTACACGGCGAGCATCCGCCTGTACCAGATAGAGGAGCTACGGGGGATGATGGCCAGGGCCGGGCTGGAGGAGACAGGGGTCTACGGGGGCTACGGAGGAGAGGCGTTCGACGGGTGGGAGAGGGTGCTGGTGTGGAGGGGGAGGAAGAGGTAGAACGTGGAACGTGGAAAAGGGCAGGACAGAGGCTTGAGGGCGGGAAATGGGTGTCCTCTGGCTTCCGTAGGAAAACAGGGGTAATTAAGTATGGTGTCCCCGGAATTCCCCAAGGACGGCGCGGGACGCAGGCTTGGAAGCCTGCGCTACCCCGGACCGGGCGGGATCGCTTTTAGCCGGTATTCTAGCACCGTGTGGCCGAGGCCGATCATGTTGCCGCTGTAGTGGCAGGCGGCTCTCCGGGAGACGCGAACGCCCGTCGTGCCACGTCACACTGCCTGGGATCATCTGGTAACTCCTGGGCTCGGCGTGGCACCCGCGGAGTGTCCTGCTTCTTCTGGCAAGTCCGGCTGGGGCGGCGGAGTGTTGGTGAGATCGTACAGGTACAGTGCCGCATTGAGTCGCTTGAGGTCGTCCAGTCTCTGTGCGTGCGCATCGAGATAGTGGACGAGGTACTTCTCGTCCGTTATTCCTTGCCAACCAGGGACCTCCTGCGCAAAGACCAGCCACACCCTCCCGCGGCCAGCTATCTTCCTCAACTCGGCGACCCGCGCGAATTCGTCGGTATGAGAGGACTCTTGACCCCAGACCATGTCCTTGGCGTCCAGTCCGAAACGCGGCATGTAGAAGGTTGTGGCTGCCCAGGCGTAGCGGTACACGTAGATGAGGTCGCCGGGCTGGCGATGGTCCGCGATGTACTGGAGAAGAGGACGGACATCCCGAACCATCCCGGGCTCGGTAATCATGGTGGGTACACGCAGGTAGACAGGAACAAGCAAGAGGGCGATGAGGAACACCGTCACCGGGGCCCGTTCGCCCAGTTTCAGGGCGAAGTACCTCACGCCCTCGGCCACAAGCAAGAGCAGGGCGGGCACCAGGAAGACTATGAGACGGTCGCCGAAGGGATAGACACGCAGCAGGGAGGCGCACAACACCAGGAGGAGGGGCCCCAACAGATACCAAGCGCGCCGGGGATCTCGGTGCAGCAACGACACACACCCGGCAAAGAAGGGAAGAGCCGCCACGGCGGAATACTGGAACCCGCCCGGATTCGAGAAAAAAGTGAAGAAGGACTCAAGGGGCCAGCGCAGATCGCTCACGGAGCGGGGTGGGAAGGGAACGTAGCCGTACTCCCAGTAGTTGGCGAGACCTTCGCTGCCGTGGAGGTTACGGGCGAACAGCCAGTAGAAAGCGCCCAGACCGATTCCCCAGATCAGGTAGACTGCACCTAGTGGAAGCAGTCGCTGCCACTCCCGCTTTCGCAGATACTGCTGCAGGGGAAAGAGGGCCATGGCGCCCAGTATGAACACGGCGGGGTGCGAGGTGAAGATGGCGCCGATGCCGGTAAGACCACAGAGGAGGGCTCGACCCCAGCGCAGCGGACGTGACAAGACCGTATCGAGCCCGATATACAGTACCAGGGCAACCAGTATATCAAGGGAGTATTGCTTAACCTCACGCGAGAAGCGAAGGGGTTCGTAGGAGACGACGAAGAGCGCCAAAGCAATGAGGGCCCCCGGCCTGCCAATCCAGCGGCGGGCCAGTAGGTATAGTAGCGGGAGACACGCCAGCGAAGCGAGCAGAGGCAAGGCCCGCAGCGCGTACTCACTCGGCCCGGCCAGCACGACGGCGAGTCGCTCTGCGAGTAAGAAGACCGGGGGTGCGCCCTGCCCGTGCTCCAGGGGCTGCAGGAGGCCGGAGAAGGACCGATTCACTAGGTTAAGCGCCAGCATGGCCTCGTCGAGTCGCAGCGAGGGGTTGGCCAGATACTGCTGCAGGCGCAGAGCAGTACCGAAGGCAATCAGCGCGATCGGCCAAGCCTCGGCTCTGAGCCAGGATCGTGTTCCGGGCAAGGGTGTTGGCTCCTTTGGCGATTCGAGAGACACCATGCAGTTCTCGTCCTTTGCCACAATGCTGATATGCCCCGTCAGTCCTCCGGCAGACCCGGCGGCACTGCCTTCAGTCTGTACTCGAGAACCGTGTGGCCGAGGCCTATCATGTCGCCGTTGTGGAGGTGGTGGCGGGCGGTGGGGCGGCCGTTTAGGGCCACGGGGGCGTCGGGGGTGGCGACCAGTAGATGCGCGGGGCCGGGTTGCTGGAGGAAGAAGTGCTGCGGGAGAATGCCGGGATCGCGTAGGAGGCAGATGTCCGACTTGGGGCTGCTGCCGACGCTGGTGAGCGGGCGGTGGAGGATGAACTGTTTGCCGCTGAGCGGGCCGCCGACTACGATCAGCCAGGCCTCCTTGCGCAGCTCCTGCACCAGGGCAATGGCGGCGCCGGTGCAGATGCCCATGACCACCATCGCCACCATCCGGCTGAGCCAGCCGGCATGGGGGCCCTCCCCGGAGACGAAGAACTGCACCAGGCTGCCGATAGGGTCGAAGAGGAAGCCCCCGGCGAAGCCGCCGATAGCCCCGCCGAGCAGGCCGTTGGCCAGCTTGCGCGGGGAGGCGCCCTGCGCGCCCTGGCCCAGGCCGACGAAGACCCCCACCAGGGCCCAGGCGAAAGCGCGGACGAGAATCTGGGCCAGCAGCGGCAACTTGCCGCCGTGGAGGCCGCCGTAGAGAAGCTGACCCAGCAAGCCTCCCAAGGCCCCACCGGCGCCGCCGATGAGCAGGCCCAGGCCGGCGCCGCGCAGGGCCTTGTCGATCACCCCCGCCGAGAGACCCTCGACTGCCCCCAGGGTCGCGCCGATCAGACCCCCCAGCGAAGCCCCGAAGAGAGCCATGTGCAGGAGGATCACGAGCGGCTCAGTCTCCTGCGCCTGGTCGTTGGTGAAAGGCTCGTTGCAGGCCCAGGCCAGGAAGCCGCCGAGGGCGCCGGCCAGGGCCAGATGGAGCAAACTCCAGCCGGCGACGTGGGAGAAAGCGAGGGTGCCACCCTTGCCGGACAGGGCCTCACCTCCTGCCTCCGCTCCCTTCGGTAGAGGGGGGAAGAGAGCCTCACCTCCCTGCCCGCCTCTCGTTGCAGGAGAGGGGGGAGTTGTAGCGACGTTGGCGAGGTCGTCCGACTCGATGACGAGGAGGTCGTCTTCCGAGGCGGCCGGGGAGGGAGGAGGCGGGAGAGGCTCCTGGTCGAGGTCCTCGGGTTCGATGTTGAGGTCGGGCATGATAGACGCGAGACGGTCGTCCGTCTGCGCGCGCCGCGGAAGGCGCTGCTACCCGACACAGGCTGGGTAGCCTGTGCTACCGCCGGCGGTGGGCGGCGATCTGGTTCATGTAGTAGGCCACGTTCTCTACGGGGATATTATAGGGGATATGATTACCCACCGCGAAGAAGTAGCCGGGATGACGGCGGCCTAGCTGATAGCAGCGCTCGACCTCGGCAAGAATCGCCGACTCTGGGCCGCGCTGGAGGATGCGGCAGTCAGCGTTGCCGATCATCACGTGCGTGTTGCCGTAGCGCTCGGCGATGTACTCCAGGCTGGTCAGCGGCTCGAAGATGAAGCCGTCGGCCCCGGCGGCGACCAGGTCATCCACCAGCTCGGTGTAGTTGCCGTCGCTGCAGAACAGGACCTTCAGGCCGCGCTTGCGGATCGGCTCCCACAGGCGCTCGTAGCGGGCGATGACGTTCTTCCGGTACCAGTCCGGGTGGAAGACCGGGCCGGCTGCCCAGACGATGTCGTCGTGGCAGAGGAAGAAGGGCATATCGGTTTGGAGCCAGGCCTCGACGTTGCGCTGGGAGATGGAGAAGAAGCCTTCCATGATCTCGTCGAAGCGGACCGGGTCGTCCATGGCCGCCTCCATGAACATCTCCCAGCCGAAGGCGAGGATGCACCAGGTGAAGACGGAATTGTAGATGCCGCCGGGGATGAGAGCGCAGGGGCACTGACGGCGGGAGCGGTCCAGGTTCTCCTGGAAATCGGTGACGACGGTGGCTATATCGGGCTGGGCGTATTCGGTAACCGGGTCCATGTCCAGGACCTCGCGGACCGAGGCATAGCCGTCGACATGGCCGCGGAGGTCCTGCTGGTTCTCGGAGTAAGTGGCGGTGCCCATCCAGGAGGAGCGACCGCTGCTCAGACCGACGCCGTCGTAAGTGAGCCAGTTGAAGTCGTAGTCGAGCTTGAGGTAGGTTTGACGCCAGGCCTCCTCGGCGACCTCGGGGTCGTTGGGGTCAAGGCCGGTGAGATAGCGGACGTAGCCCGAATGATCGAGGTACTCGGTGCGCGGTATCTCCAGGGGCATCTCCAGGTTGAGACCGGCCAGACCGCGTTCGAGGGACATGAAGGGACCTCCAGTGAGGTGAGGATGTGGGCGGGAGATTCGCCGCGCATGCCGCGGCCCCCTGCACGGGGGCACCTCACCCCACAGTCCCCTCTCCCCGCGCCTGCGGCAGGGGAGAGGGGGAGCCGGAACCCCGCCACCCCATACCAGCACCGCGCACTCGGCTCGGTTTGCGGGCAAACAGAGGTCACACCCCCCTGCACTCGTCCCTTGACACGCCCCTCCTCGCGGTGTACACCTTCCCCTCGCAGGATTTCCCTGAGGGATCGGAGGGGGCTATGACTACGGTTAGTCGGGAGATGACGGCGGAGGAAATCGGCGAGAACCTGGTCGGCGCCGGGGAGCTGTTCGCGGCGGGGTGGAGGGCGGCGGCGGGGGAGGCGCCCGTGGTGCGGTTCGCGCGGGGGATGGCCACGCACCTGCGGGAGGTGGAGTTGTCGCCGTATCGGGGGACGCGGCTGTATCCGGTGGGGCCGGAGGGGAGCGGGGACCTGCTGTACACGGTGCCCGGGGCGACTACGGGCTTCCACTATTGCCTGGGGCTCATATACGACGTGGAGGCCCTTCGGCATAAGGCCGAGGAGTGTAGAGAGGAGAGCCAAGCGGCGGCGCTGCGGGCGCTGGCGGAGGCGCTGGACGGCTACCCCAGAGTGGGGGGCTGGACGCATGCCATCCCCAACTACGGGCGGGTGCTGGCGGAGGGGCTGGAGGGGTACCGGGAGAGGATTCTCGGGGCGCAGGCGGGGCCGGCGACGGCGCTGGAGCCGGAGCGGGCGGAGTTGTATGCGGCGCTGCTGATCCTGCTGGAGGGGATTGCGGAGTACCACGCGCGGGTGGTGGCGCTGCTGGAGAGCTCGCCGCAGGAGACGGCGGAGGGGGAGGCCAACCGGGCGCGGCTGCGGGCGGCGTACGCGCAGGTGCCCTTCCGTCCGGCGCGGGGGTTTGCCGAGGCGATGATCGGGACGTGCTTGGTCCTGCACCTGGACGGCACCGACAACCTGGGGCGGTTCGACCAGTTCATGCGGCCTTACTATGAGGAGTCACGGGCGGCGGGGGAGATTACGCCGGAGGAGGCGCGGGAGTGGATTGGGGAGATGTGGGGGAAGATCGACCGGGCGGCGGGATGGAACGTGGCGATAGGCGGTCTGCAGGCGGACGGGTCGAACGCGGTGAGCGAGCTGACGCGGCTGTGTATTGAGGCGGCCACGGGGCGGCGGCGGCCCAACCTGGCGCTGCGGATTCCGCCGGAGATGCCCGAGGAGGTCTGGGAGGCCACCTTCGACTGCCTGGCCTCCGGCGGGGGGCTACCGGCGTTGTACAACGAGAGGGAGTACCGCCGGGCGATTCGCGCGGCGCATCTGAACGTGTCGGAGAAGGACCTGGCCGACTTCGCCTTCGGGGGCTGCACGGAGCTGATGGTGCACGGCAAGTCCAACGTGGGGTCGCTGGAGGGGGACCTGAACCTGCCGCTGGTGATGGTGGACAGTCTCCAGGCGCGGCTGGGAGAGTGTGAGAGATTCGAGGACTTCCTGGCCGGGCTGAAGCAAGATTTCGCCGCGTACATTCGGGGGAGCGTGGAGCAGTGGGACAGCAATCAGGAGAGCAAGGCGGCGCACCATCCGCTGCCCATGCGGAGCCTGCTGATTGATGACTGCCTCGACAACGGGCGGGAATACAACGCGGGCGGGGCGCGGTACAACTGGTGCATCGTCAACGTGATGGGCCTGGCGAATGTGGCCGATTCGCTGGCCGCGGTCAAGCAGGTGGTGTACGGTACGACGGGCGTCTCGCCCGTCGAGGCTCGAGCGAAAGCGGAGAACCTCCTCGCCGCGCTGCGGGACGACTTCGCCGGACACGAGGCGCTACAGCGGCGGCTGAAGGCGGCGCCGCACTTCGGCAACGACGACCCCTATGTGGACGAGATCATGCGGGAGGTCTCGACCTTCGTCTTTGAGGAGCTGCGCCGGTACGCGCCGTGGCGGGGCGGGCGGTACCTGGGGGCGTGCCTGATGTTCGTGACCTACGCGGGCTACGGCAAGCCGGTGGGGGCGACGCCGGACGGGCGGCACGCGGGCATGCCGATAGCCGACAGCGCCGGGGCGATGCAGGGGCGGGATGTCTCCGGCCCTACGGCGCTGCTGCAGTCGGCCACGAAGATCCCGCACTGGCTGGCGCCGGGGACGCTGGTGACCAACATCCGCCTGAGCCGGAAGCTCTTCCGCGGCGATCAGCGGCGCAAGCTGCGAGACCTGCTGCTGACCTACTTCCAGCTAGGCGGGATGCAATTGCAGATGACAGTAGTAGACCAGGCGACCCTCCAGGCGGCGATGGCCGACCCGGAGAAGTACGGGGACCTGATCATCCGGGTGGGCGGGTATTCGGAGTACTGGTCGCGACTGGATGAGGATTTGAGGCGGAGCATACTAGAGCGGGTGGAGCATGAGTGAGAGGGAGGGGCCCCCGCATCAAGAAATATACGCAAGAATACTCCTTGACAGCCCCCTCCCCGCATATTGGTTATAGTATATGCGCTGCCGTAGAATCCTGGCCGTAACTGGAGGGATCGCGATGGCTGCGCTGAAAGTTCCTCTTCTGCCCCTGCTGGTTCTCCCCCTGTTGCTGTCTGCCGCCCTGCCCGCCGCCGCCGGCTTCACCACCGTGTCGGTCAACCTCACCGGCCCTGGCGAAGGCTGGGTCACTGACGATCTCCAGTACAACGCCAACCCCGTCTGCGAGGTTGACGCGGAGACCGCCGAGAAGATCAGCAACAATGAGGCCTTCCTCACCACCGCCCTTTCCTACAGCTACTACCCCGCCGCCAAGATCGCCGGGGGTGGCCCCAGCGACCCCACCATCACCCTCAGCTATGCAAACTGCTCGGCGGGGTTCTACACCATCTACGTCTCCTACCTGTGCAGCATCACCTATCAGGGCGGGGGGGCGGACTACGCCTCCGCCCAGAGCAGCAAGCAGATCAAGATCAAGCGCCTGACGATGATGGCGATGGCCGGCGGCTACTCGATCTGCGCCGGGGCGAAGGAGAACGCCGCCCATAAGGTCACCATCGTCGCCTCGGTCAGCGACGGGGTGGGCAGTCCGGTCAGCGGCAAGGCCGTGGGATTCAGCGCTGCCGGCTATGCCTTCGCCCATACGGCCCCCGCGCTGAACCCGGCCAGCGCCGACACCAACGCCTACGGCAACGCCTCGACCGTCCTTACCTCCGGGGATGGCGTCACCAATGGCTCGGTCGAGGTGACCTGCGAGGACCTGACCACCTGGGTCACCGTGAACTTCGAGAAGAGCACCATCTACCAGGCCGTGCTCGATCCGGTCACCGGCCAGCCGTTGATGTCCTTGATTCCCGACGGCGAATCCACGGCGCGGGTGAGTCTCTTCCTGGGCAGTTCCACCGGTGCTCCCGCGGGCCACGAGATCGAGTGGAAGCTGCGCTACTGGGCCCCGGAGCATACCCCCTTCGTCGACCCGCCCGACTACGAGGGCACAGGCGACGCCACCCACGGCAGCCTCAACCCCACCACCGCGACGACGGATGCGATGGGCGCGGCCACCACCACCTACACCTGCGGTACCGTCCTGGGCCACGTCCAGTTCTTCGTCACGGACAAGAGCGTCCACGTCTGGCAGTAAGCCTGGTCTGCCCGCGTGATCAAGGGAGGGAACCTCGATGCGACGACGAACGTTCTGCGTACTGATAGCGGCGGGGCTGATCCTGACGGCGGCGAGTTGGGGGTTCGCGGCGGAGTGGGTGCATGACACCGGTCCCAGCGTGGCGACGCCGCTGCATGTGGGCGTGGACCTGGCCATCGGCCCGGCGACGGAGGAGAATGAGGAGACGGTCGGGGCCTTCGTGGGCCTGGGCGGGACGCAGTTGGCCATGATCACGACCGACCCGGCGGGCCTGCATACGGGGCAACTCAAG
>JALGSV010000085.1 GCA_029821755.1 Candidatus Zipacnadum vermilionense | reverse complement strand
CTTCGGTTCCGGTCCGCGTGGCGCGGGTCACCTCCGCCCGTGCTTCCTCCCGTATTCATACGCCAGCCGCAGATTCTCCGCCGTCGCCCCCAGCGGCACATACCCCACCAGGTTGATCTTCCCCTGCTTGGCGGCCGGGGTCAACAGTCGCGCCATCTCCCGCTCAATCTCCCCCGCCAGGCCGGTGATCAGCACCGTGTTGTTGAACTGCGCGTTCACCTCAATCGGCCCCGCGCACTGCTCGCGCATCCAGCCGATGTCCGCGTAGACACCGGGGCCGTCGAACAGGGCAATTCCCAACTCCTCGTGCAGCGTCCGGTAATGCTGGTGCGCCTTCCCACACAGGTGGATGCTCCGCGGACCGCAGCTCATCCGGTCGAACAGCCGCTTCACGTGCGGCAGGACCTGGCCCCGGAAGGTTCGCTCTGAGATAAGCTGCAGGCTGTCATCCGGCCCGCCCCACAGGCTCTCAGTGGGGTAACTGACGCTCCTCCCCAGCACCTCGGCCCAGACCAGCATCCGCCCGATCAGCGCGTCGGTAACCGCCCCCAGGTACTCCTCGGCGAAAACCGGGTCCTCCAGCAGGTCCAGGCACATCTGCTCCAGGCCCCGCAACTCGGCGGCGATGGTGAAGACCCCGTGGGTGCCGTTCCACAAGTTGACCTGCACTGGCCGCCCGTCAAACTCGTGCCCCGCGGCCAGCCGCTTCATCTCCTGATAGAGGGCGTACAGCCGCTCCTCGTGGACGCGTACCGCCGGGTCGATCCCGCGCACGCGCTCGATCAGCGCCGCCTTGCCCAGGCCCAGCGGTTCCGCCCAGGCATAGTCATGCTCCTGGAAGTGCACCGTCGCACCGAAGTACTCCCGCTCGGCCATCCAGAACCCCGGCACCACCGTCCATCTCTCCGGCCGGCCCATCTCCCGGTCGTGTACCACCGTCTCGCGGAAGACCTTCTCCGTCTTCAGTTGTACCTCAAGCTGCAACTCGGCACTGTGGTAGTAATCGCGGTAGCTACAGCCATAGAGCGGCAGCCGGTACTGCTCGTCAATGGCGAAGGTGACCGGCACTCGCTCGTTGGTCTCCTCACCATACGCCGCCCACAGCTCGGCCACCCTCGCATTGTGCGCAGCGAAATCCATTACGGGTACTTTATACTACAAATGGGGGGGGAGGGAAAGGGGGCGGCCCTACGGGGTGTGCCCCCGAGTGGTCGCTAACCGGCCGGGAGGACAGGGAGCTCGCCCCCGCCTTACGCCGAATCCACTACTCCGCACCACTCCACGATCATCTTCGCCAGGGCCTCCGCGCACTGGAGCACCTCCGGCCAGTAGATCTTCTCGCCGGTGGAGTGCGCCTCGCGGATGTCAGAGGGGCCGAAGACTACCGTGGGGAGGTTGGCTACCTTCGCGTAAAGGCGGGCGTCGCAGGAGACGTTCCAGCCGAAGACCTCCGAGGGGAGGCCGCAATCCACCGCGGCCTGGTGGAGGGTGGTGACCAGCGGGTGGTTGGGGTCGATCTCGTAAGCGTCGTTGTGCAGCTTGGGGTAAGTAAGTTCATAGTGGCTCTTGAGCCATTCGTCGTCACTGGACTCGATCGCGGCGGTGAGTTGCTGTTTGATCGCGTCCATGTTGGTGTTGGGCAGGAAGCCCACGCCGCCTTCGACGGTGCACTCGTCGGGGACCATGCTCGGCCAGGCCCCGGCCTTGATCATGCCCAGGCACAACTGGACAGGCGCCTCGTAGCGCTCGAACAGCTTGTAGCCGCGACTGGCCTCGATCAGCTCCCCCTCGTAGACCAGCAGGCAGCGGAGCGCCTCCATCATCTTTTCGATAGCGTTGACGGCCTCATGCCGCCGGCCCATGTGCGCCGAGACGCCGAAGGTCTTGAGCCGGAACCACAGCGCGCCTCGGTTGGCCGGGAAGACGTTGCCGCTGGAGGACTCCATGACGATCACGCCGTCGGCCTTGCACCGCTGCCGGATCAGGGCCAGCGCCCCGTTGCCGCCCGGCTCCTCCTCGATGACCGCCTGCAAGGTCACATCCCCAGCCAGCCGGACGCCTAGATCGCGCAGCGCGGCCAGCGCCAGGATCGCCGTCACCAGTTGCCCCTTGGCGTCGCCGGCCCCCCGGCCGATGACGTAGTCGCCCTCGACCTGCGGCACGAAAGCCTCGGCCCAGTCGCCGGCGGGGATGACATCGGCATGGCTCTGGATGATCAGGCTGCGCCCGCCCCCGGCACCTTCCAGCTTCGCCACCAGGTTCTGCCGCCCGGCATAGGAGGCCTCGTTCTCGTTGTGGCTATACTCGGGATCCCCCATGATCGAATCAGGGATTTCCCGGTAGTCGGAGGGGATGCGCACATACGAAAGCACTTCCTTGAGGTAGCGCATAACCCGCGCCTCATTCCCCTGGGTGGAGGGGAACTCGATCATCTTGGTAAGCCAACGCTGCCCATCGGCCGCGCGCCCGGCCACGGCGGCTCGGATTTCGTCACAGGTGGGAGTGGGCATAAGGGGGGTACCTCAGTTGAAACGGCAGTCAGGACGACAGTTGGAGTGGCGGTAGGGGCGGCACTTTGCGTGCCGTCCGGAGGCTCGTACTGCTAGCTTCAGCGGAGCAGCATGGCTAGCGCTGTGGAATCGCCGGGAATCTTGGCGGCGCCTGTCTGGATATCCGGGAAGGGATCGGCTGGCCAGGCGGCGTTCCACCCCAACACCACCACTGGGCGGCAGTAAACTGCCGCTCCTACCGGTCGAGGGCTCCCCTCGCCGGCCGCAGCCACAGCGTCCGCGAGCGGATCCCCTCCCGCGCGAAGGCCTCCTGCATTGCCGCCGCCACCGACTCGTACTGCCCCGTGCAGAAAGCCGCCACCGTCGGGCCACTCCCGCTCAAGGTCGCGCCGGCTGCCCCTGCCTCTCGGGCCCCCTCGATTACCTGGGCCATCCCGGGCACCAGCGGCAACCGGTACGGCTGGTGCAGGCGGTCCTGCATCGCCGCCCCCAGCAATTCGTACTCCCCCCGGTTCAGCGCGGCCAGCGTCAGGCAAGCGTGGGTGACGTTGTACACCGCGTCCGCCTTGGGGTATTCGGCCGGCAGCGCCTGACGGGCCGCCTCGGTGCTGACCTCGAAATCGGGAATCGCCACGGCCACATACAGCCCCTCCGGCGGCGGCAGGCGCAGGCAGTGGGTCTTGCCCTCGTCCTGGGCGCAGACCGTGAGGCCGCCAAACAGCGCCGGGGCCACGTTATCCGGGTGGCCCTCAATCTCGGTGGCCAAGTCCAGCAGTTCCTCCGCCGGGGTCTCCAGCGCCAGCAGGCGGTCACAAGCCAGCAGGCCACCGACAATCGCCG
>JALGSV010000084.1 GCA_029821755.1 Candidatus Zipacnadum vermilionense | reverse complement strand
CCGCGCAGGCGACCTGCGACGCCAGCGGCGGCACGCCCACTTGGGCTGGCGATTCGAACACTGGAGTGGCCAGCTCTACGCCCACCGCTATGCGCCGCTGGAAATCAACTGGTATATCAAAGAGGCCAGCGGGGCGCACGGCCCCTTCCTGGTGGCCACCAGCGCCAACGAGGTGTTTGTGACGCTGGCGCTGCCGCCGTCCGAGAGCCGCTACCGCACGCTGCTGCATCTGGCAACCAAGTGGGACGGAGCGGACACGGACGAGTGCCTGGACAACACCTGGAGCAACATTGGCTCACTGCACGTGAACCGGTGGCGAGATGAAACCAAGAGCTACGATCTTCCGCTTTACTACTACTATGCCCTGGACAGCAGCCTCAAAGATAACACCAAGGACCTTCTCAGCACCCAGAACGGAGACTGCACCGCCTGGGCCGATCTGATGAAGGACTGCCTGGAGGCAAATGGCGTTCCCAACGTCAAGATCTACCAGGCCGGCCCGGAGCCATGGGAAGCATCTCCCGAATACGGCCGCGCCATTGCCGTTTGGAATATCCGCTACTATGGGCAGGGCTATACCCCCTATGGACAACCCGGGCGCATTGCTGCTGAGCACGTTTCCGCTTACGACGCGGCCAATCCGCCTGAACTCATACCCGGCATCCTCGGCCAAGGAGCGGGATCACACACTCCCGTGGCTAAGGTGTTCTGTTGGCACAGGCTGGTGAATGTCGGCGGCACTTTCTACGATCCGTCCTACGGGGTCTCCTTCACCGATACTCTCCAGAATCGCAAGAACTACACCAGGGACGCGATAGAGGCGGGGTACAAGACGAACGTCCTCTGCGGCGATGACATGCTTGAGCACAACCTTTGGCTCGAGGTCGAGAACCAGGTTTACGAAAACCTGTGGGACGACGAACCCATTGACCTGGACTCGCACCAGGTTTGGCCGTAGTGCAGAAAGGAGGGAGCGACGATGATCCATAGAATCGCATGTATACTGATCCTCGTGGTGCTTGTCGGATGCAAGGCGGGCGACTCGACGGGGACGGACCAGCCTCCTGGCGGCGTGCCTTCGGAAGCCACAGGGCCCGCGCCGGCGGCCGCGCCCAGCCCGGCGGAGGGCACCACGCTCACGCCCGCCGAACGAGCGGCTATACTGCGAGGGCTGAGCGAGCCGGTTCCGGTGCTGCCGATGCAGATCGAAGAGATGCAGGTGACAGGAGAGACGAAGGCATATACGCTGGAGCCGAGCTACTTCCCCCTCGCCTTGCCCGATCATACCGAGGTCCGAGTGCCCGTCGTTCTGGAGCGGATTCCCTACCATCTCAAGGCCTCGGTGCAATCCAGCGGCGCTACACAGGAGTGGACGGGGGACGCGTGGTGCTTCGACCTGCATTCAACCGCCCCGGCGCACCCCTTCACCCACACCTTCTGGGCCAACACGCACAAGGAGCCCCCGCCACCCGCCACCTCCGAGCTGCTCACGCCACAACTGCAGTTCTTCGCCCAACCGAATGGAGAGAAGTACCTCGTCACTCTCACGACGAATCACAATAGCCCGCGCTTCATTGACATGTCCCAGCCGGCATCTGCCGAGGAAACGCTTCGGGCGTATATCAGCCGCAAGATCCAAGTTAAGCGCCCGGACATGTTTGACGCGAGCTCCATTGCCATTCACGGTGGAATCCTCTATGTCGGCTCGGCGCCGGTTAGGTATATCCCGTGGTCCCACCTCTTCCGGGGAGATGCTTTCTCGACGTCATGGGGAGACCAGTTCCACCTCGAAGTCAAGGACGTGCGCAAAGACGACCAGGGGAGCATTGTGGCGAGCCTGGTCGGTCGCGACCCGAACAAGGTCCTGAGGGCCGTCTTCGACGGAAAGGAGTGGCGGGCGGCGGAGGATGAGACGCCGACGCCCCCTTGACCGCGCAGTGATCCGCCGCCAGATAGCAGACGGCTGATCTGACACGAGTCGACGCGGCATTGGGGGGGGAGGCCGTGGCCTCCAAGATTGAGGAGACCCAGGACTACATGGTCTACTCGTGGCTCTGGGAGAGCCACCGGGATCAGAACGTGGGGATGGACTGGAAGGCCACCTACTGGCGATTGCAGTTCCCCCCCCTCCGCCGCAGCAGGTGCTCTTGGAGACGGACCCCGAGACCTGGACCCCGAACAATACGGTGGTCGGCGGGAGCGACAAGGTGCTCAAGTGGGACCCCGATGACGAGGAGAACTGCGACACCGACGCGACCTTTGACATTTCGCACCTGGACTACAACGACCCCGACTGGGACGTGACCGTCAAGATCTACAACGCCGCGGGCGGGCTGGTCAAGGCCATCGATGAGGAGGGCGGGTTCGAGTTGGGGCCGAACACGGTGGTCTGGGATGGCATGGCCGATCCCATTCCGCCGGCCGACCCCGAGCCGGCGCCGAAGGGCCTCTACGCCTACACCGTCGAGGCCGTACACAACGCGCCCATGCTCCTTGAATGTCGGGACACCGACAAAGCGACCACCCCGGTGCTGGCGGTGACTAACGTCACCAAGCCTGTCGACTTCGACCGTGCGAACATGGTCCTGACGCTCGACGTGAGTTATTCGGTCACCAACGGCTCCGCCGACGACGGCCAGATTCGGATCTACGACAACAGCTTCAGCCAGGTCGGCCAGACTCGCGACATTACCGACGACCCCCAGACCGGCCACGTCCCCGCGACAGGGACGGAGCGCTTTGAGTTGACGCTGGAGCCGGAGCAGTTCGGCCTGTTCACCGCGGTGATCTCCGCCCAACAGACGGCCGCCGCGGGCTTGGCCAACCGCAACGGGCAGCCGAAGGCCCTGCGGCAGGGGGTGGGGAGTATCTACCAGCTCTACCTCGATCTAGATATTGAAGACCGCGACGAGACCTCAGAAGACACCGTAGGCGGTTTGGTAGTGCGCAATTTCGACAATAACCAGGCACCAAGACGCAAGATCACCTTGCGCAAGGCCTACCCGGGCGCGTGGACCGGCAATCTGGTCCTGACACGGAGTAGCACCAAGGTGCGGGTGTTCGATGCCGCCCAGGCGGGCGACGAGATCACCTTCAATAACCAGGACAATGAGTTCGCGAATGGTGGTCTTCCCAAGGATCTCTGGGTTGAGGGCGCGGTGGCCAGCGACGTGACGAGGGACATAACCCTGGAACTGTCACCCGAAGGCGTTGGCGGTTGCAGCGACACCGTCAAGTTCACGGTGCTTTCGGTAACCATCGAGTCGGACCATACGGGCGCTCTGGACGAAGACAACGGAGCCCGCGACAACTACAGCAGCGTCGTGGTCACGGACCCGCTTCCCTGCTACACTCTCGGCCCGCA
>JALGSV010000083.1 GCA_029821755.1 Candidatus Zipacnadum vermilionense | reverse complement strand
GACGCAGTTGGCCATGATCACGACCGACCCGGCGGGCCTGCATACGGGGCAACTCAAGCTGGAGTGTACGGCAGGCGCGGCCAAGGTCCACGTCTGGGCGGACCCGGACAAGACCCAGGCGGTGACGCTGCCGGCGACGTGGAACCGGGCGCAGGGCGGGCCGATGGGCCTGTATGTGGAGGGCGCCGCGGCCAGCGACGAGTGCCGGGATGTGACCTTCAAGCTCTCCTGGTGGGCGCAGGGGAATGAGGTGGTTAGTGATGTGGTGAACGTGACGGTGGTCGAGGTGGACCTGGACACGCCCAACACCACGGAGGAGAACGAGGAGACGCTGGGGGAGTTCGTCGGCTTGAACGTTGACGACGACAACGGCAACGAGGTGGCTGACTTAGGGGAGACGGGTCCCGTGACGGGGGAGGATGATCTGGTGCCGATAGCCCTCTCCTACGGCCCCGTCGGCTTGCATGCGGGCACACTGCGCCTTGAGGCAACGGGAAACGCAAGCGAGATCAAGATTTGGACGACAGCCGAGAAGGGGACTCAGGTGTCGTTGCCCTGCACTTGGGACTTGGCCTCCGAGACTCCCCCGAACACCCTGTACGTAGAAGGATACTGCGGGAGCACGGCGGCTCGAGACATTGGCCTGAACCTCGTCTATCCCTCTGTCCTGGGCGGAGAGTCCCATGATTCTGTGAACCTGACGGTGTTTAACTCGGAGATGGCCGAGCCGCAGGAAGGGCAGAGGTTCACCGCCGGACCGTGGGGATGCGAGATAGCCGTCCGGGCGACCGTCAAGGGGTGGGACACCGGCCACATAATCAAGTGGTACGTCCAAGACCCAGGGCCTAATGGCACGCTGCACGACATGGGGCAGATGGGCTTGAAGGCTAACAACGGGAACGGAACGCAGACGTGGGGCGCGACATGGGACACTTCCAGCGTCGATACGAGCCAATGTCAGTATGGCGGGCACGTCATTTACGTGGTGCACTGGGACAACAGCAATCCCCGCAAGGGCGTCAAGAGCGACGAGCGCACCGTAAGTCTCTACAGGTTCCACTGGCCGACGTCGGCCAGCGGGACAACTTACCAGTGGAACGAGTATACATTCTACTACGTACACCACACAGGCATTGACATCAGCGCAGGCCTGGGCGATGCAGTCCACGCATCCGAGCGGGGCAAAGCGACGAAGTACGGCAATGAGTATGGGAAAGGATACTGCGTTGTCGTGCGCGTCATAGACCCCGGCGACGACCTCTACTACCACCTCATTGACCATGGCGCCAACGGCGCCGATTACTCGACTCCCGTGACTGGGGGGGGCTACGCGGATTGCCACTTGATGGACCCTGACGGTCGGGCCGGGGGAACCGATGCTGACGAAGAGAGCGACGCAGTGCTCGTCGAGCCGTGGGGCACGCAGATCGGAAGCGTTGGCCCGGTCGGCCATACGACGTCGACAGGGCCCCATTGCCACTTTCAGTTGGACGCGGGTGGGGGACTGGGTAGCTTCCAGACCATGACCGCCCACTGCCTCAAGCCGGACAGGAGCTTCCAGCACTACCAGGGCGTATCGTATACTGACACGATTCGCCCGGATTGGGAGCACGACTATCCCAGAGACACACCGTAGGAGCAACCACGTATGCTGCGCCAACTACGAAAGGGGACTGTCAAGTGTCACGCTCAATGCCGGGAAGGTCGAAATGGGCGGTGGTCGGCTGCTGGGTACTCGCTCTCCTGTCCGCGGCGATGAGCGCCGATGCTGCCTGGCACTTGGTCGGGACGCACCAGGTGGACCCAGGCTCCTTGAGCAACGGCGTGAGGGTCGCCTCCGACCTCCAACTGGTGGCGCTAGTCGAATACTATAAAGACCATTCGCGCACCCGAGTTGTCGTTCTGTCGGCAAGTGGTGACATCCTCTCCACGTTCTCACCGGGCGCTGAGCGCGGCCTCGGGGGCACGGTATGGCTCAACGCCGAGCGCGGTCAGGCGCGGGTTCTCGTGTTCTCCAACAAGCGGGCTCCCGATGGCGGCCCTTCGCTCGTGCCTCCTCACCTGCTGACCCTCGAGGTGAAGACTGGCAAGACGCTACACGATCTGGCCCTCGAGCGTCTTGACTTCGCGGTCCAGCCCACCCGCGACGGACGCGAGATGGTGATCTACAGCCACAATGATCGCCGGATCGTGACCGAGGACGGCAAGGTACTGTGTCACCTGGGCGCTCTCGACGATCCGCTGCCCAAGGGCGCGGGAGGGGGAGGGCCGGAGGCCGCGGAGGACTGGCCCCTCCTGCCGGCGCCGCAGGGCGGCTACCTACTGACCATCGCTCCCAACGGCAAGGACATCTACCAGGTGACCAGCAAGGGAGACCGCTACTGGGAGCTGCACCTGTCTGATCTCTTCGCGATGGGCCAGTTCGCCCCCGTCCCTCAGATGGCAGAGAGTGGCCGGTATCTCCTGGTGGGCAATACCGTGACCACGGCCCGAGCCGCGCAGTTCTCGCTCGCTCCCAAGAAGCGAGAGTGGCCTAATGTCTACTTCAACTCCTTGCCACTCAGTGCTAAGGGCTGGTCTTTGACCCTCGTCGGCATCCAAGACGAGGCGGGGAGTGGGGTCCCCGGAGGAAAGGGCCGGATCGTCTGGGGCACGCTGCGCCTGCAGGACCACGCCGACCCGTTGGCGCCGGCGCCCTATACGCTGGGGCCGGTCGCGCTGGAGGATCGCCTCAGCCTCGTGACCGTCGCCGCCTGGGAGTCCGGAGGGATATGGCTGTGGGACATCACCCCCAAGGGCAGAGTGCAGAACACCGGCAGGATAACTCCGAATCTGCCGCCTACCAGCGTCCTAAACGAAATGCACCTGGCGGGAGACCCACCGGTCCTGCTGGTGCCGTACGAGTCACGCGAGCCCAAGGAAGTAGGCGCCCTCTGGCTCTCGACTGACGGCAAGGAGCTCTTCCGGTGGAGCACGCCAGGAACGGATTGCGAGGGCTACCTCTCCACTGACGGACACCGCGCCATGATCAGGAGCCACACGGCCGTACACATGTTCACCGATGAATAGCGACGCGCATGGGACAGGCGGGGAACTCCGGGCACGCAACATCCGATTCTCTCCGTTTCTTTCCGCGCCCTCCCCCATCTGCACCTTCCGATGGCGGCGAGTTGGGGGTTCGCGGCAGAGTGGGTGCACGATACGGGCCCCAGCGCCACCTCTTCCCTGCATGTCGGTGTGGACTTGGCGATAGGCCCGGCGACGGAGGAGAATGAGGAGACGGTCGGGGCCTTCGTGGGCCTGGGCGGGACGCAGTTGGCCATGATCACGACCGACCCGGCGGGCCTGCATACGGGGCAACTCAAG
>JALGSV010000056.1 GCA_029821755.1 Candidatus Zipacnadum vermilionense | reverse complement strand
GCGGTGCTCAGCGTGGACGCCGAACCGGGTGTCTGGTGGCACATGTTCGCCTACACCATCAGGGAAGCAGACCGAGAGCGGGTGCTGGTGCATCTGCTGAGCGCGCCGCTGCGGGACAATATCGCGGACAACAAGGACGGCATGGTGCGCAAGATCACCGACACCTCCGTCACCTACAAGGGGGCGGGCACCGTGGATAGGGCCTGGGAGGTGTCGCCGTACATGGAGGGCTGGGAGCGCCCGCTGACCGCGCAGGGCAAGACGGTCAAGCCCTCTGACTTCTACCTGTGGAAGATCGTTATACTCGAGTTGAACGGAGGCGCATGATGAATATGAAAGCCCTCACTATCCTGGTGGCCCTGGGCGTCGGTTGCGCTTGTCTGCTGGGGGGTTCGTCCCCCGCGGCAGCGCAGGACGCGAGCGCTATGTGGGCGGGGCCCGGAACCTCCATTGGCCTCGAAGGCGGTCTGAAAGTCCACCTGGCCCAAGGCATGTGGAGCCAGCATTGGAAGCTGGGCGAGGCCCTGCTGGACCAATGCGAGATCACCGAGTCGTTCATGACCAGCCGCTACGGCTTCGTGTGCGCGCTCAAGGGCTTCCCGCTGGAGAAGGAAGGCCTCATGGCCGAGCGGGTGCTGATCCTGGCCAACATCCCGACAGACGCCTTCCCCCGGCAGGGAACCTGGAATGCCATACAAGACGCCCCCGGTCGCACCGCCGACTGGGTGGAGGAGTTCGTGGCGCAAGGCGGCGGGTTGTTCGTGCTGGGCGGGAACTACTCCTTCGGCGCTTGGGGTAACCCGACGGAAGACACGGCTTACGCCAAGTGCCTGCCTGCCGAGGTCCACGAAGACGACGTTGCCTTCGACCCGCAGAAGCCGCCCGCCGAGCTGACCCCCGTCGGCGCCCACCCGATCCTGGCCGGCGTCAACTGGGACCAGAAGCCGGTCACGCTGGTCTACCACGAGGTAACTCCTCGGCCCGACGCACAGGTGCTGGTCAAGGCGGGGGAGGCGCCGGTGCTGATCGTGGGGACCTACGGCAAGGGACGGGTGGTAGTCTGGACGGCAACGCTCCACGGTGAGCCGGCCGAACCGGCGGTGGCCTACTGGCGCTGGAACGCCTGGCCCCAGCTGGTGAAGAACATCACCCAGTGGCTGGCGGGCGCCGACCAGTAACCCGCGGCGGGCGATTCGGCGATGGTGCCACAATCGACCCGCTGGGCGCGTATGTAAGCGGGCGGGGCTTCGCAGGGATCGTGCCCTGCGGAGTACCCGCCCGCGCGTGTTTCAGCTAGGAGGATCATTGATGCCAGGGACCCTCACCATTTGGACGGACCACGAGCTGGGCACCATTAGCCCCAACCTGTACGGCAACTTCGCCGAGCATCTCGGCCGGTGCGTCTATGGGGGACTGTGGGTGGGGGAGAGGAGCACCATCCCCAACGAGGGGGGCCTGCGCACCGCGGCGGTGGAGGCGCTGCGCGCTCTGCACTTGCCTGTCCTGCGCTGGCCCGGCGGGTGCTTCGCTGATGACTACCACTGGGAGTGGGGCGTAGGCCCCCAGCGCCGCCCTCGCCGCAACCTGTGGTGGGGCGGCCCCGAAAGCAACGAATTCGGTACCGACGAGTTCCTGGAGCTGTGTCGAGCGGTCGGCTGCGCGCCATACATCTCGGTGAACGTCGGCTCGGGGACCGTCGAGGAAGCCGTCAACTGGATGGAGTACTGCAACTCGTCGCAGGCCAGCCACTATGCCAACCAGCGCCGCGCCCACGGCCACCCCGATCCCTACGGTGTGCGCTATTGGGGGATAGGCAACGAGAACTGGGGCTGCGGTGGGAACATGACCCCGGAGCAGTACGCCTACGAGTGCCGCAAGTACGCCTGCTTCATGAGCAAGCTGGGCCGCGACGTGGAGGGCGGAGTCTACTTGATCGCCGTCGGCCACGACGACCTGCGTTGGAACCATGAGGTCCTCCGCCACCTGGAAGGGGCGCTCGGCACTCTCAGCGCCCTCTCCATCCACATGTACCGGACCGGCCACCCGGCCCAGGGCCCGCCCGCCACCTCCGCGACCGATACGCCCGAGCACTTCTACCGCCTGCTGGGGGAGGTGGTGGATATGGAGGACAAGGTCCGCAAGACCGCCGACCTGCTCGACTTCTACTCCACCCCTGGCCATCGCCTCGACCTGGTGGTGGACGAGTGGGGCACCTGGTATGGCGACACTGACGAGGGCCTCGGCCAGCCGGGCCCGCTCAAGGATGCCCTCTTCGCCGCCGCCGCGCTGCACATGTGCCAGCGATACTGCGGCGCGGTCAGCATGACCAACATGGCTCAGACCGCTAACGTCCTGCAGGCGCTGCTACTAACCCGCGGCTCCGACCTGGTGCTGACGCCTACCTATCACGCTTACGAGATGATGAAGAACCACCAGGGGGCGAGGCTGCTGGCCAGCCGTGCCACCTCGGCCCGTCTCGCCGACGACAAGGGTCGCGAGTACGACGCCCTGAGCGTCTCCGCCTCGCGATCCGCCGACGGCGGCGCGCTGACGCTCTCCGTCGCCAACCTCAGCCTCGACCAGGACTGCCCCACCGAGGTGCGTCTGTCCGGGCTGGAGGCGGTCAGGGGAGCAACGGCCCGCGTCCTGACCTCGGCCGGTATCGCTGACGTGAACGATTTCGACGCCGGCGAGCGGGTGAAGCCAAGGGAAACGCCGGCGCAGGTAGCCTTGCCCAGTTTCCGCCATACCTTCCCCGCCAGGTCGCTGACGGTACTGGAGATTGCCCTGTAGGCCGGGGCCGAGGGGCTTCCGGATGGGGGCCTCCCTCCGCGAAGCTACCCAGATCCCCGCCAGGCAGGCAGGTCTGGAGGGTCCCCGAGGCGAACAGGTCAACAGACGCGGGGCCCCGGCAGATCGCTAACCGTGTCCCAACGTCGGGTGAAGGAGAACCATCATGATCCGGAATCTCGTTCGTAGATCGGTGTGGGGACTGCTGTTCGCCCTGGCGGTGGGCGCTCCCGCGGCTGCCCAGAAACCCGTGATCCTGGGCCTGCTCAGCAGCGACGCCGAGAAGCACAACGTCGAATTCCAGCAGTACGACCGCATGATTCCGGTCTACAAGCAGAACGGGATCACCCCGGTGCTGGTGGAGAGGAAGCCCTTGCTGGGCGGCGCGGCCAGCGCCGACCAGATCTACCAGATGCTCAAGCCGCTGCACGCGGTAGTGTTGGCCACCACCACTGAGTCCAACTTGACCGTCCAGCTCACCCCCGTCCAGGAGGCCTACGGCCGCATGGTCGGCGAGGCGCTGGTGCGGTACGTCAAGGAGGGCGGCGGCCTGTTCCTCCAGGCCCAGTCGGTGCGCTACCCCAACACTGACGACGAGAAGTACTGGAACGTGGTACTCGCGCCTCTCGGAGTCGAGCTCTTGCACGAGGGCTGCTTCGACCCCACCCGCACCTGCCAGGGCTTCGACCTGGGGGCGACCACTTACTGGTTCACCCAAAGCGTCAAACCGCACCCGGTCACTGACCAGGTTCAGCGCCTCTTCCTGCCCCTGTACGGCCCCGGCAAATGGCCCGGCGTACCGGCTATGCGCTACTCCGCGGACTGGCAGGTCATTGTGTCGGGGGAGCCGGAAGCCAAGAGCCTCGCCTCCGATCAGGAGAATATCCTGCGGCTGGAGGCGCCCGGCTCCTACGCCGCCGCGCCGCCCGTGGTCGCCGTGCGGGAGATGGGGAAGGGCCGCATCGTCTCCTTCCCGCTCTCGCCCATCCACAGCGGCATTAACTACCTCAACCCCCTGTGGCGCAACACCGTCGAGACCGAGGGCGACAAGGGCGCGGGCCTCCCCAGCGACACCCTCCAGCTGCTCATGCAGGCCTATCGCTGGATCGCCGAGCCCGCGCAGGCTATCCCTGAGCTGGGCACCTACGCTCCCCAGCCTTACGCCACCGTCCGTTTCCCCGAAAAGCTGGACTGGGACAAATTCGCCTTCAACGCCCCCGACGGCGGCGTCGAAGGCTTCGCTTACCCGGACGGCCAGACCATGGATTTCCTCCCGGTGCAGGATGGCGTCCGCGGTATCTACGGCGCCTGCTCGGCCTACGGAGGCGGCAAGGGTACGGTCGCGGAGTACGTGAAAGCGGCCAAGGCGATGGGGCTGTCCTTTATCGTGTTCGCCGATCCCCTGGAGAAGCTTACCGCCGCCAGCCTGGAGAGTCTCAAGCAAGACTGCCTGGCCGCCTCCGAGGAGGGCGTCTTCTACGCTTGCCCGGGGATCCTCTTCACCGACGGGATCGGCAACCGCTGGTACTTCTGGGGCGAGAAGATCGTCTACCCCGCCGAGACCATGGACAGCTACGGGAAGCAGTTCGCCCTGTGGGACGGCAAGCGGGTGCTGCATTACGGCGCCTACATCGCCAACTGCGCCTACTGTCCCAGCGCGCTGCTGGACTACAAGCAATTGGCCGACAACGGTGCCCACCGCGAGAACCTGTGGTGGTTCTACCACTACCTGCCCTTCGTCTACGAGAAGGATAAGCTGGTCACCGACAACTACCAGGAGTATCTGTTCGGCTTGCGCGACCTGCGCTGGGCGGCCCTGGCCTCCTACACGGCCATACAAGACCCGGCGGACGTCGCTCTCGCCGCCCAGACCTGCGTAACCGGCTTCCGCGACCTGGCCTCGGCCAGAACCGGCCTCAATACCCGCTGCGGCGCCTACAGCTCGGCCTACGAGGGGCGGGAGTACGTCAGCCAGGGCCCCTCCATCTTGACCTTCGATGCCATCAACCCGCAGATGGAAAACAACTGGATGAAGACGCGCGGCGCCCAGCGGGTGCGGGTCAAATTCATCGTCCGCTCGCCTATCGGCATCCGGGACGTGCAGGTCCACGATGCCGACACCGCCGTCGTCCGCCGCTTCCTCGGCAACGGGGAGAAGGAATTGGCGCGCGAGTTCGAGATCGTTGACGACCAGCAGCACTACCTGACGCTGGAGGTCACCGACACCGCCGGCAAGCGCGCGATCTCCTGGTACATCCTGGTCTTCAGCTACAAGCAGGGCCTCTTCCGCTGCGGCGACAACCTCAACATCCTCGGCGCCACCGGCCTGCTCTGGCATCCCGACCGCAATGAGATGATGAGTGCCGCCAAGCAGTGGGAGAATGGCATGGACTTCGGAATCAGGGGCTGGGATGCCGGCGGCTACCTGTGCCCCATGCCGCGCGCTTCGCTCATGGAAGGCATCTACACCCCGGACGGCTACTACCCTCAGTTCCGCGAAGACGGCCTTACCGGCAAGATCCTGGACATGTCGCTCAGCTCGTACAACCTGCAGATTGCCACGCAGACGATGACCAAGATCTCCGAGCCTTACGACACGGTCGCCCGGCCCACCCCGGCGCTGGCCACCATCCCCCGTGACCTGGGGCCGCTGAAGTACTACGAGCGCACCCACACCATCTACGCCCCCATGACGCGCACCGACTGGTACACGGCGTGGAACTACCGCCGCCCTCGCGAGGGCGCGCGCGACTACCGCGGCGGCCTCATCTGGCACGAGGGCGAGATCCGCTTCACCCGCGACGTCACGCTCCGGGGCAAGGTCCCCCTGCCCCTGGTGCGCATGTCCTGTCCCACTGACCTCGAGAAAGGCTGGGGAACCACCATCATCGTCGACGAGGGGGACGGCCGGACCCGCGTCGCCCTCGTGCGCGACGCCGAGAACCCCGTACGCCTCAGCGGCCCGCTCCGCCCGGGCGGTTACCTGACCCAGATGCCTTCTCTGGTCGGGTACCTCGGCTTCCTGGTACCCCCCGGTTTCGAGTACTCCTACGACGTGGCCGCCTCGGGCAACTCGCAGAATCCCGGCTTCACCCAAATCGGCCTCGGCTACGACGGCCAGGAGGTCAAAGCCGGCACCGTCATGCGCTACAAGTTCGCCATGGGCACCTTCGCCGTCCCCCAGACCGGTAACGACGTCTTGGAGGACACCGTCGCCGCGCTCAACATGAACGGCACGCAGACCGGCTATCCCTTCACCATGCAAGTCGGCGAATTCGTCGACAGCACCTTCTTCTTCACCACCAAAGCGGTGGGCAACGAGGCCGCCTTCGCCCTGGGCAAGCGCGATCTGATCGTCGACTTGCCGCTGCGCGTGGAGGGCTTGGCGGACAACGGCTGCGCCGCGGTTTACACCAAGCAGCGGCCCTGGTTCCGCTTCGTGCCCGTAGTGGGGGGGACGGCGTACTTCCAGGAGTCCACGCAGGCCGACAATGAGCTGTGGGTGGGGAATCCCTTCGTCTGCGACAATCCCGCCGTGCGCCTGACGCTGGTGGTAGACGGCCAGGCTGAGGGGAAGAGGCCGCGCCTGGAGGTGCACAACCCCACTGATCAGCCGATCATGGCCACCCTGACCTCACCGCCCCACACGCCGCTTTTCGGCGGCGCCCAGGGCCAGGTGACTATCCCCGCTGGGAACAGCCTCTGGTTCGAGGTCGAGGGGAAGAACCTGGTCAGGGGTGGGCTAGAGTAGGGAGGGGGTGCTGTCGGGCGCGGTGCAGGTCGCGCGCCCTGGCCGCGCCGCCGGTGCGGTTGCCGAGGCTCTAGCCCACCGGGGCCAAGGAACCTTATCGGCCGCCCCAGTGTCTATGTGCCTCGAGATGGGCGTCTGGAGCTTCGCTTGCCGTCTCTGTCGTCCTCCCGACCGACGGGGCACCCGCGGGCGGCGGTTCTTACTGCCTCTTCGCAGGTGGGTTGCGCAGGAGGAAACATCCATGCCGAACCTTCATTTACCGGTGTTGGGGACCAATGGTCTCCTGCGGCGCCGTCGGCAGGCGGTGGCGCCGGTCTGCCTGACGGTCCCTGCCTCTTGGGGCACTCCTGCTCGCCGCCTCGGTCCCTCGGGACTCTTCACGCTCACTGCACAGGAGCCGGCCGGCACCGCCGCTGTCGCGCCGGCCCTGCCGATGTAGCTCTCGCGTACGGGGTGTTCGCCGATGGCGAGGGAGCACAATTCGCCACGGTCTCGCTCGCCCGCCGGCGGCCTCTCGCCTCGTCCCGAACAGGCACCGGAGTCCTCTTCCGAGTGCGACCGCACTCAGGAGGAGTTGGTTTCTCTGTGCCGGCTTGCGATCTTTGTCACGCTGGCGCTGATCGGGGCGCCGCCGGAGGTAGCCCACTAGGACGCCACGCGGCCCGGCCGCTTCGGAGGGACAGGTGCTCCGCAGAGCACTATCTGCGAAACGTCTTCCGCGCTTACTGAGGCCTTACGATGCCCATCGTCCGTAGACTGACGGCACCTCGTGCCTTGCAGCGCCGGAAGACCGCGGGGGAAGTGAGATACTATGAACCAAGACGACCAAGCTGCCGACCCGTATCCGGAACAGGAGGATCGCGAAATGAGGTCCCCCCCTGTCTGCGTTAAATCGGGGGTCCGTCCCCGCTTCTGTATCATGGGAGCGGGCCACGGAGGGATGGCCATGGCTGCCCATCTGTCCCTGAAGGGCTTTCCCGTTACGCTCTACAACCGCAGCGAGGAACGGTTGGCCCCGGTACGGGAGCTGCGCGCGATCGACTTGGTCAGCCCTGGTCTGGATCATGTTGAGTCGGGCTCGGCGCGGATCGACACCATAACTACTGATCCCCGCGAGGCCCTCGAGAACTCCGACGTCATCATGATAGTGGTGCCGGCTCAGGGCCATGCCTACCTGGCCGAGCAGTGCGCGCCCTACCTGCGCGACGACCACACGGTGGTGCTCAACCCCGGCCGTACCGGCGGGGCCCTGGAGTTTCGCCGGATCATGCGCGAGTATGGGTGCCGGGCCGACCCGCTGCTGGCCGAAACCCAGACTTTCATCTACGCCAGCCGCGCCACACAGCCGGCCGAGGCTCGCATCTTCGCCATCAAGAACCACGTTCCCGTCGCCGCGTTGCCCGCCTATCGCACCTCTGAGGTGCTGAAGATACTCCGCATCGCGTACCACCAATTCGTCCCGGCCGACAACGTCCTGCAGACCAGCCTGGGCAACGTCGCCATCCTCTTTCACCCCGCGGTGCTGATGATGAATGCCGCGCGGGTGGAGGACACTCACGGCAACTTCCAGTACTATCTGGAGGGGATCACCCCCTCCGTAGCACGGGCCCTGGAGGCTATGGACACCGAGCGCGTCGCCCTCGGCGATGCCCTGGGCATCAGCGTGCGCACGGCCCGCCAGTGGCTCTACCTGGCCTACGACGCCGCGGGCGCTGACTTGCACCAGGCCGTCCAGGCGAATACCGGCTACAAGGGCATCATGGCGCCAGTAACGCCGATGCATCGGTACATCCTGGAGGACGTACCCATGAGCCTGGTGCCTATGGTCTCCCTGGGCGTCCAGTTAGGCGTGCGCACGCCGCTGATGGCGGCGGTGGTCGAGACCTGCTCGGCGATGCTGGGCATGGACTTCTGGGACGAGGGCCGTACCATGGAGGACCTGGGCATCGCCGGCCTTAGCGTGCGCGAGATTCGAAAGCTGGTGATTGAAGGTGACCTCTGAGGACAACAAGCCGTTGGTCCTGGGGGCGGCGCTGGGCAACTGCGTCCATGTGGCCGGCCTCTTGGGCTTCCTGAAACTCGCCGAGCAGGAGGCGTACCGCACCCGGTCTCTGGGCTGTGCCGTCTCCGTGGAGGCCCTGGTGGAGGCCATCCGCCAGGAGCAGCCCGAGATGGTCGCGGTCAGCTATCGGCTCACCCCCGAGGTGGGCCGTGGCCTGCTAGAGGAACTGGTGAAGAGGCTGCGCGAGGAGGGCCTGACCGACCGCCGCTTCGTCTTCGGGGGCACGGAGCCCGTAGCGGAGCAAGCCCGGGCGATCGGCCTCTTCGACGCCGTTTTCGGCGGGGATGTGAGCATGGAGGCCGTGCTGGGCTGCCTGCGCGAGCAGGAGGCTACGGTGCAAGCGCCGAACACTGCCGGTACTCTACGTGATCGTCTGGCAGCCAATGACGGCTACCCGCTCTTGCGCCACCACTTCGGTCAGCCTACCGTCGCCGCCACGGTGGAGGGCGCCGGACGGATCGCCGAAGCGGGCGTGCTGGACGTGCTCTCGCTCGGTCCCGACCAGAACGCGCAGGAGTTCTTCTTCCGCCCCGAGCAGATGAGCGCCGAACTGGACGGCGCGGGCGGTGTCCCCCTACGCAGCCCGCAGGACCTCGAGGCCATCTACCAGGCCACGCGGCGGGGCAACTGCCCCCTCGTGCGCATCTACGCCGGCACCCGGGACCTGCTGCAGTGGGCTGAGCTGTCCGTAGGTACCGTCCACAACGCCTGGGGCGCCATTCCCCTGTTCTGGTACAACCGCCTGGACGGCCGCTCCCCCCGACCTCTGCTGGAGAGCGTCCGGGAGAATCAGGAGACCATGCGGTGGTACGCCGGGCGCGGCCTGCCGGTGGAGTGCAACGAGGCGCACCACTGGAGCCTGCGCGAGGCGCCCGATACTGTGGCGGTGGCCGCCGCCTTCCTCGGTGCCTACAACGCCAAGGCGATGGGGGTGGAGACCTACGTCGCCCAGTACATGTTCAACACGCCACCCCGCACCTGGCCGAAGATGGACTTGGCCAAGATGCTGGCCAAGCGCGCGCTCATCGAGCGCCTGCACGACGCGAGCTTCGTCTCCGTCACCCAGACGCGCGCCGGCCTGGGGTGTTTTCATTCCGACCCGGACGAGGCCAAGGGGCAACTGGCCGCCTCCACTGTGCTCCAGGTTGCGCTCGACCCTCAGATCGTCCACGTGGTCGGCTACAGTGAGGGCCATCACGCCATCACGGCGCCCGAGCTGATCGAGAGCTGCCGCATCGTCCACGGCGCTCTGGCCCAGTGCCGCGAGGGCATGCCCGATCCCGCCCAGGATCCCGCAGTCACTTTGCGCCGCGACGAATTGCTGGCGGAGTCCGAATTGACGCTTGCCGCCATCCGTCAGCTAGGCGGTGGCAGCTCGGACGCCTGGCGGGACCCGGAGGTCCTGGTCGAGGCGGTTCGGATCGGCATTCTGGACGCGCCGCATCTAGCCCACAACCCTGAGGCCTGCGGGCGAGTAGTCACCGGGACCATAGGCGGGACCGTCCGCGCCCTCGATCCGGACACCGGCGCTCCTCTCACCGAACGCTGTCGCTTGGAGAAGCTGGACCCGGCTCCGTAAGTCAGTATTGTTCGTCAGCTCGCGGGCCGCTCATGTGGCCGTCTGCGCTCCGGCGTTCCTGCGGCCTCAGTTGGCGCCGGACGCGCGGGCGGAGGTCTGCAGCCCCCGGCCGGCGAATTCCCGCTCTCATGCCTGCGCCCCCGAGGCGCCCCCTCTACTCCCACCCAGGGATCACCTCACCGCGATGCTGCAAGTGACTGCCGGTGCCCAGACCATCTCCTACACAGTACGTACCAGCCGCCGAGCGCGGCGGCTGCAGATGCGGATGACCGTGGAGGAGGGCCTGATTGTGGTCCTCCCGGCCGGGCTCGATCCCTCTCTGATAGCCCCCTTCCTCGACAGTCATCGCCAGTGGATTCTCCGGCACGCGGAGCGCCACGAGCGCTGGCGCGCCCAGCGCGGGCCCCGGACCATCGTTGACGGGGCGTCAGTGCTCTTCCGGGGAGAGCCGCATCTGGTGCGGATTGAGGCGCCCGCCCGCCAGCGCGCCCGGCCCCGCGTCGTGCGGCGCGACAGGGAGATAACCCTCACCGTGGCCTCGGACCGCGCGGTGAGGCCGGTGCTGGAGAAGTGGATGCGCGAAAGGGCACGGGAGGCGGTGCATGAGGAGATCGCCTGGCTCAACGGCCAGTTCTCCTTCCACAGCGTGTGCCTGCGCGACCAGAAGACGAGGTGGGGGAGCTGCTCCCGCCGGGGCAATCTGTCCTTCAACTGGCGGCTGATCATGGCCCCGCCTGAGGTCCTGCGCTACGTGGTTGCGCACGAACTAGCCCATCTTCGCCAGCCCAACCACTCCGCCCGTTTCTGGCGGCTGCTCCGGACCCTCTATGGCGACTATGAGAAACCTCGGCTCTGGCTACGCGAAGAGGGAGGGCGCTTGCGGTAATCTATGCCGGCCGCTCACCCGAAGTGCTTCTTCCGGGCCGTGCCCTCCAGCTTCGTGTGCGCGGCCGCCAGCGCCTGGTTGTAGGCCGCGATCAGGTTCTTGCGCGTGATCAGCCCCACCATCTTGGTGTTGTCCTCCCGCTGGACCACCGGTAGGCGCCCAAACCCCCGCAGCCCCAGTTTCACCAGGGCCTCGTTCACGCTCTCGTCCGGGTAGGCGACCACCAGATCATGCGTGGCGATGCTGCTCACCGGCTGGTCGCCCCCGGTCTCCGAAGCCCGTTGCAGGTCCCCGATGGTCACTACGCCGCATAGCAGTCCGGCCTCATCCACCAGCGGGAAGCCGTGGTGCTTGGTCTCGGAGAACAGGTGCGCCACCTCCCGGATCGGTGTATCCGGGGTGACGCTGACCACCTCGGTGGTCATTGCCTCCGCCACGAGGATATCGTTCAGCATCCGGGTATCCTCCCGCAGCGAGACGTGGATGCCCCGGCGCACCAGTTTCAGGTTATAGATGGAGAAGGGGAAGACCGTCCGCGCCAGGATGACGCTCACCCCGCAGGCCAGCATCAGCGGCAGAATCATACGATAGTCGCTGGTCAGCTCAAAGACGATCAGCACTGAGGTAATGGGCGCATGGCTGGCCGCGGCGAATACCGCGCCCATCCCTACCAGGGCGAAAGCCCCGGGGGACACCTGCAGGCCGGGGAAGAGTGCATGCAGCCCCTGTCCCAGCGCCGCCCCCAGCATCGCCCCCACGAACAACGCCGGGACGAACACGCCCCCTGACCCCCCCGAGCCCAGCGTCAGCCCTGTCGCCAAAGCCTTGACCACCATCAGCCCTAGCAACATCATAATCGGGTAGTGGAAGGCCACTAAGGCGTTGCTGATCGCGCCGTAGCCTACGCCGTATATTTCCCGATTGTACAGGCCCAGTACTCCCACCAGCAGGCCGCCGATCGCCGGGGTCAGCCACTGCGGAACGCGCAGCTTGTCAAAGCCATCTTCGCAGGCGTAGACCAGCCGCAGGAACCCTACCCCCGCCAACGCCGCCAGTGCCCCCAGCAGCATAAACCACGGCAGATCGGCAAAGGCATTGATCGCGTACTGGGGCACTTTGAACGCCGGGATGTTGCCGAAGAAGAAGTACCCCACCGCGCTCGCCGCCACCGAGGCTCCCACTACCGGGGCGAAGTACTCCGCCCGCCAAGCGGCCAGGACTATCTCCAGCGCAAAAAACGCCCCAGCTAGGGGGGCGTTAAAGGTGGCGGCGATCCCTCCCGCGGCTCCACACGCCACCAACGTGCTCGTCTCCAGTCGCGGCAGGCGCAGCAGTTGTCCCAGCCCCGAACCCAGCGCTGCCCCGATCTGCGCAATCGGCCCCTCGCGCCCTGCCGAGCCTCCCGACCCTATGGTGATGGCCGAGGCTAGCGACTTGACGATCGCCACCCGGCTTCGAATCGTCCCGCCGTGGACGCTGATCGCCTCCAGGATCTCCGGCACCCCGTGTCCCCGTGCCTCCCGCGCCCCGTAGTAGATCAGCACCCCGACCAGCAGGCCCCCCACCGCGGGCAGCAGGATCGTGTAGTACGGCCCCATGAACGATAGCAATCCGCCGCCGCCCGTGAAGAATAGTTCGTGGAAGAATTGGATTAGCCAGCGGAAAATCGCCGCCCCTAGTCCGCTCAACAGGCCTACCCCGATCCCCGACAGTAGCAGGAGGGGTGGTTCCGGCAGCGCCGCTGTCAAGCGCGCTCGCAGGCCGACTTTCTCCTGTGCCTCGAGCGGCAGCGCCTTATCCGATTCTACGTCACCAAGCATTCGATACTCCCGGTAGACAAGCAACTGGGACCCATCCCTCACGCGCGGCGGGGTCCTCCTCCAGTATAACTCTCTCGGCGCGCAGACGGAAGGGTCGCGGGTGACCGGATGTGACCTGTATTTGTCGGCAAACGGCGGACGCCTGCGCCGCCCGCCGTTTCTGACCCCAGACACTCCTGGCCTGTGTCTACCGACAAATAGAGGTCGCACCCGTGTGACCTCCATCTGCCGGTAAGGGTAAGGCAACACCCGGAGAGGCCGGGATGAGCTGGGCACGAAGTGCGTGGCGAATCCGGCCCGCTCCCGGCGCCCGCGGGCCGGATTCCCGGCGCCGACGCCGCTCATCCGGCCCCTCCGGGCGGGCTCCCGCGGCAGTCCACCGACAAATGAAGGTCACACCCGCCCTCGCCCCTCCTTGCCATCCTCCCCTCCCTCGCGCTATAGTGAGCGCACTACCGTCCGCGCCGCGCCCGTGGCGAGCGGCGCCAGGGGAGATGATTCCATGCCCGCAGGGATGTCTCAGCCCGCCCGACCGCTTCCGCTGCTTGCCTGTGCCCTCCTGCTGGCCGCCGCGGTCTCTTGCCTGTCCCAACCACTCCAGGAACTATCGTCCCCTCCCGGCGGGCTAACCCTCACCACCCCCGCCCTGCCCGCCGGTGTCTACCAGATCACCTTCCGGCTGCAGGTCGACCAGCCCGGCAACTCCATTACCCCCCTGGCCGACCTCCAGATCAGCGTGCCGGGCTACGCCAATCTCGCCGGCCGGACCCTCACCCCGCTCCACTTCTCGGCGGCAGACACCGCGACTGAATTCACTTTTCCCTTCGACAACTTCGCCGCCCAGCCGATTACCGCGCAGGTGGTCATGGCTCCCGCCTCCGGCCCCGGCCTCACCGTCAACCAGATCACCGTCGCCCCGGTCCGCCGGCTCTGCGTGGGCACCGTCTGGCCCGGGAAAAGGCTTTACCGCCGCAACGAGGCAGCTCAGGGGTTGGTGACTGTATTCAACGGCACGGACGCCCCTGGGCAGGCGACCTTGCGCTGCGCACTCGAGAGTGATGTGGATAAGGAGCGAACGGTGAAGGAGGAGACAGTCGCGCTGGCCGCTGGCGAGCGACGCGAGGTCGCGGTCACCTGGAACACCGGCCAGGAGGAGTACGGCTTCGCCCTCGCCGCTAGCCTCCTGGATGCCGCCGGCCAGACCCTCAGCGAGGGCCGCGAGTACTTCAGCGTCGCCGACAACCTCTGGAAGGTCTGTCTGACCCAGAGCGGTCGCGGCTGCGCTGTGCCCTGGGGTCATAGCGCGAACGAGGGCATCCCGGTAGACAAGGTCAAGGAGTGGGAGCAGAAGCTCGCCGCGGAGTTGGCCAAGCCCTTCGCGCCCGTCTACTGGAACTACGCCAACTATGTTGAGTTCTACGCCTGGTCGCCGGACGATTTCTTTGACATGACTCCCGAGGCCGACTACTGGTACAGCGGCACCGGCAATTATACCGTGGGCAAGCGTGATCTGCAGATGTCCGTGGAGTGGCTGCACCAGCGGGGAATGCGGGCCAGCTCCTACCTGAACCCCTCCTCCATCGGCTATGGCGGCCTGGAAGCCTACACGCAGCATCCGGAATGGTTCATCTACGACGAGAACGGGCAACTTGTCATGGGCAGCTACTACCAGAAAAAGATGGAGGTGGGCAGTAAGATCCGGCCGCCTGGGGAGGGGCCGTGGGAACTGCAACTGGTCTGGTACGCCCTCGGCCTCAACGTCAACATCGCCACCTTCGACCCCGTTGACGCCCAGGTTGACCAGATGCTCAAGGCACAGAAGATGTTCGGGTGGGACGCCTTCCGCTTCGACAACGCCACCTACGGCGCCCACGGCTACGACTTCTGGGGTAAGCGCATCGACGGCAACGACCCGAAGAAGAAGGACGCCCTGGAGGCCCGTGCCTGGGCCCACATGTGCGACCGCATCTGGGAGGCGCTCGGACCCGACTTCCCCCTCGGCGATAACAACGACTACGAGTTCCGCGAGACGCGAGGCGCGGCGGCCTGGGATGAGTCGTGCCGGAAGGGGCAGCTCCTCATGGAGGAGATGCCCCGCAGTTCCTATGTGCCCTCCAGCCGCACCAACCGCTGGCACGACTTCATGACCTGGTACCACCAGTCCGGCGAGGTCGTCCGCAAGCTCGGCGGCCACCACCTCCTCATCGGCTTTGACCGCCAGAACCCGGTGGACCACCTCTACATGACCGTCCTTACCTATGCCGGCCGCTCCCACCCCTACAACCGATACCACGCCGACACGCTCCCCCTGGGTAACTATGCCCAGTTCATCACCCGCTACTCGGCGCTGATGTGGGATATCGACCGCGTCCAAGCCCTGCCCGACCCCGGCAAACGCCTCACCATCAAGTCCGCCTCCCCGGTCTGGTGGCAGGACTACGCCACCGTCCGTACCACCCCCGACGGCGCTCGGCAGTATATCGTCCACCTGGTCAATCCGCCGGTGCAGGAGCGCGTCTACACCGACCCCACCAACCAGGTCCCGCCGCCCCAGAAGGATCTGACCGTCACGCTCAACCTGGAGAACGACGAGAAGATCACCCGGGCCACGCTGCTCACCGCCGACCCGGTCATGTCCCGTACCGACCTGCCCGTCACCGCGCAGGGCAACCAGGTCTCGGTCACCGTCCCCCTCCTGTACTTCTGGGACGTGCTGGTGCTCGAATAGGAGGACCTAATGATGCGAACTCTGATCCTGACGCTGGCCGCGCTCCTCGGGCTGCTCTCTCTGTTCCCGGCGACCGCCGCCACCACCGTCGACCCGGATAACCTCCTGCGCAACGGCGACTTCGAGGAGGGCGGCGCCCCTCCACCCGGCTGGACACCCGAGGGTCCTCCCGGGGCCACCTGTCAGACCACACCCCAGCCCTTCACCGGCCTGCGGGCCCTGAGAGTCTCCCTGCCCACGCCCAGCAGTTCCTCCTTGGCCTCCGACCCCTGCCCGGTGACCGGCGGTGAGAACTACCTCCTCACCTTTTGGTACCGCGCTGAGGGGATGAGCACCAAGGGCCACCTGTCGGACGGCTGCGCCTCCACCGTCGTCCTGGTCTGGTCGGATGCCGAGGGGAAAGGGCTGGGGCGGAGCCTGTACTCCCTGCCCTACGGCCCGGTGCCCGACTACGACATGGCCACCTTTACCGTTGCCGCCCCGGCCTCGGCCACCCAGGTCCGCTGCCTGCTGAATGCCTTCGTGCTCCAGGACTACCCTGGCCCGCCCACCACGCTCTATTACGACCAGGTTCGCCTCGCCCGCCTTGCCCCGGCGTTGGTGCCGCCCCAGCCCCGGCAGTGGACCTACCTCAATCGCCAGGCGGGCTCCAATCTGCAAATAGTCGACGACCCGGAAGCGGCCGAGGGCCAGGCCACCCTGGCCGTCGCCGGGAAGGTAGCCAACTACATCGGTCTGACCTGGGGCCAGTACACCGCCGAGCAACCGGTCGGTGATTACCTGGTCACCTTCCGCCTCAAGGTCAAGGACAACACCAAAGCGGCGC
>JALGSV010000055.1 GCA_029821755.1 Candidatus Zipacnadum vermilionense | reverse complement strand
CGGCGACCGGGTCACAATCAGCGGGACCGCCCCGGCCGACGCCAAGGTCTTGTCGCACTGGTTTCCGCTGATCTACGCCCACTGCGCGGAGTATGTCGAGGTCAAGGACCTGACGCTCGTCGGGGGGGAGGGAGGCTACGGCGGCTTCTCGTCCTCGGCGCTCACCTTTGGGCAGGTGACCGGGGCGCGGATCACTCGGGTGGAGATTCGCAAGTGGCGGGGCGATGGCCTGAGCCTGCAGACCGGCGGAGACGCCGTGGTGACGGACAACACCGTCACCGGCGCGGCCAACGGCTACCACCCGGGGACCACCACCCAGCGCTTCCTCTTCACACGCAACGTGGGGCTGGGGAATGGGAGCGCGGGGTTCTACTACTGCTATAACAACCGCAACGCGGTCTCCTACCGCAACGTGCTGGACCGCTTTGACGGCTATGCCTGGCCCGATGATATCTTCGACGTGATCGCTGGGAATGTCTGCCCCTCGCCGAAGGGATTTGGGCTGGAGCAGGGGTGGTACGGCATCATCTTCAACAACCACTTCGAACAGATTCGTATCGGACACGGGCAAGCCGGGTCGCCCACCTTCGGCTTCGTGGTCGCTGCCAACCGGGCGGAGAGCTTTCAGTACGTGGAGGGAGACGCGACCCGCAACTTGTTCGTGGGTAACCTCGACCGGGCGGGGACCCCGCTGGTTCCTAACGAGGTCCGCCCCAAAAATGTCTACCTCCCGCAGGGAGCGGAGCTGGACATGAGCCGCTTCCCGGTCGGTATCGAGCGCACCACGCCGATGGAGCCGCCGGCGCTGCCCGCGCCCGTACTGAGGGGAGAGGCCTACTACCGCTCGGACCGGCCCGACGCCGGCTTCCAGGCCGCGCTGAACCAACTGGCCCGGACCGGCGGCACGCTGCTGCCCCCCCCCGGGGCGCTATCCGCTGGCTCAGCCCCTGGTGGTTCCCTCCGGGGTCACGCTGGCCGGTCGGGGCCTCGCCACCGTGCTGCACGCGGCCAAGCCGGACCAGACTACCTCGCTGATCGTCGCCAGGAGGGCCGACAAGGTGAGCATCCGGGATCTGGTCATCCTAGGCGAATACGAGCGCCGCGCCTTCCGTTCCCCGGCCATCATTTTGGAGGAGGTGCAGCAGGCCGAGGTCTTCGCGGTGGATGTGAGGGGTTGGGAGGGAACCGCGCTGCAGGTAACCGGGGGCGGCGTGCAGGTGCGCGATTGCCGGGCCCTCGGTTGCGCCGGCAACGGTTTCGAGTTCTCCTCGACGCAGGTCATCTGCGTGGGCAACATCGCTCACCAATGCAGCAACGGCTTCGGGTTCGGCCTCACTGGGGCGGGCTCGCGCGCTGAGGCCAACATCGCCGGCGGCAACCGGGGCAACGGCTACCAGGCGGAGCGGGGGAACGGGATTCTGTTCACCGCCAACAACGCCAGCTTCAACGACCTGGACGGTTTCCGGCTCACCGACACCGAGGGAGCCGACCTGATCGCCAACATGGCCGCCAACAACAACCAGTCCGGGGCGGCTGGCGTCGGCCTGCATTTGGCGGGCGCCACCCGAGGCTGTCACCTGTACTACAACAACTGCCAGGACGAGCAGATGCAGACGACGCAAGTCCAGGGGATTCTCGAGGAACCCACCGCCGGCGGTAACTTCATTCGCTTCAACCTCACCCGCAAGCCCACCGGGATCGTGGCGCAAGGCGAGGGCTCGACGGTCAGCGACAACGCCGATATGTAGGCGTCGGCGCGACCCACCCGCGGTTTCCTATTCCGCCGTCGCCTCCACAGCATCCACCCTCACGTACCCATCCGCCCCGATGGAAAGCACGTTCAGGCCTTCCTGCAGGTCCACCGCTCCCAGGTCCAGCTTCGTGGGGACTCCCCGGGGAGTGGCCTGGGCGGGCACGGGAAGGGGATTCCCGTTCAACTCGAACTTATACAGTTTGGCGCTCTCCGCCTGCACCCAGAGCCCCAACCGGTAGCGGCCGGCTTTCAGTGCGGGAAGCCCGAGCACCAGTGGCGTGGCCGGGTCGTTGACGAATATGCGGACCGCCACGTTCTGCGCCGGGGCGGGGTCGGCGGGGCGGGTGAGGTCGAAGATCTCGAAGCCGGCCTTGGTGGTGAAGGGAAGCGTCTCGGCCTCCCAGACCGCGGCGTCATTGAAGCGGAGGAAGTCGAGCCACAAAGGCTCCGGGCCCAAGGGGCGGAGGGTGAACTCGTGATCGCCCGCGGCAGGCGTCGGGAGCAGGAACCAGGCCAGCCGGCGCTCGAAGGGCGCGGGGAGCGCTCCGGCCTCGACGGTGCCCAGCAACCGGCCGTCCCAGAGGGCCTCCCATTGCGCTCCGGCCGCGGCCTGGTAGCCGACCAGCAACAGCCCGCTGGGCGGCGGCTCGTGCAGCGACACCCGCAGCGTCACGGCGGCGCCCGGCCCGGTCGGCTGGAGGCGAAGCTGCCCCCAGCCGCTGGCCCACTTGCTGCCCATCGGCTCCGGCTCGGCCCGGCAGGCGGTCGCTCGCACCACCGGCAGGTACTCCGCCTCCCGGGCGTTGGTGCGCCGGGATGCCGGTACCAGCCACATGCTGTCCAGCGACAGCAGCGTGCCCGTCTGCCAGGAGTCGGGCGTCAGGACAAAGTCGAAGGCATTGGGCCCCTTGTCCAGGTACCACACATTCCACGGCTCGGGGTCGTGAGCGACGAACCTGCCGGGCGTCGGATTGGTCGGGTACCACCACGGCCGCCACTCCCCGCCACCGCGCCGCAGGTTGTATGTGGCCGCCCCGGGCGAGCCAATCTGGCGGATTTTGAGTGTGTAGTAGCCCTGCTCCGGCGCGGGGACCTGCACTGTCAGCGCATCCCCCGGACGCTCCGCGGAGTAGGACAGCATCGCCCCGCCGTCCAGCGCAAAGCTGCCCCAACGATCAGGTACGACGCTCAACGTTCCCGCCGTGATGCTCGCCGTGGCCGCCAAGTCCTCCGCCTGCAGATCCGCCCCGCTGCGGGTCACGGGCCAGGGCAGATTGGCCCGGTCCAGCGGCGGCCACCAGCGGGCGGTGGCCGGATCGACGTAGAGCAGCCACGTCAGGTCGGCCTGGCCGAAGGACGCCGCTTCCGGCGCGCGCTGGAGGGTCACCCGACAGCCCTTCTCGAAGCGCACCACGTCTTGCACCAGGTAGCGGTAGGAGTTGACCCGCTGCCTCAAGTAGCCCGGATCGTCCGGCGCGGGCATATAGTCGTGGGCGGCGGCGCCGCAGACTTGCGCCAGCGCCGCCTGGTGCATGTACCCCCGCGCGCCGAAGTTGAAGTCCAGCAGCCCCGCCCCTTGGTAACGCGGCTCGAGGTCCCCATCGAGGTAGCCCTGCGCGTACCACTTCAACGGGCCCTGCTGCCAGTCCACGTCCCAGACGGACATGTTGTAGCCCGCCAGGTGCCCGCGCCCACTGACCTTGAGCAACTCCAACTCCTGGGCGTCCGGGGTGGGCCGCAGGCGCTGGGTATAGGCGCACAGCCGTCCGTAGCCGGTGGCGCCGGCGAGCATTGGCTCCCACCAGACGCTCCACTGGATACCCGGCATGGCCCAGGGGCTTTCGTCGGTCAAAGTGAGACGCGCGCCGTTGCCGAAGGGCATGGGCAGGCGGCAATAGAAGCGGGTGAAGTCGCCAATCTTGACCCCGGCCGGCGCGTTGGGGTTGCCCAGACCAAAGCCCATCCCCGCTAGGTCGCCTAGCGGGACCTCCAGCCGCGGGGTCTGCTCACCGTCCCAGTACCCCCGCAGCACCAGCGCCCGCCCAGGACCGTGGCCTGCGGCAGGTCCACTACCAGCAGGCGCACCTGCCCCGCGCCCGGCGCTTGCAGGAGCCTAACCGTCTGGCCGGCGCTCAGGTAGGAGGTGTCGGAGGCCTGCTTCCAGGCGGGGTCGGTGACGAAGAAGTCCCCGGGCTCGCGCCAGACATGCAGGAGGTCCTGGAGAGGTGGTTGGTCCGGCTGGAACTGGGTCGGCAGGAAGGAGGTGACCGGGGCTCCCGGGGCGAGGGTATAGTCAAGGCAGTACTGATTGCGCGGCGGGGCCTGGTCGGTGGCGATCTTGCAGTGCTTCTGGAAGCCTAGCGGTACCGTCACGATCTGTATGTTCTGCGTCCCGTCGGCCAGCGGGCACAGGAAGGGGGGGATCGCCGTCGCGTCGACCGCACTCTTGTCCTTCTGATAGCGCAGCGCATCCCACCAGGAATAGGCCAGCTTGCTCCAGGGCGCATTCAGGCGCGGCTTAGGTTCCCCGTCGATCCAGACCATCAGGTTCCCCGTCATCCCTACGCCCCAGATGCGCGTCACGCACCCCGGGCCGTCCACGTCGAGCAGGACGAAGCGTCCCTCGGCGTCCTGCGGCGGGGCTTGCTGGGGGGCGCCTGCCTCGGAGAGGGTCGCATAGCCGGTCGCTTGCAGCGTGCGCCAGCTTTGCAGTCGCCCCAGGTCAGCGAGAGCAGCCATCCCGGACAGGTCCCCTACGGTCCCTGAGCGAGGGCGATAGCGCAGGAGGTGACTGCCAGCATCGCGGCCACCCCCAGTGCGCGCGCCCTACCTCTGCTCCCCCTGTCCCGCCAGGGAGAGGGGGTGGGGGGGAGAGGCATCTCACTGCACCGCCTTCTGCGTCGTCGCCGGCTGAGCCAGGTCGAGCAGCGCAGGGGTGGGGAAGAACATGAGCATGAAGCCGTCGCGGACCCAGATGGCGGCGGGCCTGGGGTCGGCTTCGAGGCCCACCACCTTGTCGTCGGTCACGTCGGCGACGAAGTACATGCCCTGGTCATCCCACGCCACCAGGGCTCGCGCCGAGGCATCCTGGTCCCCGTCCACGGACGGGTTGTACTCACCCCAGGTCTTGAGCGACTGGGCGTTGAGGACGATGGTCGCCTTGGACAGGTCCCATTCCTTGAGGTTCCCGTCCACCTTGACCGGCTTGGTCAAGCGGGGACAGGGGACAAACCGGTAGAACGGCGCGGACCGTATTCCCACCACCTGCCCCGCCACCGGTAGAGCTGCCAGTGCTGCGAGGATCACGAGAAGGGTCTTGGGCCTGAGCATTGGTACCGTCTCCTTCTGGTGCGAAGTCAGTCGAAAGGCGCGACGCGGGGCGCCGCGGCACCCGGTCCTGGGAAAGGTATACTCTCTAACGGGGGGAGAAATCCCTTCCTGCACTCAGGGGTTCGTGTGCGGCCCCACGAGCCGTGCCCCAACCGGCCCGCAGCAATCGCCGCATACGTACAGAAGGAATCTGCACCCCCGACGGCGCATTCCCACCCCGGATACATTACCGCTGAGCCCGGGGCGCAGACCGACGAGGTGACAGGCGCCGCTCCGGGGCACTAGAACAGCACAAGGAGACCGACATGAAAGCTCAAGCCGTGTACTTCACTGCTCCGCACAGTCTGGAGATTCGGGAGATGGAAGTCCCTGACCCCGCTCCCCACGAGGTCCAGATCCGCAGCGTGGCCAACGGCATCTGCATGGCCGAGGTCTCGACCTTCTCCGGGACCGAGCCGAACTACCCCGCGACCGCCGGCCATGAGGGCGTGGGCGTGGTCACCAAGGTAGGGAGCGAGGTGCAGCGCCTGCAGGAGGGCGACTGGGCCGCCACCGGGCACTGGGCGACGGTGCAAAACCTCGGCGCCGAGCGCCTGGCCCGCCTGAGCGCGCCGCCCGCCGATCCGGGCAGCTTCCTCATCGAGCCCTGCTCCTGCGTGGTGACCGGGCTGTACTCCTATGACCTCACGGCGGGCGATCGCGTCTTGGTGATGGGGGCAGGATTCATGGGACTGCTCAACGTCCAGGCTCTGGCGCACAGCCCCTTGGCAGAACTGGTGGTGACCGACGTGAAGCCCGGCAACCTCGCTCTGGCGCAGGAGTACGGGGCGACCGAGGTCATCAACACCTCTACGCCGGAGGGCGCGGCTCGCCTGGAGGAACTGGCAAAGAACCCCTTCGATGTGGTAGTGGAGGCCGCCGGCGTGGAGGCCACTATTCAGCAAGCCGGGGGGCTGACCCGTCCCGGCGGACGGCTCTCCATCTTCGCTTGGCACCACCATCCACGCACCGTGGACATGGGTCTGTGGCACATGCGCGGACTCAAGGTACTCAACAGCGCCCCCGGTATTGGCCGCGACCACAACATCAACAACATGCAGCGGGCCGTCTGGCTTATCGAGCGCGGCATCTTCGATCTGACCAAGCTGGTCACTCACCGCCACGCTTTCGCGGACGTCGAGGCGGCCATGGAGGTGGCGGTGAAGCGCCCGGCGGATTACATCAAGGGAGTTCTGCTGTTCGAGTAGCCGCCGAGACGCTCCGGAGGCCCTCCTGCCGGTCTCGTTCACTCCTGCCAGAAGATCACTTGCGGTGCGGCTTTCTCCACCGGCTCCGCTGGCTGTAGGGGATGGCCGACGATGATCGGGGCGATGGGCCGATAGTCTTCCGGCACGCCCAGTTCCTGCCGGACCTCGGCCTGGTTGAGCAAGAAGGCGAAGAAGCCTATCCAGCAGGTCCCCAGCCCCTCCGCGCGGGCCGCCAGCATGAGATTCTGCGCCGCCATCGCGCAGTCGAAATCGGGGGCAACCCCGCCGGGCTTGGCGAAAATGACTACCAACGCCGGCGCCCCGTAGAACAGGTTGGTGTCCGGGTTGGCAAACAGCTCCCGGTACTGTTCGAGCCCCGGCAGGCTGTGCAGGTTGTCCAGCAGGTAGGCTTTGGTGCGGTCGGAATACGCCCTCAACCGCTCTACCCCCTCGATAACCCCGAAGGCCCACGGCTGCAGGTTCATCGCGGTAGGCGCCTGCACCGCCGCCTGCATTAGCTCCTCCAGCGTCTCCCGCGACAGCGGCTCCGCGGAATACGCTCGCACCGAACGGCGAGAGTAGATGGCCTCCCTCAATTCCATGGGAATCCCTCCTGAGCGTGGTCGGTTCCGGTCATGCCGCAAGCCTTTCCGCGTCGGCTCCGTGTATCCCTGCCGGCGATTGATCTCTCGTCACAGATAGCTTGCGCGGCAGGAGGAATCCGCGCCCTGCGTGGTCAACCTCGCCGCTGGACGGGTGCCGGCCGGCCCGTGCAATCGTCTCTACCAAAGAAGGTGAGCAAGTCTCATGGCACTGAAAGTCGGCGTGGTCGGCATGGGCGGGATTGGGAACAATCATGCCAATTGCCACAAGAACGATCCCCTGGCAGAACTGGTCGCGGTCTGTGACGTGGTGAAGGAAAAGGCGGACGCTGCCGCCGCTCAGCACGGCGTCAAGGCCTACTACAACCTGCGTGAGATGTTGGCGAATGAGGAGCTGGATGTCGTCGACGTGACGACCGGTGGCTACGAGAATGGGAGTTGGCACTTCGAGCCGACGATGGAGGCGCTGGCGGCGGGGAAACACGTCCTGTGCGAGAAGCCCCTGTCCAATGACATCGGGGAATGCCGCGAGATGGTGCGGGTCGCCGCCGAGAAGCAGCTCTACCTGGGCTGCAACCTGAATCACTACTTCACGCCCACGGCCGCGCGCGCTCGCCAGTACATGGACGAGGGCATGATCGGCGAGACTGTCTATCTCCTGTTCAAGATGGGTTTCAACGGCGGGGAGGAGACCTACAGCCCGAACAAGACGCCGCGGTTCAACCAGCCCTATGCGCACATGAAGGCCTTCCTCACCCATCCCTTCAGCGTAATGCGCCATTTCTGCGGTGACATCACCCATGTGCAGACCTTCACCACCAAGCCGGGCTTCCGCAAAAACCAGCGTGACCTCCTGCTGTCCGTAAACAGCATCCACGTCAAGTTCGCCGACGATACCGTGGGCTACCTCTTGAGCCATCGTGGCGACGCGGTATGGGGACTGGGCGGCTGGTGGAGCGTGGAGGTGGCGGGCAGTAAGGGCACCTTCTGCATTGAGAACTGTATCGAGAAGCTCACTTACTGGCCCGCGCCCAAACCCGGCGTGAGCCTGGGTCTGGGGGAGGAAGCCGCCCCGGAGATCCTGGACACCGGCATCAAGGACTTCGGCCAGACCTTCCCGAACCGCATCCATGCCTTCCTGGAGGATGTCACCAATGGGGTCCCCTACGAGCACGTCCGCGCCTCGGGCCGCGACGCGCTGGCGACCATGGAGTACATCTTCGCCGCCATCGAGTCCTACGAAGAGGGCGGCCAAGTAGTGCGGCCGCACGCCCTGCCGGTCCTGCATGGCGATCCGACCGCCGAGCGAATCTGAGCGAGATGCCCTACAGCACTCGCCCGAAAGGGAGCCAACCATGATCAGACTAGGAGTCAACTCGGTGCTCTTCGGTGGGTACGACTTTGCTACGGCAGCGAAGTACATTGCGATGGCCGGGTATGACGGCGTGGAAATCTCTGCCATCAAGGGCATGTGCGAGCATCTGGAGTTGGACCGCTGGCGCGAGCAAGCCGCGGACCTGAAGCAAATAGTGGCCGATAACGGTCTGGAGTTCCTCGCCATGGAAGAGGCCAGCCTGGATGAGGACCGCCTTATTCTGGCCTTCGAGGCTGCCGCGGAGATCGGTATCCCCGTGGTCAACGTTGGTCCCGGCGGCAAGAGGGATATCGAGGAGGACTTCCAGCGCCAGACCGACCTCCTCGCCAAACTCTCCCAGCAGGCCGAGGGCTACGGGGTCACACTTTGCTGCAAGGCGCATGTGGGCGCGTGTATTTGTGACACCCCCACCACGCTGCGGGCCATGGAGAAGGTCACCGGCGCGGGGACCGCGCTTGCGGCCTTCGGGGTGGACATGGACCCCAGCCACATCCACCGAGCCAGGGAGGACCCGGCCCAGGCCCTGGCGGCGGTACTCAGCGGAGTGAAGCACATCCACATCCGCGATTGCCTCGGTGCCGGCCCCTCGCCCGGCGCTGCCCGGGACCAGGCCTGCGGCCGCGGCGATATCGACCTGATGGCTTACTGCCAGACGATGGTCGAGGGCGGCTACGACGGCCCCGTTTGCCTGGAAATCATCGGCGTGGGAGAGCTGGAGCTGCCCGGGGTCGTCACCATCGCCGCCGAGAGTTACGGATATCTGAACGCCTGCCTGAAATCGCTAGGCGCGCGGTAAAGGAACCGCGGCCGGGGTAAGCTCAGGATCCGGGTGAGTGCGAGAATGGCTGCCTCGGGAGGGGCCGTGATGAGCGGCGCACGAAGTGCGCGGCGAATCCGGCCCGCTTTGCGCCGACGGGCGGCGGGCCGGATTCCCGGCGCGGACGCCGCTCATCCGGCCCCTCCTGGGGCGTGGTGCACCAAGCTCGCCCACCAACACTGTGAGAGCACACCCGACTGCACAGAATCGCCATCGAGGAGACCATACAAATGGCTAGAAAGCCCAACCTGATCCTGTTCGGCATTGACAGCCTGCGCCCGGACCGCATGAGCCTGTATGGCTATGACCGCCTCACCACGCCCCACATGGACAAGTTCGCGGCTACGGGGTGCGTCTTCGAGAACGCCTTCAGCCCCAGCATCCCCACCACGCCGGGCTACTCGTCCATGTTCACCGGCATGGACACCTTCGGCACCGACGTGGTCGCTCTGCGCCACGAGGGGCCGCTCGGGAGCCACGTCACCACCCTCGCCGAACTGCTCGGCGATAGCGGCTACGCCACGTCCTGTGTCGGCTTCAGCGGCAACCCCGCCTGCCGCGGCTTCCAGAAATACCTAGACTTTAGCGGCTGGGGATCGTGGGAGGAGGGGCGTAGCCACAAGGCCGAGAACCTCAACGAGGTCGCCATCCCCGAGTTGGAGCGTCTGGCCGGAGACCAGCAGCCCTTCTTCCTCTTCCTACGCCACATGGACCCTCACTCGCCCTACCTGCCGCCTAGCCCTTTCGAGCGCGCCTTCTACCACGGCGATGAGTTCGACCCCAACGACCACTCCCTGGACCCGGTGCGGGCCTTCTCGCCCTTCTGGAACTACTTCGATAGCTGGTTCCCTCCGGGGGTCCGCGACGTGGACTACATCCTGGCGCAGTACGACGGCGCGGTGGCCTACATGGATGCCTGTATCTCCAATATACTGGCCAGCATCGCCGCCCTGGGCCTCGAAGAGGATACGCTCATCGTCATTGACTCCGACCACGGGGAGACGCTCTTCGATCACGACTGCTACTTCGACCACCACGGACTGTACGATGTCACCCTGCGCGTCCCGCTCGTCTTCGTCTACCCCGGCAAGGTCCCGGCGGGGCAGCGCTTTGACGACTTCGTGCAGATGAAGGACCTCATGCCCACCATGCTCGACCTGATGGGCGTAAAGACGAAGATCAAGTTCGACGGGCGCAGCCTGCGGCCGCTCATGCGGGGTAGGCCCCGCAAGCAGGAGCCGGAGATGTACATAACCGAGGCCACCTGGATGCGCAAGCACGGCTGGCGTACCCCGGAGTGGAAGCTCATCCACGCCCTGGAGCCGGACTTGCACTTCAAGCCCGAGGTAGAGTTGTACAACCTGATCACTGACCCGGAGGAGAACCACAACCTCGCCACCCGGGAGCCGGAGGTCGTGGCGATGCTCGAGGGCCGCATGCAGGCCCACATCGCCCGCCGAGAGAAGCAGACCGGTCGCCGCAACCCCATCTACACCAATCTCAATTGGCACGGCAAGGGCGCGCCCTTCACCAGTTCCGAGGAGGCGTACGAGAAGCTGCACATCGGTTCGCCCAAGACCGCTGAGGCGTTACAGAAGAAGGAACTGCAGACGCAACGAGGCGCCAAGAAGTTGTAGGAGGTACCGTCTCGATGATGATCACGATTATCGGCCGTGGCCACTCCGGCACGCGCCTTATTTCTAGCACCCTCTCGGCCAGCGGCGTGTACATGGGCGCGGAGCTCAACCCCTCCGTGGATCTCATTCCGCCCGATGACATGTACGAGGCTTGCCGGGTGATGGCCCGCCACGTCGTGCATCTGGGCGGCCTGCGGTGGGACTTTTCCGCTCTGCACACCATGCCCCTTGACCCCGAGTTCACTCGCCTGGTGGAATCCTACCTCGCCTCGGTGTTGTCCAGCGACGCGCAGAACGTAGGCTGGAAGCTCCCGGAGACCGTGCTGGTCTACCCCTGGATCGTGCGGATGTTCCCGGAGGTGCGCTACATCCATTGGATTCGCGACCCCCGCGACTCGATCATGGGCGCCCATGTCACCGATGACCTGGCCGACTTCGGCGTGCCCTACGAGCCCACCGACGATCTCAAGCTAAAGCGCGCCATCAGTTGGTACTATCAGCGGGAGATCGTCCGGGCCACGTCGCCGCCGAAGTACACGAGACTGGTGAAGTTCGAGGACTTCGTCCTTCACCAACAGCGCGAACTCAATCGATTGCGGCGATTCCTGGGCTTCCGGCTGGAGAAGATTCCGGTGCGCGCGGATCCCATGTGGAAGTGGAAGGCCGCCGAAGAGTCGTACTACTTCGATTTCTTCGCCGACGACATCGCCGAGCTGGGCTACGAGCCCCAACCCGTTCCGGGGCAGGTGACGACACCATGCTGCGCGTCTGTGTGATCGGCCTGGGGCCGATCGGGAATCTGCACGCCGACCTCTACCGGGCCGACGAACTTGCCGACCTGGTAGGGGTCTGCGACCTCCTCCCGGAACGTGCCCGCGCTGGGGGCGAACGATTAGGAGTGCCCTGGTTCACCAGCGCCGGACAGATGCTGGCCGAGCTGTCCCCCGAGGTCGTCAGCATCGCCACTGGGGGCTTCGAATATAGCAGCGACCACTACGAGCCCACCCTCCAAGCGCTCGAGGCCGGCTGCCACGTGCTCTGCGAGAAGCCGATCTGCAACGACCTAGACAAGGCCGCCGAGATGGTGTGTGTAGCCCGCGAGCGCCGGCGCTGCTTCGCGATTGACTTCAACCACCGCTTCACCCCCGCCGCCCGCCTGGCCAAGCAGTGGCTGGACGAGGGCCGTCTGGGCCGCCTGCTCTTCGTGAACATGGCCCTGTGGATCGGCCGGTCCGGCGACTTCGACTCGCCCTACTTCCACCTCCAGGCCCTCAACCCGCACTCGGTGGATATGATCCGCCATTTCTGTGGCGACATTACCCACGTCCAGTGCTTCGCCCTGCGCTCTCCCGGCCGCGAGACGCTCTGGTCCACCGCCTCCTTCAACTTCCGGCTGGCCAACGGCATGGTCGGTCACCTACTGAGCAGCTACGACATCGAACGCGGCCATCCCATGGAACGGTGTGAAGTGGCCGGCGTAGACGGCCGGTTCGTCCTGGAGGACATGTGGCGGGAGGTCACCCTTTACCCCGCGGGCGACCCGGTCAAGTCCGTCTACACCAACCCTGTGTTCGGCGGCTACGGCGGTTTCGACGACACCTTCCGCGAGCGGATCCACTGCTTCCTCGCGCAGGTAGCCGCTGGAGCCGCGCCCGAGGAGATAGACGGGTCCGGGGCTGACGGCCTGGCTGCGCAGCAAGTGATCGCGGCGGGGATCGAATCCCTGGAGACGGGTCAGATCGTGGCTCTTGCCTGACCGGCCGCCAGGACGCTCGCCGGTGTGCATGCCCGCTTTCCTCCGGTTCGCTGGATCCCTTCTCCTGTTGGCTAGCGCCGAGTTGCTGTTCCGCTAGAGGTCGAGCCCGTCGTTAGGAGGAAGGGTGCGCCGTCGCGACCCGGCCACCACCCGGACCAGAGAGGCACACCACATGCTTAAGCTACGCCCTGTACTAGTGCTCGCTGCCCTGCTGCTGGCTGCGCTCGCCCTAACGCGGGAGACCAACGCCGCGCCGGCGGAAACTACGGCGGCTTACCAGCAGTGGATGCTGTCATGCCTGGACGGACTACAGCAGGACCTGCCGCAGATCGCCGCGTCGGCGGAAGCCGCGGCGGAGTTGTACATCGAGCAGGACTACCCCCTGGTACTAGCCGGGGCGCCAGGCTTTGTGTCGGAAGCCTATGGGCGGGCGGGTGGGATCATGCCCATCCAGTCGATCAAGTGGTGGCGGCGGCCCAACCGGGCCGCGGTAGTGCTGTACGCCCTGCGCGAGGAAGCCCTGCCGGAGGACTACCAGACCATCGGCCGATTAGTGGAGCGGGGCAGCAAGATCATCCTGTTCGCGCGCCGGCAGCTGCTGGAGGCGGCTGAGGAAGCGGGAATCCAGCCGCTGGCGGTGGTGGACATCCATGCCGCGGAACACGGCGGGCTCTTCCCGGCGGCGGACGGCCAGTGGCTGGTACCCACCGACCCGATCGCCCGCATGGCGGCTGAGTGGGTGTGGCTGGGGGAGTTCGTCGGCGCGTGCACGCGTCTGGGCAAGATGCCGACGATGTGGAAGTCCAACGGCGCCGAAGGCGGCATGGCGTGGAACGATACGTACCGCCGTCGTCGGTTCCATGACGAGGTGCCTTCGGTGGTCGCGCCGGGGGCGCTGGGGCAGGCGTACCTGGAGGTGGTGCGCAACCACCTGTCCACGCTGTACGCCAGCGAGGGCGGGCGGATCGTGCAGGTGGCCCAATGGGCGCTGGAGGCGCGGGCGGCAGGGCGGGTGGCCTATACCTTCGCCAACGGGCACGGCGTCTTGCTGGACCCCGGCGGCCCGCACGACCCGCAGTACTTCCGGCAGCTTTCCACGGAGGACTATACCGTGGACCCGGCGGTCACTCTCGCGCCGGGGGACGTCATCTTGTACATTGGGCAGGGCGGGATGCCGATCGAGTGGGGGGCGTTCGAGGGGAAGGATTTACCCGGCGACTGGCGCCGGGCTGGGGTGAAGCTGGCCTGGAGCTTCGGCAACCTGTGGACAAGCGAGTTCTGCCGTAACGTGGCGCTGATCGAGCCGGAGGAGCCCTTCATCGACCAGCACTTCAGTTACGCCGATGCCTCCGTATGGATTGAGGGCTACCCGATGGGGATTCTCCCCGACAGCGGGATCGCCTCGGAGGCCGTTCTCTGGCTGGCGACCGCCGAGGTCCATGGGCGCCTGCAACCCGCCGCCGCGCCTGCCGCCGCGCCGTAGGGGCGGATATTTCGCTGGATACGGCCCCCGCGAAACATCCGCCCCTACGAAGCCACCGGGCTTCTCGTACGCGCCCCCACGCAGTGCGCTCCCTGCCATGAGGGTCACGGCAAACGCCAACGGGACCACAGGAGGGAACATCTCTCGTCGCCGGTTACCTTCTGGTAGCACACGGTGAAGAGAGAGCCGTCGGCGAGTTGCACGGTGGAGGGATACCCCAGATCGCCGTCCGGGCCGTCGTCGCGGATGATCCAGTCGTGGTCCCACGTGGCGCCGTCGTCGTCGCTGAGGGCTACTCGCTGCCCGAAGGGCGCCTGACGGTAGCCGTAGGTTAGTACGAGCGCCCCCGAGGAATGCCGGAGCAGATGGGGAGGGGAGCCGGGGAAGCCCAGGGGCCGGGCGGGGGACCAGGTGTGGCCCCCGTCCTCCGACTCCGTCTGCATGACGCTGAAAGAGGGAACGCCACTTCCCGCCAGGTCTGCCCTTGATGCGTTCTCGATGCGGATGGCCCCCAGCAACCGACCAGAGGGCAGCTCCAGCACGTGCGGCTCGTGGTAGTTGGCGGGCGAGGTGCCGGGGCAGACGGGGACCGCGCCCAGTTCCTCCCACGAGCCGCCCCCGTCGCGGCTGCGGGCCGCGACGATGGAGCCAACGGCCATCTCGTTCCACCCGGTGACGAAGCGCTTGCCGAGATAGAGCAGATCACCGCTCCGTAAGCGGCTGGGGCCGTGCGGGGCGGAGACGGGCACGCGGATCGGCTCTCCCCAGGTCTCCCCACCATCCGCACTCAGCAGCACCCAGGAGCCCAGCCAGTGGCTGACCATCTCCTCGGTCCAGGTGCTGAGTGTGGCGTTCCAGGCTGCAATTCCTTCCTCCCCCAGTAGCTTCATCACCCAATCGTCGTGGACATACTTCCGCGTGTCCGAGGTGAACCAACTCACCAGCACGTGGCCTCCGCCCAGGTCCAGGACTCCCGCGTCCCGGTCATCCAGGGGTGAGTCCTGGATTACCTTTGAGGGCGACCAGGTCCGGCCCTCGTCGGGGCTGACGTGGAGCACGGTCTTGCCCCAGGGGCACACGTGCTCGGAGCGCAGCCCGGAACTGGCTACCAGTACTGTGCCGTCCGCAAGCCGCACTACGGTGGGCCAGCCGAAGTAGCCGAACGGATCGTCGGGCAGGCGGCAGATGATCCCGTGCTCAGCGGAGAGGTGTTTGTCCATGGTCGATCTCCTTTTCAGGTGGGGCGTCGGTGAGCCATTCGGCAGCGAAGATGGCGAGGGCAATCTCCTCATAAGGGTGGGAGCAGCCCCGCTCGTAAAGGCAGGCGAGGCGGCCATCGGGGAGAAGGGCCAGGCAGGAGTAGGCGGAGGGTCCCGCGTACGGGACCCGTGCCACCGGCCAGGTCAGCCCCTCGTCCATGCTGAGGCGGACGGTCATTCGCACCCGATCGGTGTCGGCGGGGTTGGAGAAGACCAGGCGGCCGTCGGGAGTGGCGAGCAGACTGGCCTGGCAGCCCACGGGGTTAAGGGGCTCAATCAAGGTGGGGTCCTCTTGCGCCGGGGACCAGGTGAGGCCGCCGTCGCCGCTGGTCGACACGCCCCGGCAGCGCTGCTCGGGGTGAAAGTGGCGCATGTTGAGTAGGAGGCGGCCGTCGCTCAACTCGGCGGCCTGGCACTCGTCATAGCCCTCGGTAGGCACCTGCCCACCCAGGCGCCAGGACTGGCCGTGGTCGTCGGAGTAGAAGACGTGGGCGTACATGCCCACCTGTTCGGCGCCGAACTCGGAGTGGTTGCAGGGAATCACCAGCCGCCCGCGGCGGGCCCCACGCTGCAATTGCAGGCCGGTGCCGGGGCCGGTGGCGTACCAGCCCCAATTGCGGCGCTTGAGGTGGGGGGTGAGGTCGCGCGCGTATGACCAGGTGCGGCCGTCGTCGTCGGAGGAGAGGAGGAACACGTAGCGGCTGTCGTAGACGTGGAAGTACTCGTGCGAGTGTCTTCCCGGCCGGTTCCAGATAGCGGCCAGCCAGATGGTACCCGTGGCCGCGTCCTGGACGGGACAGGGGTTGCCGCAGGCGTTGGGGCCATCTTCCCAGACCACCTGCGCTCGAGACCAGGTACGTCCCTGGTCGTCGGAACGCTTGAGCAGCAGGGAGATCTCCCCGTGATCCCCGGCGCTATGGCGCCGGCCCTCGCAGAAGGCGAGCACCGTGCCCTGCTGGGTCACCAGCAACGCGGGGATGCGATAGGTGTGGTAGCCATCGGTGCCGCTTATCCACAGCGCGGTCTCGTCCATGATCGGCGCCTCGCTTGGGGTCTCGCCAGGGAGATTCTTCGGCGGGAAACAGGGGCTTACCTTCCGAGGAGGAATAAAGTGGGCAGCGCGCTAGGGCCAGGGAGGAATTCCGGGTTGCTTGGGAACATATATCGTAACTACTCACCTTGTCGGATAGGGGGTTGGGGAAGGCCGGGAAGGGGAGGGCCGGGAGCCAGGTGGGAGGCGAGAGCAGACAGCGCGTCTTGGCCCCGCTTGCCCGCCGTCT
>JALGSV010000054.1 GCA_029821755.1 Candidatus Zipacnadum vermilionense | reverse complement strand
GCTGGGCGACGGCACCATCATCAAGGTGAGCGGGGACTTCGGCACCGACTACGGCTTCCTGTCGGCGCTGGAGGCTACCGCAGCCGGAGGGGGTGCCTCCTTCCGCGGCACCGCCGGCTCCGTGCAGGACCGCCAGACGGGGCTGGTGCTGGCGCTGGGGGCAGCGGGCGAAGTGCGCTATAGGGCCTTCGGCCTGGTCGCCGATTTCCCCGTCAGCCTGCGTGTGCGGGCGAACGCCCTAACCGTGGAACTGCCGGCCAGCCTCCAGCTCCCACCCTTCGGGCTCCAGCAGCCCTTCCCCGGCGGCACGGTGACGGTAAGCGCGAACTGGGTGCTGGCCGAGCCGGGGCGTGGCGTGGGCCTCGAGAAGACCAAGGGCGGTTACACGCTGACCCTCCCCGCCGGGGTGGTGCGGGTGGACCTGGTACGAGGGTAAGGGGCGGGAAGCCCGCCCCTTCCGGAGCCCTTCGGCTGGAGGGCACAACAACCGGAATTTCACTGTCAGTTAGCCGAGGAGCTACACCAGCGACGAACCCTCCCCGCAGCTCGCTCGCGCCGGATCCCTTGTGGTCAGGGCGCGGCGGCGCGTTCGGCCGCTGCCGGCGTCCCCATGAAGGTGTCCAAACCGAAAGAGGTCTGCCTGATGCGTAGTACTTCCCGTCGTCTTTCCTGGCTGCTCCCCCTGTTTGGTCTGTGCGCGGCGGCATACATAGTCGGTGCGCCCGTTGCGGCCCAGAACCCGGTGGTGCTGGGACTGTCGGCGGGGGAGGCCGACCGGCATGATGTGGAGTTCCAGCGGTACGGACGGATGATTCCGGTGTACAAGGAAAACGGCATCCAGGCTTCGCTGGTCGAGTACCTGTCCCTGTTGACGCCCGGTTGGTCCGAGGAACGCATCTATAATCTGCTGAAGACCCACCACGTGGTGCGTCTGCACACCGGCAACGAAGGCGTGTACCAGGTGACACCCCAACTGGCCGCGCAAGCTCGGACGGCCGGGGCGGCGCTCCTGCGCTATGTGCAGGACGGTGGCGGCCTGCTGCTACAGCCCGAGCCGGTACGCTATCCCAATTCGGAGGACGAGAAGTACTGGAACCTGGTGCTAGCGCCGCTGGGGGTACAGATACTGCACGAAGGGATCTACGACACTACCCGCAACTTCGAGGGAGGCGCGGTAGGGCGGATTCGCTTCTGGGTTACGCGCAACATCGCCGCTCACCCGACGACGGAGGGAGTGCAAACGCTGTGCCTGCCGCAGAGCTTCATGGGGCCGCTCCCGGGCACGGTGGCGATGCAGTACGGCCCGGAGTGGCGAGTGGTCGTGCGCGGAGAGAAAGAGGCCAAGAGTTATCGGTCGGGTACCGACAACGCCAACAGCTACGACAAGCCAGGGACCTACCCGGAGGCGCCGCCGGTGCTGGCGGTGCGCGAGTTGGGCAAGGGGCGAGTGGCGTGTCTGCCGGTGGCAACGGTCTACACGGCGGACAACTACCTGAACCCGGTATGGGACAATACCTTCGAGACCGCAGGGGACCGCGCGAACGGAACGCTCAGCGACGGGCTGAAGCTGATGATGAACTGCTATCGTTGGCTGGCGCAGCCGGCGCAGGCCGACCCCGCCTTCGGCACGCACCAGATCGCCCCCTACCAGCCGGTGCAGTTCCCGGCGACGGTCAACTGGGACGGCGCCGGCTTCGCGGCACCGGCCACGAGCGAGGTGCGCGGTATCTTCGGCCTGCACTCGGCCTACTCCGATGGCCAGGGAACGGTGGCGGAGTTTGCGGCGGCAGCGCAGGCGGCGAAACTGGGGTTCATCGTCTTCACCGATCCGCTGGAGCAACTGAGCGCCGACGAACTCGCCAAGCTGAAGGCGGACTGTACGGCGGCGAGCGAGCAGGGGGTCTTCTACGCCTGCCCGGGGATCGAGTTCACCGACGGCATCGGCAACCGCTGGGTCATCTGGGGGGGCAAGGTGGTGTGGCCGGAGGCGACCTTCCAGGACAAGACCTGGACATACACGCAGTGGGACGGACAACGGGTGCACTTCTACGGGAAGTACATGGACCAATGCGGCTTCCCCGGCAGCGCGCTGCTGGACTACAAGCAACTGCGGGCGAACGGAGCCCACGCGGAGAATCTGTGGTGGTTCTACCATACGGTGGGGTATTCCTACGACCGGGGCAAGCTGTTCGCGGACAACACGCCGGACTACTTGTTCGCCCAGCGCGACCTGCGGATGCTGGCGCCGGTGTCGTACACGCGCCTCCTGACGCCGGGGGAGGTGGCGGGAGCGGCGGGGCAGTGTTGGACGGGCTTCCGCAATGTGGTGCAGGCTCAGGAAAACCTCAACACGCGCTGCTCGCAGCCTTTCTGGTCGGCGGCGGCCAGCGGCCAGTACATCAGCCAGGGGCCGCAGATCACGGCCTTCGACGTGATGAACAATCAGATGGAGAGCCACCCGTTCTTCACGCGCGGGGCGCAGCGGGTGCGGGTGCGGTTCGCGGTGCACTCTGACACCGGCCTGGCGGAGGTCCGGGTGCACGATGCGGACCTCGGGCCGATCCGCCGGTACCTCGCCGCCGGGGCCGCGGACCTGCAGCGCGAGTTCGAGCTAGTACACGACAAGCAACACAACCTGGTGCTGGAGGTAATCGACACCAAGGGACGGCGGGCCTGGTCCACGATGCTGCGCGTGTACTCGTACAAACAGGGCTTCATGCGCTGCGGTGACAACCTCAACATCCTGTCGGCCAGCATGTGCTGGATTCCCGACCGCAATGGGATGGTGTCGATGGGGAAGAGCTTCAACAACGGGGCGGACTACTCCCTGAGGGGGGCCGACAGCTCCGGCCCGGTCTGTCCGACGCCCCAGGCTTGGGGTGAGGAGCAGGTGCACCTCAAGGGCGTAGGCGCCTACCCCAAGGATGAAGTGGTCAGCAAGCTGATGGATGTGCAGTTGGGCAGCTATCAACTGCAGATCGCCAGCCAGATCATGGAGAAGCGTTCGGAGACCTGGGATTGCGCGGCCCGGCCCGGGCCGGCCATCGCCACGGTGCCGAAGGACCTGGGGGACCTGGAATACTTCACCCGTATCCACACCTTGTACGCGCCGGCTGACCGGGCGGACTTTTACATTGCGGGCAACTACCGCCGTCTGCGGGAGGGCACTAAGGACTACCGGGGAGCGCTGAACTGGCACGAGGGGGAAATCCGCTTCAAGAGGGATGTGGTCCTGCAGGGGGCCGTGCCGATACCGCTGGTGCAGATGCGCTGTCCGGTGGATATCGCGCGGCAGTGGGGGACGACGCTGCTGGCTACCGACACGCAAGGGACGCGGGTGGCGATGCAGCGGGACGCGAAGAAGCCGCAGGGCCTCACGGGACGGCTGCGGCCCGGTGGCTACCTGGCGATGATGCCCACGCTCCTGGGCTACGAGGCTTTCCTGGCGCCGGAGGGATCGGACTTCGCCTATGAAGCGGGCATGGTTTGGGAGGGGTCGATGGGAGGCCGAGCTATAATCGGCTTGGGCCACGAGGGACAGGAGATAAAGGCGGGCACCGTACTCAAGTACCGCTTCGCCTTCGGGGAGTTCGCGGACCCCGTGGCGGGCAACATCATGCTGGAGGATACGGTGCGCGCCTTCAACCTGGGCGGAGGACAAGCCGGTTACCCGATCCAGATGAAGGTGGGGGAGATCGCCGATGCCGTGTACTTCTTCACCGCTCGCGCGCAGGGGCAAGAGGCTCTATTCACGCTGGGCCCGCGGGCGACGATGCTGGACCTGCCGGTGCGTGTCCGGGGCCTGCAGGACAACGGCTGCGCCGCCCTCTATAGCACCAAGCGGCCCTGGTTCCGCTTCATCTCGGTGGTCGGCGACACGGCGTATTTCCAGGAGCCGATCGAGCAGGCCAACGAGATGTGGGTAGGCAACGTCTTCCTCGCCGACAACCCGGTGGTGAAGCTGACACTGGTGGTGGAGGGCCAGGCCCCCGGGGCTCAGCCCTTCCTGGAGGTCCATAACCCCACGGACAAGGAGGTCACCGTGACGGTGCGCTCCCCGGAGCACACCCCGGTATTCGCCGGGACGACGGGCAAGGTGACGGTGCCGGCGGGGGACAGCGTCCGGGTGACGATAGAGGGGAAGGGGTTAGTGCCGAAGTAGTTGCTGCCGGGCGGGAGGGAGCGCCGGGCGGTTACCGTAAGTACATGTCAGAAGAATGCCGGGTGCGTCCCTTGCCCTCCCTTCCGCCTTTGTGACACAGGGAACTCCCGTTAGTGGAAGCCGAGTAGCCTTGAAAGGGCCGATTCCCGTGGGGCGGCGGCAAGGCGGCGGGCTCGTGACGAACCAGATCTTCCCGGATTTTAGGAAGGGCATGCCCGGCCACTTATCCACCCCGCTGAGCTGGCAGGCCACCAGGCCGTCCGGGCCGCGCAGCCGCACGGAGTCCACGTGGCAATCTCCGGCAGGGGCTGCCAGGTCGAAGGACACCGGCTCGTCAGTCCATTGTTTGTTCAGCAGGTCCTCTAGCACCAGTTGCTGGGCTGATGAGACCCCGCCGGCGCTCAGCAGAAGACAAGCCGCCAAAGCGAGGGCGAGTGAGCCCGAGACTGACGCCATGGCGCGTTCCGCCTTCGCGACTGCTGTGGCGGCCGATCCACGGGCCGCGGGTAATCCACACGGAGGTCCCGGTTCGGTCAAGCCCCGGGGTATGCGCCAGGGATGCCGGAGGCCACCGTTCTCGGTCCCCGCCCAAGATGACTGTTACCCTAATCGGGAATCGGTCTCGGTCCGAACATGGGCGCCCCCATGTCCGCTTCATCCGCCAGGTTGCAGAAGGCCGTCAGTCCCCTCCCATACCACAGCGCACTCCCCGCCGCGAGGGGACAGTAGGTCCGCACCAGTACCGTATGCGGCTCGGCCGGCTCCACCAGCGCCGCGCACACTAGGTTCCGCTCGCCGCCCGGTGCCAGGACCGAGAACCCCGCCACCCGCTCCGCCGGCTGCAGAGAGCCATTGACCCCCTCGTAGCCAATTCGTAGTTGACAATCGTCTTCCGGATCTCTCGTCACGGACGTGGGACGGGGGCCGGTCTCGACGCTGGGATCACCATACAACCCTCGCCGCACCAACCGTGCCAGCCTCCGTCCCAGCCGCTGCTGGGCGCGCGTTGAGAGATGTATCCCATCCCGCAGCGGCAGGTCCACTGCCGTGCACATCCCGTCCGGCGCCAGCTCCGCCTCCAGCCGCCGCTGCGTCTCCTGCACCAGGTTCCACTCGGGCAACTCCTCCTCGGTCTGCATCACACAGTTGCCGATCTGCACATAGAACCAGGGCAGTTCGGGCTGCCGCAGGTCACGCCGCAGGGCTCCGACCAGCTCGCGCATCTTCTCGGCATACACGTGCCCCTGATGGTCGAACGTGTCCGATTCGCCCTGATACCACAGGACCCCGGTCAGTGGTCGCCCGACTGCCCGCACACGGCGCCAGGTGGCCGCATACAGCGCCATGCAGGGGCTTCCCGACCAGTCCGGAGCCCATTCGTTCATCCGCGTATCGCCCTTGGCGCAGAAAACCAGCCCCACTGGCCGTCCCGTGAACGCGGCGATAGCCTTACCGAAAGCCAGCCCTAACCCGCCGCCGGACTCGTGCCGCCTCAGGTCCTCGCCATACCTCTCGCCGCGCCTGCGCCGGTAGTCCGGGTCTGCCGCGGCCAGCGTCATCTCCGAGCGCATGAGGGCAAAGGCCGAATCGGTGGCTTCATAGCGATCCGCCAGGAATGGTTCGCGAGCGATCTCCCATTGGTCGCGCAGGTTGCACAGCCACACCTGCTCCGAGGGGCTCTCGTAGGCCCCGCCGCTTCCCGACCCCGCCATATTGGACTGCCCCGCCAGCAGCCACAGATCCAGGTCCCCGGGCGGTTCTCCCTGGCTGTGCGTCATCCGCGTCCTCCTGCGGGCTGCCCCCTGGTGCTGCGCTGCTACACCAGATCGCACGCCTCCGGCGGCATCCAGTGCGCGTCTTGTCCGTCCCACTTCACGTTGCAGCCGATCGGATTCGTCATCGGCGTCGTGATCGGCTCACCCGCCAGGTGCTCCCGCAGCGCGTTCTCCAGGTCGTTGACGGTAATCTGTGAGGCATCGCGAGGATTGTCCACGCCCCGGCCGGTGTAAACAAGCTTCCGCGCGGCGTCGAAGACGTAGAAATGCGGGGTGCGCAGGGCTCCATAGGCCAGCGCTACCTGCTGGCTCTGGTCGTGCAGGTATAACCAGGGAAAGCGGTGCGTGCTCATCCTCTCCACCATGTGGTCAAAGCTGTCCTCCGGGTAGGTGTTGACGCTGTTGCTGTTGATGGCGACGAACTGCACGCCCTGTGACGCGAACTGCTCCGCCGTCTGCCGGGTAGCCTCGTCAGACCCGGTGACGAAAGGGCAGTGGTTGCAGCTGAAGAAGACCACCAGCACCTTGGCCTCGTTGAAATCACTCAGTCGGTAGGTCTTCCCGTCCGTGGCCGGCAGCGCGAACTCCGGCGCCTGATCCCCAATCTGCAGGGTAAACGTCATGTACTTCTCTCCTTGTGTAGATGTGCTCAGTGTGTCCCAGCTCGTCGGCGTGCTCGTATCCCCGCGGCCCCGGTCCTATTGCGCTTGGAAGGTCTGGGTCGCCGGCGTCGCAGAGACCAGGCGCGCCTTACCGTACGCGATCTCTCCGGGCGCGCTCAAGGTCAGGATGATCTGCTCGCCGCGCACCTGGATCGTCCCGGCCGTCCCCTTGAAGCTCACCTGGCCCTCGAGCACGTCGCAGGGCTCCAGCGACAGAAACACATAGTCCGTCCCCAGGGGATGCTCCACCTTGACCCCCTGGCCCTCGGCTAGTGCCGTGATCAGCGGGGCCTGCTCCGTCCGCAGCCGCGGGTAGAGCAGCGTTACCAGCGGCTCGCCGCGGGGCTGGGCCAACTGCAGGCCGGTCTGCGTCAGCTTCCCCTCGTCCCAGCCGCTCCAGCCCCCGCCGAGGAAGCCTCTCACGGTGGCCACGGTCAGGTCCTCAACCTTCAGCTCCCCCAAACGGCCCCCCGCCGGGGGCGCGAACCAGATGTCGAGGTCAACGTCATGCTCGCCGCTAGCGTGCACCACCGGTCCGACCGTCTGCACCCGCTCTCCCTCGGTCGCCGCGTCCTTCCGGGTGTTGATCCACAGGCGCCAGTCGGCGGTCCCCGTCCCGGTCGTCGACTCGCGGAACAGGAAGTAGTTGGGTCCCAGCGGGTCGGCGTCCTTGACGAAGAGGATCTGCCGGTCCCAACTGCCGTCGTCTTGCCGGCCGTGCACGTAGTCGGCCGGGGGCTGCGCGGAGAAGGCGAGCACCTTGCCGTCGCCGCCGAGGTCCATGCGATTATGCTGCCAGGCGGGCGCGCGACCCCGGTAGCCCCAGTCCAGGCACAGCGGCTGGCCCTTGCCCCACAGCTCGAAGCTGCCCTGATCGTAGTCGTAGTGCGCCACGGCCACTGCGCCCTGGTGGTAGACCATATAGGTCTCGCGCTCACCGGGGAATCCCGCGCGCAGCACCGCGCCGAAGCCGGGGAACTGCTCGCTGGTCCAGGCCGGGGCGGGAGGGTTCCAGTCCTCGTCCGCCAATAGCTCCCGGTAATAGTCGAGCATAGCGTCCCCGCCCAGGCCGATCCAGTGCGGCTTGCCCTGCTGCTGCCACGTCCACTGCAAGGCCGCCGCTTTCTCCGGTTCTTGGGCGCGGCACAGCTTCGCCATGGCCCCGAACATCTCGCTGGTCTCCATCTGGTAAGTATTGCCCAGGGGTGGGTAGTGTCGCAGGTCGCCGAAGCGCGGGTCCGGCGGTGTGCTGATCTTGGCGAGGAATAAGACGGTGCGCAGCAGCCGTTCGTCAAACGGCTTCTCCAGGAAGCCGGAGTTCGCCGCGGCGGCTTTCGCCAGGAAGATCGGGTCGAGGGCAGCCATCTGGTAGTGGGGCGCCTCCAGCCACCCCCCCTTCGGCCCTTGCCACGTGTCCAGCATGTGGTCCAGACGTCCCATGCCTTCCTGGTACCAAGCCTGGGCGTTAGGATGGTCCGGCAGCATGCAGGCCATCATCACCAGGGAGGCAGCCCAGGCGGTGACCATGTTCGGGTTGCCGCCCAGGCTCCGTCCGGGGGAAACGTAGTCCGGGCTGTAGATCTTGGCGGCCACGAAGGCCAACTGCGCGAAGATACGCTCCTGTTCCTCCGGAGTGAAGAGGTCCGTGCCCAGCGCGAAATCCATGGGCGGCAACACATAACCCAGGTCCAGGCGGGGGATGAAGGTGCCAAACATCGCGGCGGGCAAGTCCCGGTTGCCATAGGTGAAGTAGCTGACCATGGCTTCCAGCTTGCCGAGTAGGTCCTCCTTGGTGGCCTGGACGCTGGCCGCGTCGTCCCCGAAGCCCTGCCCCGCGATGGCCGGGAAGAGCACTCGTTTGAGTTCGCGCGAGGTCGGATTCCTCGCCAGTATTGTGTCGAAGTCCGGCGAGGCCACCAGGCGTTTCACCTCGTCGGCGTTCAGGACCAGGTGCGGGTAGGTGGCGGTCCGTTCCCAGTGCAGGGGCATGTCCTTGAGGGAGTCGAGGGGCGTCTCGCAGTAGCGGTTCATCAATCGCTGCGCGGGCGCCACCTCGCCGTCAGCCACGAGGGTTTCCTCCACGGAGCCTGCTCCCAGCAGCCAGCGCCGGCCGGGGGCGGCCAGTTGCAGTTGAAACGCCACCTGACCGTCGGCCAGAGTCTTGATAGGCACGAACTTGCCGGGCGCATAGTCCCACACCTCGGGACCGGAGCGTGCCCAGGCAGCGACGTCGCCCGCGGCGGCGAGGAGCATGTCGTCACCCGCGGGTGCGGTGGGGGCCGGACCTGTCCGGACCAGCCGCTTCCCCTCCGCGTCGCGGCCGTAGGTCACTCCCGGCGGAGCAGAGAACAGGCCAAGAAAGAGGGCGTCACGGTTATCCCACCACGTGTCCCACGGGCACAGTTGCATCTGGGAGGAGCCGCCGTCGAACTGAAGGGGGAACATGGTGTAGGGGCCCTGGTCGGCCGGCCGCTTGAAGCCGTAGTTGGGAGAGAAGTTACGGCTGGCCAGGAACTCCCAGTTCGAGTTGTCGCCCAGGTCAAAGGTCTCATGGATGAGCACTACCGGCTCGCCGGCGATCACGCGCAGCCGCAGCGTCCAGTTCTTCCCCTCCGCGAAGCGGTAGCGGCATTCGAGTTCCGCGAAGACGGGGCCTTGCGCGAGCACCTGCGCGGTGTAGCCCTCAATGGCCCGTTTCGTGGTCAGCCGGCTCCCCCCGACCCATGATCCGGACCGCAAGCGAATCCCCAGCAGTGGGCCATCCTGGTAGGGTCCGGCCTCCGTAGGCACCTCCACACCGGTGACGCCGTTGCGGATGCGGAGCGACTCCGTCCTGCGCTCCAGGCGCAGGGCCGCGGCAGGCGGGGCGGTCGGTTCGCGGCGGACCAGGCGGTACGTCACCTTCCCGTACGCCGGCAGGTCGGCCAGGAAAGCGAGGCGCGCGTCCCCCTCCTCGGTCAGGAGTTGAAATGCAGTCTCCCGCCCCTCCGGGGTGAGCAGCGTCAGCTTGGCAGCCTCCTCCTGGCTGAGGGGCTGCTCCAGGGGAAAAGTGACCAGGTCCTGGCTCCACGCCTGGCCCAGCTCCTCCTGCAGCGCGAAGCTCGCGATGGTCTCCTGGGCATACAGAGGTTGTGACATCCCGGCGCATACCAGGACCAGGGCGATACTCGCTATTCGGATGGGTGAGCGCATGGTGCATACCTCCTGGACATGTCGGGGGCCCGGCCGGTCCGCGCACCCTTGGAATGGACTTCTCCATGCCCGGGGGTAGTACCTCTTTGCCCGGGCTCGCCGGCTCTCCCGCCCGCGATCAACGCCCCTTTCCGGTCTATCCGCGGTCCCTGGGAGGGAAAGGATGCCGCCCCCGCGAAACGGCGCTCACTTGCCGCAAAACTGGTGATGAAAGCAGGACTAATCATGCCGGAAATGGGTACTTCCCCTCGCCTCTTGGTCAGCCCCGAACGCTGGGCCCGGTTGCGGGCGCTGCCGGACCTGCCTCTTCTGAGACAGGCCGCCGAGGTGCTGGCGGCAACCACCGACCCCTGGGTGGCGGACCGAACTATCCCCGTGGACGAGACCGCCCATAACTGGCACCTGATCCGCGCCCGCCATGCTCAGACCCGGATCATCAGCCTGCTGGTGCGCTATGGCCTGACCGGGAATCGCCGCTATCGCGAGGCGGCCCTGGACTACGTCCGCGACATGGCCGGCTGGGAGTACTGGTCGTGGATCAAGTGGCGCGAGGGCGACCCCGACCCCCAGGCGATCTTCGACCTTTCCTATGGTGAGAACGCCACCACCCTGGCCTTCACCCACGACTGGCTGGCGGATGAGCTATCCGCCGACGAGCGAGCCCTGATCGTGGACACCGCTCGGACTCGCGCCTTGCTCCCCTACCTCGCCTGCAATGGCACACCCGGCGAGGAGATGTGGTACTACCGCAAGCCGGACTGCAACTGGAACACCGTCTGCAACGGGGGCGCGGGCCTACTGGCCTTGGCGTTGGGCGATCTGGCCCCGGAGAGCACCCCCGTGCTGGAGTTGGTCGAGGAGGGCGTCCGCCACTACTTTGAGTTCATGCAGGAGGACGGAGCCTGGCCGGAGGGCCTCGGTTACTGGGGCTACGGGCACCGCTACGGCTACCTGTACCTGCTCAGTCACGAGCGCGCCACCGGCCGGCCGCACCCGCTGCTGGAGCGCCCCGGCAGCCGCAACACCCTCCGTTTCCCCTTCCTCTTCTCACCCCATGGCGTATCGGCCGGCTTCGGCGACTCTAACCATTTCCTTCCCCTACCCTTCATCTACGCCGCGGCCGAGCGCTACGGCATGCCGGAGATTGCCGCCGAGATGGACCGGCGGCTGGCCCGGTCGCCCCAAGATGATGAGGGCTGGCCGAGCACGGCCGAGCTGCTGCTCTTCCACCCGGGCCAGACGGCGGCAGGCGCCGAGCAGCCGTGGCCGCGCGTCTCGGTGCAGAAGGGGATCGAGTGGGGTTACCTTGCCGATTCATGGCCGCAGCCCTCGCTCTATGTCTCGGTGCGCGGCGGCACCACCGACGCCCCCCATACCCACCAGGACCTCACCAGCCTCTGGGTAGTGGTAGGTGACGAGCCCCTCATCGTCAACGTCACCGAAGACGACTACCAGGATACCACTTTCAGCGAGCGCCGCTACGAGCTCTACGAGATGGGCGCCGCCTCCAAGAATGTGATGCTGGTGAACGGTGTCGGCTTGCCCCGGGGCCAGGTGCAGACGCAGGCCATCGCCGGTCCCGGCTGGGAGGGAATTCTGCTCGAGGCCACCCAGGTGGCCTCGGTCGGCTCACCAGTAGACCTGTACGCGCGCGCGGTGCTGATGTTAGGGGGAAAGGCGGTGCTGGTGCTGGACCGCGTGGTCATGCACCATGCCGGGCTGGGGGAGGCCCGCTACCACACGTATGGTCGAGTGCAGTGCCGCAAGGCCTCCGCGCGTCTGCAGGGCCAGGCCCACTCCCTGCACCTCTCCTTCGCCGCCAACGGTCCGGCCCACCTGGCGCGCAGTCAGGGACTGCCCACTAGCCCCAGTCGCCAACCGGACACCGTCCTCCGCTGGCTCACCGACGGGAAGCATCGGGAGATCGTGCTGGCGACTTTGCTCACGCCCGACGGCCCCGGTCGCGTAGTCCTGGATCCTGATCGCAGGAGCGTTCTCGCGAGCGGGAAGGGCTACGCGATTTCCCTCGAGTATGCCGAGGACTCGCTTAGTCTGGTCTAGGGCCGGCACCGAGTCCCCCGACGCTTTAGCCTAGCCGACGGCGGAGCCGATTTCTGGGGCAGCCGCCTGCGCCCGCCGAGGGGGAGGCGGACGCAGGCACAAAGCAAGGGGGCTAAGGAAGCGGGGTGACTACGAGGGACGCGAGGAGCCCTCGCCTACTCGCCCACGATATCGTAGCACATCAGAGCATCGCCGTGCCGGAGGTAGAGCCTGCCGTTGGCCACAACCGGATGAGCCCAATGGAGCCCGTCGCCCAGGGGCACCTTGAAAGTGCTGACCACCTGGCAACTCTCGGGTGAGGGACGCACCAGCCCCACCGTGCCATCCTCGGCATAGCAGTAGAGCAGACCATCAGCGTAGATGACTGAGCCACCCTTACCGACACCCGTGTCTTCCCAGGCCAGCCTCCCCGTCTCCACCTCCACGCACGACCACCTGCCCCTCGCGCTCTGGTGACTGGAGGCGTAGACGTACCCGTCCAGCAACACGGCCTGCCCGTGGCAGGGATCCTGCGTGGGCTGCTCCCAGAGCTGCGTTACGCTGCTGCCGTCGTCGGCCAGCGCCAGACCTATAGCCCCCTTGCCGTAGCCGCTCGTCACGTAGAGCATACCGTCCTGGTAGAGGGGAGTGATAGGGTGGTTCCGCCGGGCGTTATGGTAGGGGTGCTGCCAGAGCACCTGGCCGTCCTCGGCCGAGAAGGCCACCACCGCATCGTTCGTCATAGTCACGATCAGGCGCTGCTCACCGCGCTCGATCAGCAGAGGGGAGCAGAAACTCGATCCCTGCCCCAAGGCCGGGCTGGCCCACACCGGAGCGCCTGTCTTGCGGTTCAGGGCGACCATCGTCGCCTGTTCGCCGCAGGGCGTGGCAATCAGGTTCTCTCCGTCCACGAGCAGGCTCTCGGCGAATCCCCATTGCACCTGGGGGGCCTCGTACTCCTCGAACAGCCGGGAGGACCACACGGGCTCGCCGTCGGCGGCCTCGAAGCACGCGAGGTTCCCGACACCGCTAGTGACGTACACCAGTCCCTCGTGGACTGTGGGAATGCTGCGCGCACCAGGATACGCCTTGCTCCACTCCGGGCCATAGGTGACACGCCACTGCAACTCGCCGTCCAGGGCGTAGGCTTGCAGGAACCCCTCGGTTCCCTCCAGCCCCGTCACGTAGACCAGCCCGTCGGCCACAGAGACGTGGCTGAAACCCTTGCCGATGCCCGGCACACTCCGCAGGAGCTCCGGGCCCTCCGCCGGCCACTGACTCAGGAGGCCCCCCTCGGTGGATCGGCCGTCACGGTTCAGTCCACGGAACTGCGGCCAGTCTTCGGCGTGGAGAGGGAGCGAGGCCAGGCCCTGGAGTAGGAGCAGGGCTAACAGCAGAGCGGGGCCACTTCGGCGACTAGTGACGGTCATCGGCAGAACCTCCAGGGCCTGTCAGGACGCGTGCGAGGTAGCTGTGAGCAACGCGGGGAAGTTTAGCAGGTCCCCATCCTCTGCGCAAGGAAGGAGTCAAAAGGAATGGAGCCCCTGGGCAAAGCGCCTCCCCCAGGACCGGAGGCCGCGGTTCTCGTGCCCCCGCGCCGCGCTTTTCGGCAGGTGTCTGCACAACCCGGTGCGGAGGGCGCAGTGTTCGGCACGAGTGTTCACCTTTACTGACCTCCCGATGTATTCAGTTCTGCCGTGCCGCAAAGGAGAAGACGCTATGAAAACGACTGCCGTGTTCCTGTTGGTGACGCTACTGTCTGTCGGTCCCGCCGGCCTGAGGGCAGCGGATGGGCCGACGGGTGAGCTTCCCGACCCGAAGACCGGCGGCGCGGCGAAGGGCGGCCTGGCGATTCTCTTCCTCAGCCCAACGCCCATGCTCGATGCCGCCTATGGAGAAGAGCTCTCCCGGGCGGGGTTCACGTATGCCCTCTCCTCGTATTACGACCAGTTGACCTATCCCTTCATGAAGAAGTTCGATGTCATCGTCATCGACAAGATGCCGATTGCCGCCGAAGAGCAGCGGTGGTTCGGGCAAGAGATGGTCGGATTCCGGGAGAACATGCGGCTAGTCTGGAAATGCGCGGACGAGGGGGCGGGGGTGCTGGTCTACACCAACCTGGCCGACTGTGGAGGCGCGCTGCGCGGCGGATGGAACGGCGAGATGGCAAGATGGGGCATCCAACTCCAACAGGCCTGTATCATCGACCCCGAGCGGAGCTGCAACACCTGGCAAGCATATGGCGACAGCTGGTACAGCTGGACGGAGCAACTGGCGCCCCACCCCATCACCGCAGGCGCCAAGCGCGTGTATTACCCCGCAGCGAATCTGCGCTGGGATGATTGCTACACTGCGCCGCCATTGCTTGCCGACGACAACTGGACGCCGCTGGTGTTGGCCATGCCCGGAGCGCAGGTAGCCACGCTGGTGGATCACGACTGGATCGTTGCGCCTAGGCCCCCGGAGAGCCTGGTGCTGGCCGCTGTACGCACCCTGGGGAAGGGACGCCTGGCCGTGCTCTCCATCAACCCGGCCTATGTCCATCGGATGGGATACATCCGGTTGGATTCCAACTCCTACGGCGAAATGAGCTACGGCCCTGTCGACGGCATCATACTGCAGAAGGGGGACGGCGCCGTGCCCAGCGACACCGGCGCTGTGGTAACGCGGATGTATCGTTGGCTGGCGGGCAACCCGACAGCTGACCGGCATGGCGGGTACCAAACGGGTGACCCAATCGGCAAAGCGGAGCTTCCCCCCAGCGATGACGAAAAGAACTTCACCCGCGTCCTCGACTTCGACAACTTGGTGATGCCGCGCGCTTGGCGGCACCGCCTGGGGACCATCCGTGTAGATGACAAAGACTACCGCGTGGAGGTCAACGACCCCTTCATCACCGGCGAGATTCGCTACTTCAAGGCGTTGGTCGGGGCCCACTCGGTACACAGCGACGGTCAAGGCAGCGTCGCTGACTATGCGGCCGAGGCCCAGAAAGCGGGCTACAGCCTGCTAGTCTTTACCGAGAATTTCGAGAAGCTAAGCCGCGATGGCTGGCAGCAGCTGGTGGCGCAATGCGCGGAAAACAGCACGAAGGATTTCGTCTGCCTGCCCGGCTTCGATATCATGGACCCGGACAACAACCACCTGATCATCGTGGCGCCTCCGGAGTACCCGCAGGAATCCTGGCTCTCGGCGGACGGCAAGCGCCTCGTGAAAACGCAGATGATCAACCTGCTTTGGTACAACCACATCGTCATTGCCCATCGCCCGGAGAGCAGCCCGTTGCCCCAGGAGCGCATCAAGCACTACCAGGGCCTGACTGTATACACCTACCGGAACGGACGGCTCGTGGATGACAGCCTGCCGGCCTATGCCTGGCAGGTGCAGAGCTGGTCCAATCCCCACCCGATTGTAGTCCACGAGATGTTCGACCCGACACAGGTGGCCCTGGCTGCCCGCACCGGGTTCCAGCAGATCATGCCCGCCGACACCGTGCAGAACGCCGTCGCCTACTTCCGAGTGGGGCATGGACACTACTTCGAGACGCCGGCGCGCTACGTGATCAGCGAAGGCCCTATCCTCTATAACTGGGTGATCTCACCGAAGAACATCGGCCCCGCGGAGGAGAATCGTCGCCATTTTCGGGTGGATATCGGCCTTCGCAGCGACGCACCAATCACCTCCGTGACCCTCTATGACGGTTTCCGCCTGGTGCGGCGTTGGCTGCCGCAGCAGTTGGATTTCCAGGTCCGCGCTGATTTCCAGCATTCCCGACAGTACCAACTGTACCTGATTGCCGAAGATGCCAATGGCCGGCGTCTGCTCTCTCCTGCCTTGCGCACGGTCCCCAAACGCCGGGTCCAGCGCTGTTCCGACCGGCAGAACTGGCTGGCGAATGCCGGCGCATATTATACCGGCACCTACCTGCCCGACCGGCTGGATGTCAGAATGCCAATTAAGGGCACGATCGAGGGTAGCAGCATCTTTACCACCGTCCCCGGCACCAGCATGGCCAACAAGCTGAGCTTCCCCTTCACCGGCGACGATGTCATCCTCACCGAATCCATCCTGGACGAGAAATACGTCGACGCGCTCTTCAAAGATGTCGGCTTCGACGCCATGCCGAGCCAGGCCAGCAAACCTTCGGCGGTCTATACCGCACGCCAGCGCCGCTACAGCTTCGCCCCCGGCAAGCCCGAGCAACCTTACCCGGCGCTGGTGGAATTCGATATCACCCTCAGGCGCCCGGTGGAGCCGGTTGATCCCACGGGCCTTTTCCCTTCCTTCGGCGGTCTGCGCGGGAAGCAGTACGCTTGGTCTGATCCTTCCGGCAAGATGATCACCGGGATCATCTTGCCAGATGATGTGCTGGACATTCCGGTAGGCGGATTGGCCGGCGGCTTCATCGCCCTGTGCGAGGGATTGCGCGTTGACCATGGCCAGTTCGGCCTCGCGCCCCCGCCAGGGACCCCGTTGATTATCCCGGCTGATACGCGCTTCCGCGCCCGCTTCCTGTTGCTGGCCGGGCCGTCCGGAGGAACCGCTCCGCAGCCGCAGTGGGACGACGATCCCCAGGGCTGGCTCCAGGCGCTGGGCTTCGCCGGCCGGCCGCCCTACACCATCAACATGACCCGCGGCAAGCTGGCCCTGGGCTACCCGGCCCCCGCCACCCTAGATGATCATGGGGTAGCCGGCGCTGTCGCCCGCACCGCCGAGATCCCCGTCAACCTCCCGCTGGAGTTGCGGGGCATAAACGAGAACTGGGTCGCCGGACTGTGGCGCGATGGGGAGAGGATCGACTATACCGGCACCTTCGAGGACACCACCTGGCCGCTACTGGATGTGGGCAAGGCGGGCCGGTTCTATGCCGGCAATCTGCTTCTCGCCGATAACCCCCATCTGATACTCGATATCGTGAAATGGACGAGAGACTCGATCAAGATTGAGGTCAACAACCCGACCGAGAATCCCATCGAAGCCACCATCTCCACGCCCCAGGAGATCACGGATTACCGGACGCTGCAGCGGAAGGTGACCGTGCCCCCGGGGAGCACGGTGTATCTGGAGTAGTGTGCCGGGGAGAAGCATCAGACGCTTCGGTCGGGGTTCTCGCGGCAGGGGACGCCGGCCGCAGCACCGGGCGCGCCCAACAAGGGGAGCTAGGACGAAGAGGAGCTCGACCCTAAGGTTTGCGGATCCCTGCCCGCAACTCCGGGCCGCGGAATGCGGTCTTCCCGGCCCTTACCCTCGTACCAGGTCCACCCGCACCACCCCGGCGGGGAGGGTCAGCGTGTAACCGCCCTTGGTCTTCTCGAGGCCCACGCCACGCCCCGGCTCGGCCAGCACCCAGTT
>JALGSV010000024.1 GCA_029821755.1 Candidatus Zipacnadum vermilionense | reverse complement strand
CTGCTGCGCGGGTATGAGTGCCCTCCGGAGATGATCATCGGCAACTACGTGCAGGTAGAAGAAACGATCACCGCGTATACCGGCGTGTCGATCGGTCTATGGGGGGCAGCTCTGAACACTTCCAGCGACGGTTTGGCGCGGATGGAGCGGGCGACCTGGCCGCCGTGGGACACCGACACCTTCGAGAGCTACCATAAAGACAACCCGCGCATCCTGATCATCCCGATGTGCGAGTACCTGGGCGGCACGGGGAGCAACGCGCTTTTCCACATCCACAAGTTCGGCGCTTTCTGGCTGGAGTCGGTGACGACCACCTCCCCGAAGTCCATTATCGGGCGGTTCATCCGCTACCAGACGCCGGGGGGCAGTGGGGATCCGCTGGCGCAAAACACCGGTCTGTGGCAGGCGAAGCTGGTCAAATAGGGGGAGGACCAACCGTAGCCTCGGGGGCGCCGGGTGGCAGGTAGACAGGTTTGGGGTGGTTGGGCGGGAGGGCGTGAGAAAACAAGGCAACGACAAGATCGTCAGCGGGAGGTCCATTGACGACTGGGCCAGCGGCCGGTCGGGCGACTACACTGAGTACCTGGGGCTGTGGACTACGAAGCTGGTGAAGTAGAAGGCTGGCTAGCGGGGAGACGAACCGTCGCTGGGTGGCTCCCCCGCCGCCTGGGCGGCGAGCCGAGCCTGGATGTTATCGAGGAGCACAGGGAGTCTGAAGGGTTTGGGCAGGACGACATCTAGGAACGGAGCTTGATCGACTTCAACGTGCTCACTCGTCAGCAGGATGATCCAGGTATCGGGGGCCCACTCGCGAACCCGACGGGCCAGATGGAAGCCCAGTAAATCGGGAAGACGAAGGTCGGTCACCAGGACGTCAGGGGCCACGCCTTTCTCCCGGAGGTAGCGGCCGAGCTGGCTGAGAGCCGCGCGCCCTCGCGAGAAAGCCTGGACCCGCAGTCCGGCGCTGGTCAGGTACGCCTCGATCGCCTCTAGCAGGAATTCGTCGTCATCCGCCACCATTACCTGGGGTACCTGGGTGTCGGGAGGAGGTCCGGCCACCTCCTGGAGCCTGGCCGCGAGTTCATGGGTGGCGTACTCGAGTTGGCTGTCTCGCCCTTGTCGGGCGCGGTGCTCCCGGACGCGTTGGACGGCCTGCTCGGCAATCCCCCTCACCTCTTCCAGTCCGAAGGGCTTCAGCAGATAGTCGGTCGCGCCGCCGCGCAGCGCCTCTTGAGCGAGGTCAAGGCCGGCGAAGGCCGTGATCATGACCACCTCGGTCTCGGGGTAGGTCTCCTTTATCCTCCTCAAGACCTCCAGACCCGACATCCCGGGCATGCGGATGTCGCAGAAGACGAGGTCAGGCCGCTTCGAGGCGACGAGGCGGAGGCCGTATTGGGGACCCTCGGCCACGTAAACGTCGTACAACTCAGCGAACACCATCTGCAGAGCCTCGCGGGGTCCGGGCTCGTCGTCGATTATGAGTATCTTTCCTCGGGACACGCAGAACTCCCCTACTCCATGCGGAGATAGCCAGAGAGGCACAAACAGCGGCTCCATTCGTCGCAGGTGTGGGAATGTCCTCTTGGGCCGAAAACCGCACGGTCGGGGAGGGCGCTGCCCCTTGTTTCCCGGCTCCGCGTACAAGGGATGGTGGTCCTACACTCGGTACCCCAACCCCACGTCCGCCAGGGTGTCGGTGCTCACCTGGCCCTCCCGGACCGTGAAGAGGCCGGGGTGGCGGGCCTGCAGGTCGGAGGCGGCGTTCGGGAGGAACTGGCGGGCGTTGTACTCGAAGCCCATCAAGGTGTTGATCCGGGCCGCCAGACCGGCCTCGTGTACCAGTGATAGGCCGGGGTTGGTCAGGTCCTGGAGGGTGTAGGTCATCCCGAACTCGGTGCACATGGCCATGTAGAGCAGGCTGGAGGAGTGGCCCTTGCAGGTCTTGAGGCCCACGCCGGACCAGCCTAGGTCGCGGGCCAGGCGCACCTTCTCCACGTCCGTAATCCCCTCGTCGGCGATCACCGGCTTGTACTTGGTGATCTCCCGCATGTCAAAGCGATGCGCGGAGAGGTCGCGCTCGGTGGGCTGCTCGACGTAGAGCAGGCTCTCGTAAGCCAGCGGCGAGCGCACCCGCAGCTTCTCCAGGTACTCCACCACCGAGGCGGGGTCAGGATTGTTCTCGTTGGAGTCGGTCGAGAGATAGAAACGGCCCTCAATCCCCAGACAGTCGTAGGTGTGTGCGATCACCTCCGCCACCTGAGCGGTGCGCTCGACGTCCCAGTCCCCGTCGCTCCCCACTAGCTTGACCTTGAAGCAGCGCAGGCCGTCGCGCTCGATCCACTCCTCCAGGCTCACCGGCAACCCGTCGTGTGGGTCCTCGTCGGTGACCTCCGAGCGCCGGAGTTTGTCCACGCCGCCGACGAGGTGGAAGATAGGGAGAGTAGGCTGGTAGGTGGGGCGGAGGTAGTCGCTCAGGTACTTGCCGGCGAACTCCGGGCCGCACCACAGCGCGAGGTCATGCCCCACGAACTCCGGGCCGTAGCCGTCGTAGGAGCAGATTCCGTTGGCGCGGCCGAAGGCATCGTGGAGAGCGGCATCAGTGGGGGCGGCGCAGACCAGGGCGGCCAGCAGGGGGAAGGGCTCGGCGAGGGTATGCTTCTTGGTGACCTCCTGGCATAGGCGAGGCAGTTCGGGCTTGAGGTGGAGATACAGGTCGAGAGGGTGGCTGAACTCGCCGGGGGTCGTGGCCAGGTCGCAGAACCGCTGGGCGAAGTCGCGCATGGCCGCGTCGCGGGTCTCATGGGGGACGGCACCGGGGTAGGCCCACAGGTCGGAAAGGAGGATATAACCGTAGCCGTCGGCGACCCGACCGGCGCGGTTCTCCACGCGGGCGCGGACAGTCAGGCCGGTGATGGCGCGGACGACCCCGACGCCGAACTTGAGCGGCGTACGGAAGGTCTCGTCGGCGAAGGTGGTCTCGATTTCGAGCAGGCGGATGTCGGATTGCATGGGGAAGACCTCAGACCTCAGACTTCAGACATGAGACGCGAGTGGGGCAGGGATAGGCACTCTTGCGTAAGAGTGTCCCTCCGAGATTGTGTGAGCAGCGGGTCAATTGTCTCCCGGGAAGAGGGGGAAGACGCCGCTGTCGTCCTCTTCTTCCAGTTCCTCGTCCAGCCGATCGTCGTCTTCGTCCTCTTCAAAGCTGCTGAGGAAGCCGGCGACCAGGGAGGCGAGGTCGCCGTCGGTGGTGGGATCAGGCAGGACGCCAGATTCAGGGAGCTTGGGCATGTAGCAGTAGTAGTCGGACTCCAGGGCCAGGAGGGCGTGCAGGTACTGCCAGGCCTCGATGAAGTCGTCCTCGCTGACGTTGAAGACCTCGCGCCACTGGACGGCGGTGACCAGGGGCATGAGGCGCCAGGGGCCGGTCTGGTAGCAGACGGCGGCCAGTAGGGCCGGCTCGTCCGGGCAGGGGCCGGGCCCGGAATGGAGGCGGAGGGCGCGCCAAGCCGACAGGGCACAGGCCGCCGAGCGCCAGCCGCGGGCGAGGTCGTCGAAGGCCTGCACCAAGCGCAACTCAGGTCCCGCCAGACGGGTGTGGGCGGGGAGCAGAAGCTCCGGCTCGGGGCGGTGAGAGAGGTTCTCCAGGTAGTCCACGTGCTCCAGAGTGCTGGCCAGAGCCAGGCCGCTGCGCAGGATATTGACCAGCAAATAGGGCGGGTCGGGGAGCAGGACGACGGTGAAGGGCACCGGGCCCGGCTGGCCGAGCACGAGGCCCTCGAAGACCAGGTGGCCGGGGGGGTTGTCGCAGCCGACCAGGAGGTGCTCCTCGTAGTCCAGACCGTCATCGAGGAGGTGGCGGATGCCCTCGGGGCCGTAGAGGGCCTCGGTGAGAGCGAGCGCGGACTGGGGAGCCCACAGGCCGTCCCAGGCCTCGGGTTCGCCCGCGAGAATCGCGTTGAGGGCGGTCTCGCAGACATCGACCGCCTCCATCCGGTTCGGAGAATCGGCGCTATCCATGGTGAGTCCTTTCGCGGACGGTGAAGCCGGTAGGGATGGCTTTCGCGGTGGAGGCGACGGTTTCCTGCCTGGGAGTGAACAACTCGGGGGAGGTACGTCGGCGGGAGTTGAGTGTATTGCTATCAACTCGTGGAAAAGAGCCGAGCGGGAGGGTCGTGAGGGCATTGACAGCAATGCACTCAACGTACTATAATGCAAGTCACTAAAGGTCAGCGGCGCCGGCTTGGGGCTTTTTCCGACCCGAAACCGCTGGGAGGATTACCGGGCGCCCGGTGGGCGTCCTCTCGTGGGGGGCGGGCTTTCTAGCCCGCCCGGTAGAGAGCGCGGGCGGGAAAGCCCGCGCCACGCGGAGGAGTCCATAGCGGCGCGATATAAGGAAAGGTGAGGAACAGTGGCTAAGGCAGTAGGCATTGACCTGGGAACGACCAACTCGTGTGTGGCAGTTATGGAGGCGGACCAGCCGAAGGTGATCATCAACCCCGACGGCGAGCGGATTACGCCCTCCGTGGTGGCCTTCTCCAAGACGGGGGAGCGTCTGGTAGGGCGCGCGGCCAAGCGGCAGGCCGTCCTGAATCCGGAGCGGACCATCTCCTCGATTAAGCGGAATATGGGCACCCGGGACCGCACCGCTATTGACGGCAAGGATTACTCGCCGGAGCAGATTTCGGGGATGATCCTGCAGAAGCTGAAGGCCGACGCGGAGGCGTACCTGGGCGAGCCGGTTACGGAGGCGGTTATCACCGTGCCGGCGTATTTCGACGACGACCAGCGGACTGCCACCAAGCAAGCGGGAGAGATCGCCGGGCTGAAAGTCCTGCGGATCATCAACGAGCCGACCGCAGCGGCCCTGGCGTACGGTTTTGGGCAGTCGAAGAAGGAAGCGACCATCTTGGTCTACGACCTGGGCGGCGGGACCTTCGACGTGTCGGTGCTGGACGTGGAGATTGGGGGCGCCGAGGAGCGCGACGCGTACCACGTGCTGGCTACTTCCGGCGATACCCGCCTGGGCGGGGACGACTTCGACGAGCGGGTGCTGGACTACCTGGCCGACGAGTTCAAGAAGGAGATAGGCGTGGATATCCGCAAGGACCGGCAGGCCCTGCAGCGGGTGCGCGAGGCGGCGGAGAAGGCCAAGACGGAGCTGTCCACCACCACGCAGACCACGGTCAGCCTGCCCTTCCTGACCTCCGTGGAGGGCGAGGGGCCCAAGCACATGGAGATGGTGCTGACCCGCGCCAAGCTGGAAGAGCTGATCGGCGACCTGATCAACAAGACCGAGGTCGCGGTGCAGGACGCCATGAAGGAGGCGGGAATCGGTCAGGGGGAGCTGGACGAGGTTATCCTGGTAGGTGGGTCCACGCGGATCCCGGCGGTGCAGGAACTAGTAAAGCGGCTGACTGGTAAGGAGCCGCGCAAGGACCTGAACCCCGATGAGGTAGTGGCGATCGGTGCTGCTATCCAGGGCGGAGTGCTGTCCGGTGGGGCGCAGGACATTGTGCTGATGGACGTGACTCCGCTGAGCCTGGGCGTGGAGACGCTCGGCGATGTGATGGACGTGTGCATTCCGCGCAACACCAACATCCCAACGCGGGAGCAGCGGGTGTACTCAACGGCGTCGGATTTCCAGACGACCGTGGAGGTGCACGTGATGCAGGGCGAGCGGGCCCGGGCCTCGCAGAACAAATCGCTGGGCCGCTTCCATCTGGCGGGCCTGCCGCCAGCGCCGCGGGGCATCCCGCAGATCGAGGTTTCCTTCGACATCGACGCCAACGGCATCCTGAACGTCACGGCCAAGGACCGAGCGACCGGCAAGGAGCAGGAGATCACCATCACCGGCTCCGGGCAGCTCTCCGAGAACGAGGTCGGCAACATGGTGCAGGATGCCAAGTCGTACGAGGAGGAGGACAGCAAGTTCAAGGAACTGGCTGAGGCCCGCAACCAGGGCGACTCGCTAGCGTACCAGCTGGAGAAGACCCTGAACGAGCTGGGGGACAAGGTCCCCGAGAGCGAGGCGGCGCCGCTACGGGAGAAGATCGAGGAGCTCCGGAAGCTGACCCAAGGCGACGACGCGGCGGCGATCCGCGCGGCGATGGAGGACCTGCAGCAGAGCTTCTCGGCGATCTCGCAGCGGATGTACGAGCAGGCCGGACCGGGTCCGGAAGCCGGGCCGGAAGCCGGGCCGGGGCCGGAGGCGGATCCGGGAGCGGACCCGGGAGCGGGGTCCGCGCCGGGTGGGCCCGAGGTGATCGACGCGGAGTTCGAGGCGGAGTAAGGACGCTTCGCCCGGCGCACAAGTGCGCTTGGCCCCCCTCTCCTGCGTGCGGACGCGCTGGGCGGGAGAGGGGGGTAGAGAACCTGGCGGCGCCGTAGACGGCGCGGTGTGAGTGCGCCGGGGAGTGACGGGCGAGGATGCCCGTCGTACCGGGAGGAGAACACCGCAGGGCCATCCCGCACCGGCGAGACGCCGGTGCCACCGGGAGAGACGCAGGCTTGGAGGCCTGCGCTACCAGAACGGACGCAGACGGGGAAGCCTGCACTACCGGAATCATGCCATCAGTTGACTACTACGAAATCATAGGTGTGCCGAAGACGGCCTCGGCGGCGGAGATACGCAAGGCGTATCGAAAGCTGGCACGCAAGTACCATCCCGACGTCAATCCCGGCGATGACGCGGCGGAGGAGAAGTATAAGCAGCTTAGCCAGGCGTATGAGGTGCTTTCCGACAAGGAGAAGCGCCAAAAGTATGACCAGTATGGCGCGGCTTTCCAACAGGCGCAGGCTGGGGGGCAGTGGCAGGGCGCGGACTTTGGGGACTATGTCTATACCAATTTCGGGGCGGGGAGCTTCCAGGACATCTTCGGGGACCTGTTTGGGAACATGGGGGCGCAGGCGGGGAGGCAGCGGGGGCGGACGGGGCCGCAGGCGGCTCAGCGCGGGCAGGATATCCACTACCGGCTGAACGTGAGCTTCGCCGACGCGGTCAAGGGCGCCAAGCGAGACCTGGTCTTCACCGTGGCCGATAGGTGCGCGGAGTGCGACGGGCTGGGTGGGAAGGCGACGCAGTGCCCGACCTGCAAGGGGAGCGGGCAGTCGGGGCAGCGGGGATTCTTCGGGATGCCCGCGGCCTGTCCGCAGTGCCAGGGGTCAGGGGAGATCATTACCGAGCGGTGCAGTAGCTGCCGGGGCGGGGGAGAAGTGGCGCGGGAGCGGAAGGTGGCGCTGAAGATTCCGGCGGGGGTGCACAGCGGGCAGATGCTGCGGCTGGCCGGAGAAGGTGGGCGGGGCTTTCGCGGAGCGCCGAATGGGGACCTGATATTGGAGCTGCAGGTGGAGGAGCATGCTTTGCTCAAGCGCGATGAACAGGACAATGTGACGGTCGAGCTGCCGATAAGTGTAGTCGAGGCAATCCAGGGAGCGAAGGTGAAGGTGCCGACGGTGGAGGGGCCGGTGACGCTGACGGTGCCGGCGGGGACGAGCAGCGGGCAGACCTTCCGCCTCAAAGGCCAGGGGGGACCCAAACGGGGCAGCCAGGCCAAGGGCGATGAGTACGTGAAGGTCAAGATCACCACGCCCAAGCACCTGACCAAGGAGCAGAAGGAAGCGGTGGAGAGGCTGGCAGAGACGTGGACGGAGGAGCCGAGGAAGGGGATGGCGGAAGGGCTGTAGGGAATTGATGAGTGGTGAATGACGAACTGGGGAGGGGTGAGGCGAGAAGATGAAAGCAGACCGAGAAGGACCTCTATACCATATCAGTGTCGTGGCGCGGCTGGTGGAGTGTCATCCGCAGACGCTGCGCATGTATGAGCGGGTGGGGCTGGTGGCGCCGGGGCGGTCGGAGGCCAATATCCGGCTGTACTCGGAGGCCGATGTGGCGCGAGTGCAGCAGATTAAGCGGCTGACCCAGGAGCTGGGGGTGAACCTGGCCGGGGTGGAGATCGTGCTGCGGCTGCTGGATCGGATGGAGAAGATGGAGGCGGAAATCGAGCGGCTGCACGGGGTGGTGGCCCGAGGCCCGCGGGCCCTGGGGCCGGCCCAGCGGCGGGCGGCGGAGAAGGTGGAGGTCGTTTAGGAGACGCGAGTGGGGAGTGGGGTTGGAGCGGCGGGCTGCGCATAGGGATGCGCTGGAAGCCCGCGGTGCCGGGAGGAGACACAGTACCGCCACCCCACACCGGCGAGACGCCGCAGAGGACGGGATGCCTATGTCCGGGGACCGTAAGACCAAGCTGACGAACGCGCTGATCGGGATGGCCAAACGAGCCCTCGCAGGGATCGAGACGGACCCTCGGTCGGGCGTGCGGTGCTTTTCTAAGGAGACTGCGGCGGCTGGAGACTGCATCGTCGAGTACTGCGAGAAAGCCGGCGTCCATGTCGGAAGGCGGTCCATGGAAAACGCATTTCGGAACATGGTTGGTGCTGCCTATGGGTCTGGCATACGGAGCGGCGATGCGCTCGCCCCGCGCGTGTCTGAACTGGTCGATAGCCTTCCCACCGAAGGCAAGCGGTGGACTGTCTTCGTGCCAATCGCCGGTATTCATCTCCCCGATGAGCTGGCTGACTTCGACTTCTCCGGCGTGAGGATCGTGCGCCTAAGGGGCGATGCACCAGGCTCGGCATGGGGGGAGGTCGCGGCCATCGTGCGCGGTCAGGGGCTACCCCCAGAAGAGGAGGCCGCTATCCTCCAGAACATGGAGATAGCGTTTCAGGGATGGCAGGATGCAGCTGTGAGGATTCAGGTCGAAGCTGGCGACGAAGCGGGAGCGGACGACCTCGCCACGGAGATTGCCGGACGCTTCTGTGACCTACTGCAGTTGACAGTGGGCTACTACCGCGACCCGGGAGTGGCCCACGACATAGTGCCGCTGCACGGGGCAGAGGCCTCGCTACGCTCTGCATTGGTGTGCGGGGACGGTGGGTCATTCCTGCAGATGAATAACGTCCGCCCGGAGTGTCCGATCGACCTTGACGTGCAGACGCTCGGGTGCTGTCGGGACAATCTTGCGGAGGCTGTCACGACCATGCTCAAGCCTCGATCTGGGAGGACCGAGCTGGAGCGGAGGCTGGTGGACGCCATCGAATGGGCGGCTCTCGCAGCGCGAGAGGCCCGTGTTGAGGCGCAGCCCCTCAAGTACTTCACTGGCTTTGAACGACTATTGCGCCCGTACGACTTCGGCGGCGCGGCGGCGAACGCGTTGGGCGAACTCACCGCACAGTTGATTGGCGCTGGGAGGGAAGACGCCTTGGAGGTCGCCTCGACCATCCGGAAGCTTTACTCGGACTGTCGCAGCGGGACGGTCCACGGGGCAAAGCCCTCTGTCAGTGGGTCCGACGTGGCTCATCTACATTCGCTGTTGCTGAGACTCATCTGCGCCGTGTCGTCGCGACTGGGCCAATGGGAGTCAGTGGCGGATCTGCACCGATGGGCTGAGGGGCGTCGGTACGATTCTCTTGAGGCGGAGCGCGGTGCTGGCGGTGGAGAGTGCTCTGTGGAGTGACACGCTATGGACTTCGACAAGCTAACTAACCAGACGAAACAGGCGCTGAGCGCCAGTCAACAGATTCTCCAGCGGTACAAGCATACGCAGCTCGATGTGGAGCATGTGCTGCTGGCACTGCTGGAGCAGAAGGAAGGCGTCGTCCAGCGGGTGCTGGAGGGGGGCGGCGTGGAGGTGGGGGAGGTGGTGGCCCAGCTCGAGCGGGAGCTGGGGAAGCGGCCGCAGGTGTCCGTGGGGGGCGGTGGCGAGACCGCGCAGATCTACGTCACACCGCACGCCGACCGGGTGCTGGGCAAGGCGCTGGAAGTGGCCGGACGATTTGGGGACCAGTATGTCGCGGCGGAGCATATCCTGCTGGCCATCCTGGAGGACGGGCAGACGGAGGCGGCGCGGATTATAGCGACAGCCGGGCTGACTACGGAGAAGGCGCTGGCCGCCCTGCAGCAGATTCGCGGGAGTAAGGCGGTGGACTCACCCGATGCCGAGGCGGCCTACGAGGCGCTGGAGAAGTACTCGCGGGACCTCACCGAGATGACTCGGGAGGGGAAGCTGGACCCGGTGATCGGACGGGAGCAAGAGATTCGGCGGATCATCCAGGTGCTGTCGCGGCGGACCAAGAATAACCCGGTGCTGATCGGGGACGCGGGCGTGGGTAAGACGGCGATTGTGGAGGGACTGGCGCAGGCCGTGGCCTCGGGAGAGGTGCCCGAGCCGCTGCGGGATTGTCGGGTGCTGCAACTGGACCTGGCCGGGATGGTGGCAGGGACGAAGTACCGGGGCGAGTTTGAGGAGCGGCTGAAGGCGGTCATTGAGGCCATTCGGGCTTCCGAAGGGAAGATCATCGTCTTCTTGGACGAGCTGCACACGGTGGTCGGGGCGGGCGGGGCGGAGGGGGCGATTGACGCGGCGCAGATGATCAAGCCGGCGCTGGCGCGCGGGGAGATGCGGACCATCGGGGCGACGACGCTGGACGAGTACCGCAAGTACGTGGAGAAGGACCCGGCGCTGGAGCGGCGCTTCCAGCCGATCCTGGTGGAAGAGCCGAGCGTGGAGACGACGGTGGCGATCCTTAAGGGGCTGCGGTCGCGGTATGAGGAGCACCACGGGGTACATATCTCCGACGAGGCCCTGGCGGCGGCGGCGCAGCTTTCGGCGCGGTACCTGACCGAGCGGCACCTGCCCGACAAGGCCATTGACTTGATTGACGAGGCGGCCAGCAAGCTGCGGATCGATACCTATGACCTGCCGCCGCGGCCGGAGGCGCTGCGCAAGGAGATCGCGGAGCTGACCGCGCAGGGCGAGGAGGCGGTGCGGGCGCAGCGGTATGAGGAGGCGGAGCGGGCGAAGGTGCGGCTGGATGAGCTGCAGGCGAAGCTACCGGCGGCGGAAGAGAAGTGGGAGGGCGTAGGGCAGCTTGACGATACGGTAGATGCCGAGGACGTGGCGGTGATCATCGCCTCGTGGACGGGGATTCCCGTGTCGCGGATGTTTGAGCAAGAAGCGCGGAAGCTGCTGGAGATGGAGCAGCGGCTGCACCAGCGGGTCAAGGGGCAGGAGGAGGCGGTGCAGGCGGTGTCGGAGGCGATTCGGCGGGCGCGGGCGGGGCTGAAGGACCCGCGGCGGCCCATCGGGTCGTTCATCTTCCTGGGGCCGACCGGAGTGGGGAAGACCGAGCTGGCGCGGGCTCTGGCGGAGTTCCTCTTCGACGACGAGGACGCCATGGTGCGCATCGACATGTCGGAGTACATGGAGCGCCATGCGGTCAGCCGGCTGATCGGGGCCCCACCGGGGTATATAGGGTACGAGGAAGGCGGGCAGCTTACCGAGGCAGTGCGGCGGCGGCCGTACCGGGTGATCCTGCTGGACGAGATTGAGAAGGCGCATCCGGACGTGTTCAACATCCTGCTGCAGGTGCTGGAGGATGGGCGGCTGACCGACAGCGCCGGGCGGGTGGTGGACTGCTCCAATACCGTGGTGATCATGACCTCTAACGTGGGGAGCGAGCACATCACGCCGCCCTCGTCGGAGGGCAACGAGCAGGAGCGGGAGGAGCACTACGAGCGGATGCGGGAGCAGGTGGTGGAGGCGCTGCGGCGGGTGTTCCGGCCGGAGCTGCTCAACCGGATTGACGAGACCATCGTCTTCCACGCGCTGACCCACGCGGAGATTCTGGAGATCGTGGACCTGATGCTGGGCCGGGTGGAGAAGGCGCTGGGGGAGCGGAACTTGCGCCTGGTGGCGACGACGGCGGCGAAGGAGCTGCTGGCGGCGGAGGGGTACGACCCGCGCTACGGGGCGCGGCCGCTGCGGCGGACGATCCAGAAGCGGGTGGAGAACCCCATCAGCAGCGCGCTGCTGCGCGGGGAGTTCGGGGAGGGGGACACCATCCAGGCGGATGCAGTGGAAGGGGAGATAAGGCTGAGGTTGGTGGTAGGGGAAGAGGCGGCGTAGGGAGCTCCGGCAGTGTACCGGTAGCTCAGACATTGCGTTGAGCATAACTTGAGTTTGGGAGCAGAAAGGGCGAGGCTTAGTGCCTCGCCCTTTTATTTTGTCTTGAGATAATAAGGGGACAGGGCGACCGGCCAGCGCGAAAGGGAGCGCCGGACGGGAGAGACGATGATTGGCGAGAATAAAGGCTCGCAACGGCCGTGCGGCCATAAAAGGCTTGTTCATGGGGTTTTTCGGCGGCAGGAGGAAAGTAGGCAGGCGGGAGTCCCGCGAGGAAATGGAGAATTTCTACGTATTCAGTTTGGTTGAGCTCGGCTTTAGGTATACTGCGATTGCTGTAAGATGTCCTTGAGCGTATCTTGACAAAAGTCGTTGGCTGTGATATACGTACGTTCCCAGACAACAACGAAACTGGGAATGCAGACGAAGCGGCAGGGCGGGGGGGGAGCCGCAGAGCTCCGAGCATTATTGGGGAGATGCGAAGATGCAGCCGGTACAGCCAGGAGTCATGTGCAACACAGTGTTGGGGATACTGCAGTACGCGGTGCTGGTCCCACTGGCGATTAGCGCGGCACTGGCGATCTGGAGAGCGGTTACCGACTACGTCCGAGGGGAGAGAGAGACAACCACGGAGATGGGGCAGGGATCGACCGCAGCCGGCGGATAATGGTTTGACGGACAGAGAATACCGGCCCGGCGCACACCGGGCTCCGAGCACCTCAAACACGGAAGGGAGACACGGCAATGCTTAGGTTCTTACGCGACGAAGAGGGTCTGACCACAGTTGAGTATGCGCTGCTGATGGCGCTGCTCGTGGTGGCCGCCATCGGTGTATGGACCACGTTCGGCGGCAAGGTGAAGGAGTCGGTGAGCGCGTCGACCAACGCGTTCAGCAACACCTTGGGGTAGACCATCGCTCAGGCCCGGGGGGGACCAGAGCGGCCCATGCGGACATTGACAGAATAGCAGACACTGACAGCCTCTGACCAGGGGCAGCCTCGAAGCCAGACGGGAGACCGACAGCTGCACCCAAGGACGCTGCAGTCGGACGTCACAGACAGCCAGGCCCAGGTCAGAGGGTAACCACGGCAAGAGGAACGCAGCACTACCTCGCAGTACCTTGCTCGACGGCCATGACGCGGATGGCCGGGCCATCGCAACGATGGTTGAACAACACCATACTAGGAAAGGAGGGATAACCATGCTAAAGTCCATCTGGAAGGACGAGGAGGGCCTAACCACTGTCGAGTATGCGCTGCTTATGGCGCTGCTGGTGGTCGCGGCCATCTCGGTGTGGACCACGTTCGGCGGGAAGGTGAAGGAGTCCGTGTCGTCGTCCACCAACGCGTTCAGCAACACGCTCGCTAGCTAGGTTGCTGACTGGGCTTGGGGAAGCCCGAGCGGTGAGCGGGACATTGACAACCCGAGGTAGACAGACACATCACCTGACCGTGGGGGTAGTGGCGTAATGTGACACCCAGACCTGGTCCCCGTAAGGGAAGCGAAGGTCGGGTGTCCCCTCGGACCAATGCCCCGCTCGAGACTAGATCGGATAACTGAATCGCAGCCCTCTGAAGAACGGGTTTGACTCGGAGAGGCGGTAGGAGCCCTAGGAGGCCCGCCGCCAACCAATCACACTTAGGAGGGGCATCAAATGTTGGATAGCATCAAGGGCATCTGGAAGGACGAAGAGGGACTGACCACCGTGGAATACGCGCTGCTGATGGCGCTGCTGGTTGTGGCGGCCATCTCGGTGTGGACCACCTTCGGCGGCAAGGTCAAGGAGTCCGTGTCGTCCTCGAGCAACGCGTTCGCCAACACGCTGGCATCCTAAGTCGCGCTGGCCGCGGAGCTCTGACGGTAGTAGTACCCTGACAACCAAGGAGGCGGCGCGTGGACCCCGAGCGCAGTACGGTCAGGGCCAGGTTCCGGCCAGACGGCCGGAGTCGCGAAGCAAGCCACGCCGCCCCTGTAACAGACACCATAAGCAAGGGAGAGACAAGCATGTTGCCTCACCTGAGGACAATCTGGGCTGACGAGGAAGGGCTGACGACCGTCGAGTACGCGCTGCTCATGGCGCTGCTGGTGGTTGCGGCCATCACTGTGTGGACGACCTTCGGCGGGAAGGTCAAGGAGTCCGTGTCGTCGTCCACCAACGCTTTCAGCAACACGCTCAGCAGCTAGTCTGAGCCACGAACCGCACTGAAGGTGGGGTAGGAGTTTGGGGCCCACCGGCCCGCCACTGGGGAGATGGGCCGGCGGGAGACACAGACGACGGGCACCAGAGACGATGAGGACGTATGAAGAACTGGTGTTGGAAGTGGGCACAAGACGAAGAGGGTATGGCGACCGTGGAGTACGCGCTGTTGTTGGCTCTAGTGGTGGTCGGGACGCTCGGAGCGTGGGTGGGGCTGGGAGCTAAGATCAGGACAGCACTGGCCACGGCCAGCAACGCCATCAGCCAGCCGATGGGATAGAGCACCTGGCACAAACCCATTGCGGTTTGCTCTCGTGGGGCCTTGGACTCCTATTCCGGGGGGGAGCAGAGTCTGAGAACCGAGAGCAAAGGGGGGCGGGGAGGCGAGCATATGTAGGTTCGGTCAAGCCTTCCCGCCCAGCACTCATCAACACAATACCTATCAGGGGAGCTTCACTCCCCGCCCCCTCTCGGAGCGACGACGCCCTGCACAGGAGAGGGGATCAGAGAGACCGGTTAGGACCAGAACAATGCTGCCCATCACTATAGCGGTCATAACCATAATCATCGCTAGCGTCGCAGTGTACACGGACATTCGCTGGGGCAAGATCTTCAACGCGCTCACCTTCCCGGCCCTGTTGGCGGGGGTGGCGATCAACACCGTAGCCAATGGCTTGGACGGTACGCTGCTGGCGGTGGAGGGAGCCGCGCTGGGCTTTGCCCTGTTCATAGTGAGCGCGCTGTTCGGGCGCATCCTGGGGGGAGGAGACATCAAACTGCTCATGGCCATCGGCGCCCTGCAGGGGCCGTATTTCCTGGCCTGGGCGATCTTCTACACGGCGCTAACGGGGGCAGCACTAGCCATTGTTGTAGGCCTGTACCGGGGGGTGCTAGGGAAGCGGTTGCGGTGCCTAGCTGCCAGTATGTACTTGAGAATGAGCCAGGGAGTACCGATGGAGATGCACGAGACGGCCGGAAGTCCGCGGCTGCCTTACGCTATCGCCATTGGTCTGGGGAGCCTGATCGCCATGTGCGTATTGCATATGGTCTAGTCGGGGGCCCGAGAGGGGCGAGTGCGGTGACGGCGACCGAACGAACAATCATACTACGGCAGAAAGTGCATAGCCGTTTGACCTGGGGCAGCCTGAGTGTCGAGATGGCGATAGTGACCCCCATTCTCGTCCTGCTGCTGTTTGGGACTATGGAGATGGGACTGCTGTTCAAGGATTCGTTGGCCCTGAACTCGGCCTGCCGGGAGGCGGCGCGACTGGCGGCAATGGGAGCGACCACGACGGACGTCTCGATCCGGGCGCGAGCGGCGGCGACGACGTTGGTACCAGCCAACGTCACCGTCATCAGTCAGTACCGGACGTACTTGGCGGGTTTGTGGGGGCCTTGGACCATTCTGGGCAATAACTCAGACGGCACCAACAACAACGCGCCGAGTGGGGCGCAGATCAGGATCACCTTGACCTATCCGCATGCGCTGGTCACCGGATCGCTGTTCGCCAGCTTGGCGAACCCGGGCACGAACATAGTGACCGTACGCGGCAGCATGGTAATGATGCGGGAGTAGTCCGCGCCGCACGAGGTGAAGCCTGCAGTACCCGACGTACCAGAAGCGCTGCTTGACAACCAGTCTGGGGAGGGTGAGTGCTAAGCAGTAACGAGCTACCCTCCGCGAGAATCTCGGGCCAAGACCTGACAGTCGTTTTTCCGTCAGGGGGGAGTAGAGGATTACTCAACTTACCGGGACCGGCCGGGCGACCGGCAGTCCTGTGATTTCTCCCCCCCCGCCCGGGGCGCGCACCTCCGGATTAAGTTCGGATCAGGGCGCTCCGGGACGCCATCATCCCAGTGCACGTCGTACTTTCTTTTCATCGCTGGAAGGATCAGATGCAGCCAACAAGTGACACCATGGCGGTCGGTGGCAGGTCAAGAGGAACTCCTCCCTTTTCTTTTGGCACTGCCTATGGTATAATGTTTGTTATATCGGCAGCAGCCCTGCATCACGTAGTAGCAGCACTCACAGACGACATCACAGCAAAAGCAGGAAGGGGGGTTGCTGATGCGCATTACGCGCCGAACCGCCGTGATCATCGCGATCGTGTGTGCGGCGAGCGCAGCTCTGCTTATGGTTGTGTACCTGCAGAGCCTGGCGCCCAAACCGGCATTGCAGCCTCAGGTAGAGACCGTGATGGTGCCCGTGTTCCTGACGCCCCTGGCGGCGGGGACGCGGATTACTGCCGCCAAGCTCACCTCGAAGAACGTTCCCCGCGATTCGCTCGCCGCTGACGCTATCACCGACCCGCAGGATCTGTACGGGCAGGTGTTGGTGGCGGAGGCGCCGGCTGGTGAACCCCTCAGACGCTCCATGCTGGCCGCTTTCTCACCCCAGGCCGGCTTGGCCTTTGTAGTCCCCGATGGTATGCGTGCGGTCACCGTGGCCGTGGACAACATCTCCGGAGTGAGCGGATTCGTCAAGCTCGGGGACCGCGTAGACGTCCTGGCCACTTTCGAGGCCCAGCAGCAGGCGGTCACCCGGACCATCCTCCAGGACGTGGAAGTGCTGGGGCTGGGCGCGCAATCGATCACCCCACAGCCGGCCAAGGAGGGGGAGGAGGGCGGTGAGCCGCAGGCACAGCCGGCGGGAGCCAAGCCCAGTGCTACCCTCGCGGTTACTCCCCAACAGGCGCAGGTGCTGGTTCTGGCCACCAACAAGGGCAAACTGCACCTGGCGCTGCGCCCCAAGAGCGACAGCCGCATGGTGGCGATGCCTCCGGCCAGCAACCAACAGGTGATCGGCTTCTCTCTGGTCGCGGCCCCGCCCCCGTCCGCCACGCCCGCTCCTTCCACCCCCGCCGGGACTACCGTTAACGCCATGGGCACCGTGGGCACCCGTATGGGCGCCGGACTTACCCCCGGAGGGGAAGGCATGCCCGGCATACCCGGCGCCCCCGGCACCCCCGGCGCTGGTGGTGGTGCCGCTACTTCCACCGGGCCGACGGTGGAGGTCTTCAAGGGTACCGTGCGGGAGGTAGTGACCCCGTAAGGGGCCACCCACCAGGAGGGAGATGAGCCTGATGCAAACCACTACAGCAATCAATCATCGCAGCAACGGTCTCCGCGGGGCTCTGGCGTTTTTCCCGGTGCTACTGCTGATGGCAACGGTCCTGGCGGCCTGGGGAGAGAGCTACCCTCTGGTCATGCTGCAAGGCGACAGCCGAATACTGTGTTTCAACCGGATGAAGCGGGTGGCGACGGCCGACCCGCAGATCGTAGACGTAGCTGTGGTCAGCCTCAACGAGCTGTTGGTGCTGGCCAAGGGGCCGGGCCGGACCAAGCTATACGTGTGGGACAAGGTCGGCCGGCATGACTACGCGGTGGTTGTCAAGCCGGCGCTGAAGGCCCAGGAGGCCCGGCGCCAGTTGACGGAGATCTTTGGCCCGCAGTTTGAGTACACCATTCTGGACAACCGCACGCTGCTGATGAAGGGCGAGGTGGCAAACCAGCAGCGGCAGGGCGAGATTGACAAGGTGGCCAAGGACGTCGCACAGGACCTCAGCATCCAGCTGGTGATCGTCTACTTCCGCCAGGACTTGGCGGAGACCCCGGCGCAACGGCAAGCGCGTGTGCTGAGCGAGATGCTGGGCGGCAAGTTCCAGTACATCGTGTGGGACGAGAACACGGTCATGGTGCGCGGCGAGGTGGGGGGGGCTGCGGAACTGAAGGCCTTGGGGGCGCTGGTTAAGGCGGGGAGCACCGGGGGAGTGACGGTGGCGAACCTGGTGACGATAGGGTCGCCGCGGTCACCGGCGCCAGTAGCAGAGATGGCCCAGGTGTTGGGGCAGGGCTTCCGGATCTACCCGCTGGAGGGACGGACAGTCGTGGTGGAGGGCGAAGTAGTCGACCAGCGCGCCAAGGACCGCGCCGACAGGCTGTTGGCGGTGTTCGCCGACCGGGCGGACGTGGTAAACCTGGTACAGGTGCAGCCCAAGCCGGGGCTGCCGTTGAGCGACAAGCGGCAGTTGATGGCAGACGCGCTGGGGAACCTGCTGCGGATCAGGACGGTGGGAAACCAGGCGTTGGTCGTCGAAGGGAACGTACCTACCGAAGCGGCCCTCAAGGACGTGCAGCAGGTGGTGGACCTGTTCAAGGCGGACACTACCGTCATCAACATGGTGAAGGTGGTGGAGCCGGAGAAGCAGCAGGTCATGGTGAAGGTACGGGTGCTGGACATTATCCGGGGTGGGTTAGACCGCCACGGGTTCTCCTTCGCCCAGTCCCTACTGGCCAGCGCGGAGCCCGGCACCCGCACGCCGGACCTGGCGGCGATCTTCCGCCTGCGCCGCGATAGCCTGCCGACGCTGCGCGCGCCCCTGGACGTGCTGGTCAACGCCCTGGTGCAGGACAACACCACTAAGGTGCTGGCCCAACCGAACCTGCTGGTCAACGACGGGGAACAGGCTCGTATCCTGGTAGGCGGCGAGATCCCCATCCCGGTCCCGCAGGTCGGAGGCGCGGCCACGAGCATCACCATCCAGTACAAGGAGTTTGGTGTGATTCTAGACATCACGCCGCAGGTGACGGCGGCGGGCGAGATCCAGCTGAAGCTGATGGTCGAGGTCAGCGACATTGACACACAGGCCTCGGTCAGCATCGCCGGACTGTCGGTGCCGGGCTTCCGTACGCGGCGCGAGGAGACGGTGGTGGATGTGGCGAGTGGGGAGACTCTGGCCATCGGCGGCCTGCTCTCCAACACCCAGACCAAGGCCGTGGAGAAGTTCCCGATCCTGGGGGACATCCCGATTCTGGGGGCGCTGTTTAGGACCACAGAGTACCGGGAGAACAAGTCGGAGCTGATGATTCTGCTGATGCCGCAGATTGTCACGGAAACGCAGGGGCGGACTTTGGGAGAGGAAGGACTAGGAAACGTGCGCCAGGAGCAACCGCCGCTACCCAAGGCGCTCTACCCCAACGAGCAATGACGACGGTTCTGGTATCGGAGAATCAACCGGGCGACATAGACAGCCTCGCCGCGGCGCTGACCGAAGCGCCGGAAATGCAGATCGTGGCGATCACCCGCGATGGTCTGGAAACGGTACAGACCATCGCGGGGCTGCATCCGCAGGTCGCCTTGGTACGAGCACAACTGCCGGGCATCGACGGCCTGGAAGTGTGCCGGATGGCCAGCCTGGCTTCTCCGCAGACGGTGCTGATAGTGGTGGTGGATTCGGCGGAGGAGGAGGCGGAGATCCGCGACGAGGCGATGCAGTCGGGTGCCCGGTCGGTAGTGAACCTGCGCACCGAGCCGGCGACGCTGCTGCGCCGCATCGAGGAGCTAGTCCGGCGGATTCCGCGGCAGGACGACGAGGAGTACGCGCTGGCCACCGATCCGTCACGAGCGCCGGTGACCATCTCGGTGACAGGAGCCAAGGGTGGGATCGGCAAGACCACCCTGACCACCAACCTGGCGGTCGTCCTGGCCCAACGCTACCCGGGCCAGGTGGTACTGGTGGATTTCGTCGGGCACTACGGTGATACTAACCTGCTGCTGGACCTGAGCACGAACGGTGACATTCTAGAGTTGACGGACTACGACGAGCTGGACTCGGAGTTGGTCCGCTCGCGGCTGGCCCGGCACAGCAGTGGCTTGCACCTGCTGGGTGGCGTAGACGGGTCGAGGAACCTGTCCGCGTCGGGGGCGCTGACGCTGCCCTACGTGGCCAATATGCTGGGAGTGCTGCGGCGGGAGTTCCGTTTTATCGTGTTCGACATCCCGCCGCTGGTACATCCGCTGAGCAACTACGTCTTTCTGCGGAGCAACCACATCGTGGTGGTAACCTCACTGGCCGACCTGAGCAGCATTCGCAACACCGGCGCGCTGCTGGCGAGCCTGCTGGGGGGGCAGTTGCCGGCGGAGCGGGTGAAGCTGGTAGTGAGCCGGGCGGACGGCCAGGACCCGTTTGGCGTGCAGGAACTGGAGCAGGCGGCCAAGCACAAGGTCTACGCGCAGATACCGAACGCACCCGAGGTGGCGGTATCGGCGCTCAACAGCGGCGTACCGTTTGTGCTGTCGCGGCCCACGGCTGCAGTGTCCCAAGCGGTGGAGAGGCTGGCAGACATGTTGACGCAGGAAATGCCCAAGGGAGCGAAGTAAGGGGAATCGATAGACGATAAACGATAAACGACAAAGGTCGGGCCGGCCCGCAGCTTCAAGCGGCAGTTCAACCGCATCTGTCATTTATCGATTGTCGATCATCGTTCAGCAATTCTCCGCCAGGGGGGACCGAGAGGAATGAGAGCCGAGAGCGCCGCGGTACAAGAGGCGCCGGGAAGCGGTCGAGCCACGACCGACATGAACGAGCTCAAGCAGGTCGTTCATCGGAAACTGCTCAGTGAGACCGAGTTCACGGTATTGCAGCGGCTGAATCGTCGGCAACTGGCTGAGCGAATCGCCTACCTCACCGATGTGGTGACGACAGAGAGCAACTTGTCGCTGACCGGTCGCGTGCGGCAGCAGATTGAGCAGGAAGTGCTGTATGAGGTGGTGGGGTACGGGCCGATCCAGACGCTGCTGGATGACCCCGACATCAGCGAGATCATGGTCAACGGGCCCACGCAGGTCTTCATCGAGCGCTCCGGGCACCTGGAGATGAGCGATCGGCGGTTTGCGGACGACGACCATGTGATGCGCATCATCGAGAAGATCATCTCGCCGCTGGGGCGGCGGTTGGATGAGAGCGTGCCGATGGTGGATGCCCGTCTCCCGGACGGCTCGCGGGTGAATGCCATCATCCCGCCCCTGGCGCTCAACGGGCCGTGTATCACCATCCGGAAGTTCGCCGCCGAGCGGCTGACGCCGGACGACCTGGTCGCCTTCGGCTCCATGAGCCCGGAGATGAGTGTTTTTCTGGAAGCCTGCGTCAAATCGCGGCTTAATGCCCTGGTGAGCGGCGGGACCGGCAGCGGCAAGACGACTACGCTTAACGTGCTGTCTTCGTTCATCCCCAACGACGAGCGCATTTTGACCATCGAGGACGCGGCCGAGTTGCAGCTCCAGCAGGAGCACGTGATCACCCTGGAGAGCCGGCCGCCGAACGTGGAGGGCAAGGGCGCCATCGCCATCCGAGACCTGGTGCGCAACGCGCTGCGGATGCGGCCTGACCGGATCGTGATCGGTGAGTGCCGCGGCGCCGAGGCCCTGGACATGCTGCAGGCGATGAACACCGGCCACGATGGCTCGCTGTCCACCCTGCACTCCAACAGCCCGCGCGATACCCTGGCCCGCCTGGAGACAATGGTGCTGATGGCGGGGATGGAACTGCCGGTGAAGGCGATCCGGGAACAGATCGCGGGCGCGCTGCACCTGATCGTGCACCAGTCGCGCCTGCGGGACGGCAGCCGGCGGATTACCTCGATCACCGAGGTGCAACGGATGGAAGGCGAGCATATCGTCCTGCAGGAGCTGTTCGCTTTCGAGCGGCACGGCATGAGCGCCGAGGGGAAGGTCATCGGGCAGCACAAGGCGACCGGAGTGCGGCCGCTGTTCACGGAACTGATGGAGGCGGAGGGGATTGAGCTGCCGACAGAGATCTTTATGAACAGAGGGTAAGGGGAGCGTTTGGCGGCCTGAGGTGGCGCGGCACGCGCCCCTCCTCGGCGGCCCAAGCGAAGCGAACAGGGGGCTGTCGCAGCGCGGGGGCCGCGACAGCCGCCCCTACGGAGACCCGGAGGAGGTGAGCCAACAATGTGGTTGATGGCTGTGGGAGCGGTTTTGCTGGGGGTGGGCGCGACGGGGACACTGCTGTGGATATGGTGGGCCCCGCGCCTGCGCTCGCATATGCGGCTGGCTTCCGCCGGACGAGATGAGTCGGGGACCGTGGCGGTGGCGGCTGGGGATCGGCAGGACTGGGTCGAGCAGGACGACCGGGCGGCGGGGCTGTCCGCATTGCTGAGCGGCCTGCCGTGGTTTGAGTCGCTGCAGTTGGAGATCTTGCAGGCTGGATGGCTGCTGCGGCCGTCCGAGTTTGTGGCGATCAGCATCCTGGGCGGGCTGGGGTTGGCGGCGGGGCTGATGGTGCTGACCAAGTCGCTGCTGCTGGGGGTGGTCGGGGGGGGGCTGGGCGGGGCTGTCCCCTGGATGCTGCTCAAGTCCAAGCAGGCGGGGCGGAGCAAGGCGCTCAGCGCTCAGTTGCCCGATGCTTTGGACATGCTCACCTCGGCTCTGCGCTCGGGCTTCGCTATCTCACGTGGATTGAAGCTGGTGGAGACGCAGATGCACCCGCCCATCTCGGTGGAATTCGGGCGAGTGTTGGAGGAGGTGGCCTTCGGCATCTCCCTGCCCGATGCCCTGGACGGGATCGTGCTGCGCACCAAGAACTACGACCTGGAGCTGTTGGTGGCGGCCATCCAGACCCAGTTGGAGCTGGGCGGAAACCTGGCGGAGGTGCTGGACAATATCTCGAGCATGGTGCGCGAGCGCGTGAAGTTGTCGGGGGAGATCTCGGCGGCCACCGCCGAGGGCCGCCTGTCGGCCGGAATTCTCGTGGCCATGCCCTTCGCTATCGCCGTCATCATCAGTATCGTCAGTCCCGAGTATCTGCAGCCGCTGTTCCATACGCAGATGGGGTACATGCTGCTGGGGTTGGGCGCGGGGCTGCTGCTGGTGGGCGGACTAATTATGAAGAAACTGATCGCGGTGGAGATGTAGAAGGGGAATTGATGAATGATGAATGATAAATAGAGAGGGGCACCGCCTTCGCGGGGAGGGCGCGCCGTCTGCTCTGACATTCATCAATCATCAATGCTCCCCAAGAGGAGCAGCGGACATGTACCTGCTGATTGGGTTGCTGGTATTCATAGCCTTGGGGGTGTTGGTGGTCAGCCTGGTGGGGGATAGCCGGGCGGTGCGCGTGGGCGAGCGGCTGCAGGCGGTGCAGCAGCAGAGCCGCGTGATCGTGCGCGGGACCAGCCTGGACTCTACGCTCAACAAGTCGCTGTTCGAACGCGTAATGGCGCCACAGTTGCAGAGCGCGCGGGACCGGGTGGTGGGGCTGGCGCCCTCGAAGATGCTGCAAAGCACGCGCAAGCGGCTGGACCGTGCCGGCAACCCGCCGCAACTGACGGTGGCCAGCTTCGTGGCGATAAAGTTCGTGGCGCTGATGGTGGGGGTACTGGTGGCGCTGCTGGTGATGATCCTGGGTAACATGAGCCTGGGGATGAGAATGCTGATGGGTGTCTGCATCCTGGCTATAGGCGTCATCGGCCCCGACTACTTACTGGAGGGTAGAATCAAGCAGCGGCAGGGAGTGATCCGCAAGGCACTGCCGGATATCATCGACCTGCTAGTGGTTAGCACCGAGGCGGGGACGGGCCTGGACGGGGCGCTGGCGGTAGTTATCAAGCGCAAGCACGGGCCGATGCCGGACGAGTTCAGCCGGCTGCTTACGGAGGTGCGGTTGGGCAAGAGCCGGCAGGAAGCTTGGGGGGATATGGGGGAGCGAGTGGGGGTGCAGGACCTGCTGATGCTTATCGCGGCGCTGCGGCAGGCGGAGCAGTTGGGGGTGAGCATCGCCAATACGCTGCGGACGCAGGCCGACGCGCTGCGTACGCGGCGGAGCATGCAGATCCGACAGGCGGCGGCGACGCTTTCGGTCAAGATGTTGTTTCCGCTGATCTTCTGCATTCTGCCGGCGTTGTTTATCGTGGTGCTGGGGCCGGGACTGATGTCCCTGTCGAGCGGGTTCGCGGAGCTGGGATGGTAAACAAAAGAAAAAGTATCGCAGATAGTAGTAAAGTTTTCCTAAGGATGATATAATTCTCCAGTCAACGACTACCGACAGTCCGGGGGAGGCCTGTCAGCGGCAATTGCTGCGCTGGAGCAGGTGTGACTGGAGGGTGAGAGGTCGGTCGCCGGCACATGCGAGTGCTACTAAGCCACCAGGATCGTCAGTCGGCCGAACGGCTGCGGGGGGAGATACAGGCTTGGGACCCCACCTGGCAGGTAGAGATAGCGACCAGCGCCGAAGAATTCCTAGCGCTGGCCGCGACGGAAGAATACCGAGCGGTTATCTGGGAGATCTCCACCCCCGGAGCGACCGGTCTGTTGAGCGTCCGCCAGATCCGGGCGGGCGCCCCGGTCTCTGCGTTGCTGGTGACAGCTTTCCCCGGGGCGGAGTCCTTGGCCGCACAGGCTCTGAGTGAGGGCGCCGATGTCTACCTGATACGGCGCCCTGGTTGGTTAGAGGAGCTCACAGCCATACTGTCCCAAGTGGAGGCACTGTGCCGCCGGCGTCGGGAAGGCGCGGGACTGGAGCGAGAGGTACAGCGCTTGCGAGACCAGCACGAAGCCTTCCTGGATAGCGTTGCCCGCCCCCTGATGGTGCTGACGCCTACCGGCCGCGTGGAGGCCTGCAACCAGGCAGCGGCTGAGCTTACCGGGCGCGATCGGCATGACCTGATCGGTGAATATTTCGGCGGCATGTTGCTGGTGCCGACCTCGCTGGACGGTCTCCTCGCGGCTCTGAACGATCCCCTGCAGACGCTTCCTGCTCCCGGTCCCGGCCTGGTTTCGGCCTGGCGCGACGGTGAGGAACTGGGCGCGGAACTGCTGATCGCCGAGAACGAGGGGCACTACCGCTTGACCACTCTCTCCCTGCGCCAGCTGACCGCGGTGGCAGGGTCCAATGTGCTGGTGACCTTCGACAAACTCTCCGGGGCGGAGGGGGAGCACGCGGCGCGGCCCTCGGGGCTGGCGGAGATGGTGTGGGAAAGCCCGGTGCTGTATGTGGCGCAGACGGACGGGGGGATGCGGGTTACGCGGCTGGGAGAAGGACTGCGAGAGGCGCTGGGCGAGCGGGCGCAGGAGGCGGTGGGTCGGCCGGCGGCGGAGGTATTCGGGGTGCAGGCTACCCAGCGGGTCGTCGATGCCCTGCAACCCACCGGGCATTTCACCGGGGAAGTCGTCCTGCACCTGAAGCCGGATCAGAGCCGGTCGTGCCACCTGGTGGTAACCAAAGCGGACGGGGAGAGGGGGGAGGCGGCCCTGTGGGTCGCGACGGCGTTGCGGGAAGACGAAGGGGAGGACCAGGCTCACCTCGTTGAGCGCGCCATAGTCAACCTGGCGGAGGCGATAAGCTGCCTGGAGGGGGTGCGGGAACCGCAAGACCTGCCGGCACAAGTGTTGGAGGCGGTCGCCCATCTGGTGCGCTCGGACGCTGGGGTATGCCGGATGGACCTGGCCTACAACGGTGAAGGCCGGCAAGTGTCGGAGGCCAGCCGGGGGCTGTCGACGGCTAACGCCGAGTCCGTAGCCGAACGGCTGGAGACGCTGTTGCGCGGTGGAAACTTGCCGCGGCAGGCGCTGGTCTTCTCCGATCTGGACGAATACTGCCAGCGCGGGTCGGAGGTCAGCCTGCAACTGGCGCTGGGGGCGGAGGGGCTAGCCAGCGCGGTGTGGATCCCAGTGGCCATCGGTGGGGAGCCGGTGGGGTTTGTCTTCCTGGGCTCGCGCCGCAAGGGCGCCTTCCACTCCTGGATGCAGCCGGTACTGGACCTACTGAGCGCCGAGATCGGCCGGGCGGCCTCGGCGGTTACGCTGTTCTATCAGACGCAGCTTTCCGCTAGCCTGGCCCAGCAGCTCCTGCGCATCTCGGTGGCGCTCAACTCGCGGGATGACCTGGAGGACGTGCTGCGGCGGGTGGCTGAGGCGGCGGTGAACATCTCCGGCGGAACCTGCTGCTGGGTGGAGATTCTGGACGACCAGGCCCAGCAGTTCGTTAGCACCTTCCGGCACTGCCCAGACCACCAGTTGGTGCAGGACTTGTACGTGGAGGTGCACCGGGCCTCGTGGGACGCGGTGGAGACGCAGGCGCCGGCGCAGGCGGAGGTGGAGGTCCCCAACGGTACCCACTACCGGATTATCGCGGTGCCGCTGCGGGCACAGGGGCGCGTGGTGGGGGTGATGACGCTGGGGCATCCGGATGCCCGGCGGGTGGGGTCCACGGTGCTCAACGCCCTGCAGGTGCTGGCGACGCAGGCGGCGGCCGCAGTGCAGAACATGCAACTGTTGGCGCTCGCGGCCCAGCGCACCCGGCGCATGGAAGCGGCGGCGACGCAGGCGCGTGAGGAGGAATTGCGGGCGCGGACGGTACTACAAGCGGCCGCGTCGGTGACCGAAAGCCGGGACCTGAGCGAGACCATTACCCAGATTGCCCGCAGCGCGGCGCAGGAAATTGGCTTCGAGCGAGTGCGGGTGTTCCTGGCCGACCATCAGGGCGGGGTGCTGCAGGGCCGGGCGGAGGCGTACAGCGACGGCAGCGTGCTGAGTATTGACTCGCAGACCGTGCCACTGCGCGCCGGGGCGGACCTGTTGGCCGATGCGGCCTTGAGTAGCGCGCCGTACCTGATGTACTCGGTAAGCGATGAGGAGGAAGAGGAAGGCACGGGCTACGAGCAGCTGTTCATGCCCCTGCGCTGGCAGGGCGAGTTGATGGGCCTCATCGCGGCGGACAATCGCTCCAGCCAGCGGAGCATCAGCTCCCAGCAGACGCGGTTGTTGCGGGCGTTGGCGACGTTGGCCGCGGTGGCTATCGAGCGGGCGCGGATGGACGAGGTGAGGCATCAGTTAGTGTCGGCGGTCTCGCACGAGCTGCGCCGGCCCCTGGCCTCCATCCAGGCGTACAACGAGCTGCTGCTGGACGAAGATGCGGGGTCGGTCAACGAGGAGCAGCGGACCTACCTACAGCGGGTGGAGGAGGGCTGTGGGCGGCTGGGGCGGATGATCGAGGACCTGCTGGACTGGTCGCAGCTGCGCTCTGGGAAGATCACGGTGGATCGGCAGCAATCGGATCTGCGGGACACGGTCCAAGAGGTGGCGGACGAGCTGGAGCCCAAGGCCCGCCAGGCAGAGGTGGTTCTGTCGGTGGAGGTGGTGGAGGGGACGCAATCGATGGAGACCGACACCAACCTGCTGCAGCAGGTGCTAAGCAACCTGGTGGAAAACGCGATCAAATATAACCATCCGGGCGGCCGGGTGTCGGTACGGCTGCGCAGTGACGCGGATAGCGCGGTGATCGAGGTGAGCGATACCGGGCCGGGGATTCCGCCGGAGTTCCGGGGCCGAGTTTTCGAGGAGTTTGAGCGGGGGCCTCGGGAATTGCACGGGCAGACGGAGGGGACGGGCCTGGGGCTGTCGATAGCGGCGCGACTCACCGAGTACCTGGGCGGTTCGCTGCACCTGGAGAGCACGGTGGGCGAGGGGAGTACGTTCTCGGTGAGGTTGCCGTACGCACCGACGTAAGGGGGTTGTACGGCAGTTGGAGCGGCAGGAGACCGGATAGGGGGGCGGAGAAGGCGAGCCGAAGGAAGACGGTCGACCTCTCTGGGATGGTGCTCGGGGCGGGAGGGGGGACTTGCCTCGAGATCTCGCGCGGGAGGTCCGCGCGCTGGGAGAAACATGCGAAAGATCCTGATCATCGACGACGACGAGAATCTGGCCTTTGCCATCCAGAAGCGCTTCGAGAACCTGGGTTTCGAGGTGGCGTCCGCTGCCGAGGGACGCCTCGGCGTGGAGCTGGTGGAGAAGATGCGTCCGGACCTGGTCATCCTGGACTTGAACCTGCCGGATGTGGACGGCCTGGACATCTGCCGCTACCTGCGGCGACGGACCAGTATCCCGGTGGTGATGCTGACGGGTCGGGCGGAGGACAACGACACGATCATCGGGCTGGAGATCGGCGCGGACGACTACATCACCAAGCCCTTCAACCTCAACGAGCTGGCCGCACGGGTGCGGGCGGTGCTGCGGCGGGCGGACCCGGAGAGCATCGAGGCGGTAGTGGCGACTACCTCGTCAGCCCGGCCCGCGGCGGTCGCGACGCCCGAGCAGGAGCCGCGGAACATGACCGCCGCCGGGTTGGAGATGGACCTGGATGCCAAGCGCTTGTGGGTGGACGGCGTCGAGGTGCAGCTTACTCCCACCGAGTTCAAGCTCCTGCAGACGCTGCTGGTCAATCGGGGCAAGGTGGTCAGCACCGAGAACCTGCTCAAGGCGGCCTGGGGCTACGAGGGGAATGATACGCATCTGGTGGAGGTGCACATCGGGAACCTGCGGAGCAAGATTGAGAAGAACTCCCGCCGGCCGGAACGGGTCAAGACCGTGCGGGGGTTTGGGTACCGGGTGGACACGGACGGGGGAGGAAAGAACGGGTGAGAGGAAACGATAGGTGATGAGTGATGCAGGGGGAGGGGAGGAGGAAAGTTGGGGTTCCCCTGTGGGTTACATCGGGAGGCGCAGGTCGTAGGAGGCCTGCGTCTGCTGTAAGAGTCGCTTGAACTGGTCCTCGTCTAGTAGCGTTACCCCCAGCTTCTCCGCTTTCCCGCGTTTGGACCCCGGGTCGGTTCCTACTACCACGTAGTCGGTCTTCTTGGAGACGGAATCGGTGATACGGCCGCCAAGAGCCTCCACGGCCTCGGCAGCCTGCTCGCGCGTGAAGCCCGTCAGGGCGCCCGTGAAGACGAAGGCCTTGCCCTCCAGGGGGCGGGCGTCCTGGCGGAGGGCGCGGGGGACGGGTTGCGGCTCGATGCCGTGGGCCAGCAGGTCGGCAATGATCTCCTGGTTGCGGGGCTCGGTGAGGAACTGGTGAACCGAGCGGGCGATCTCCGGGCCGATGCCGGGAATGGCCGGCAGGTCCTCCTCCGTCGCCGCCAGCAGCGCCGCCAGCGTGCCGAAATGATTCGCCAGCAAGTTCGCCACGTGCTCACCGATCTGCGGGATGCTCAGGGCATGGATGAAGCGCGCCAGCGGGGGGCGTTTGCGTTTGCTCTTCGCCAACTCCTGTAGCAGATTTTGCGCCGACTTCTGTCCCATCCTCTCTAGCGCTACCAGCTTCTCCTCGGTCAGGTCGTATAGCTCCGGCAGCCGCTTGACTAGCCCCGTCTCTACCAGTTGCCGCGCCAGCTTCTCCCCCAAGCCCTCGATATCCAACGCGCTACGTCCGGCGAAGTGACTCAGGCGGCCCTCGATCTGGGCGGGGCAGTCGAGGCTGGGGCAGCGGACGAAGGGGTCGCCGGGGGTGATGAGGACGGGCGTGCCGCAGACGGGGCAGTGGTCGGACATGTGAAAGACGCGCTCCGTGCCGGCGCGGTCCTCCACAATGGGCTTGACCACGTAGGGGATGACATCGCCGGCGCGTTCGACCAGGAGGGTGTCACCAATGCGGACGTCCTTGCGCTCGACCTCCTCGATGTTGTGAAGGCTGGCGCGGCTGACGGTCACCCCACCGATTTGGACCGGCTCCAGCAGGGCCACGGGGGTGAGCACGCCGGTGCGGCCGACGCTGATAGAGATGTCGTTGAGCTTGGTGGTGGCCTGACGGGCGGGGAACTTGTAGGCCACCGCCCAGCGAGGGCTGCGGGAGCGCTCGCCCATCTGGGTTTGCAGGGCGCGGTCGTTGACCTTGAAGACCACACCGTCTATCTCATAGGGCAGGGCGTCGCGCTCGCGCTCCAGGCGCTGATGGAACTCCAGGGCCTGGTCGAAGCTGCGGCACAATTCCACGCGCCGATCCACGCGCAGTCCCCAGCCGCGCAGGGCTTGGACGATCTCCCACTCCTGGTCGAAATCCGCGCCCTCCACTTGGCCGACCCCGTAGCAGTACATCTCCAAGGGGCGGGCGGCGGTGATGCTGGAGTCGAGCTGGCGCAAGGAGCCGGCGGCGGCGTTGCGGGGGTTGGCGAAGAGTGACTCACCGGCCTCCTGGCGGGCGCGGTTGAGCTGCTGGAAGGACTCCCGGGGCAGCAGTACCTCGCCACGGGCCTCCAGGACCGGGGGAATAGGCGGCGCGCCCTCGGCCCGGAGGAGCCGGAGAGGGATGGTCCGGATGGTGCGGAGGTTGTCGGTAACCTCCTCGCCGACGTAGCCGTTGCCGCGGGTAGAGCCGGAAACGAGCACGCCCTCGTGGTAGACAATCTCGACGGCCACGCCGTCGTACTTGGGCTCGGCGACCAGCTCCTGCTCGGCGCCGGTCTCGCGCTCCACGCGCTCCAGGAAGCGACGGAACTCCTCTTCGGAGTAGAGTGACTCCAGGCTGAGCATGGGGACGGAGTGGCGGACGGAGCCGAGCTCCTCCCGGGGCCGGGCGCCGACGCGCTGCGTGGGAGAGTCGGGGGTGACGAGGTCGGGATACTGCGCCTCGAGTTGCCCCAACTCCTGGAGCAGGCGGTCATACTCTTGGTCGGCGATGACCGGATCGTCGAGGACGTAGTAGCGGTAGTTATGGTGGCGGAGTTGCTCGCGCAGGTCCGCGATGCGTGGGGCGGCGGAGGTGTGGTTCATGTGAATCTTCTTCCCTGGTCCGCGTGGCGCGGGCTATCTAGCCCGCGCTTCCCGGACGAGCCGACCATGCCCAGAGCGCGGGCTAGATAGCCCGCGCCACGCGCAAGACCCCTACCGGCGCAAGCCCCGATGCAGCCAGCGGAGGCGCATGATGTCGAGCACCATCTTCGGCCCGGCGGTTAGCATCTTGACCTTACTGTTGGGGTCGTTGATCCAGCGCACGGGAATCTGCACCAGGCGATAGCCCAGACGCCGGGCGAGGTAGAGTAGTTCGGCGTCGAAGGCCCAGCCGGTGAGGCGCTGGCGGGTGAACAGGTCCTGGGCTACCTCGCGGCGGAAAAACTTGAAGCCGCACTGGGAGTCGGCAATATCCGGCAGCAGCACCAGGCGGGTGAAGGCGCCGAAGAGCTTGCCGGCTACCGCACGGTGCAGGGGCTGGTGGACCTGCACGTCGGAGCCGGTCATGGACCGCGAGCCGATGGCTACGTCTGCCCCGTCGGCCAGGGCCTGGAGGAAGCGGTCGATCTCCGCGAAGGGCGTGGACATATCGGCGTCGACGTAGCCGACGAAGCGGCCATCGGCGGCCAGGAGGCCGCGCTTGACCGCGGCGGCCTTGCCTTGGTTGGGGTCCTGGCGCAAGACGCGTAAGGGGACGGTGCCGTTGAGATACCGGTGGACCACGTCGGCGGTGCGGTCGGAGCTGCCGTCGTCCACCAGAATGATCTCGCAGTCCAGGCCGGTGGCGCGGAGGTGCTGGAGAATCTGCTCCAAGCCGGGCTTGAGGCGGGCCGCTTCGTTGTACGCCGGAATCACCACGGAAACCAGCGGATGGGGACGGTCGGTCATGGTGTCTCCCAGGGAGGCCTCACCCCCCTACCCACCCTCTCCTTGCAGGAGAGGGGGAGAGAAAGGGCAGCTGAGCAGCTAGGCTAGGCCAACTGCTCAAACCGGTCGTAGTCCACGGCACCCGGCACCGGCTGGCCGGCGAAGCAGGCGCGGAGGGCTTGCAGCGTCAGGCGGCCGACTTGTTTCATGCCGTAGTCGCCTACGCCCGCGATATGCGGGAGCAGGCAGAAGTTGGGAAGGGTGCGCATGGCGCTGTCCGGCGGCGGCGGCTCGACGGGGTCGGTGACATCCACCGCCACCAGCAGGCGGCCGGTCTGCGCCTCGGCGACCAGGGCCTCCATGTCCACCGTCCGAGCACGGGCGCAGTTGACGAAAACCCCGCCGTCGCGCAGCAGGGCCAGCAGCTTGCGGCTGACCAGGCCGGCGGTCTCGGCGGTGGCAGGCAGGCAGTCGGCGACGTGCGTCGAACGGCGGAAGATATCCTCCAGCTCCACCTTCTCCGCGCCCAACGCCGCGGCTTCGGTGGCCGATAGGTACGGGTCGTAGAGCAGCTTGCGCAGGTCCCAGCCCCGGAGCAGCTCCAGCAGGTGCCGGCCCACCCGCGAGGCCCCCAGCAGGCCGAGGGTACTGCCGAGCAGGTGTTGACCCTCGGGCTCCAGGTCGGGCGAGCGCCACTCGCCGCTGTCGCGGACGTAGCGGGAGTGCTCGAACCAGCGTCGGGAAGTGGCGATGAGCAGGCCGACGATGGACTCCGAGACGTTGTAGGACAGCGGGTCGCGGGCGCTGAACAGGACGATCTGGCGCGGGCGCAGGTAGGCCTCCACCATCGGCGCCGGGATGAGGTAGCGGATAGTCCCGGCCATGTGGGCGATTATGCGCAGATTCGCCGCGGCCGCGAAGAACTCCGGTCCCAGCGGCGGGGAAGCGCCCCAACTGGTGAGCATCCCCTGGTAGGGCGGAATCTGTGCGACTACCTGCTCGTAAGTGAGCGGTTCCGGGCCGGGGTTGAGGGTCACGTCATAGTCGGCGAGCAGGCGCTGCACATCGTCCTCGGTGGCAACGCGTAGCAGTTGTTCGCGCGTGAGCAGACACAAGATACGCGGGCGGGCCATGGCAAGCTTCTCCCTTCGGGTGGAAGTTGATTCGGGAGTAGAGGGCGCAAATTCTGCCTGGGGACATGGCGCACCACGCGGAGGAGCCCCTACTCGAAGACGATCACCGCCGGACCGCGAAGCGAGGGTAGGTGGGCGTAGCTGTACTTGCCGCCGTAGCGGCAGGCCAGGCGCACCGAGGCCGGCTGGAGATGAGCCGTGGTGTAGCGGTCACGGATACCGACGGCGGCGGGGGCTAGCGAGGGCCAGTCATCGATCTGCGGCACGCCCTCCCCGCGGACCGGCGCATAGGGGATGATCACGCAGACCACGCGTTCGCCCTGGCGGAAAGCGGCGACCTCGCAGGACAGCGGGAGGTTGTCCACCACCAGCGGCTCAGGGAGCAGCAGCTTCAGCGTGGCCTGCAGCAGGCGGCGGACCTCGCCGTAGCCGGTGCGCAGGTACTCGGAGAAGAGCGGGGCGGCGGCGTAGACTAATTGGCCGCTGCGGATTATCACCGGCTCGGCGGTGTCCTGGTCGTAGGCGGCCTGGGGGCTGGAGAAGAAGAAGTTGTCGCCGCGCGGCGGGTAGGGCGCGGTGTAGGTGGCCAGAAACTCAGCCTCCGGGGCCTCGATACGCGTGAAGCCGCTGAGGATGACGTGGGGCAGGTCCGGCAGATCGGCCCAGTGGCCGCGCTCGCGGAGGTAGGCCGGGCCCTTGGGGTACTCGCCGGAGCGGTGGACGAGGGCGGAGGGGAGAACGTCTACGGCGGCGCCGGTGGCGAGGACCGCCCCGCCCTCCTGCAAGAAGGCGGCGACCTTCTCCTGCGTGACCTCGTCGGTGTAGACCTCATCGGGCAATACCAGCAGGCGGTAGCCGCTCCAATCGGCCTCGCGGTCTACCGTATCGAACTGCACGCGGCTTTCCATCAGTAGCTGGGCCGCGCCTTGCCAGGGCGGGGAGGGGAACTGGCCCTGGGCCAGCGGGGGCAGGACCACGGCGGCCTCGCTCAGAGGCTCTGCGCCGTCCAGGTGGGGGCGCAGCCGGGCGACGGGATTGAGCACCTCGCCGACGCGGCGGTAGCGAGCGGGCTCCAGGCGGCCGCGCGGGGGGAGCTGATCGCCGATAGCGGTCTCGATCCCGGCGGCGAGAAAAGTGTAGACCTCGTACTCCAGCAGGGCGCGGGACTTGAGCGTGCCGAAGTCCCCCCAGGTGTTGTGGAAGGCGGCGGTCATCCCCATCACCGGCTTGCCCAGCGTGCGCAGGTAGCGGGCCTTGCACGGGACGTAGGAATACCCCCAGCCACCGGTCGCGAGCGCCTCGATGTCCACGTAGGCGACGAGGTCCAAGTCGGCGGGACGCTCGTGCAGCGAGATGCAGTTGAGCGTGAATTCCACGCCCGGCCTGACCTCGGCGATAAGCGCGGCGACCTTCCGCGCGAAGTCGCCGTAGGAGCCGCGCATGTGTTCGCGCAGATCGGCAGGCGAAGTGGGGTCCAAACTCAGCCGCGCCATGCGCGCCCGGCACCAGGGGCAATGACAGCCTTCGTCATGGAAGAAGAGCAGGTCGTACCACAGCGCGTCGACCGGGTAGCGCTGCAAAATCTCGCGGCTCATCGGGAGGACGTTGTCCTCGATATAGGGGCTGTTGAGGCAGATGAGGCGGTAGCCGCCGCATCCGTCCGGGTAGCGGGGCTTGCCGTCGGGGCCGCACTGCAGGCACTCCTCCGGAGCGTAGTCGCTGCAGCCAGTGTTTATGTAGGCGCCGACGGTGATGCCTCGTGCCTGGCAGGCGGCGACCTGCTCGCCGAGCAGGTCCCGCGGCAGGGAGGGATGCGGGACGCCGACGGAGGTGGGGAAGTAGGCGTGGCCGTGGGCGTCCTGGGCGAAGACGGTGGCCGAGTCGAAGCCGGCCCCGGCGATAGTCGCGGCGAACTCGGTAGCGTCGAAATCGGCAGCGATATCCGGGATACCAGCCGGGTTGTGGTAGTCCAGATGCAACCGGCGATGAGCGGCGGAGAAGGGGGGGAGGGAGGTGGGCATGGGCCAGATGCCTCCGAACTTATGTAGGGCGGGAACTGCATCTCCCGCCGTTTCCCGAACGAAACCGACGGCGGGCCACGTAGGCCTCGCCCTACGAACATTCTCTATACCCCAATTCCCCCGTCGCCCCGCCCTCACCTCCCTCCCAAGAAGGAACCCCCCGCGGTCCGGGGAAATACTTACCATGGGCTACCTGCTGCTTGCCCTGGATTACCCTCCCGCGGTCGGGGGGATTCAGCGTTACTGCCACGAGCTGGCGGCGGCGCTGGTGCGGCGCGGGGAGAAGCTCGTGGTGATTGCCTCCGACCAGTCGGGCGCCGCAGAGTTTGACGCCGCCCAGCCCTTCCCCACCGTTCGCGTTCTCGCCGAGAGCAAGACCGGGGCCGCTACGGCGCTGGTGAGCGCGGCGGAAAAGGCGATCGAGCAGGACCTGCTGGGCGAGCCGGTACAAGCGGTGCTGTGCGGGAAGTGGTTCCCGGAGGGCGTGGCCTGCCTGTTGCTCAAGCGGCGGCGGGGGATTCCGTTTGTGCTGATGGCGTACGGGCGGGAGATCACGCTGACCGGTGGTAACCTGATGAAGTGGCTGATGCAGCGGCAGGTGGTGCGGGGGGCGAGCGGCGCGTGGGTGATTAGCGAATACACCGGGAACCAGGTGGCGCAGCGGGGGGGGGCCCGGGAGCGGATCGCGAACATCTTGGCCGCGGTGAATCCGGACGAGTTTGCGGTGGACCCGGAGAAGGTCGCCGAACTGCGCGAGAAGTTGGGGCTGACGGAGGGGGAGAAGGTGCTGCTGACGGTGGGGCGGCTGGTGTGGCGCAAGGGGCATGCGCAGGTGATGAAGGCGCTGCCGGAGATAATCCAGCAAGTGGGGCCGGTGCGGTATCTGATCGCGGGGAGCGGACCGGAGGAGCAGACGCTGCGCAAGCTACCGCACGGGCATGAGGTGGAGTTCCTGCCGGGCGTACCGGACGAATACCTGCCGGCGCTGTACGCGTTGGCTGAGGTCTTCGTCATGCCCAGTCGGAACCTGCCGGGGGAGCCGATTGAGGGGTTTGGGCTGGTGTACCTGGAGGCCAATCTGTGCGGGACGCCGGCGGTGGGGGGGAAGACCGGGGGGACGGCGGACGCGATCATCGACGGGGTGACGGGGCTGCTGGTGGATCCGGAGAAGCCGGAGGAGATCGCCGAGGCGCTGGTAAAGCTGCTGAGCGAGCCGGAGCTGGCGCGGGGGATGGCCGAGGCGGGGCGGGAGCGGATCGAGCGGGAGTTGACCTGGGATCATGTGGCGGAGAGGGCGGTGCGGGCACTGGGCGATTGGGGACTGGGCGGGTAGCACAGGCTAGGAAGCCTGTCTTCCTGATAATGAAGCCTTACCGAATAGCTTACGTTGATCATGCCGAGGACCTGGGCGGGGCCGAGAAGAGCCTGCTAGAGCTAACCGGCCGGCTGGACCGGGACCGCTTCAGCCCTCTGCTGCTGCATACTCGGGGGGCCAAGTGGATGCGGCGGGAGGAGTGCGGGCACCTGGAGCGCATTCCGGTCTTCTCGCCCGGCGGTCTCTTGGCGCGCAGACGGGGGAGCATGGGCGGACTGCTGGGGAACGTGCGGGACCTATTCGCCTCGGCGCAGCCGGTGTACCGAATCGTGCGCAGCCTCAAGCGGCACGAGGCGGACCTGGTGCACACCAATTCGCTCAAGGCCCACCTGCTGGGGGGGATGGCGGCGCGGATGGCGCGGCTGCCGCTGATCTGGCACATGCGGGACCTGCTGGAGGAGAACGAGGGGTTAGGCATCGTGCGGCAGGCGGCGGCAACCTGCAGGCCGCGGGTGATCGCGGTCTCCGAGGTGGTGGCGCGGCAGTTCGACGGGCTGCACGTGTCGGTGGACGTGGTGCCCAATGGGATTCCCTTGGAGCGGTTCACCCCGGGCGATCCACTGGAGGAGCTGCAGGCAGAGTGGGGGATAGAGCCGGGCGAGCAGGTGGTGATGTGCCTGGGGCGGCTGACGCCGTGGAAGGGGCACCGGACGCTGCTGCAAGCCTTTTCGCAGGTCGCCGAGAAACGCCCGGAGGCGCGATTGCTGATTGTGGGCGAAGTGGCCTTCTGGGCGGACGAGTATGGGGAGGAGCTGCATGCGCTAGCGGATCGGCTGGGGCTAGACGGGCGGATCATCTGGGCGGGGTTCCGGACGGATGTGTCGGAGCTCCTGCGGCTGGCGGAGGTGCTGGTGCTGCCCTCGCGCAACGAGCCCTTTGGACGGGTGCTGATTGAGGCGATGGCCACGGCCAAGCCGGTAGTGGCGACCAATAGTGGCGGGGCGCCGGAGATTGTGGTGCCGGAGGAGACGGGGCTGCTGGTGCCGCCGGAGGAGGCCGAGGCGCTGGCGGAGGCGCTGCTGCGGCTGCTGGGTGACGGAGAGCTGCGGCGCAAGCTGGGGGCGGCGGGGATGGAGCGGGCGCGGGTGCACTTCGACGTGCGGCGAGTGGTGGAGCAAGTGCAGGGCGTCTATGGGGAGATGTTGGGAGCGTAGGGGCAGATGTTCCGCGGGGTACGGTTCCGCGAAACATTCGCCCCTACCCCAGGGGGTACTGGTTCGCCTAGCGCCGTCGCAGGAAGGCGGGGATGTCTATGTCGTCCTCGTCGTAGGTCGGCATCTCCTCGGTGAAGGCGCCGGAAGCGGGGGTTTCTGCGGCGGTCGCGGCGGCCGAGGTAGAGGCTGGCCGGGCGGCGATCTGAGACTCCTGGCGCGTGCGGCGCGGAGCGGGGCGCTGCTCGTCGAAGCCGGTGGCCAGGACGGTAATGCGCACCTGCCCCTCCATCTTCGGATCGGTCACCGCGCCGAGGGTCAGGTCTACATCGCCGTCGCCGTCCTGGGCGGCCTCCTGCACGATGGCGCAAGCCTCGTGGACCTCCTTGAGCGTCAGGTCCGGGCCGGCGGTGATGTTGAACAAGACCGCACCAGCACCCTTGATGTCCACCTCCAGCAGCGGGCTGGAGATGGCGGCGCGGGCGGCGGAAACGGCGCGGCCCTCACCGGTGGCCTCGCCGATGCCCATCATGGCGGTGCCGGCGTCATTGAGGACCGCCCGAACGTCAGCGAAATCGAGGTTGATCAAGCCGGGGACGACGATGACCTCACTGATGCCGCGCACGCCCTGCTGCAAGACGGTATCGGCGAGGGAGAAGGCTTCCTGCAGGGTGAGGTCCTCCTCACCCATCTGCAGCAGGCGGTCATTGGGGATGACGATGAGGGTGTCGACGTGTTCCTTGAGGCGGGAGATACCGTCGGCGGCGAGCTCCGCCCGGCGTTGGCCCTCCACGGTGAAGGGCTTGGTGACCACACCGATGGTGAGGGCGCCGAGCTCGCGGGCGATTTCGGCGACGACGGCGCTAGCACCGGTACCGGTGCCGCCGCCCATGCCGCTGGTGACGAAGACCATGTCGGTGCCGTCGAGGGCCATCATGATATCCTGACGGCTCTCCTCAGCGGACTGGCGGCCCAGGTCGGGGATGCCGCCGGTGCCCAGGCCTCGGGTCAGCTCGGCGCCGATCTGCAGCTTGCGGTCGGCCGCGGACAGATCCAAGACTTGGGCGTCGGTATTGATGGCCAGGTACTCCACGCCCATGAGGCCGCTCTCGATCATGCGGTCCACCGCGTTGGAGCCGCCCCCGCCGACACCGACAACGCGAATCTTGGCGTACTCTTCCACATTCTGCCTCATCATTGACGTTGATCCTCTCTTAGGAGCTCGGCTGCCGGTAGGCATGGTATCGCCCTCCTGCAGAGTGACCGATTATAGGCAGCGCCGCGAAGGACTGTCAAGCTGCTAAGCAACCGCCAGGCAAGGGCTCATACGCCCTTTCGACGTGCAAGGCAGGAGTTCCTTCAAGAGGGTCCGAAGGTTTTTCTGGCGGCATCGGCGTCTCGCCAGTCCGGGGTAGAGAGAGGAGGCCGTCCGGGCGACCGCGGAGGACCGTCGGGGAGCCCTAGCCTGCCACCGCAGGCACCGACGAGACCCCGGCGCCATCGGGACCCGGCCCCTGCGTTAGGTGTTCGCCACCGCGACTCGCACCTGCACTGGGCGCAAGACGCGGTCGTGGAGCAAGTAGCCCTTGCGCAGCTCGGCCGTGACCGTGCCCTCGGCGGGGTCGCCGGGGGCTACTTGCTCGCCGTCCAGGGCCTCATGGCGAGCAGGGTCGAAGACCTCGCCGAGCGCGGCAATGGGCTGCAGGCCCGCCTGGGCCAGGACGTCCAGAAGCTGGCGCTGGGTCAAGTAGACGCCCTCGGCGAGCGAGGTGTCGCCCTCGCCATGCGCTTGCGCCGCCTCCAGCGCCATTTCTAGGTGGTCGAGAGTGGGGATGAGCGACTCCAGCAGAGCAGCGGTAGCGTAGCGGGCCTGCTGCGCATGCTCGCGGGCCACGCGGTCCCGGTAGTTGCGCAGATCGGCCAGCGCCCGCAGGTGGGCGTCCCGCTCCTGCTCCAGTTCCTCCTGGAGGTGGGCGAGTTGGTCGTTGAGGGTCTCCTCGGAGAATTCCTCAGTGGGTTCGGTTAGTTCGTCGGACATGGGTGATAGCCTCTTCAGAATCGTCCCGCGCTAGGCGGATCAGAGTGTGTCGGGATCGGCGGCCTCCGCTTGCTGCGGCTTCTGGCGGATGATGGTGTTGATACGCAGGATCGCCTCGGCGATCTCCAGCGCGGCTTGCAGAGCCTGGCGCTTGACCGGGGCGGCGTCCAGGACGCCTGCCTCGCGCATGTCGGTCACCAGGCCGCTGTCGCAGTCGAGAGCCAACACCCCGGTGTCGGTCTCGACCTGCGCAGCCCAGGCTTGCTCGACCTTCTCGAGCGGGTTGAAGCCGGCGTTGCTGATGATCTGCGACAGGGGGCGCTTGAGCGCCTCCACCACGCAGTCCACGCCGTAGGCGGCCATGCCGGGCGCTTGCGGCCGGTAGGCACTGACATGTCGGGCGGCGGCCAGCTCAAAGGCGCCTCCGCCGGCCACTGCCCCGCCGCGGGCGGCGGCCTGCACGGCGCTAGCGGCGTCCTCGGCGATGCGCTGGCGTTCCTGGCGGACCTCTCGAGTAGCGGCGCCAACTAGCATGGTCGCTGCGGGGCGACCGGCACCGCCCAGGACCTGGAGATGGTCGAAGCGCTCGTTCTCCGCCACCTGTTCGGCTCGGCCCAGGAAGGGCTGCAGTTCCGCGGCGGGTTTCTTGAGCGCGCCGCGCTTGACCAGGCGAGCGCCGGTGAATTCGGCCAGGCGGGCCATGTCCCGGCGCGATAGGCGTCGTACCGCAAAGGCCCCGGCGGCGGTGAGCAGTTCCTCAGCGGTGTCGCCTATCCCCTTGCGCACGAAGAAGCAGTTGACCCCGGCCTCCAGCAGACCGGCCAAGCCGTGCAGGAATTCCTCTTGCAGCCGCAGGTAGCGCTGGAAGCCCGCTTCCGTGCCGAGGGCGCCGGACTCCAGCTCCTCGGGCTCCAAGGCGTCGTCCAGCAGGAGCACGGTGGCTAGCCGTACCTGGCGCGGCATCTGCCGGTTGAGGCGAGTGCGGTCCAGGACCAGGCCCTCGATCAGCTCGGTGGGCGCGCCCTCCTGGGCGAGGACCAGGTCGGCGAGGCGGAAGTCCTCGTCCAGCAGGCGCTCGAAGCCCAGGTGGGCCGCGGCGGCCACGGCCAGGTCGGCCAGCTCCCCCACGCCGCGCCCGGCGATGAGCGCGGCCTGGCGCAGGTGGGGGTCAGTGGAGTCGGCGATGGGCTGGGCCTGGGTGTCCAGGAAGTCCACGGCCAGGCGCATCCCGGCCTGCATCCCCTCGATGAGCTTGATAATCGGCACCCCGGCGCGAGCATGGCGGACGCCCTCGCTGACCAGGGAGGCGGCGAGGAGAGCGGCGGTAGTGGTGCCGTCGCCAACCTGCTCCGCCTGGGCCTGAGCGGCGGCGATGACCAGGCGGGCGGCGGGATGGTTGATCTCCATGCGCTCCAGGATGGTGGCGCCGTCGTTGGTGATGGTCACCTCGCCGTAGCGATCCACCAGCATGGAGTTGAGACCTTTGGGGCCGAGCGTGCCCTCTACGGCGGCGGCGATAGCGACCACGGCGGCGGCGTTGGCCATCAGGGCTGAGGTCTTCTCATTAGCAGTTGCCCCATCGGAGGCGGGGGCAGGACTGGACGATTCGGTTGAGGCCATATGGGAAGGCTCCTTAACCATCTAGCCAAAACTAGGAGGGGCCGGATAGATGTCGGTCCGCGTCGTTTGCGGACCGACAGATTCTATCCGGCCCGCTCGGGTGGCGCAAGGCCTGCCGGCCGGGGCGGCCGCAGCCAGTGTCCGCTATGCCGCCTCCCAGCGTTGCAGGGCTTCCGCCCGCCCCTTTGCCTCGCGCAGTTCCGATAGCTCTTGGCGGTAATGCCGCAATTGCCGGTCGTCCTCGGAATACTCCTCCAGTATGGGCTTCATCTCCGGGGAGAAATCGAACCCGTACGGGAAGACGAGGGTGCCGGTAGGCCCGCCCTTCCAATTGCTTGTGGTCTTGTCGCCCAAGAGCCCATGCTTGCGAAGGAGTGCACCGACGGGCGACAGCGTCCCCCTGATCGCCGCGTTCAGCGAGGGCTCATCGCCGCGTCCCTGAGGGCCATACGTCCCGGTCACTCCCGTGGATACCGACTTACGCTCAGACCGATGGTCCCACAGCTTGTCGTTATCCAATCGTTCCCGCACCAGCTCAGGCACCCGAAGGATCGCATCCTCGAGATCCGCCTTGAGCGCGTCTAACCCCTCGCCAGTCCGTTCATTGACTTTAGCGTAAGCGTCGCTTACCGCCTGTTGGACCGTTTTCCGATACCATTCGGCGGCAAATGATTCGGTTGCCGACACAAACCGCGCCATCACGTCCTCCATCTTCGCCACGCGTCTCGCCACGGAATCCTCAAGTCCGGTGATCCGCTCATCTATCTCGGCTACATCCATTGTCGATACCTCCCTCTATGCCGACTATCGACCATCGACCTCCCCCTCCTCCCCCTTCCCCAAGATCCCGCCGATCTCATACGCCACGCAGCGGACGGCAGTCATGGCGCGGGGGTAGGGCATGCGCAGGGGACCAAGTACGGCCACCGCGCCCCGCAGCGCCAGCGGGCCCCGATAGGTCTGGGCCACCAGGCTGCAGTCGCAGAAGCGTCCCCGGGCCAACTCGGAGCCGATGAAAACCGTGATCCCCTCCCGGCCGAAGACCCCCCGCAGCAGGGCCCGGGTGGGGCCCTCCTGGGTCAGGGCGACCAGCAACTCCTGCAGCCGGTTGTGGTCCTGGAAATCCGGATAGGCAAACAGCCGCGCCGCGCCCTCCACGTAGACGCGTTGCTCGGTGTTCTCCACGAGTAGCTGGAGGAGACCGGAGATAATCTCCACGGGCAGGTCGGTCTCCTCGGCCAGGGCACCGACGTCGAGACGATCCAGGCCCTCCCGGGAGAGAACGTTCGCCAGGGCCTCGCTGAGCGCGTTGATCTGGTCGCTACGCAGCGGCTGGGCGGGCTCCCAGAGCAGCTCGTGCCGGCCCTCCGCCATCTCGTAGCACACGCGAATGGCACGGGCGCTGACGGCGGCCAGCGAGAAAGCCAAGAAGGACTGGCCGGGAGTGATCGGCTCGCAGGCCAAGGCGGCCTGTTCGGTCAGGTCGGCCAGCACCCGAGTGGAGGTGCGCAGGAGCGCAGTTAGATCGGAGCCGGCGTGGGCCAACTCCCCACGCACCCAGGTCAGCTCCCGCGACAGGCCCGGCTCGGCGCTCTCCAGGCGGCTCACGTACAGGCGGTAGGCGACCTCGGTCGGTACGCGCCCAGCGGAGGTGTGCGGCTTGCCCAGGTAACCCAGGTGCTCCATCTCCGCCATCTCGTTGCGGATGGTGGCGCGGCTGACCGCCAGGCCGTGCTTCTCCTGCACCAGCTTGGAGGGCACTGGCTCGGCGGTGGCGATATGTTCGCCCACGACCGCGAGCAGGATAGCCTCTTGTCGCGGAGTAAGATCGTTCGCCTCTAGGCGGCCCACGCTAACCCCCAGAAAAACCAGCAAAGGCGGGACTTTCCCGCTAGGCTGAATGTAGCACCGGGGGGACGGAGTGTCAAGGGAGCGGCGGTTGGAACGACAGTTTGGACGGCAGTGGGAGCGGCAGGTATGGGTAGGTTTTCTGGGGAATACTTGACGTCGCAGAGACTTGTCCGTAGAATCAGTCGTGTAAATCATATTTGTGCGTTTTGACGGATGTGGGGAAGTCGCTGGGCAAGGAGACGAGCGAAGATGGCGATGCCAGGGAACCTACAGGAGAACTTCGTCGGCTCGGTAACCGTGGGGGAGCGGGGGCAAGTGGTCATTCCGGCTGAGGCGCGGGAGCGATGCATGATTCAGGCCGGCGACAAGCTGCTGGCGTTCGTCCACCCCGCGGGCGAGAGCGTGATGCTGGTGAAGGTGCAGGCCGCCTTGACTATGGCCGCGCACCTGGTGGCGGTCGTCGAGGGGGACCATCCCGCGGAATCAGCGGAGGAGGACGAAGAGGAATGAATCCTCGCAGTGCGCTTTCCTCAATATGCCGCGTCCTGGCGATCATGGGCCTGGCGCTGGTGGCCGGGTCGGCGGCGCTGGGGCAGGAGTCGGCCCCGGCGGAGACGCTGACGCTCACTCCCACGCAGGCCGGGGAGCTGGCCGCGCAGACGGCGTTGCCGGTGCTGACGGCAGGCGAGGCGGTCAACCAGGCGCAGGCGGCGGTGGGGCAAGCGGCGGCAGCGGGAGGCCTCTCCCTCCAGTTCAGCGCCGCCTACGGCCGGACCGGGCCTATTCAGACCGCGAAGATCGACAAAGAAACGATAACTCTGGGCAGCCCCATCGTTGCCCAGTACGGCCTGAGCCTCACCCAGCCCTTGTATACGGGCGGGCGGTTGCCGGCGGCGCTCAGCGCCGCGCGCTCGGGAGTGACGGCGGCCCAGCAGCAAGTGGAGACGACGCGCCGGGCCATGCGCCTGGCCGCCCAGGAGGCGGCTTACCAGGTGCTACGCGCGCAGGAGTTGGCCGGGGTGGCCCAGCGCCAGACCCAGGCCTTCCGGGAGCATCGGCGTATCGCTCAGGCGATGTTCGACGCGGGCACGGTGGCCCAGTTCGAGGTCATCCAGGCACAGACCCAACTGGCCCAGAGCGAGGGCAGCGAGATCGCTGCGGTAACGGCCGTGGCCCGGGGGCTGGCCGTCTTGCGGCAGATCCTCGCGCTGGAGCAGACGTGGCCGCTGAGCGTGGTGCCCTCCGTCGACCCGATCACCCGGCCGGCGGGAGACTTGTCGGCGCTGATCGAGGCCGGCTGGGAGTGGCGCCCGGAACTGGCGGCGCTACAGGCGCGGGTCCAGCAAGCGGAGGCGGGGCTACGGCTGGCCAAGGCCGGGCGCAACCTGACCCTCTCCCTGGGTGGACAGTTTTCGGAGAGCCAGGCCTCGGTGTTCTCGGCGGGCGAAAACTGGCAGGTGACCGTAGCGGTGAGCAAGCCTATCTTCGACGGGGGCGCGACGCGGAGCAACGTGGCGAGCGCCGAGTCCCAGGTCAAGCAAGCGCTGCTGGCACTGGATATCCAGAGGCAGCAGGTAGCGCTGGAGGTGACTCAGTCGTACCTGTCGCTGGACCAGGCCACCAAGCAGTTGCAGGTGGCGACGCAGGGGGTGGTGGACGCCCGCGAGCGGGCCCGGGTAGCGGAGGTGCGGTTCCAGGCTGGGGTAACGAACGGTATCGAGGTCCTCGATGCCCAGACGGCCCTGGCCGCGGCGGAGGCAGCGCAGATTACCGCCAACTACGATCTGCAACTGGCTCTCATCCGCCTGTACGAGGCGATGGGGCAACCCCTGAGTGGGGGAGAGATGCAATGAACAAGACTACAAGACGCCTACTGATACCCCTGGTTGCCGCGGGAGCCCTGGCCATGCTGGTTGTGGCGGGCTGTGGGCGGGGCAAGGCGCCGGCGGCCACCGAGACGGCCCAAGGAACGCCGGTCCTGGTGGAAACGGCCACGCGCGGCTTGCTGCATGACGAGCTAGTGCTTACCGGCACGGCGCAGGCGGACCAGGACAGCACCATCAACGTGGAGGTCCCTGGCAACGTGGTGGCGGTGTACGTCCGGGTGGGAGACCGGGTGCGGGCGGGACAGACGGTGGTGCGCATGGACACCGACCTGGCCTCGGCGCAGCTGGCCCAGTCGGCGGCTATGGTCCGCTCCGCCCAGGCCCGCCAGTCGCAGGCCCGGGTGAGCGTACAGTTGACCGAGGAGTCCACGCGAGTGGGTGTGCGCCAGGCGGAAATCGGGGTGCAAGCGGCGCGGGATCAACTCAAGAAGGCCCAGACGGCCCACGACCTGACCCGCACACAGATAGATAACAGTATCGCTCAGGCGCAGACCGGCCTGGACGCGGCCCAGACGGCCCTGCGGGACGTGCAGGCCGGGGCGCGGGCGCAGGAGATTGCCCAGGCGCAGGCGGCGCTAGACCAGGCCCAGGCCTCCCGGCGGCTGGCGGAGAGCGACTACAACCGCGCCCGGAGTCTGTACCAGGCGGGAGCTGTCTCGCAGCAGCAGGTGGAGACCAGCAAGACGAACCTGGAGATAGCCCAGGGGCGAGTCAAGCAGGCGCAGGAGGGGCTGAACCTGGCCCAGGCCGGAGCACGCAGTGAGCAGGTGCGCCTGGCGGAGCTGGGTGTGACCCAGGCGCGGCAGGCACTGCAGTTGGCCGAGTCGCGGCGGGACCAGGTGCTAGTGGCGCAGCGTGACGTCAACGCGGCGGAGTCGGCGCTGAGCAACGCCCAGCAGCAACTAGCCCTGGCCCGGTCCCAGCGGCAGCAGGTATCGATGCAGCAAGAAGAGGCGAGGGCGGCGGCAGCGGCGGTGGGGCAGGCACGAGCCGGGCAGAGATACGCGGCGACCGGAGTGTCCAAGCTGTACATCCGGGCGCCCTTTGCGGGACAGATCGCCCAACGGATGATCGAGCCCGGTATGACCGCGGGCACCGGCACGGAGCTGCTGCGTATCGTGAGCCTGCAGCCGATGAAAGTGAAGGCGCAGGTCAGCGAACTGCAGGTTACCAACCTGCGGGTGGGGCAGTCGGCGGAGGTAGTCGTGGACGGCCTGCCGGAGCGCACCTTCGACGGGCAGATCGCCCGTCTCAGCCCGGCCTCCAATCCGGGCGAGCGCATGTACACCGTGGATATTCAGGTCGACAATGCGCAGGGGCTGATCAAGCCGGGGATGTTCTGCCGGGCCAAGGTCATCCTGGACACCGTCCCGGACGCTGTGATCGTGTCTCGCGACGCACTGGTGGAGAATGGTGAGGACCGCCTGGTTTACGCGGTGCAGGACGGGAAGATCGACGTACACAAAGTGCGGATCGGGGCCATAAACGGCAATCGCGTGCAGATCGTGGAGGGAGTCAAGGGAGGTGATCAGTTGGTCGTTTCCGGCCAGAGCTTGCTGGCCGCAGGGCAATCGGTGCAGCCGCAAGCGCGCAAGTCGGGGGAGGTCATCAGCGAGACGGCGGCGATGAACGCGGCACCGGAGAAAAGTTCGTAGGAGCAGTCACTACTACCGCGGGGACGGGCTTCCAGCCCGCCAGATCAAGAGCACGCGAGACTGAGGGGGAGCTGGAGGCTCGCCCCACGCGGGGGGAACGGCGCCGGGGATACTGGCCTCGCCCCACATAACGAGGACTCACGCAATACATGTGGCTTACACGTCTTGCCATTCATCGTCGCGTCACTATCGCCATGATCATCCTAGGGATCATGGTCCTGGGCCTGGTCGGCTACAGCCGAATGCCTTGGGACCAGTTTCCCAAGGTGGATTTCCCCTACCTGTTCATCACCGTGCCCTACCCCGGGGCGGGGCCGGAAGAGGTGGAGCAGGGGGTGGTCAAGCCGATCGAGGACCAGGTCAGCGTCATCAACCGGGTCAAGAGCGTGCAGTCCACCTGCCAGGAGAACCTAGGCACGGTCTCCATTCAGTTCGAGTACGGCACCAACCTGGATGCCGCGGCCTCGGATGTGCGCGACGCGGTGGACCGCGCCAAGGTGCTCTTTCCCACCGACGCCAAGTCCCCGCAGTTGCTCAAACTCAACATCAGCGCCCTGCCGGTCATGCGCATCGGGATCACCGGCGACCGGGATCCTCGGGAGCTTTACCAGCTTGTCGACGACAAGATCAAGCCGGTGCTGGGGCAGATCCCCGGCGTGGCCTCGGTGTCGGTGACCGGGGGAGCGAAGCGGGAGATTCAGATCCGCGTGGACCGGGCGCGGCTGGACGCGGTGGGGATGAGTCTGAGCCAGCTTTCCCAGTACCTAGCCACCTCCAACCTCAAGCTACCGGCCGGCGACCTGAAGGAGGGGCTGCGCGCCTATACCGTCCGGGTCATGGGTGAATTCCAGGACATGGAGCAGATTCGGGCGCTGGAGATACCCACGCCCCGTGGGGGCCTGGTGCGTCTGGACAGCCTCGCCGAGGTGCTGGACACCAGCGCCGATCCGAGCACCATCGCCCGCCTCAACCAGCAGCCGTCGGTGGGCCTCTCCATCCAGAAGCAGTCAGAGGCCAATACGGTGACGGTGTGCGACAAGACCCGGGCGGCGCTGACCAAGCTGGTGGGCACGGAGGAACGCCCGGGGACGCTCCCCTCCGACATCAAGGCGGTCATCGCCCAGGACAGCTCGGAGCAGGTACGCGAGTCCATCTACGACGTGCGCAACGCGCTGATTGAGGGCGCGCTGCTGGCCTCGCTGATTGTCTTCCTCTTCCTGCACAACTTGCGGGCCACTATCATCGTGGCCCTGGCGATTCCCACTTCCATCATGTGCACCTTCCTGCCGATAGGGATGGGGTTTGGCTTTACCCTGAACATGATGGTCCTGCTGGGATTGGCGCTGTCGGTCGGTATTCTGATTGACGACTCCATTGTGGTTCTGGAGAACATCCAGAGACACCTGGACTCTGGCGAACAGCCGGTGGCTGCGGCCTTCAACGGCCGGGTTGAGATTGGGGCGGCGGCCGTGGCCATTACCTTGGTGGACGTGGTCGTCTTCGTGCCGGTGGCCCTCATGGGCGGGATGGTGGGGCAGTTCTTCTATTCCTTCGGCCTGACGGTCGCGGTGTGTGCCCTGTTCTCCCTATTGGTGTCGTTTACGCTGACGCCCTCGCTGGCGGCCTGGTGGTATGTGCGGCGAGACCGAGTGAGCGCTGTCGTCGGGGGCCCCCAGCGTGCCATCCAGTCGTTCTTTGACGGGTGGGACCGCAACTTCCAGCGGTTGGAGCGGAACTACCGGAAGGTACTGCAGCTGGTGGTGGACCACCCCTGGCTTACGGTTGGCATCGCCTATGGCGCGCTCATCCTGACCGTGTGGCTGATCTTCACCCGCATAGGCTTCGGCATGTTCCCGGAGAGCGACCAGGGCATGGTCAACATCGACCTGGAGTCCTCGCCCGGCACGCGCCTGGCTTACACGGACAGCCTCGTACGGACCGTCGAGCAGCGGCTGGAGCAGAAGGACAAGTACCCGGAGATCGAGAGCATATCGGTCACCGTGGGGCAATTGGGGTCGGGGGGGTTCATGGCGGGCACCTCCGGGGGGCAATACGGCAACGCCTTTCTGCAGATGAGCAAGCGGCGGGCGCGGTTGGAGGCCGGCCAGCGCAGCAACGAGCAATTGGCGCAGGACTTGCGGCAAGACCTGGCGGACCTGCCGGGCGCCGCCCTCCGCGTCACCACCCAGGGCGGTATGGGGGGCGGGGGCGAGGCGCCGATCCGGGTGGATATGATGGGTACGGACTTGGGAGAACTCACCAAAGCCTCGCAGGAGTTGCGGCGCAAGATGGAGGGGATTCCGGGCTTGCGGTACGTGGACACCTCCTCCAAGCCGGGCCGGCCGGAGGTGCAGGTGCATATAGATCGCCGGCGCCTGGCGGATGCGGGTCTGACCCTGGCAAACGTGGCCGGGAACCTGCGCGGCTCGTACGCGGGTACGACCAGCACCAAGTTCCGCGACCGGGGTGACGAGTACGACATCCGGGTGGAACTTAACGAGCAGGACAAAGACAACATCGCTGACGTTGCGGGGAGCATTGTGGGCTTTGGCCGGGCGGGGGAGGCGATCCGGGTACAGGACGTGGCGCAGGTGGTGCTGTCGGTCGGTCCCAGCCGCATCGACCGGCTCAACCGCCAGCGGGAGGTAGCCGTCACCGCCTACAACGACCCGCAGGTCGTCAGCACCCGGGCGGCGCAGACCGCCATCGACAAGACCCTCAGCGAAATGAACCTGGAGGGCGTGACCTACAAGTGGGGCGGAGAGGTCGAGGCGTTTGTCGAGTCGTTCACGCGGATGTTTGGGGCGATGGCCCTGGCCATCCTCCTGGTCTACATGCTGACCGCGGCGCTGTACAATTCGGTGCTGGAGCCTTTCAACATCCTGTTCAACCTGCCCGTGGCCATCGTGGGCGGGGGGATTGGGCTGCTGCTGTTCGGGATGCAAATGACGATCATCTCCATGCTGGGGATGATCATGCTGGTCGGGCTCGTAGGGAAGAACTCGATTCTGGTCGTGGACTATACCAATACACTGCGCAAGCGGGGCCTGAACCGTACCGAGGCGCTGCTCACCGCCGGCCCGCACCGGATGAAGCCGGTACTGATGACCTCGCTGGCCATGATCTTCGGGATGCTTCCGACCGCGCTGGCGGTGAACGAGGGCAGCGAGTTCCGGTCGCCGATGGCGGTGGCGGTGATCTTCGGCCTGGCGCTGGCCACCGGCGTGTCGCTGCTGCTGGTACCCGCGACGTACGTCATCTGGGACAATATCGCGGAGATGTTCAACTCGCTGGGGCGCCGGCTATTCCGGCGCTGGCGGCGGCCGAGTGAGGAGACTCCGCCGTCCGACGAGGAGACGCTGCCGCTACCGCCGGGGTAGGCGAGGCGAAGCCTCGGCGGGCCACGCGGCGGGTATCGGTGCTTGCAGGAGCCTTCAGGAGGATACTCGTGACCGACTCACCAACAACCAGTCTGGTCATCTTGATCGTGGACCAGGGGGTGGAGATTGATGTGATGGAGGCCCTGGAGGAGATGGGAATTGACCATTTCACCCGGTTCTCTGACATCGCCGGCGCCGGCGAGACCGGTCGCCGCGAGGGCGATCCCATCTGGCCCGGTCTGAACGCCCTCCTGCTCCTCGTCATGGAGAACGAGAAGATCCAGCCCCTGGTAGACCGCTGCCACGCTATTCGCGATAGCTACCCCATCACCCCGGGGATGAAGTTCATCGTGGTGCCGGCGGCGATGATGTAGAGACGGGAGAGGGGAGTGGGGGCACGGGGCAAGTCCGGAGGGGAAGGGCGAGCGACAAGAACGTAGCGCAGGCAAGAAGGGGCGGCCCACTTGGGCCGCCCCTTCGCTGTTACCGTAGAGGAGGGGTAGGCTCCCCCGGACCACTCGGGCCGTACCCCTAGGCTGGCGGCGGCGGGGGCGGAGCGACACCGGCTACGAAGAACTCCACTAGGTCGGAGAAGGTGACGCGGCCGTCCGCATCCACGGCGCGCACCCCGACCTGGTAGCGCATCGGCGCCTGTATCCCATTGGTGTCAGGTAGGTTGGTGTTGGGCGGGATAGTGTCCGTCACGGCCCAGGTGCCGTTGTTGGCAGTGCCGAGCACCAGGGACATGGGGCAGTTTACGGAGGTGCCCCCCGGCGAGAAGATAATGGCCATCGCGCTGCTGACGCCGTCGGCGTCAGCCAGGGACGCCGTCACGGTCATCTGCCCGCCCTCAGCCGGAAGCTGGGTCGGGTCAAGCAGCACGTCGAGAATGGCGGGGGCGCGCTGGGCGACTACCCGGATAGTGGTGGTGGTATAGCGAGTGCCGCTGAAGGCGTAGATCGTGCTCTGCCCCGTGGCCGTCGCGATGAACAGGCCGCTCTCGTCAATGCGGCCAGCCGGGCCCAGCGCAACCCAGGTAGGGCGTAGGCCAGTGGCTCCGGCCGAGGTGACGATTGCCGCCCGGAAGGGAATCTGGCTGCCGATCTCGACCACCTGGTTCTGCGGGGCGATCGCAAGGCTGGTAACCGTGTCGGCCGAGCGGGGCAATACGGCGACGTTGAGGTTGAGGTAGTTGGAGGTCAGCGCCGGCAGGAGTATCTCGCAGGCCTGGTACTCAGGGTGGTAGAGGGGGTTGACCTGCACGGTCAGCGGGACGCTGTCCAGACCGGTGAAGACGAAATGGCCGTTGGCGTCGGCGATAACGGTTTGGCCAGCGGGGAGAACGGTGACAGAAGCGCTGGGGAAGAGAGCACCGGCGTTGTCGGCGGCGACGACGCGGCCCTCGAGGCGGATGGCGCCAGCCGGCCCCGGCGGCTGTACCCCATTGTCACCTCCGCTTCCGCATCCGATCAGGGATCCGAAGATAACGGCAATGGCGATCGCTGCTGCGGCTGCACGCAGGCTGTGCATGGTGCGCCCTCCTGTGGTTGGTGGCCCCAGTCGGCCAGGAGCGGCCAGGCTCCTCCCCGGTCAGCGAGTAGTATACACAAGCGGGAGGAATAATGCCAGAGCCACCGGGGGAAATCGGGAGCGATTATAGCACAAAGCGCGGCGGGGCAACAGGCCCGGCGCCGGGCGGGGAGAGGGGGAGTAACGGACCCATCCGGTACGCACGGGGGTGGGCCACTCGCTCTGCTTGCCGACACACTTGGGTTACATCCACCCTCCTTGACTCCTCCCACCCAACCCCCTACAATCGCCTCAGGATCACTTCGAACCTGGGACGCGAGGGATGCCGTGCTTCGTCCTGCCTGGCTGGAAATCAACCTCTCCGCGCTTGCGGATAATGTCCATAACCTCCAGTCGGTCCTCAGCCCCCACCAGCAGATCATTGCCGTGGTGAAGGCCAATGCCTACGGGCACGGCGCCGTGCCGGTCTCCCGAGTGGCGCTGGGGGCGGGAGCGGAACGGCTGGCGGTGGCGATCGTGGAGGAGGCCGTGGAGTTGCGCGCCGACGGCTGCACCGCGCCGGTGATGTGCCTGGGGGCCACGCCCCCGGAGGTCGCGCCGGTGCTGGTGGAGCAGCATATCGAGGCTCCGCTGACCGACCTGACGGGGGCGCGGGCCCTGTCGGAGGCCGCGTGTGCTGCCGGGACGACCGCGCCGGTCCATATCAAGATTGACACCGGCATGCACCGCCTGGGAGTGCGCGCCGAGGAGATCGGGCCCTTCTGCGAGGCGCTGCGGGAGCTGCCCGGCCTGGAGATTGTCGGCGTCTTTACCCATTTCTCCAGTTCCCAGATCGATCCCGAGTTCACCCTGGCGCAACTCGCCACATTCAGGACCGCCGTGGCCGAGGCCGAGCAAGCCCTGGGCTTCCGCATCCCCCTGCGGCATGTGTGCAATAGTGGGGCGACGGTGCGCTATCCGGAGGCCTGGCTGGACGCGGTCCGGCCCGGGGCGCTGCTGTATGGTATTCCCCGCGATCGAGGCGGGCTGTACATGCCCGAGATGCGCTCGGTGCTGGCGCTGAAGGCCAGGCTGGCCGTGATCAAGCCCCTCTACGCCGGGGAGTCGGTGGGCTACGACCGCACCTGGAGCGCCCCGCACGACACCCGTCTGGGCCTACTGTCGTTGGGCTACGGCGACGGCTACGACCGGCTGCTGTCCAACCGTGGCCATGTGTTGGTGCAGGGCCGGCAGTGCGGGATCATCGGCCGTATCTGCATGGATACAACCATGGTCGACCTAACCAATGTCCCCGAGGCGCAGGTGGGCGACACGGCGGTGCTGGTGGGCGAGCAGGGCGGGGAGCGCATCCGGGTCCATGATCTGGCCGATCTGTGCGACACGGTGGTGCAGGAGACCGTCTCACGCTTCTCCTCGCGCCTGCCGCGAGTTTACTACGCCGAGCCAGGCGATGAACGCGTCTATAACGCCTTGGCCGAGAGAAGGAGTCTGCTCTCCGATGCCCCCCTCCGCGACCGCGCGAATTCCTGCCAGCACGGCTAACCTCGGGCCGGGGTTCGACTGCCTGGGGCTGGCGCTGGACCTGTATAACACGGTCGAGCTGTCTCTTGCGGCGGTCACCGAGGTGACCATCACCGGTGAGGGGGCCGGACGGTTGCCGGAAACCCCGGCGAACCTGGTACTGCGCGCGGCGGGCGCGCTGGCCGAGCGGGCGGGGGTCCAGGTGCCGGGCTGGCGGCTAGCGCAGCATAACGATATACCTCTCGCCCGGGGCTTGGGGAGCAGCAGCACGGCGATTGTCGGTGGCCTGCTGGCTTGTGACCGCCTGCTGGCGCTGGAGACCCCGGCGGAGGAACTGCTGGACTTGGCCACCGAGATTGAGGGCCACCCGGATAACGTGGCCC
>JALGSV010000023.1 GCA_029821755.1 Candidatus Zipacnadum vermilionense | reverse complement strand
GGGGGTGGCGATAGACATCTCCCCGCACAGCCTGCTGGCAGCGGAGCGCTTGGCTGAGCCGCTGGGATTCGCGGCTCCCGCCGAGCGGATTTGCTGCGACGCCTATACGCTGCCCTTCGCCGCGGAGACCTTCTCGCTGGTCTTTACCTACCAGACGCTGCATCACTTCCCCGACCCGGCGCCGGTCCTAGCGGAGATGCAGCGGGTGCTGCGGCCGGGCGGGGTACTGTGGTTTGGTGAGGAGCCGCTGCAGCGGCCGCGAATTGTGTTGTTCCGTCACGGACACAAGCTGACCCCTACGCAGAAGCTGCTGCGCAAGGCCGGGCTGCTGCACCTGCTGGCCGGGGGGGGCAAGCGGGAGGCGGCGTACGGGGTCAACGAGGGCGAGTTCTCCATGCAGCGGTGGCTGGGCGCCGTGGCCGCGTCGTTTGACGAGTTCACGCTGTGGGCGCAGTCGCCGGCGATAGGCAAGCGGCGCTACGGGCCAGAGAGCCTCGGGCGCGGGAGCCTGGCGCAAGCGATAAGCCGGCTGGTCGGCGGCCGGGTGGAATGCCGCGCGGTCAAGGCCGGAACGCTCCCGGCAGGGCCCGCTCCGGACCCCTGGGCGCGGCTGATCTGCCCGGACTGCCACCAAGCGGACGAGGGAGAAGTACTCCTGGAAGCGGGCGAGGTCTACCAGTGCCCACGCTGCGGGCGAGTCCTGGACCGCTTCCAGGGACTGCTGCTGGCGCCACCCGGTGGGCTGCAGGAGGAGATGAGCGGGGTTTTAGGGTAGGGAGAGGAGTCTCACCCCCTGCCCCCTCTCTGGGCGCGGACGCCCTGGGCAGGAGAGGGGGGAGAGGGCCGGGCGAGACGGGGACGAACCGCAACCGGAGGGGCCGCATGGGTGGCTGCCCGCGTCGTTTGCGGGCAGACAGGCCCCATCCGGCCCCGGCTGCCACGAACATGACCGGGAATCCGCCCGAGCACCAGGAACCCAACCGCAAGCACCCCCACCGGCTTACGCCGGAGGAGTATCGGATCCGAGACCAGGTCTATTTCGTCTCTTTTCGCGCCCAGAGCGGAGCCGACCTCGCAACTCCGGAGATCGCGCCCCGTATGGTCAAGGTGCTGTGCGATATTGGGCGTCGCTGGAAGATCGAGGTCAACTGCTACTGCGTTATGCCCGATCACGTTCACCTCGTTGTCTCGCTCACGGACGTCGGCGGTGATTTCCAGAAATGGATTCGCTACGCCAAACGGGAGAGCGCGAAGCTCCTGCGAGGTGGCAAGTGGCAACGGAGCTATTGGGACGCGAGCGCGAAGGACTATACTGACGTGGAAGGGTACGCTCTCTACACGCTCTGTAACCCGGTCCGTCACCAGTTATGCGAGAGATGGCCGGACTGGCCCTATTGCTGGTCGCAGTGGCATCCGATACCGGGAGAGTAGTCCTTGACAGCCGGGGGCCGGATGGGACCCGTCTCGCGCACAAACAACGTGCGCGAGCCACCCATGCGGCCCCTCCAGGGAGGGTATCATGGAAGAACTGATTGCACGAGCCGTGGCGGCGGCGCTGGAGGCGGGGGCCTCCTACGCCGACGCGCGTTTCACCAGCCACGAGGACGAGGAGGTCCGCGTCAAGAACGGCGCGGTGGAGAGCCTGCGGTCCTCCTCCGCCCAGGGCGTGGGCGTGCGGGTGCTGGCGGAGGGGGCGTGGGGCTTTGCTGCGACCTCCACCCTGACCCTCGCGGCAGTCGAGGAGGCCGCTGGCCTGGCGGTGCGCATCGCCCGGGCCAGCGCCTCTACCCAGAAGACGCCAGTGGCGCTGACCCCCGTCGAGCCCGCCTCGGGGCGCTTCCCCGCCGTCTTCACCGAGAATCCCTTCGACGTGCCGCTGGCGGAGCGGGTGGAACTGCTGCTGGACTGCGACAAGTTGATGGCCGAGGCCGCTAACGTCGCGCTGCGGGAGGGGTTCCTGGAGGTTACCCACGAGAAGAAATACTTCGAGAGCAGCGAGGGCGCGCAGATCTACCAGGAAGGGGTGGAGACCGGCGCGGGAATCGAGTGCACGGCGGTGGCGCCGGACGGCTCGGAGACCCAGACGCGGTCCTACCCCTCCTCCCACGGTGGGCAAACCGCTCAGCGCGGCTGGGAGTTGGTGCGGGAGCTGGACATGCCCAGCCACGCCGAGCAGATCGCCTGCGAAGCCGAGGCACTGCTCACCGCTCCCGCCTGCCCGGCTACGGTAACCGACGTGATCCTCGAAAGCAGCCAACTGGCGCTACAACTGCACGAGTCGTGCGGCCATCCCATCGAACTGGACCGTGTGCTGGGCACCGAGGCCAGCTTTGCCGGCACCAGCTTTCTCACCCCCGACAAGCTGGGCAGCTTCCGCTATGGGTCAGAGCAGGTCAACATCAACGCCGACGCCACCCTCCCCGGTGGCCTGGGGTCGTTTGCCTACGACGACGAGGGCGTTCCCGGCCAGCGCACCCAGATCGTGCGGGAGGGCATGTTCACCGGTTATCTGTCCTCCCGAGAGACCGCGCCGGCGATCGGGCAGACCAGCAGCAGCGGGGCGATGCGCGCCGACGGCTACAACCGCATCCCCCTGATCCGCATGACCAACATCAACCTGGAGCCGAGCGACTGGACGCTGGACGAGCTGATCTCCGAGACCAAGCGCGGCATGTACCTGTGCACCAACACCTCCTGGAGCATCGACGACAAGCGCCTGAATTTCCAGTTCGGCACCGAGGTGGCCTACCGGATCGAGGACGGCGACCTGGGGGAAATGTTGCGCAACGCCACCTACACCGGCAACACGCCGGATTTCTGGGGCTCGTGCGACGCGGTGTGCAGCGCCGACGAATGGCAGCTATGGGGCGTGCCCAACTGCGGGAAGGGCGAGCCGATGCAGACGGCGCGGGTGGGCCATGGAGTGCCCCCGGCGCGGTTTAGGGATGTGCGGGTGGGGGTTACGCAGGAGGAAGAAGACGGAGAGTAGGGGCGGGCACTGCGTACATACGAGGCGGGCGCGGAGCATTCGCTCGCGGCCTGCGAGGATGCCGGCGGGAGGCCGGTGTCACCGGGAAGCTCGCCCCACGCGAACGGCAAGGAAGTGAAGCACATGCTCGACCGAGCTCAAGTTGAGGCCATCTGCCATCTGGTGCTGGAGGAAGCCACCACGGACCAGGTAGAGGTGCTGGTGAACGCCGGGGAGTCGGCGCTGACCCGGTACGCCGACAACCGTATCCACCAGAACGTGGCGGAGACGGGCAGCGCCATCTCCATCCGCGCGGTGCAGGGCCAGCGCCTCGGCGTCTGCTCCACCAACGACCCGCGCCCGGAGGCGCTGCGGGCGGCTCTAGCCAAGGCGACGGAGCTGGCGGCGATTGCCCCGGAAAATCCGGAGTTCCCGGGCCTGCCCAGCGCGCCTCGGCCCCAGCCGGGGCCGGACCCGGTCGCAGCGACAATCAACTCCACCCCGGAGGAGCGCGGCAAGGCCGTGCGGGAGGTGCTGGAGGTGGCCGCAGGCGACAGCCTGACGGCCTCTGGCGCCCTGGAGACCACCTACACGCACCTGGCGGTCGCTAACAGCGAAGGCGCCTTCGCTTACGGCGAGTTCACCCGGTCGAGCATGAGCGCGGTCATGGAGACGGAGGACAGCGCGGGGCGGGCCGAAGCGCACGCCGCGGATGTGTCGGCCATTGACGCCCGGGCGTTGGCCACCATTGCGGCGGGTAAGGCCCTGGCCTCGCGGGACCCGCGATCGTTGGAGCCGGGGCGCTACACCGTCGTGCTCGAGCCGCTGGCCGTAGCCGACATGATTTTCTGGCTGGGGCTGTACGGCTGCAACGCCCTCGCCTACCAGGATAAGCGGTCCTTCCTGTGCGAGAAACTGGGCCAGAAGATCGCGTCGGAGAAGATCAGCCTGGGGGATGACGGCTTGGACCCGCGGGGGCTACCCATGACTTTCGACTTTGAGGGGGTGCCCAAGCAGCCGGTGGAACTGATCAGCAAGGGGGTCGCGATGGGGATGGTGCACGACTCGCGCACTGCTGCCCACGCCGACCCGCCGGTGACCTCTACCGGCCACGCGCTTCCCGCCCCCAACCCCTGGGGCCCCGTGCCGACTAACATGTTCCTGCGCCCCGGCGAGGCGACGGTGGCGGACATGCTCCGCTCGGTGGACCGGGGCCTGCTGGTCACGCGCTTCCATTACACCAACATCATCCACCCCATTAACACCGTCTTCACCGGCATGACCCGGGACGGGACCTTCCTGATCGAGGAGGGGGAGATCGTGGCCGGAGTGCATAACCTGCGCTTCACCCAGTCCATCCTCGAGGCGCTGGGGAACGTGAAGATGGTGGGCAGCGAGGGCGTGCAGTGCGAATACGCTTGGTGCCCACCACTGCTGGTGGAGGGGTTCAGCTTCACGGGAGTGTCGGGAGAGTAAGCGCTGTAGGGCCCGAGCCGCGTCTCCCGTCGGGCCTCCTATCTGCAACATCCGTTGCACTCTGCGTTGCCTTTTCCCCCTGCTTATGGTAGACTTTTGCCCGCGTGTGTGAGGGAAGACGGGCCCGGCCCGACGATTCTTGCTTGGCCGCTCGCAGGAGGTCTCTCCCTGTTACCCTGGGCTACAACCATTGCCATAGACCTAGGCACGAGCCTGACGCATATCGCCGTGCCGGGCGAGGGAGTGGTGGTGCGGGAGCCGACTATCGCCGCCTTCGCGCCAGGGAGGCGCAAGCCCGTGGCGGTGGGCCGCGAGGCCCGGCGCCTGTGGGAGCGCGGCGTTACCGACGTCCAGATCGTCCATCCCGTGCGCGACGGCGTGGTGGCCGATTTTGACGCCGCGGTCGCTCTGCTGCGGCAGCTCGTCCAGCGCGCGTTGGGTCGCCGGCCGCTGTTCCCGCCCCAGATCGTGGCCTCCTGTCCCTCGGAGATCAGCCCGGTCGAATTGCGAGCACTGCAGGACAGCCTCCGCGCCGGCGGCGGCGGGCATGTTGTCACCATGCTCAAGCCCCTGGCCGCCGCGCTGGGCGCCGGCCTGACCGCCAGTAACGAGGAGACCATTCTGATCGTAGATATCGGCGGCGGCTCCACGGAGGTCGGCATCTTCTCCGCGGGGCTGGTGACTGCGGCCAAGACCATCCCCTTCGGTGGGGAGACGCTGGATGGGGCGCTGCTCCGCGCGGTGCGCCGTGAGAGCAGCCTGCGTATTAGCGAGGCCCAGGCGGAACAGATCAAGGAACAGATCGGCTCGGTCAACGGCTGGACGGGAGCGCCCTCACTGTCAGTCACGGCCAGCAAGGAGGAGACCACCGAGGCACCCTCCCCGCACGACCTGGACGCCGCCAAGGTGCCGCGCCTGCTGGCTGAGGCCTTCGATCCCCTGCTCAACGAACTGCTGTGGACAGTGGAGACCTTCCCGCGCAACGTACAGCATGAACTGACGCAAGGCGGGGTCGTCCTTACTGGAGGAGGGGCGCTGTTGCAGGGGGTGGAGGAGCTGGTGCGCAACACCCTGCACCTGCCGGTGGGGGTAGCCACCGACCCGGTTTCCTGCACCATCCTGGGCCTGGAGGCGGCTATGCGGGACCTGCCGGCCCTGGCTCTGGGCGGGAAAGCCTTTGGGGCAGCGGTACAGTAGTCCCGCTGGGGAGGGAGACGCGAAATGTCCGACTGTCTTTTCTGCCGCATCATCAACCAAGACCTCCCGGCCGACGTCATTTACGAGGACGACCAGGTAGTGGCCTTCCGAGATATCCAGCCCCAGGCACCGGTGCATGTGCTGATCATCCCGCGCCAGCATCTGGCCAATCTGGACGCCGCGGTCACCGAGGATGAGGCCCTCCTCGGGCATATCTGCACCGTCGCCGCCGAGCTGGCGCGACGGGACCGGATCGCCGAATCCGGGTACCGCCTGGTGGCCAACGTCGGCCCCGATGCCGGCGAGAGCGTCAACCACTTGCACTTCCACCTGCTCGGTGGGCGGCATATGGTCTGGCCGCCGGGGTGAGGGGCACAATCAACTGTGCCCGTCCGGGACCGGGCGTGATGAATCACGCCCCTACATGATAGACAAGTGATCTCTACGCCTAATCCAGACACCCCCTCCCCTACGCGGGTAACTTGTAGCGCCGAGCATCTGCCGACGCTGGTCGGACCCCACGATCAGAACCTCCGGGTCATCGAGGACGCCCTCTCCGTGCATATTCAGCCGCGCGAGCAGTGCGTGGAGATCACCGGCGAGACTGAGGCGGCCGACCAGGCGGAGGCGGTATTGGCGCATCTGCTAACGGGCATCGAGCGCGGGCAGGCGCCGACGCTGGAAGAGGTCCACTTAGCTCTGCGCCAGGCTCGCGACGCGAACCTGCCCACTGCCGAGGAGACCGAGGCCCCCGAGGGACCGCTGATCGTCACCCACCGGGGGCGGCAAGTGCGGGCCAAGACGCGGGGGCAGGTTGAGTACGCCCGCGCGGTGCGAACCCATGATATGGTCTTTTGCGCCGGACCGGCGGGGACGGGCAAGACCTACCTGGCCATGGCGATGGCCGCGGCCGCCCTGCGTCAGGGCGAGACCAGCCGCGTAATCCTCACCCGGCCCATAGTGGAGGCCGGCGAGGAATTGGGCTTCCTCCCCGGTGACATCATGGAGAAGGTCGATCCCTACCTACGGCCCCTGCACGATGCGCTGCACGATGTGATGGGCGCCGACCAGTTCCAGCGTTACTTGGCGCGAGGCACGATTGAGGTGGTGCCGCTGGCGTACATGCGAGGGCGCACACTCAACGACGCCTTCATCGTGCTGGACGAGGCGCAGAACACCACCCCCGGGCAGATGAAGATGGCGTTGACCCGGATGGGCTTCGGCTCCAAGATGATCGTCACTGGCGACACCACGCAGACCGACCTGCCCCCGGCCATCAAGAGCGGACTGGTGCATGCGATAGAGGTACTCAGCGGCCTGCCGGGCCTGGCCGTGGTGCGGCTGGGGCGCGAGGATATCGTGCGGCACGACCTGGTGCAGCGCATCGTGCAGGCTTACGACAATGCGGAGCGGGCGGTGCGCGAGGCCGACCCGCTCCAGGAGTAATCTTATGCGCGCCTCCACTCCCTCCTCGCGCAAAGCCCCCTCCGGCGCCCTCGACAGGCTGCTCCAGCGCCTGCATCGGCCCAACATGCTCCTAGCGCTGCTCTTACTAGCGGTACTGTTCCTGGACCTGTGGGGGAGGATCATGCCGCCGGCAGTGTCGCTGTCGGTGGGGACGCAGGCCGACCGAACCATCATCGCGACAACCACCCGGACCTACGAGGATACCGAGGGCACCGCTCGACTCAGGGATCTGGGGAGGCAAGCGGTCCCCGAGGCGTTCAAGTCGGATCCCGGAGCGACGGCCGCCGCCCTGCAGACGCTGGACGACTTCTTCGCACGCGTGAGCGCGGTGCAACAAGACGCCAACCTGACAACGGTAGCGGCGCGCATGGAGGCGGTGCAGGCAGCCCTACCCTACCGTTTGAGTGATAACGTCTTGCGGCTGGCGATCACTACCCCCCTGGGGACGCTGCAGCGGGTAAAGCAAGGGGCGGCGCGGCTGGCAGAGAAGGGGGAGGCGTCCTACACTATCCGCACGGGGACGGACGACCTGGAGTCGGCCCGTGAGGCGGTGATCAAGTCCGCGGACACCCTGGGCTTCACCCCCACGTATAGCGCCATGGCCGGAGAGCTGGCCGGGTATGTGCTCGTGCCCAATCTCATTGCCGACCCCGCCGCCACCAAGGCTGAGCGCGACCGGGCAGCGGCGACGGTCAAGCCGGTGCAGCAGACGGTCCGGGCCGGCGACGTGGTCATCAGCGGGGGGGAGACGGTCACCCAGAAGCACCTGGACACGCTGCTGGCTCTGGGGTTGATGAACCCCGTGCTGCAGTACTCGCAGGCGCTAGCCATCGTGGTGCTGCTGTCGCTACTGGTCTTTTGTCTGTTCTACTTCACCCGCCGGGCCTGCCCGCAGGCCTACCGCGAGTTCAGCCGCCTGGTGGTGATCACCGCCGTGGTGGCAGCGGTGGCGCTCATCTTCCGGTTGGGGCAGGCCTCGCCGTACCTGGAGGCGATCTCCCTGACTAGCATCACCGCCGGGGCGATGCTGGTGTCGCTGATCGCTTGCGCAGACCTCGGACTGGTGGTGTCGGGCATAGCAGCGGTGCTCTTTGCGCTGATCATCCCCGACGCGAACGTCAAGCCGGTGGTCACCGTCTTCCTATGTGGCGGGGTAGCGGCGTATCTGGTCAGCCTGGCCAGTACCCGCACCGGCGCCTTCGTGCTGACCGCCATCGAAATCGCGGCCTTCAACGCCTTTGCGTTGGTGCTGAGCACCGAAGCCTTCGGGCAGCAACAGGCCTGGGAGGTGGTCGGGGCGACGGCCGCGGGCGGGGCGGTGGCGGCCATCTCGGCTATCGCCATCATGATCGCGCTGGACCGGCCCCTGGACCTGCTCACCGATCTGCGCCTGGTGGAGTTGGCCAGCCCACACCAACCGCTGCTCCAGCGCCTGGTGCGCGAGGCGCCGGGGACTTACCAGTCGTCCGTGATGGTGGGGAATCTGGCCGAGCAGGCCGCCGAGGCCATCGGCCTAAGCGGGTTGTTCGTGCGCACCGCGGCGTTGTATCATGATCTCGGCAAGCTCAAGCGGCCGTATTTCTTCGTGGAGAACCAGTTTGGCGGGGAGAACCCGCACGAAAAGCTCTCGCCGTACATCTCGGCAATGATCATCAGCTCCCACCCGCGCGACGGGGTGGATATGGCGCGGGAGGCCGGCCTGTCCCCGCGCATTGCCGCCGTTATCGAGCAGCACCAGGGGACCGACCTGATCCACTACTTCTACGAGAAGGCCCTCGAGGAGGCGCCGGCGGGCACCGGGGTACCGGAGGCCAGCTTCCGCTATCCCGGCCCCAAGCCGCAGACCCGGGAGGCGGCGGTCATCATGCTGGCCGATACGATGGAGGCGGCGGTGCGGACGCTGGACCAGCCCACCCCGGTCGCGGTGGAGAAGATGGTGGACCGGTTGGTGCAAGCGCGGGTACAGGACGGCCAACTGGACGACTGCCCGCTCACTTTCGCGGAATTGCGAACAGTGCGGGATACGTTGATAGCGAGCCTGAACTCGGCCTTCCATCACCGCATCAAGTACCCCGAGCAGATCCCCAAGGAGGCGCAGCGCCTCGCGGAGAAACTACCCCCGGAGCAGCGGGAGGGAGTGGTGGGGGTGGCGATAGAGGGCGCGGCCCTGGAGCAAGATGAGCAGGGCGGATGAGGAGGCGAGGGGACTGCGCGTGGAGATCCGCAATCTGCAGACTGCGCCGGCGCCGCTGGAGGTCATCCCCGCGGCGGCCGGGCAGGCTCTGGCCCTGGCGGGACAAACGCTGGACTGCCTGAGCGTGGCGCTGGTGGACGCCGAGCGCATCGCCCGGCTGAACCTAGCGTATCTGGGCCACGAGGGGCCAACGGATGTGATCTCCTTCCCTGCCGAGGAGAGCGAGGAGGGCCGCTGCGGGGAGGTCATCATCTGCCTCCCGGTGGCCCAGGAGCAGGCCGCGGAGCGGGGGCACTCCTTGGCCCGGGAATTCGCTATCCTGACGGCCCACGGTACGCTGCACACACTCGGCTACCGAGACGACACTGACGAGGGCCGGGCGGAGATGGAACGGCTGCAGGAGCAGTCGGCGGAGATGATAAATGATGAGCGATGAAGGATAGACGATAAAGGGGGGGGAGGTCCCGCACGCGAGGTCGGTTCTCCCCCCCCCTTTACCATTTCTCACCTATCGTTTATCATTTTCGCCGTCCGCGGACGTATCACTGAGGTACCATTGATGCCTGAACCCAAGGAAGGACCGGAAGGTGCACCTTCCGAAAACTTGCACTGGCGTTATGAGCGCAAGAGCGTCTTGCGCTCCTTCCGCTACGCCTGGGATGGTGTGCTATTTGTCTTCGTGACCCAGAGCCATATGCGCACCCATGCGGCGGTCATCGCCCTGGTGCTGCTGGGTGCCTGGGGACTGGGAGTGGCCTCCCGCGACCTGCTGCAACTGCTGGTCGCCATGAGCCTGGTACTGATCGCGGAGATGATCAACACGGCCCTGGAGATGGTCGTGGACATGATCGAGGACTCGTACAACCCCCACGCGAAGACCATCAAGGACATCGCCGCCGGCGCGGTACTGGTGGCCTCGGTCTATGCGATGGCGGTGGCGGGCGTGGTCTTCTTCAACAACGAGCGCTTGCAGCAGATCCTGCGCAGCATCCCCTACCCGGAGCGGCCCGACCGAGTGGGGGCGATGGTGCTGGTGGTGCTGGGCGTTATCGCGTTGGGGTTGTTCATCGGCTACCTGAAGTACCGGACGCGCCGGGGGGCCTTCTGGCGGGGGGGCATCGTCTCGGGGCATACCGCGCTGGGGTTCCTGATTGCCACCAGCATCGCCATCCTGACGCGCGACCTGGCGGTGACGCTGCTGGGGGTGGCCCTGGCGATGCTCATCTCCCAGAGCCGCCTGCAAGCGCGCATCCATTCCCCTTACGAGATTATCTTGGGGGCGCTGATGGGGATCATCGTCGCCGTACTGCTCTTCCTGTGGCCCCAAGGGTATCTCATCCCGTGATCCGTTCGGCGGGGCGGGGGACGATATCCGCCCCTACAGTATAGACCGCCACTCCCGGAACAGCCGCTGCATCAGCTCGCTGGACTTGACCCCCGGCTCGGTCTCGATCCCGCTGGAGACGTCCAGACCGGCGGGCGCCACCTCCCGCACGGCGGCGGACACGTTCTCCGGACGCAGGCCTCCCGCGAGGATGACTGGTCCCCGCAGGTTTCGCACCAGCTTCGCCGCCACTTGCCAGTCGCAGCAGGCTCCGGTGCCGCCTGAGCCCGCGGGTAGGCGCGTGTCCAGCATTGTTGCGGCCGCCCCGGCCTCGCGGTACAGCCCCGCCTCTCCCTGCAGGTACTCCAGCTCACGCTCGGGGTCCGCGGCCTGCGGCGGCACCCCCAACGCTCGCCACACTTCCACCTCCGGGAAGACCACCCGCAAGGTCGTCACCACCTCGGGCGGCTCATGCCCGTGTAACTGGACCACTGCCGGTTGCACCGTCTCCACCACCTCCCGCAGCCGTGCCTCAGCCAGGTCCCGCACCACGATGACAATGCGCCCGGGCGTGTAGGAGGCCAGCCGCGCGGCTTCGTCCAGCGACAGCGAACGGCGCGACCCGGGGACCTCCACGATCAGCCCAGCATACCGCGCGCCCAGTTCTAGGGCGCGGAAGAGGTCGTCAAGCCGGCGCAGACCGCAGATTTTGAGGAAGGGAGGGGGCATGGTGTGGACGGACGACATGACAGCACCCAAGGACTCCATGCTCTCCCCCGCGCAGCGAGTGCTCTCCTGCGCAGCAGACTGCGCGCGCTTACGCGGGTGAGAGAATGGTCACCAGATCGAGCGGAACGGGCAGTGCAGGGCCGGCGTCACCGAGCACCTGCATATCGGTGCCCCCTGCATGCCGGGAATCGGTGTCTGCACCGGCCTCTCCTCAGCCTGCATGGTGCATGCTATCCCTCACGCGTTCACAGCAACACGATAGGAGGCCATTCCCCGGATCTGCTCCTCCTGCAGAAACTCGTAGCTGAAGAAGGCGTCGTTGCGCGGTCCGCCCTGCTGTTGTTGCTCGAGTTGGGTGGCGAGCGCGGTGGCACTGTCCCTCAGGGAGGGATAGCTCACGTGCAGACCTCCCCATCTGCCGGGCCCGACGGGAGGAGACCATCAGCAGGACCAGGCAAGTCAAGCGGCGTAGTCTGGAACGGCGTGTTACGCAGGACCTCCCTTGCCCAACAAGCTGTCGCCGACGCGCATATCAGTCATTGATCGCCCGGAAGAAGGCGAGAATGTTCTCTACAGGTGTGGGGCCCTGGATATTGTGCACAGCCGCCGCCACATAGCCTCCTCCCTGTGCGAGGAGGCGCACGTTGTGCTTGGTTTCTTGGGCCACCTCTTGCGGGGTCCCAAAGGGCAGGGCATGCTGCGGGTTGACTCCCCCGCCCCAGAAGACCAGGCGGTCGCCGTATCTTTCCTTCAGGATCGCCGGATCCATCCCGGCCGCAGTGAGTTGCACCGGATTGATGACATCCACGCCAGCCTCCACGAAGTCCTCCAGCAGGTCCGCGATACTGCCGCAGGTGTGGAAGAAGACCTTCCAGTTCGTGTGGGCGTGTACCCAGTCATTGAACAGCTTGTGGTAGGGCTTGTAGAACTCGCGATAGCACTGAGGAGAGATAAACGGGCCCTGTTGCGCCCCAAAATCTGTCCCGCTGACGGCAATGGCGACCAGGCGCTCACCGACGGCTTGGCGGTATAGCTCCAGGTTCTGCAACTGGATCTCCGCCTGCATGTCAAAGAACTCTTTGACATACTCGGGATGGTCGTAGTGGGCCATAATCCAATCTTCCAGATCCCGAATCCCGCGTGGGTGCTCCAACCAGGCCCCCGGGATGTGGAAGATGTCCCCCACTCCGCCCAGGAAGAAGTTGCCGAAGACTGCGTAGTCAGTTCCCTCGTAGAGAGCCTTGGCGGTTGCCTCGTAGTACTGGCAGTCCTCTTCGGTGAAGAGGCCATACTGGTCTGCGTAGTCAGCGCGCGCCTTGAAGGCGTGATGCGTCAGATCATCCTGCCGGATGATGTTGTCGAAATACAGACCCCCGGTGGGCGCCATGCGGGCGCTAGGCGGCGCGGCGGTATTCCCCTGCGGATAGGCATAGGCGGTGCCATCTGGACCATAGCTCACCGCAAAGCCCCCACCCATCAGCACATCAGTACCGTCGGGTAGCCGCCAGGGCTGCCAGTTCTCGTTCCGATACCCCAGCAGAGTCGAGGGGGCATTCAGTCCCACCACATCCGCGCCCAGGGCCTGCCGCACGTCATCTTCCACGAGCCCCAGCATCATCATCGGCTCATATACCTTGACGGTGCACCGTTCCAGGCCCAGCGCCTCGCGCAGGCGAGCCAGCGCCGACGCATGGATCCCAGTGACCACCGAGCCACCCAGATCAACGGGTACGCGGTCGGGTTCCTCGTGGTTCAGTGTGGCTAGCACTCGTTCGCGCGAAGTCATGGTCTTCCTCCCAAGTCACTGCTGACTGGACATCCCAAGCGCCCACGTCGCTTGCTCCGGCGTCACCCGCGGGGGGTGGGCATTAAGGCCGACCGGGCGAACGGTCATCACTCACCGGGCAAACTCCCGTCCCGTAATGGGAGGCATTTGGGGGCTTCCCCTCTAACCTCCGCTCGAGACCTGTACCATGCTCAGGCGTACGCTGGGCATGATCCGTCCCGGCTCGGCGCGGTAGTCGGAGGAGACCGCGTCGAGGCGCGCGGCCAGATCCAGGACGTTACCCCCGATCATGGTCGCTTCCACCGGATGCGTCAGCTTGCCCTTCTCGATCTTGTACCCGAAGTCCACCGTTGCCGATAGGTCCCCGCTGATGCCGTCGGCGCTGAGGCTGGCGTCCTTGATGTACAGACCCTCCTCGATCTCGGCGATCAATTCCTCCTCGGTCCGGTCCCCGGGCTGCGTCAGGATGTTCGAGGGGCCAATACCCAGCCCGGCGCCGTAGCCGCTGCGCATGGCATGGGCGGTATTAGGCACTCCCGCCTTGTTTGCGGTGTAAGAGTTGTGCAGGTAGGTGGTGAGCACGCCCCGGTCGAGGAGCGTGCGCGGCGTCTTGGGGACGCCCTCGCCGTCGGCGGGCATGCTGCTAACCCCGGCGGGAATGAAGGGTTCCTCCCGCACCGTCAGATGCTGGGAGGCGATGGTCTGACCCTCCTTGCCCACCAGGAAGGAGCGGTTACGCTGGATGCTTTCGGCGTTGGCGGCGCCTAGCAGTGTCATCACCAGCGAGTCGGCGGCGAGGGGCCCAAGTACCACCGGCATCTTGCCCGTCGGCAGGGGCCTGGCCCCCAGGAAGCCGATGGCCGCGCGGGTGGCCTTCTCCGCCACGCCCTCCGGGACGAAATCCTCCAGGCGGCGGGCTGTGTCGAAATCGTGGAAAGCGCCGACTTCCTCCCCCCGCCGGACTACGGCGAAGAAGCTCAGGCCCAGCCGCGACCACTCCGTCAGCACGCGCATCCCGGTGGAGCTGGCCAGGGCCCGCCGGCCCCAGGTCATATGCACACCGCCGCTGAGCACGGCCTCGGGCGCGACGCTCCTGGCTTCCGCGAGGGCCCCGCGGCACCAGTCCACGGCCTGCGCGGCGGAGAGTCCGGCCACTTTCTCGTCGAACAAGTCGGGGACCGTGGGCACCGGTGCGGGATCGGGGAGGGCAATAAAATCGGGATCGCCGTGGGTGGCGCGGGCCATGGCCGCCGCCTCGCGGCCGCAGCGGCGCGCCTCGGCTAGGGTGGGACTGAGGCAACTGGCGGTACCCCGCCCGCCGCGGAAATAGGCGCGCACCCCCAGGCCCATCTCGCGCGCGGTCTCGCACTCCCGCAGGCTGCTCTTCTCCACGCCGACGGCGATGTCCCGGTAGTTGGCGCAGACCGTGTCGGTCCACTCGGCGCCGGCTCGGCGCGCTGCGGCCACCGCCGCCTCGGCAAGATCGATGAGGTCAGACAAGGGGGTCTCTCCTTTGGAAAAGGCTCAACGGCGGCTGCACGGCAGCTCAAAGGCAGCTGTTCCCAACGCTGGTGGTGCTGCGGCCACGGAGCTGGGGACAGGGCCCCTGGCACGGGCAAGGCGGGGCCACCAGGCCCCGCCCCCAGGCTTCGACGTCCGGCAACGGGGAGTGAGGCTATCCCCGGGTTATCCCCGCGACGAACCCCGCGGCCTCCAAGTCCTGCTTGACCGCTTCCGCTTTCTGCTTGTCGTCGTAGTCGCCCACTACCACGCGGTTGTAGGTGGTACCTCGGCGCTTGATTTCCATGAGGCGGGGTTTATAGCCGAGCTTCTGCAAGTCGCGCTTGACCCGCTCGGCATTGGCCACCACCGTGAAGGAGCCCGCGGTGACCTGATAGCTGTCGCTGGAGGTCGCGGCCACCGCAGCGCTCTCGGGGGAGGTGCTGGCTGGGGAGGGCGTGGGTTCCGACCCCGCCCCCGTTGACTCGCCGTTCTCGGCGGATTCGGCCAGCTTCTGTGCGGTCAGGTCCTGCTTCTCCCCTTCGGTCGGCTCGCGCGACTCCAGTTCGACGCGGACCTGCGCCGGAGGAGGTCCCGTCTGCTCCTCCGTCGCTGCGGGAGCCTGGGCCGACTGCGTTTGCGGCTTGATCTGAACGTTCTCGCTGGAGATGGCCTCGCCCAGCGTCCGCCCAACCCAGTCGCGCCCCAGACCATAGCTGAGAACTCCCGCCAGAACGCAGAGCCCCAGAGTGATGACCCAGAAGCCGAATACCTCTCGTCCCCCTCTGATGAACCCGCGCGATGCCACAGTTGCTGCCTCCCAAGGCCGCGATCACAGGATTATGTCGGGATTGTAGCACCAACTACCCGCCGGCGACAAGGTCAGGGCGCGGCCGGCGGCGGCGCTACTTCAATCCGGACTCGGCCCCCGCTTACCTCCAAGATGAGCCTGCCCCGCTCGTCGGCCTTGACCATCGCCGTCGTGTCTTGACCGAAGGGGTTATTGATGGCGACACGGTGCTCGGAGCCGGGGGCCACCGGGTACGCTCCGTTCTCGATGACCACCCGGGCCGTCATCGGCGCGCCCCGCGTGAAGGTGCGGCGCTTGTCCATGTCATAGGTCAGTGTGGCACCCGGTCCGGCGATCTCCAGCGACAGGCCCGCCGGCCCGTACTTGCTCAGGTAAGCCAGCGCCTTCCCAGCGTAGGGCCGCACCGCCACCGGCACCCGCGCCAGCGTCCGCAACTCCCCTGGGGCCAGCTCCGCGGACACGACCATCGTCGCCGGCGGCGCCCCCCGGGCGGGGGGGGGGAGGACCTGGTCGAAGGTGCCCACGTAGAGGCGATTGTCCGTGGTCACAGCCCCCACCTCGGCTAGCGCCGGCTGGGGGCCGGTGTTGAACAGGTGCAGCGCTTGCTCCTGCGCTGCTATCTCCACTCCGGCCGCCGGCCGTCGCAGGACCCACCGGGCGCGCGGCGCCCACAGGTCGGCGTGGAAGCCCTGGAAGAAAGGATCGCTCGGGTCCCAGTGGCTCCACAGGGTCGCAGTGCAGTACACGGCCCACCCCAGGCCGTAGGGCTGACCAACGATTCCCGCGAACTTGGTACCCGCCCGTAACTCCCGCCGCCGGGCCGCCGCGGCCACCGCGCTCATCCGCCCCGGCGGCAGCTTGATATCTGGCGCTTGCGCGTCCACCAGCGCGATTGGCTCCGCGTCCGCGGTGATGGTTACGTAGCCCACCAGGCCCTGGATGGTCCAGCCCTTGCTCTCCTGCGGCGTGCCAGTGTAGGTGGTGCGTTCGATGGTTCCCAGCGGAGGCGGTGGCTTCGCCTGGGGCAGGCCGCGGCTTTTCAGGGGCGGACGCAGCGAGGGCAGTAGCACCGTCGGCGGACAGAGGGTCAGGTCCGCCGTTTTCGTCTGCAGCACCCCGTAGCCGGTCACCCCGCACAGCCGCGCCATCTCCGGCGGCAGGCTCTGCCACGAGCCCGCCTCGTACATCCCCGCGCCCAGGTCGCAGACCAGCCGCCCCCCGCGCTCCACGTACGCCCGCAGCTTGCCCTGCACCTCCACCGGGAGGCGCAGCGCCGTGGGCGCCAGGATCGCCGAGTAGCCGTCCAGCTCCGCCCGCACCAGCCGCTCCGGGCTGAGGTAGTCCACCGTCCCGTAGCGCGTCCCCAAGCGCAAGGCGTACATCAACAGGCTCGGCTCCCCAGGAGCCAGATCGGGCAAATAGCCGTAAGCGGGCACGCCAGCCGCCTTAAGCCCCTCGGCATAGGGCTCGTACAGCACGGCCAAGCTGCTCTGCGGCCGCGCGCGGAAGGCCCCCGCCAGCATTTTCATCTGCTCGGCCAGCTTGGCGAAGACGTGGCCGGGGTTGCCGCTCTGCGCCAGGCGCTCCGCTCCGTCCAGGGCGACACCCCGCGCTCCGTGCAGGGCCGCCTCCCGCAGCCAACGCCCGAGGGTCGCCCCGGAGCCGTAGTTCGGGTCCGGCGGCACCGGGAGCCGCAGGCTGGCGATAACCTCCACCGCCCCGCCCTGCCGCGCGATATCCACAGCGTGTACGTTCTGCGCGACAACGTCCGGCTCCAGCACGTCCACCGAGGCCGCCGGGACGACGAAAGCGTAATCCTCCGGTACCGACACTAGCGAGCGGTACAGGGACAGGCGCCCGGTGATCAGGGGGCGCGCATCCACCCCCCGCACCTCCCGCGCCCACAGGGCGAGGAGACGCTGGAGGGCGTCGGCCTGGTAGTCGGCCACGTCCACCGAAGCGCGTCCGACCTGATAGGGCTGGGCCGCGTCCACTTCCCGCGCCGCGGTCAGGGTGATCGACGCCCAGGTAGGGAAGTTGCTGCCCCAGGCGGCATTGACCGCCGCCAGGTTGCCGTAGCGCTTCTGCAGGAAGGCCTGCAGGCCCTGCGGGGTGTAGTGGAGCGACTGCTCGGGGTAGTCCGCCATGGCCCAGGCGGTGACGGCCGGCTCCGGGGCGAATTGGCGGACGACAGTGCGGATGCGCGCCCCCGCCTCCTGGACGTACTCGGGATCGTCGGGGTCGGCGACACGCTGATCGGAGAGGGTGGGGAGGCCGATGATGACTTGCAGGCCCGCCCGGGCGGCGGCCTGCGCGGTACGACGGTTCTCTTCGACGGAGTCCACCAGCGTAGAAGTGCGGAGAAAGAGGGTGTTGAGGCCCAGTCGTTGCGCGGCGTCCAGGCCGGCGAGTCCCTGCAAGCCGTACATCCACGTGAACTGCCGGTCGCGCAGGGGGGTATCAGAGGAGGAGGCGGAACAGGTGGCGAGGAGCAGCAGGACCAGCAGGTACAACGCGCAGGAACCGGGACCGACGCGGGGGGAGGGCTCTCCAACCCGCCTTTCGACAACCGGGGGCAACTCAGCGCGGGCCGACAAGCCCCCGCCAGGCGGAACGGTAGCCTCCGGTCGGCCTCGGCGCTGCCCCGGCCCTGGGCTATTGCTCCTGGTCCTCACCCGCGGTTGCCTCCTCGCCGCGCAGGTGCGGCATCCATTCCGCCCGGTGCTCGAGCGCCTCCTGCGCGGCCCGCTGCTCGGCCAGTCGCTTGCTGCCGCCCTGTCCTTGCCCCAGTGAACGCGCGCGGAACCGCACCTCCGCCTCGAACACGCGCTCGTGCGGCGGCCCGCTCACCCGCACCGTCTCATAGCTAGGCAGCGACTTGGCCCGCGACTGCACGAATTGCTGCAGTTGGCTCTTGTAGTCGAAGTCGTCGGCGTGGGCGCCTTGAGACAGGAGAGGCTCGAAGTTGTTAAGGATGAAGTCTTGCGCGGCCGTCCAGCCGCTGGCGAGGTAGATGGCGCCGATGAGGGCCTCCAGGGCGTCGGCGAGTAGGGAGGCTTTCTGGCGTCCACCGGTCTCGTCCTCGCCGTGGCCCAGCAAGAGCAAGTCCCCTAGCCCCAGAGACTGGGCAATCTGGGCGAGGGCCGTGCGGCGGACCATGGCCGCCTTACGACGCGTCAGCTCCCCCTCCATCTCCTCGGGGTACTGATGGTACAGGTGCTCGGCCATGACCAGGTCGAGTACCGCATCGCCCAGCAGCTCCAAGCGCTGATTAGAGGAGGCGGCCGGCTGCTGGAGTTCCCGCACGTACGAGGGATGCGAGAAGGCCTGCCGCAGGAGCGCATCCGCCATGCGAGGCAGGCCGTTGTCTTTCATGAACTGATGCCACTTGTCGGGAGACGTCATGATCCGAGCTGGACCGCCGTCACTCCGGTGGCGGCCCCACCACCAGAACCGCATTGTGTCCTCCAAAGCCGAATGAATTCGACATGGCAACTTCAACCGGTGCCCGGAGCGGCTCGCCCCGGACCAGGTTGAGCTCGATGCCCTCGTCCGGGTTGTCGAGGTTTAGGGTGTGCGGGATGAGGCCCTCGCGTATCGCCTTAACGCAGATCAGCGCCTCGGTGGCGCCGGCCGCCCCCAGCAGGTGCCCGTGGATCGGCTTGGTCGAGGAGACCGGCGTCTCCGCACCCAGCACCCGCTGGATAGCCGGGGCCTCGGTGGCGTCACCCTCGATCGTTCCCGGCGCGTGGGCGTTGAGGTAGCCCACTTGTCGCGGCGAGACGCCGGCGTCTTGTAACGCTGCTTCCATCGCCTCGGCGGCCCCGCCGCCGTTGGGACGCGGCGTCGTGAAGTGGTAGGCGTCGCTGCTCATGCCGTAGCCCAGGATCTCACCGTAGATCTTGGCGCCTCGCGCCCGGGCGTGCTCCAGGCTTTCCAGGATAATCGCCGCCCCTCCCTCGCCCATGACAAAGCCGTCCCGGTCCCGGTCGAAGGGCCGGCAGGCGCGCAGGGGCTCCTCGTTGTGGCGGGACATGGCCCTGGCCGAGCAGAAACCGGCGAAGCCGGTGGGGCTGACCGTAGCCTCGGCCCCGCCGGCGATGAAGGCGTCCGCCCGGCCCAGACGGATCAGGTCAGTGGCCAGCCCCAGGCCATGAGTGGAGGTGGCGCAGGCGGTGACCACGGTGAGGTTGGGCCCGCGGGCGTCGGTGAGCATGGAGACGACGCCCGAGAGGATGTTGATGATCATCATGGGGACCAGGAAGGGGGAAACCCGGCCGGGGCCGCCGTTGAGCAGCCGCTTGTGTTGCTCCTCCCACGTCCCCATGCCGCCGATGCCGCTGGACAGCAGCACCCCCACCCGATGGTGGTTGGCCTCGGTGATCTCCAGCCCGGAGTCGGCCAAGGCCTGCAGCGCGGCCGTGGCCCCGAGCTGGGCAAAGCGGTCCAGCCGCTTGGCCAGCTTCGGGTCCAGGTGCGCGGCCGGGTCAAAGCCACGGACCTCCGCGGCTATCCGAGTGGGATAGTCGGAGACGTCGAAAAGGGTCACCGGGCCGACTCCGCTCTGCCCCCGCAGGCACGCCTGCCAGAGCTGATCAAGACTGGTGCCAACCGGGGTTATCACTCCCACGCCGGTCATGACGACGCGTGTTCTCATGTACTGGTCTCCGCCGCGAGAAATCCCGGGTCGCGGTTAGCCACCGATGCCCTTGGCCTCCAAATAACGAACGGCATCGCCGACACTGCGAATCTTCTCGGCATCATCTTCAGGTATCTCTACGTCGAACTCGTCCTCAAGGGCCATGACCAGCTCCACCACGTCCAGCGAATCGGCGCTGAGATCGCCGTCGAACGTGGCCTCCTCGGTCACTTTGCTCTCGGGAACGGACAATTCACGGACGATTACGTCACGGACTTTTTCGAACAGAGCCATGCAACTTCACCTCCGGGTATTATCGGAATTGATAAACGACAAGTGATAAATGATAAATGGCGGAGCGGAGCTCTCGGTGACTGCGTGCGCCGTTCCTCCCCATTTATCGTTTATCGTTTATCACTTATCATTTCCCTACATCACCATCCCGCCATCCACCACCAGCACCTGCCCGGTGACATAGGTGGACGCGGGCCCCGCCAGAAAGCATACCGCCGCGGCAACGTCTTCCGCTGTACCGGCGCGAGCCAGCGGGATGCGCTTCATCCAGCCCTCGCGGACTTCCTCCGCGAGCTGCTGCGTCATCGCCGTCTCGATGAACCCCGGCGCCACCGCGTTGCAGGTGATCCCGCGCGGGGCCAACTCCAGGGCCGTAGTCTTGGTCAGGGCGATCAGCCCGCCCTTGGAGGCCGAGTAGTTGGCCTGCCCGGGGTTGCCGGTGATCCCCGCCACCGAGGCGATGTTGACGATCCGCCCATGGCGCGCCTTCATCATGGGCCGCGCCGCGGACTTAGTGCACACGAAAGCGCCCTTGAGGTTCACATCCAGGACCAAGTCCCACTGGTCCTCCTTCATGCGGATGAGTAAGCCGTCGCGGGTCAGGCCGGCGTTGTTGACCAGGATATCCAAGCGCCCGAAGCGCTCCATGACCGCTTCGACCATAGCCTCCACCTGGGCCTCGTCCACCACGTTGGCGCCCGAGACCAGCGCCTGCCGGCCCCGAGCCTCGATGTCCCCGGCGGTCACCTGCGCGGAGGCAGCGTCCACGTCGTTGATGACGAGGTTCGCCCCCTGCGCGGCGAGAGCCAGGGCAATAGCTTGGCCAATCCCCCGGCCGGAGCCGGTAACCAGGGCAACTTGATCGGTAAGGGGCAAGTTGGGTCCTCCCTATCCCGTGTAGGGCGGGGGCTACGTCCCCCCGCCGCTCGCCGGAGACGGCGGGCCACATAGGGCCCGCCCTACAGCAGCCGCTTCAGCGCCTGCTGCACGCCCTCCACCGTAGAGGTACTGATCGCCTCCGCCTCCGGCGCAATGCGCTTCATCAGCTTGGTCAGAACCTCGCCGGGCCCGACCTCGACAAAGAGCTCAACGCCCTCCGCCACCATCCGCCGGATGCTGTCGGCCCAGCGGACGCTACCGGTGATCTGGCACATCAGGGCCGCCCGAATCTCGTCGGCGCCTGTGCGCGGCTGGGCGTCTATGTTGCTGACCAGCGGCACAGACGCCTGCTCTAGAGGCACCTGTTCCAGGGCCGCCTGCAGACGCTCGGCGACCGGCGCCATGAGCGGAGAGTGGAAGGCGCCGCTAACCTTGAGCGGCAGGGCCCCCCGCGCACCGGCGGCCTTGGCCAGCTCCTCGGCTCGCCGTACCGCCGGGACCTCCCCAGAGATGACCACTTGGCCGGGGCTGTTATAGTTCGCCACCACGACAGTTCCTACCTGCGCCGCCTCGGTCACCGTTTGCTCCACCGCGGCGTCGTCCAGGCCGAGGATTGCCGACATGGTCCCGCCGGTTTCGGCACCCGCTGCGGCCATGGTCAGGCCCCGCTCGCGCACCAGCCGTAGCGCCGCGGGAAAACCCACCACCCCCGCCGCCACCAGCGCGGAATACTCGCCCAGCGAGTGCCCAGCCACCATCATCGGCGCCACTCCGGCCTGGCCCAGGACGCGGCTGATTCCGAGGCTGTGCACCAGCAGCGCCGGCTGGGCGACCTCGGTGGCAGTCAGCGCCTCCGCCGGCCCCTCCCGCATCAGCGCCGACAACCCCAGGCCCAGCATCTCATCGGCCTGCGCCAGCGTCTCGGCCACCCGTGGATAGACCTCCGCCAGGTCCGCGGCCATCCCCACAAATTGCGACCCCTGTCCGGGAAAGAGGAAGGCAATGTTCATGTCGTCTGGGTAGCACAAGCTTCCAGGCCTGTGTCCGGTCGTTGGGGGAACGCAGGCTTGGAGGCTTGCGCTATCCCCGCGGGGCTACCCCTCCAGCCTCATCACTACACACACGTCATCGAAGCTTCGCCGGCAGTAATCCGCCTTGGTCTTGATCGAGGCCGGCATATCCTCTGCCGGAGCGAAGCCCAGGGCGGTAAAGAAATCGGGCACGCCAGCTACCGCGTAGACCGGCCTCTCCGCGTCAGTGAGCGCCAGAAGCGCCTCCACGATCTGCGTACCGATCCGCCTGCGCCGCTTGCCCGGCTCCACGTACATGCAAGCGATCTCCCAAGCATCGGGGTGCTCCAGGAGCCGCCCGAAGCCGATCAGCACGCCGTCGGCCTCGGCCACCACGTACTCCTCCGGCCGCGCCTCGCGGTTGTCCAACTGCTCGCGCTGCGCTACGGCCTCGATTACCGGAAGATCCGACTCTTGACCCGCTCGCAAGGTAACGCCCATGGTTATTCGCCGTCATCCTGCCCGGAGGCCTGTTTGATCGTCTTGATCAGCGCCGGGACGACTTCGAACAGGTCGCCCACGATGCCGAAGTGCGCCAGGTCGAAGATGGGTGCATGGGGGTCCTTGTTGATGGCCACGATGCAGTCGGAGGAGGACATCCCCGCCAGGTGCTGGACGGCGCCGGAGATCCCGCAGGCGAGGTACAGCTTGGGGTGGACCGTCTTGCCGGTCTGGCCCACCTGGTGGTAGGCCGGAATCCAGCCGGCGTCGACGGTCGCGCGGGAGGCGCCTACCGCCCCGCCCAGGGCGTCGGCCAGCTCTTGCAGCAGCGCGAAGTTCTCGGGCTTGCCCAGGCCCCGCCCGCCCGAGACGATGATGTCGGCCTCGGCCAGGTTCACATGGGCCCCGGTCTCCTCGCGGATAACCTCCAGGATCTTGGTCAGCGCCCGCCGTTCCTCCAGATCCACGCTCACCGGGATGATCTCCGCGGTCCGTCCCGGCTGGGGCTCGGCCTTGGTCATGACCTTGGGCCGCACGGTCGACATCTGCGGCCGAGCGTGGCGGCAGACGATGGTGGCCATGACGTTGCCGCCGAAGGCCGGGCGGGTCTGAAGCAACAGGCGCTCCGCCGGGTCGATGTCGAGCCCGGTACAGTCCGCGGTCAGCCCCGCCTGAATCCGCGCCGCAATCCGCGAGGCCAGGTCCCGCCCCATCGCCGTGGCCCCGAACAGAACGATCTCCGGCTTGTAGCGGTTGACAACCCCGCAGATGACGTCAGTGAAGGGAGCGGTACGGTAGTGTGCCAGCACCGGATGCTGCACCAGGTAGACCCGGTCCGCGCCGTACTCCCCGGCGATCGTTGCCAGCCCCTCCACCGACTCGCCCAGGAGTACGAGGCTCAGCGGCACCTCCAGGGTGTCGGCCAGTTCCCGGCCCTTGCCGAGCAGTTCCAGCGACACCCCGGCTAAGTGCCCGTCTTGTACCTCCCCAACCACCCAGACGCCGTGGTATTGGCTGCGGTCCACGTGCTCCTTGGGGATGACCTCAATGACGATGGCGCTGACCGGGCAGGAGGCGACGCAGGCTCCGCACAGCACGCAGTCCTCGGTGATCTGGGCCTTGCCCTCGACCATCACGATCGCCCCATAGGGGCAGGAAGTTAGGCACAACTTGCAGCCGGTGCATGTATTTCTGTCCAGCGATATGCTCATCCGAAAACCGTCCTCCTACGGTGGCACCGGCGTCTCGCCGGTGCTCTCTCCGCGTGGCGCGGGCTTTCTAGCCCGCCTGGACAGCCGCATGTCCATGGGAGGGCGGGCTAGAAAGCCCGCCCCACGCTGCCCTACAGTACCTGCGCCGTCCGCAGCTTTTCGTACAACTCCACCGCAGCCTCCGACGCCTCGCCCTCGATCCGCTCGCCCTTGGTATGGCGGGAGGGGGCAAAGACCCGCAGCACATTGGTGGGGGAGCCGTTCAGGCCGCAGCGGGTCACGTCCGCCTCCAGGTCTGCGGCGGTCCACTTGACGATCTCGGCCTTGCGTGCCTTCATCACCCCGCGCAGTCCGGCATGGCGCGGCTCGTTAATCTGCTTGACCACCGTCACCAGCGCCGGCAGGCGCGCCTCCACCATCTCGTAGCGGTCCTCGAGCAGGCGCTTGGCCTGCAGCTTCTTGCCCTCGACCTCCAGGCCGATGGCATAGGTGACCTGCGGGAGGCCCAGGTGCTCGGCCAGCCCCGGCCCCACCTGGGCCGTATCCCCGTCGAAGGCCTGCTTGCCGCACAGGATCAGGTCGAAGTCGCCGATCTTGCGCACGGCCCGAGCCAAAGTGTAGGAGGTGGCCAGGGTATCAGAGCCGGCGAAGGCGCGGTCGCAGACGAGAATCCCCTCATCCGCGCCCATGGCAATCGCCTCGCGCAGGGCCTGCTCGGCCTGCGGCGGGCCCATGGTGAGCACCGTCACCTTCCCGCCGTGCTTCTCGACAAGCTGAAGGGCCGCCTCGATGGCGTTCTCGTCGAAGGGGTTGATGATGCTCGGCACGCCCTCCCGCACCAGCGTCCCCGTCTCCGGGTCGATGCGGACCTCGGTGGTGTCGGGTACTTGCTTGATGGAGACGATGATGTTCATAGCTGTGAGATGCTGTCGGAGAAGGCATCGCGGAAGCGGATCATGGTTGCCACGGCCCAGTCCCGCAAGGCGGCCAGTTCCTCGGGGCCATCGTCGATGGCTCCGCTGCGGTAGACGGCGACGAGGGAGTACTGCACGTCGTCGCGCCTCTCCCACTTGACATCCAGACCCTCCAGTTTCTGCTCAATGGATTCCCGCTGGGCGTACAAGGTGTCGTAGATCGCCTTGTTCTTGTCCTCGTCGAGAGTATCGATGAGCAGCAGCACGGCGAACCCCTGCCCCTTGCTGAACCAGGCCTGCCAATAGAGGCCCTTCTTGCCTGCGGGGATCGAGAACGAGTTGGCGCCACCGGGCTTGACCGCCGTCGTGAATCCGGGCGGGTCCCTCTTCAGCTCCTCCAGCAGGAGAGAGAAGAATGTCTGGTACATCCTCTCCCTGTCGCTCAGGGGCGCCTCGGCCCCGCGCCACCCCCGCGGCTTCACGACGACCTGGAAGTGGGGGGCCGGAGCGGACCCGTCGATCTGAAACACCTCGACCTGAATGGCGAAGAACGCCAGCCCGCCAACCGTACGCTGGTTCAGCCAGTCCAACGCCTGAAGATGCTCTTCGCAGAACTCCTCGGCAATCCAGATCATGACCCCGGCGTCCTGGTCGGCCGCATAGGTCAGGACCTTCCCCAGATGATCGTGGTTGCTCTCGCCGTACTGGTTTTCGATGATGACCTGCCGCCCGGAAATACGGTCGTTGGCGACCAGGTCCGCCGAGAAACGACCCACGGTGACCTCGCGCCCCACGGGGTCAAGCTGTAGGCCGATTTTCTCCGAAAGCTCGGGCAAATTGTCGTGAAGCCAGGGAGTGAAGTCGCTCTCCTCGTCGGGCCAGATGTCCCTGGCCTTCACCTTGTGGATCTCCCCCAATTGGCGCATCCTGTCGCCCCCTTCTACTTCTTCCTCGCGTTCTTCAGCACCTTATTGGCGATGACCAGCCGCTGAATCTCCGACGTCCCCTCCACGATCTCGAACAGCTTGGCCTCGCGGAACAGGCGCTCGACGCCGTATTCCTCGCAGTAACCGTACCCGCCGTGGATCTGCACCGCGTGGTCGGTCACCCGCCCCACCATCTCGGAGGTGTACAGCTTGGCCATAGCCGCTTCTTGCTCGAAGTCCAGGCCCTGGTCCTTGCGCCAAGCAGCGTTGTAGGTCAGCCAGCGCCCGGCGGCAATGTCCACGGCCATGTCCGCGATCATCTTCTGTACCATCTGGAACTCGCAGATGGGTCGCTTGAACTGCACGCGGGTCTGGGAGTAGGCCACCGCCTTGTCGAAAGCCACCTGAGCCAGGCCCACCGCGCCGATGGCCATGCCGATGCGGCCCACGTCCAACGTCTGCATGGCTACGCGGAAGCCGCCCCTCTCCCGGTGCAGCACGTTCTCTGCGGGCACCCGGCAGTCATTGAAGATCAATTCGCGGTTGGGCAGCGACTTGTAGGCCATCTTCTTCTCGTTCTTGCCGAACTCGAAGCCCTCGAAGCCCTTCTCCACGATGAAGGCGGTCAGGCCGCGCATGCCGGTGTCGGGGTTGAGGTTGGCGATGATGATGTAGGTCTCCGCCGGGCCGGCGTTGGTGATGAAGATCTTGCTGCCGTTGAGGAGGTACTCGTCACCCTTGCGGACCGCGCGGGTCTGGACGTTGCCCGCATCCGAGCCCGCGTTCGGCTCGGTCAGACCGAAAGCGCCGACCTGCTCGCCGCGGGCCAGGGGGGTGAGGTACTTCTGCTTCTGCTCCTCGGTCCCGAAGAGCATCAGGGGGTAGATGGCCAGCATGTGCGCGCCGAAAATGGCCCCAGTGGTGGTACAGGCGCCCGACAGCTTCTCCCCGATGACACCCCAATCCAGGAAGCCCAGGCCCATCCCGCCGTACTCCTCCGGCACCGGCAGGCCCATCAGGTCGCTCTGGGCCATGAGGTCCACGTTCTCTTGCGGCCACTCCTGCGCCTTGTCTACCTCCTCCGCCCGGGGCGCCAACACCTCCGCACAGATCTCGTCGACCGCGGCAAAGATGTCTTGCTGTTCCTCGGTGAAGGCGAATTCCATGGTGTTTCCTCCGTGTGGTCTGTAGGGCGGGGCGAGGCCCGCCCCGCTCCACCGGCGCATGGGCCTTCCGGCCTATGCGTTCCCGTGAGTCACAAGAACGGACAGGCGGGAAAGCCTGTCCTCCTGCCTAGGCCTTATACGGCGGCTTCGCCCATCGCACTACCGTGCCGCCTACCGTGAACCCGGCCCCGAAACCCACCAGCAAGAGGTTGTGCCCCGGTTCCAGGCGGCCCTGGCGGTAAACCACGTCCAGCGCCATGGGTATGGAGGCGCCGGAGGTGTTGCCGTAGTTCTCCAGGATGCTGATCACGCGCTCGTCCGGGATGTCCATCCGCTTGGCGGCCGCATCTAGGATGCGCTGGTTGGCCTGGTGCATGATAACAAAGTCGATGTCGTGCAACGTCAGGCCGGCCTTCTTCGTCACCCGCTCGGCCACTTCCGGCACCAGGCGCACCGCTAGTTTGTACAGCTCGGTACCGTTCATGATAATGCGATCCTGATAGCGGGCCAGCATCTCCGCCGTCAGCGGGCGCCGGGAACCGCCGCCCACTATAGTGAGCAAATCTCCGACCTCACCCATGGAGGTCAGCTCGTACGCTAGTATGCCGCTGTCCGCCTCGCCGGGGGAGACGATTGCCGCCCCCGCCCCATCGCCGAACAGAACGCAGGTGGCGCGGTCGGTCCAGTTGGTGATGCGGGTAAGACAGTCGGCGGCGATGACCAACACGTTGCGGTGGTCGCCGCTGCGCACACAGGCCGAGGCCATCCCCAGGCCGTAGACGAAGCCGGTACAGCCGCTCACCAGGTCGAAGGCAGCGCACTTGGTGGCTCCCAAGTTGGCCTGGACGAGGTTGGAGGCGCCCGGGAACATGGTGTCGGCGGTAATGGTCGCGCAGATGACGAGGTCCAAATCGTCAGGGGTGAGTCCGGCATCGGCCAGGGCGCGGCGCGCCGCGGCGGTGGCCAGATCGGAGGTAGCCTGCTCCTGCGAGGCCACCCGCCGCTCTCTCATCCCTGTGTGGGAGACGATCCACTCGTCGGTAGTGTCAACGACCCGTTCCAGATCGCGGTTAGTGATAGTGGCCTCGGGGACATAGGAGCCCAGGCCGGTGAGGATTGCGCCGTGCATTGATGTCTTTCTCTTACGCCGACGTGGCGATGACAGCTTCCTCGCTGCCCACCGCGGCGGCCAGTCGCTCCAGACCCTCGGCAAGATGGTCCAGCACCTGTCCTGCCACTGCCTGCTGGGCCACCAACACCGCATTCTCCAACGCGCGCGCGCTCGACCGCCCGTGGCAAACGACACAGATGCCATTGACCCCCAGCAGCAGGGCGCCGCCGTAGGCCTCGTAGTCACCCAGCGCCCGCACGCGGCGCAAGCCCGCTCGGACCAATATCCCGCCCAACCGGGCGCGCCAGTCGCGCTTGAATTCCTGGCGCACCATGGAGAAGATGAACTGCCCCATCCCCTCCGCTATCTTCAGTACCACGTTGCCGGCAAAGCCGTCCGCCACGATCACGTCCACACCCTCATCAAATACGTGGTTACCTTCGATGTTGCCGATGAAATTGACGGGCGCCGCCTTGAGCAGCTTGTGGGCAGTGCGGGTCAGCTCGTCGCCTTTGCTCGATTCCTCGCCGATGTTAAGCAGACCGACCCGCGGGTCCTGCCGACCCAGAGCATGCTCTGCGTAGACGCTGCCCATCAGCCCAAACTGCGCCAGGTGTAGGGGCCGGCAATCCATGTTGGCGCCGGCGTCGATGAGGATGCGTTGTCCACCCAGGCCGGGGAAAGGCGCGGCGATGGCGGAGCGTTGCAGGCCGGAGACCTTGCGCAGGCGCAGTTGCGCCAGAAACATGAAAGCGCCGGAGTTGCCCGCGGAAACGGCCGCGTCGGCCTCCCCATCGCGCACCAGGTTGACGCAGACCGCCAGCGAGGAATCGGGTTTGGAGCGGACCGCGCGCCCAGGGTCCTCGCCCATGCCGATGACCTGAGGGGCATCCACCACACGCAGGTTTCCGGGCAGCGCCCGGCCGGTGGGCAGGAGCGCGGGGATCCGTTCCGCCGGTCCCACCAGGATCACCTCACCCGCCACCTGCGGGGCAGCCGCCAGGGCTCCGGCGACGATCGCCTCCGGACCCCGGTCACCTCCCATAGCATCAACTGCGATTACCATACCGAGTATTCCTGGGCGCCACACCTCTGGAGCGGGGCCTAGTGGCACAGGACTGCACTCCTGTGCGGAGGCGGACACCAATCTGGAGACCGGCGCCACCGGCGGGCAGACGGGAACCCCTCGTTACTTATGCTCCCGCTTGGCCTTCTCCTCTTTGATGGTGTGGTCGACCTTCTCGCCCTGGTAATAGCCGCACTTGGCGCAAGCGTTGTGGGGTCGGGTATAGGCCTTGCAGTGGGGGCAACGAGCCAGCGCCGACGCGGTTACGCCCTGGTGGGTCCGGCGCTTACGCGTCCGCTGGTTCGAATGTCGTCGTTTGGGTAGGGCCATCGCAGATCGTTCCTCCAGTTATCAGCAAAAACTGCCTGAGAGTATCCTCTCAAAGTGTTCTCCCCAGAGGAGACTCCGAGAGAAGACTCGCACGCAGTCTTCCCGCCTCTCCCGGCAGCCGAATTACAGCAGTTTGCGCAGAACTTCTAAGCGCGGATCCACCTGCTGCTCCGCGCACGCGCAGGTTCGTCGGTTCAGGTCAACACCGCAGTGGGGGCACAGTCCCCGGCACTCAGGCTGGCATAGACTACGCGTCGGCACGGCCAGGATCACGACCTGCCTCACCAGCTCGCTTAGGTCAAGGGCATCGCTGTTCAGGATGGGGATCGGCTCGTCCGCCTCTCCTTCCCGGAAGGAGGCCGGCTCGTCAATCTGCTCCAAGACAACTCTCTCGTCCACCTCCACATGGAGGGGAACCTGGTGGGGCAAGAGGCAGCGGCTGCAGGGCATGACCACCGTGGACTCGAGCCAGCCGTGCGCCGTGTAGACTTCTTCGCTCTTCTCCAGCTCGATTATGCCCCGGGCCGGACCGGCCCACTCCTGCCCGGTACCGGCGGGCACTGGCGCATTTATCTCGCAAAAAGCATAGCCGCGCGGCCCCTTCAGTTGTCCCAGTAAGCGGTACTGCATAACGCCTAACGCGGCACAATGGCCGCGTTTCTCACCACCCCTGGACTAGGCAAAAGTATACGGTATCCCCCTGTCACTGTCAAGGTGAGACCCGCGGCGGGAGGGACCGGCCCGGCCCCTACTTCCCTGCTCCCAGCAGGTCCCGCGCCGCCGTCTGGTCCCAGGGCAGGCTGAGCAAGGGCGACGTCCAGGGCCCGGTCGCCGTCACGGCCATCCCCGCGACCTCTGTCACCAGCACTCGCCCGGTGGCCAGGTCTACCTGCTGGTGCAGCAGCGGCTCGTCGCCCTTCTTCAGCAGCGAATCCAGCAGCAGGTGGTTGATGTAGCGGTACTGCGTCCGGGTATGTGGCTTGTTCTCGTTCAGGAAGGCGGTTAGCGGATCCTCTTCAGGAGAGATCTTCTCCCGGGAGACAGTGACGTTCTGCACCAGCCGCTGGGCCATCATCTGCTGGGAGAAGGCCTCCAGGTCGGGGAAGTCCGCCTGCGCCGCCACCTGCACCGCCACCCCAACCACTACGTTGTCCAGCGCCGGGGAGAGGCCATACACTTGCTTGCGCCCGTAGAGGAGCAATTCCAACTCCGAGGTGGGGTCGTCCCCCTGCCACTGCAGGGCGCCCGGTTTGACCCGCTCGGTGCGCTGCGAGACTTGGGCCGGCCCGCACAGGCCCAGCCGTATCCCCAGGTACACTTCGCCCCGCTGCCACGTTACGACCGCGCCCATTCCCAGTGCCGCCGCCTCTCCCTTCCAGGGCTCGCCGTTGATCAGCACCTTGGTCACGTCCACGCGCGGTCCCAGCACCCCGTGCAGGAGCGCCTGCTCCCGGCCCGGCGCGCCGATCTGGTTGAAGGTCACCGCTATCACGGCCCGCCCCTGTTGCTGCACCGCCGACACCGCCGCCGGCGTGGGCTGGGCGAAGAGGTACGCCGTGGGCCGGGTGCCGCCCGCGGCGAGGGTAACGATCAGCGGCACCGCCCGCGACCCCACCACCCCGGTCATGGTGCCCAGGGAGAACAGGTCGGTCAGGTAAGTGTCGGTCCGGGCCACCGGCGCGCCCTCCCGAGCGACGGTGGTCACCGTCCGCGGCAATGCCGCCGGGGCCGCGTCGAGTAGCACCGCCGGCGGAACCCAGTCACACGCCGCCAGGTACATCGCCGAGGGGCGCAGCAGGGGCGGCTCCTCGCCCTGGCCCCACAGGTACATCAGGCACCGGTTCAGGTCTCCCCCCTGGACATAATCCACTGACTGCACGAAAGCCATCGCGCCGGCCACGGCCCCACTGCCGGGCTGAATCCGCTGCACCAAGTCCGCATACCCCAGCCGTAGCGCTCTATGCAGATCTGGGGAAGCCTGGCCGCCCGCCGCCTGCGCGATCCAAGCCAGCGCCCCCAGGCGCAGCGTCTCTGCACTGGCCCCATGTCCCTCCCAGCATCCGGCGCTCAGTTGCTGCTTGAGCCACAGACTGACGTGAGCCTGCGCGGTGCTGAGGCCCTGGGGATGCCCCAGTGCCTCCCCCGCCGTGGCCAGGGCCGCCGCCCGCAGGAGCAGCAGGTAGGGATGCTCCGGCGACGCCTTGGTCTTCTCCACCGCCCCGTAGGCCGCCTCCAGCGCCTGCTTCACCTTCTCCTGCAAGTCCACGGGCAGCGCCTGCGCGTGGCGGTCTATCCAGGCCAGCAGGGGCAGCAGGTGACTGGTGGCCTCCAGGCTGGGGGCTGTAGCGTAGACGTCCTGGGGGAACAGTCCGTACGTGGGCGAGCGCGGGGTGAGGTCCTGGGCGGCGAGGATGGCTTTCAGGACGCCGATAGCCCGCTCCCCAGCGGCACCGTCGCGGAGAGCGGCTACCACATAGCCGGCGCTGAAACGGACGTAGTCGGGCCGCAGAGTCTCGTCGATCACCAGGCCGTAGGGGCCAGAGTATAGCGTAACGGCGTACTCGACGCTCGCCGCGGCGATCCTATCCCGCGCCTCTTGTGGCGTCGCCCCCCAGGCCCAAGCGCCGCTCAGCAAGCCCAGGGCTGTCGCCGCCAGCACCATTCGTCGCATCTTGCTCATGCTCGACCTCCGGCTGCCACCCTCTCTCCGAGGGTGTGCAAAGAGTGGCGCACGGGCCGTAGCGGCAGAGGTTGGCGGGCGTACCTGGCCGACAACATCCGCCCCCACGATGCGTACTCACGTCCGCGCCGTTCCACTTCCAACCTTCCCCAACAAGAAGGCCGCCGGCGCGGTGCCCGGCGGCCTTGTACTGGTCTGTCTGGGTCCCCCGGCACCGGACTAGCGCTTGGAGAACTGCTTGCCCCGGCGAGCCCGACGCCGCCCGGCGTGCTTGCGCTCCTTGACCCGCGGGTCGCGAGTGAGCAGGCCCGAGGGCCCCAGCTTGCCGCGGTACTCCACGTCCATATCCACCAAGGCCTTGGCGATGCCGTGCCGCACGGCGCCCGCCTGCCCGGCGATACCTCCGCCGGAGGCGTCCGCGACCACGTCCAGCGTCTCGCGGGTCTCGGTGATGAGCAGCGGCTCCTCCACCATATTGACCAGCTTGGTCCGGTGCAGGTACTCAGCGGCGTCCTTGCCGTTGATGACGATTTTCCCTGTACCAGGTTGCAGCCAGACGCGGGCTAGGGCGTCCTTGCGTTTCCCAGTTCCATAAGGTCGGGTCGGTGCGGCCAAAACGGTTGCCTCCTTCGACTGCCGGGGCGAGCACAGGCTTGGGAGCCTAGGCTGCCCCAGCGGGGGGCAGACCCTTCTGGCCTGCCCCTACAAACACCTCTACATCTTCAGCGGTTCCGGCTTCTGCGCGTCGTAGCGATGGTCGGAGCCCACGATTACCTTTAGCTTCCTGGCCATCTTACGGCCCAGCGCGTTGTGGGGCAGCATGCCTTCCACGGCGCGCTGGATGAGCAGCTCCGGCCGGCGCTCACGCAGGTGCCGAGCGCTCTCCTCTTTCAACCCGTGCGGGTAGCCGGAGTGGTGGTAGTAGATCTTGTCCCGCCACTTGTTGCCGGTCAGCACGACCTTCTCCGCGTCGGTGACGATGACAAAGTCGCCATTGTCGGTATTGGGCGAGAAGGTGGGCTTGTGCTTACCCCGCAGCACGATGGCGATGCGGCTGGCCAGTCGCCCCAGCGTTAGCCCCGCGGCGCTCACCTCGAACCAGCGGATGTCCTCCGCCTTCTCTTGAATGGTCTCAGTCTTTACCTGTGGCATCTGCTTACACTTCTCCTGATGGAGGGCGGGGGCTACGTCCCTCCGCCGCTCCGAACGGCGCGCCACGTAAAGCGCGCCTCTACAGCTCAATAGAACACCCTCACCAGACAAAGCCCCTGCGGTGGGGCCGGGGGTCCCACCTTGGTCCGATCCCGGCTCCCCAGCAGGGCGGTGACTTCCTCCGGCTCCCGCCGGCCTCTGCCTACCTCCACCACGATCCCCATCAGATTCCGCGCCATCTGGTAGAGGAATCCGTCCGCCTCCAGCGAGGCCTCGATCAAGTCCCCCTGGCGCTCCAGGTCGAAGCGGTATAGCCGCCGCACACTGGTCTTGACGCAACTGCCCGCGGAGCGGAAGGCGGCGAAATCATGCCGCCCCAGCAGCAGCTTCGCGGCTCTTTGCATCCGCTCCCGGTCCAACACCGGCGTCGGTATGTGCCAGGCGTAGCGCGTGACAAACGGCGACCCCGCCTTACGGTTGAGAATCCGGTACGAGTATAGCTTCCCCGAAGCCGCGTAGCGCGGATGGAAAACCTCCGGCACTTCCCCGCCCTCGAAGACGTGCACTGGCTGCGGCAGATGATCATTCAACGCCCGGACCAAGTTGTCAACGGGAATCTGGACGTCGGTCTCCAGGGTCACAACCTGTCCCAGGGCGTGTACCCCGGCGTCGGTCCGGCTGGCCGCGGTCACCCGCATCTCGCGCCCCAGCACCTTGCCCAGCGCCGTTTCCAGTTCCTCTTGAACGGTCATCTGCTCCGTCTGTCGCTGCCAGCCGGCGTAGTCGGTACCGTCGTATTGCACCGCCAACATTATCCTGCGCACAGCGATTCTGCTCCGCGTGGCGCGGGCTTCACGTCCCGCGCTTCCCTGGGCGGGCTGGGAGGCCCGCCCCAGGCCTACTCTATCAGCTCCAAGATTGCCATCTGGGCCGCATCGCCCCGCCGCTGCCCGGCGTGGACGATTCGCGTGTAGCCGCCCTCGCGCGCTTTGTAGCGCGGCGCGATCTCAGTGAAGATGTGCCCGACCAGGTCCGGATCGTGGATGTCCCGCAGCACCAGCCGGCGAGCCGCCAGGTCTCCCCGCTTGGCCAGCGTGATCATCTTCTCCGCTATCCGCGAGGTCTCCTTAGCCTTCTCCAGGGTCGTCTTTATCCGGTTGTGCCGGAACAGGCTGTCCATCTGGCTGCGCAGCAGCGCGATGCGCTGGTCTGTAGCCCGGCCTAGTCTGCGATGGTTCTTCAGGTGTCGCATAGTCTGATCCTTCTGTCCGCGTGGCCCGGGCTTCTCAGCCCGTAGCTCCGTCCCCTCCCGTTAAGCGCACAGAGCGTGCGCCCGGGTGGGCGTCTCCTACTCCGCCTTGGCCTCGCCGCCGGCCAGCTCCAGCTCCAGCCCGGCCAGCTTCTCGGTCACCTCATCCAGCGACCGCTTGCCGAAGTTGCGGATCTCCAGCAGGTCCTCCGGCGTGCGCTGGATGAGCATGCGCAGCGCATTGATACCTTCTTTCTTCAAGCAGTTGAAGGTACGCACCGAGAAGTCCAACTCCTCGATAGGCCGATCCAGCGTGGCGTCATAGCCATCGGGCAGTGCCTCCGTGGGCTCCTCGGCCGCCGCTTCCGCCCGCTCCGGCATGGCGGCAAAGATATTCAGGTACTCGTGCAAGATGGTCCCCACCTTGCGCAGCGCCTGCTGTGGCTCGAGGGTCCCGTCGGTCCAGACCTCCAGGATGAGTCGGTCCAGGTCGGTGCGGCTACCCTTACGGGTCGGTTCCACGCTATAGGTCGCCCGCGGCACCGGAGAGAAGAGCGCGTCAAGCGGGATGAGGTCCAGCCCGTCCTGGGCGCGATCCTGTTGCTCGGAGGGGACGTACCCCACGCCTCGCCCGATCCACATCTCCAGGCTCAGCTTGGCCTGAGCGTCGGTCAGGAGCGCTAGGTGGTGCTCCCCGTTGGTGATGGTCACTTCCGGCGGGCACTGCACGTCGGCCGCGGTGACCTCGCCCTCGCCCGAGGCCTCCACCCGGCAGACGAGCTCGCGATCTTCGGGCACGTCGAGGTCCACCTGGATGGCCATCTCTTTGAGGTTGAGCAGGATCTCGGTGCTGTCTTCCATCACGCCAGGGAGGGTCGTGAACTCCTGCACCACACCCTCAATCCGCACCTCGGTGATCGCCACGCCGGGCAGGTGCGCCAGCAGCACCCGGCGGAAAGCATTCCCCAAGGTGTGCCCGAAACCCCGTTCCAGCGGCTCCACCGCAAACTTCCCGTATTTGGGCTCCAGATGCAAGGCGGTTATCTTCGGTTCCAGCTCTTCCAGCATGTTCTATGCTCCTTGCCGTCTGTAGGGGTGGCTCTGGGGCCGTTTGTGGCCCGACAGCCGCCCGTACGCTGATGAAGAGGCTTCCCAGGGGCCGTCCCCTTACCTCGAATAGAACTCCATTACCACCGTCTCATCCACCGGCGCTTCGATCTCCTGCCGGAGCGGAACGCTGACGATCTCTACCTTGAACTGCTCCGGCTCCACCCGCAGCCACGACAGGCTTCCGCCGGCGGCGCCGGACTCCTTGGCGGCCACCAGGTGACTGGAGGTGCGGAACTTCTCTCGTACTTCCACCACTTCACCGGGGCGCACCTGGTAGGAGGGCACATCCACGGTCCGGCCGTTGACGGCGAAATGCCGGTGCCGAACCCACTGCCGAGCTTGCGGCCGGCTGGTGGCCAGGCCCGCCCGGTAGACGACGTTGTCCAGGCGCTGCTCCAGCAGTTGCAGGAGCACCTCACCCGAGACGCCGATGGTGCGCGCCGCGCGCCGGACGTACCGGCGGAAGGGCTTCTCCAGCATCCCATAGGACTGCTTGAGCTGCTGCTTCTCCCGAAGCTGCAGCGCATAGTCGCTAGGCCGACGCTGCGGCATGGACCCGCGCCTCGTCCCGGGTGGGGAGTTGTGCGTCTCGATCGCGCACTTGGGTCCCATGCAGCGGGCACCCTTGAGATGCAATTTCTGTCCGGCTCGGCGGCACAGCCGGCATACCGGCCCCTTATAGCGCGCCATGTATATCACTCACCTTTGTGAATCTCACGAACACAGTCGGCCTCTCTCTTACACCCGGCGCCGTTTCTTGGGGCGGCAGCCGTTGTGCGGAATGGGAGTGCGGTCTTTCACCTGCCGCACCTCCAGGCCCGCGGCCTGCAGCGCCCGGATGGCCGTCTCGCGGCCGCTCCCCGGCCCTTTGACGAAGACGTCCACGCGCCGCATCCCGTAGTCCATCGCCCGCCGCGCCGCCGACTGGGCCGCGAGCTGTGCGGCAAACGGTGTGCCCTTGCGGCTTCCGGAGAAGTCGTTGGTCCCCCCGCTGGCCCAGCACAAGGCATTGCCTGCCGGGTCGGTGATGGTGACGATGGTGTTGTTGTAGGTCGACCTAATGTAGACCCGGCCCTGCGGCACCTGGCGCTTGGCTTTCGACCGCCGCGCAACCCCTTGCTTCGGTTTTCGCATCCTATACCTCCGCTGTCTGGAGGACAGGCTTTCTCGCCTGTTCCCCTGTAGGGCGAGGGCTCTATGCACCCCGCTCTCCCGGTGGCACCGGCGTCTCGCCGATACTCCCCGGCGGGCGACCACGAGCCCCCTCTAGTGGGTAGGTCGCCCCTGCGCGCACTTCTGGATGATGGCCTCCGGCACTCCCCGCCTTCCCCTTAGGGAGGGTCCCCGGCGCGCGATGCCGAAGGCATCGCCGCGCGGCGGGGTGGGATGGCCTAGATCGCCGCCCGCTTGCGGCCAGCCACGGTCTTGCGCTTGCCCTTCCGCGTGCGCGCGTTGGTGCGCGTCCGCTGCCCGCGCACCGGCAAGCCCCGGCGATGCCGCAGGCCCCGGTAGGCGCCAATCTCCATCAGCCGCTGGATGTTGCCCTGCACTTCACGGCGCAGGTCACCCTCGATGGTGTAGTCCGCCTCGATGACCTCGCGCAGGCGCGCGGCCTCTTCCTCGGTGATATCACGCATCCGGGTGTCCGGGTTGATGCCCGTTTTCTGGAGAATCGCCACAGCACGGCTGCGGCCAACCCCGTAGATATAGGTGAGGGCGATCTCCACCCGCTTGTCCCGGGGCAAGTCTATCCCTGCAATTCTAGGCACGTCCCATCTCCTCCTTGGCTGTGCCGGTAAGCTACTCATGGCACACCGCACGCCGCTGCGCTCTCTCCCCCTCCCCCGCGAGGGGCAGGGGGGGGGGTGAGGCTCTTACCCCTGCCGCTGCTTATGCCGCGGGTTCTCACAGATGATCCGAACTACGCCTCGGCGCTTGACCACCTTGCACTTATCGCACCGCTTCTTGACTGAGGCTTGCACTTTCATCTCTATCGCCTTCCTGGCCCCCGGTGGGGCGTACTACTCAAGAGACCAGGCTTTCCAGCCTGTCCATACCGGGTCACTCGGAGAACCCAAGCCTGCCTCCCTGTCCTGCCTAGCACAAGGGGCTGCCGGCGTCTGCGCCAGCGGGTGGGTTGCAGGCGTGCCGCCTGCTTACCGGTGCAACCACACTATGCGTCCCCGCGTAATGTCATACGGAGATAGCTCCACCTCCACCCTATCCCCGGCCATGATGCGGATGAAATGCTTGCGCATCTTCCCGGAGATAGTCGCCAGCACCAGGTGCCCGTTCTCCAGCTCCACCCGGAAGGCCGCGTTCGGGAGTTTTTCCTTCACGACCCCGATGACGCGCGGCTTCTCTTCCTTGTTACTGCTATCTCGTGCCATACAACCTCCTGCCGTTTACGGCAAGGTCAGTATTTGTGACCCCTCGCGGCCCACCGCCACGGTATGCTCAAAATGCGCCGAAGGCTTGCCGTCCACGGTGCGCACCGTCCAGCCGTCCCCGTCCACCCGCACCGCCGGCTCGCCTGCGTTGATCATCGGCTCGATAGCCAGGGTCATCCCCGGCCGCAGCAGCAAATCGTACTCCGCGAAGGCCCCTTCGGTCACGAAGTTGGGCACCTGTGGCGGCTCGTGCATCTGCCGCCCAATCCCGTGCCCGACCAGGTCCCGGACCACGCTGAACCCGGCCGCCTCGGCCACTTGCTGCACTGCCGCGCTGAGCTCCCGCAGCCGCCGCCCCGCCCGCGCTTGCTGCATTCCCGCCTGCAGGGCTCGTTCGGTCACCTCCAGCAGCCGCCGCCGCTCCGCATCCACCGCGCCCAGCGGGATGCTCACCGCCATGTCCGCCTGGAACCCCTGGTACACCGCTCCCATGTCCATCCCCAGGATGGTCCCGGCCTCCAGTTTCGTCTTGCCCGGAATGCCGTGGACGACGATGTCCTCCATCTCCACACAAATCGCCGCCGGGTAGCCCCGGTAGCCCAGGAAGGAGGGCTCCGCCCCTGCTTCCCTCAGGCGCGCCCGCGCTATCTTGTCCAGTTCCTCCGTCGCCACGCCCGGCTGGGCGGCGGCCACGATTTCCTGGAGCACCCGGGCGAGAATCCGCCCCGCCTCCCGCATCGTCTCTATCTCGCCGGGCGTCTTGCGGATCACCCGGAGGTTGCCTCGTGATCGCATGGTGATTAGCCGGCGGCGCCACGAACGGCGGCCGCCACTTCGGCCGAGATGGCCTCGATAGTGCTGCCCTCCGCTTGCACCTCGACCAGTTGTCCTCGCTTCCGGTAGTAGTCAATCAACGGCGCCGTCTGCTCGCGATAGACCCGCAGCCGCTGGAGAATCGCCTCGGCCTGATCGTCGTCGCGCTGGTAGATCTCCCCCTGGCAAGAGGGGCACTGGCTCCCGGACTCCAGTTGGTCGTAGCGCGTGTTGTAGATGGCCCCGCACTTGCGGCACTGCAACCGCCCACTGAGCCGCAAGACGACCTCCTCGTCGCTGACCTGCAGGTAGATGACGACAGCCGCAGGCAGCAGCACCTCCACGGCTACCTCCTCCAGCGCTTCAGCCTGGGCCGGGGTCCGCGGGAAGCCGTCAAACAGCGCCCGGTCCAGCCGGTTGGCGCTCAGCCGTTCCCGGACGATGCCGATGACGACCTCATCCGGCACCAGCTTCCCGGCGTCCATATACTGCTTGGCCTGCCGCCCCAGTTCGGTCCCCTCGGCCACGGCCGCCCGCAGCATGTCGCCGGTGGAGATGTGCTCCACGCCGAATTCGCGTTTCAACGCCTCAGCGTGCGTCCCCTTACCCGCCCCCGGCGGCCCCAGTAGGATAATGTTGTACTTGTCCACGCTGCGCTCCGTTTCCGCTGCCCCTTTCTCGTAAGGCGCACGGAATGTGCGCAGATGGGGGCCGAAGGGTGAGGCTTCCTACGAAAGGAACCCCCGATAGTGCCTCATCAACAACTGCGCCTCGATCTGCTGCATGGTGTCCAGCGCCACGCCGACGACGATCAGCAGGGAGGTGCCGCCCACCAGGTTGAAGGTGGTAACCCCAGTGATGCTGCCGACATAATACTGCATCAGTGCGATGCAGCCCAGGAACACCGCGCCGGCCAGGGTGATCCGGTACAGGATGCGGTCCAGGTAGTCCCGCGTCTTGGCTCCCGGCCGTACGCCCGGGATCGTTCCGCCGCTCTTCTGCAGATTCTCCGCAATCTGCTCCGGGTTGAAGGTAACCGCGGTATAGAAGTACGTGAAGATGACCACCAGCGCAAAGTAGAATAAGCTGGCCGCCACCGACTGTCCCGGTTGCGTCCACTGAAGCAGCGTCGATACCGCGCCGCCGACGGTGTCCTGGGACAGGTGCAGGACGTTCGTCAAGAAGTCCTTCACGCTCTGAATCTGGAACACCTGCGCCAACGTCCCCGGGAACATGGCCACAGCGATGGCGAAGATGATGGGGATGACCCCCGCCTGGTTGACCTTCAGCGGCAGGTAACTGGTGTGCCCGCCGTAGGTACGGTTCCCGCGGATGCGTTTAGCGTACTGCACGGGAATCTTGCGCTGCGCCTGCTGGAATAGCACGATCACGTAGATGGTGCCCAAGAAGATGGCCGCCAGCAGCAACAGGTTGGCGATGGTGATCTGCCCGGCCCTCCAGATGGCGGCAGTGCGGACCAGGTCGGTCGGCATGCTGGTCATGATGCCAGCGAAGATGATCAGACTTACGCCCTGCCCGATACCGTTCTCGGTGATCTTGTCGCCGATGAACATTAGGAAGGCGGTGCCCGCGGTCATCATCAGGACGCTGAACACCATGTCCCTGGTGCCGCCGGGGAAGGCGTTGGCCTGCCGGAACATGGTGATCATGCCTGCCCCTTGCAGGAGGGCCAGGGCCACGGTCAAATATTTCGTCCATTTGGTGATCTTGCGCCGGCCCCACTCGCCTTCCTTCTGCAGCGCCTCCAGCGAAGGGATCGCCATGACCAGAAGCTGGAAGATAATGGAGGCGTTGATGTAGGGCATGATGCCCAGGGCCAGCAGCGAGAACCGCTTCAGCGAGCCGCCACTGAAGGCATTCATCAGATCCCCTAGGCCGCCGAGCGGCCCGCCCTTCCCGAAAAAATCGGCCAGGGCCTTGTGGTCGATGCCGGGCAGGGGGACGTGCGCGCAAGCCACATAGACCGCGAACATCATGAAGACGTACAGGATGCGCTTGCGCACATCCGGCAGCTTCAGAGCCTGTGCCAGCGCCGCCAGGCGCTCTTTCATTGCCCGATCACCTCGGCGGTGCCGCCCGCCTGCTCAATAGCCGCCCGCGCCGAGGCGCTAAAGGCATGCGCTTGCACGGTCAGCGCACGATCAAGCTTGCCCCCGCCCAGAATCTTGATGCCGTCCTCCCGCTTGCGCACCACGCGCGTGGCCAGGAGCAGGTCCACATCCACCACCGTGCCGGCCTCAAAGCGGTTGAGGCTCTCCACGTTGACCACGGCGATTTCCTTGCGGAACATGCCGATGTTGTGGGCCTTGTTGCTCTGGCCGCGCAACGAGGGGATGCGCTGGAACAGCGGGGTCTGACCGCCCTCGAAGCCGGGCTTGATGTTGGTGTGGGACTTCTGCCCCTTCTGCCCCCGGCCACAGGTCTTGCCCTGGCCGGCGGAATGTCCCCGCCCTATCCGCTTGGGGCTGCCGGTCCGCGCCTTGTTGGGTCTGAGATCAGTGAGTTTCATCTTCTGTTCCTCGGTACGACGGGTATGCTGGTCCGTCGCTCGGGCGCCACCAATGCGCTCCTACTCCTCGGTAACCTCCACCAGATGCCGCACATGGTGCAACATCCCTCGCACCGACGGGTTATCCGGCAACTGCCGGGTCTTGCCGATGCGCCCTAAGCCCAGCGCCTTGATAGTGCGCTTGTGCTGGGTCTGCGCGCCGATGGTGCCAGATGTCTGCTTTACTAAGAGTGACTTTGCCATTACTTATCTCCTGCGCCGACCGGTGCGAGCCACGTCCTCGCCCGTCGCTCCGGAGGAAGGGGCGAGGACGCCCCTCCTACCATCTCGCCCTCTCCTGCAACGGAGAGGACAGGGGGTGAGGCCTCCTAGAGTTCCAGCCCCGCCTCCCGCGCCGCGTCCGCCAGGGCCTTGATCCGCCCATGAAAGGGCCATCCGGCCCGATCGAATACCACCTGCTTGAGCCCCGCCGCCAGGGCCCGCTCGGCGACGGCTTTACCTACGGCCGCCGCGGCCGCGGTGTCCTTGGTGCTGCTCAGCCCCTCCGCCAGGGCCTTCTCGCACGTAGAGGCCGTCGCTACTGTCTTGCCCGCCGTATCGTCGATAAGCTGCGCGTAGACATGCCGCACGCTCTTGTACACGCACAGGCGCGGCCGTTCGGCGCTGCCTACGACCTTCCGCCGCACCCGCAGGTGTCGCCGCGTCCGGGCCACCCTTCTATCTCGTTCAACGCTCACTGTCAAGCACCTCGCTGTCTCTTCCCGCTGGGACGGGCGTCCTCGCCCGTCCTGTCCCTCGGCGCGGATGACGCCTGCCGTACCCCAGCTCTGCGCTATGCGCCGATCTTGGCCTGCTTACCGGCCTTGCGGCGCACCCTCTCGCCCTCATACCTGATGCCCTTGCCCTTGTAAGGCTCTACCTTGCGGATGGCCCGGATGTTGGCCGCGAGTTGCCCGACGGCCGCCTTGTCGTTGCCTCGCACCACGATGGTGGCATTGCCCTCGATGGCCAGTTCCAGACCCGGCGGGGGCTCCACTATCACGTCGTGGGAGTAGCCCACGCGCACTCGCAGCCGTGTGCCGTCCAACTCCGCGCGGTAGCCGACGCCCACGATCTGCAGCTTCTTCTCGAAGCCCTTGCTCACACCGGTGACCATGTTGGCCAGCAGCGATCGCACCAGACCGTGCATCGCCCGATGCTGACTGCTGTCGGTGGGCCGAGACACGAGGGCCTCGGTTTCGCTAACCTCAATCTTCATATCCGGCGAGAACACGGCCGACAGTTCTCCGCGCGGGCCGGTGACCTTCACGTGGTTATCAGATTCCACTTGTACGCTGACCTTGTCAGGCAGCGGTATCGGTTTCTTGCCTATCCGGGACATCGCAACCGCTCCTTCTCAGCTCCCCCTTCCCCATCTGGGGCAGGGGAGCAGGGGGCCGAGGCCTCCCTACCACACAATCCCCACAACCTCGCCGCCTACGCCCTCATGCTGGGCCTCCCGGCCAGTGATAATACCCCTGCTGGTCGAAACGATGGCTACGCCCATGCCGCCCAGCACGCGCGGGAGGTTCTCCCGCCCAGCGTACACGCGGCGACCCGGCGTGCTCACCCGCTTGAGTCCGTTGATGACCGGACGGCGGTTGGCATCGTATTTGAGCCGGATGCGCAGCATACGCCCGCGATCCACCAGCTGGAATCCGCGGATATACCCCTCGCGATGCAGGATGGAAGCGATTTCCATCTTCATCTTCGACACGGGCACGTTAACGTCCACGTGCTGGGCCATAGCGGCGTTGCGGATGCGCGTGAGCATATCGGCGATGGGATCGGTCACGGCCGGGGCTTTGGTCCGTACCGTCTTGCGCCGCACTGCCGGCTTCGGTCTCTTACTGCTGCGTTGTGCCATTCCCTCGACACCTCACCTAGAAGTATAGAAGCAGCCTCGCCTCTGCTCCCTACCAACTGGACTTGGTCAGACCCGGGATGTTGCCTGCCTGGGCATTCTCCCGGAAGCAGATGCGACACATCCCGAAGGCCCGCATGTACGCCTTCGACCGACCACAGATGTGGCAGCGGCTATACCGGCGGCTGGAAAACTTGGGCTCGCGCTTCTGCTTGGCTATCAGCGATTTCTTGGCCACTTACCTTTGCCTCCTGGCAACTGTCTGTCGCTACGATGGTGCCCCTCCACTCTACGCAACCCTCTCCTGCAAGGAGAGAAGGGCAGGGGGATGAGGCCTCCTCTACTCCACCCGCTTCAGCGGCAATCCCAGCCGCTCCAGCAACTCCCGGCCCTCCTCGTCGGTCTTGGCCGAGGTCGTGATCGTTATGTGCAGACCCCGCGTCTTCTCCACGTCGTCATAGTTCAACTCGGGGAAGATGAGCAGGTCGGTGATGCCCATACTGTACGAGCCGCGCCCGTCCATGGACTCCCGGGGCAGGCCCCGGAAGTCGCGGATACGCGGGATGGCGATAGAGAACAGGCGATCCAGGAACTCCCACATCCGGTCATGACGCAGCGTGGCCCGCAGGCCCACCGCCTGGTCCTGGCGCACCCCGAAGTTGGCGACCGAGCGCTTGGCCCGGGTGATGCAGGGCTGCTGGCCGATGACGCGGGCTACTTCCTTGAGCGCCTTCTCCAGCGTGTCGAGATTGGTGCCGGCCTCACTGACGCCCATGCTGATGCAGACCTTGGTCGGCATCGGCGCCTGGTGGACGTTCTTGTACCCCAACGTTTCCATCAGCGCCGGGCGTACTTCCTGCTCATACTTTTCTTTCAGTCGCGGCCTATACGGCGTTTCCATGTCCCTTGCCTTCGCTTTCACTAGCCGCCTTCAAGGTCGGCGCTTTCCGCCGCCCTGCGGCTCGGCTTCCTCCGCGTGGGGCGGGCTAATCCACGTCCTTTTTACACTTCTTGCACACCCGCACCCGTTCACTCCGCTCATTGATCCGGTGGTTCACCCGGGTAGGCTTGTCACACTGCGGGCAGATGAGCATGACGTTGGAGCGGTCGATGTTCCCCGGGCTGGTGATGATCCCGCCCTGGCGCGCGCGCTGGGTCTGGCGCACGGCGCGCTTGATGAGATTGACCCCATCCACCAGCAGGCGGCCCTCCCGCGGCAGGGCCCCGATGACCTTACCGCGCTTCTGGTGCCCTTTGTAGGAGGCGTCCTTGCCCACCAGGACCAAGACCTCGTCGCCCTTCTTGATATCCAGCGGATGATTGTGCTCGTACTTATTGGCCATGTTCGTTTCACTTCCGCGCGCCCGCGATTACACGACCTCGGGGGCCAGAGAGATGATCTTCATATACGCCTTGTCGCGCAGCTCCCGGGCGACCGGCCCGAACACGCGGGTGGCCTGCGGGTTGCCCGCAGTATCAATAATGACCGCGGCGTTGTCGTCGAAGCGAATCTCGCTTCCATCCGAGCGTCGCACCGCCTGCCGGCAGCGCACGATCACCGCTCGCAGCACCGTCCCCTTGGCGATGGGGCTCTGCGGCGTGACCTGCTTGGAGGTAGCGACGATCTCGTCCCCCAAGCTGCCCCACCGCTTCCGCCCGACGCCCATGACTCGGATGCACATGATTTCTTGTACCCCGGAGTTATCGGTAACCTTTAATCTGCTCTCGGTCTGAATCATGGTCTGCTTCCTCTTCTGTCCGCATGGCGCGGGGAGGCTATCCCCTCTCCTCCTGCGCCTTCTTGGCCTCCGCCGTGACCCGTTCGGCCAACTCGCGCGGCACTTCCTGGTAGTGCGAGAACTCCACGGTGTAGCTGGCCCGTCCCTGCGAGATCGACCGCAGGTCGCCCGCGTAGGAAGCCAACTCGGCCACCGGGAGCCGCGCCTTCACTGTCTGCATCCCGCCGCCGATGCTGTCCATCCCCAGAATCTGTCCGCGCTTGCTGTTCAGATCGCTCATGATGTCGCCAGTGATGGTCTCCGGTGTGGTGACTTCCACGATGGCGATGGGCTCCAGTAGAATCGAGCCGGCTTCCTCCAGCGCCTTGCGCATCCCAATCTGCCCGGCCATACGGAAGGCTTGCTCGGAAGAGTCCACTGGGTGGGTCGAGCCGTCGTAGATGGTGACCTTGATATCCACCACCGGGTAACCGGCGACGATGCCCCGCTCCATTACGTCCAGGACGCCCTTCTCCACCGCCGGGATGAAGTTACGCGGCACGGAGCCGCCGACGACCTGGTCCACGTACTCGAACCCCGCGCTGCGCTCCTGCGGCTCGACGTAGAGTTTGACGTCGCCAAACTGCCCGCGCCCGCCGGTCTGCTTCTTGTGACGCCCCTGCACCTCGACCCTCTTCCTGATGGTCTCGCGGTACGGGATGCGCGGCGGCTTCTGGTCTACCGCTACGTCAAACTTGCGCTTCAGGCGCTTGATAGACAGGTCCACGTGCAGCGGCCCCATACCGTGGGCCACCAGGTCTCCGGTCTCGTGATCGCGCTTGTAGGTGAAGCCTACGTCCTCCTCTGCCACCCGGCCCAGCGCCTGCGAGAGCTTGTCCTGATCGGCTCGCGTCGCCGCCACCAAGGCCACGCCGTGCATCCCCTCGGGGATCGGCGGCATGGGGACAGCCACCACGCGCTTGGGATCGCAAAGGGTGTGGCCGGTGACCGTGTCTTCTAGCTTGCTCACGCAGCCCAGGTCCCCGGTAGCCAGCGTCCCGGCGGAGGAGGTCTCTTGCCCCTCCATCGTCGCCAGGCCGGCCAGGCGCTCCCGCCCGCCGGTGTTGGCGTTGGTCACGGTCGCGTCGGCCTGGGCCGTCCCCGCGACCACGCGCAGCAGACTGATCCGCCCCACGTAGGGGTCGCTCATTGTCTTGAAGACCACGGCCGCGAAGGCCTCGTCGGCCTTGACGGTGACCTCCTGGCCGGTCTTAGCGTCAGTAGCGGGCCACGGCTGGCGGGTGACCGGGCTGGGAGCCAGGTGGGTCAGCGCCTGCAGGGCCGCGCTTACGCCCAGGCCGCCTTCCGCCGAGCAGGCCAGGACCGGCACCAGCTTTCCCTCGCGAACAGCCGTCTGCAGGCCCTGGGTTAGTTCCTCATCGGAGAGCGTGTCGTTCTCCAGGTAGGTCATGGTCAGGTCATCGTCGGTAGCGGCCACCGCATCCACCAGGGACAAGCGCGCCTCGGCCGCCTCTTCGGCGAATTCACCCGGAATCTCCACCGGCGACATGCTGTCGCCCAGATAAGCCTTCATCGCCAGCAGGTCCGCCACGCCCTGGAAGGAGCTCTCCTCCCCCAACGGCATCTGCACTGGCACGAACTCCGCGCCGGGCAGGGCTTCTTTCATCCCGGACACGGCCGCGGCGAAGTCGGACCGTTCCTTGTCCAGCTTGCTTACCATCGCCATCACCGACAGCCCCATCTCTCGAGCCATCGTATACATGCGGCGCGTATGCACCTCAACACCGGCCACCCCATCCACGACCAGGAGCACCGTCTCGGTCACCCACAGGCAGGGCACCGCCTGGCCCACGAACTCGGCGTAACCCGGGGTATCCACCAGGTTGAGTTTGACGCCTTCGTACCGGCAGTTGGCCAGGGCCGGGTTGATGGACAGCCCGCCCTCCTTCTCTTCCGGCTCGAAGTCGGTGGTAGCGGTGCCGTCCTCCACGCTTCCGCGCCGCTCGAGGGCGCCGGTGGCAAAGAGCAAAGCCTCCACCAGCGTCGTCTTCCCACAGCCCCGGTGGCCCGTCACCGCGAGGTTCCTGATCTTGTCGCTTGCGAATTCCGGCACTGTCAAAGCCTCCGGTCCACAGATAGGCTCTCATCTTCCGTTCCGCGCGGCGCGAGCCCGATGCCCACGCTCGGAGCCGCCGTTGAGCGGCCGCTCAGCCTCCGCCGCTACTTCTCCCGGGCCACAATCTCCACTACCCGCCACGACTTGCCCTTGCTGATCGGCCGGCATTCGACGATGGTAACCAGGTCGCCCACCCGGCACTCGTTCTTCTCGTCATGCGCCTTGAAGGTCCGGGCCCGCTTGGTCACCTTCCCGTACAGGGGGTGGCGAGTCAGGCGCTCGATCCTGATCACGGCGGTCTTGTCCATCTTATCGCTGACTGCCACGCCCTGCAGCGTGCGCCGCGTGTTGCGCTCTTGGCTCATGGCTACTCCCCTCTCCCGGCTAGCTCGTGCGCCCGCAGGACCGTGTTGATCCGGGCGATGGCCTTCTTATACTTCCGCAGGCGCTTGGGGTCCTCGACCTGCCCGGAGGCCAGGCGGAAGCGCAAGTTGAACAGGCTCTCGCTGATCTGTCGCTTGCGCGCCACCAGTTCCGCCTCCGGTGCCTGCTTGATCTGTTCCATGAAATCTCGAGTGCTGGTCGCGTTATCCGGCATGATTACTCCTCCCGCGTGACGAATCGGGTAGGGATGGGCAGCTTCCGGGCGGCCAGGTGCATGGCTTCGCGCGCGACGTCCTCCGATACCCCCGCCATCTCGAACATGATCCGGCCCGGCTTAACCACGGCCACATAGTGGTCCACGGCGCCCTTGCCCTTGCCCTGGCGGGTCTCCAGCGGCTTGGCGGTCACCGGCTTGTCAGGGAAAACGCGAATCCAGATCTTGCCGCCACGCTGCGCGTGCCGGGTCATAGCTACGCGAGCCGCCTCGATCTGCCGCGCGGTCATCCAGCAGCAGTCCAGCGCCTGCAGACCGAACTCGCCCTGGTTGAGGCTGCTGCCGCCCTTGGCCTTGCCAACCATGCGCCCACGGTGGTGCTTGCGATATTTCAAACGCTTCGGCATCAACATACTACTTCTCCTCCTGCGCAGCCGCCTCCGCCTCCGGCGCGGCCTCCTTGGGGGCCTCCGCCGCCGCAGCTTCCTCCGCCGGGGCTACTGCCACGGCCGGCTCGGCCACCGCGGGGGCCTCCGCCGCCGCAGCTTCCTCCGCCGGGGCTGCTGCCGCCTCCGGCGCGACCTCCTTGGGGGCCTCCGCCACCGCAGCTTCCTCCGCCGGGGCTGCTGCCACGGCCGGCTCGGCCACCGGCTCCGCGGGCACGGCTGCCTCCGGGGCGGGCCCGCCGGCTGCCTCCTCCGACTGCTGGCCCCGCCCCCGCTGGGCCGCGGCCACGCGCTCCCAATCCTCCGCCGTTACGCCCTCTTCGCCTGTCGTAACCCGACGCTCACCCTTGCGCGGGGGCAGAATCTCGCCCTTGTACACCCAGACCTTCACGCCGATCGGCCCGTAGGCAGTTCGCGCGGCGGCGATACCGTACTGCACATCCGCTCGCAGCGTATGCAGCGGCACCCGCCCCATGGGCCCCACGCTCTCCGAGCGCGCGATTTCCGCGCCCGACAGCCGGCCCGAGATGATCGCACGCATCCCCTGAGCCCCGGCGCGCATGCCACGCTCCACTGCCTGCCGCATGGCCCGCCGGTGCGAGACGCGCCGCTCGATTTGCGAGGCGATGTTCTCCGCCACCAATTGCGCGTTGGTGTCCGGGTCGGGAGTCTCTTCCACATTCAGCCGCACTCGGCCGCCTATGTTCTTCTCGATCGTCTGGCGTAGTAGGTCCACATCGCGCCCGCCCCGACCGATGATGATCCCGGGCTTCGCCGTCTGCACAGTTACACTGGTGTTCTCCGCACTGCGCTCGATGATCACGTCGGAGATCCCGGCGTTGCGGTGGGTATCCGTGATGAACTTGCGGATAGACACGTCGGCAAGCAGTTGATCGCGGTACTTCCGCCCCTCGGCAAACCAGCGGCTCCGTGCCTTGCGGATGATGCCCAGGCGAAAACCGTAGGGATGTACTTTCTGACCCATTCAGTTCACTCCCCGCCGGCTACAGTGCCGGCTGTGTGGGGGCACGGTTCATCGTGCTCCCTGCGAGGCCTAGGCGGCCTCCTCGTCGGTCACTACCACGGTGACGTGGCAGGTCCGGTGATAGTAACGGTCGGCCCGTCCGCGCGCCCGCGGGCGCAGCCGAGGAATCTTCATCGCGCCGTCAATCTGCATAGCCTTGATCCGCAGATCCTCGGCATCCAGCCCGTGGTTGTTCTCCGCGTTGGCCACCGCCGAATCCAGGCACTTGAGCAGTGTCTGGGCCGCCGGCGAAGCGGCCACATGCAATAGGCCCCGCGCCCGGTCCAGCGGCTCATTCCGCACCAGGTCCGCATACCGCCGTAGCTTCCGCGGCCCCGTTCGTATCCACTTTGATGTCGCTTTGACGTCCATGATTCTCTCTCCCGGTAGCACAGGCTGCTCAGGCTGCTCAGCCTGTCTCCACGTGGCGCCGATTTCCCCGCTCGCGTCCTCGTCTCCACCTCTCCTGCTCAGCGCACATCCCCGTGCGCAGGGGGGGCAGAGCGTCAGTCTACCTCCGTGGGGCGCCGCCTGTTGACCGCTCTCGCCTGCCCGGCCGCATCCCGCGATACGTCCGTGTCGGGCTGAACTCGCCCAGTTTGTGGCCCACCATATTCTCGGTGATGTAGATGGGCACGTGCCGCCGGCCGTCATGGACGGCGATGGTCAGACCCACCATTTCCGGGAAGATCGTCGACCGCCGGGACCACGTCTTGATGATCCGCTCGTCGCCGCTCGCCTGCGCCTTCTCTACCTTGAGGAGCAGCTTCTCCTCAGCGTACGGCCCCTTCTTCATTGATCTGGCCATGTACTGGTTCCCCTTACTAAGCGACTATCCGCTAAACTGAACTACCCCGGGGCGCGCGCTCCCACAGCTCCCGCTCTCCCTAGCCCCCGGCACCGCCAGGGGCGCTGGGAGGGGACCGAGGGAAAGGCCTCCCTAGCCGCGCTCCGACTTCCTCCCCCGCACGATCCACTTGTTGGACGGGTTGTTCTTCTTCCGCGTCTTGCGCCCCAGTGTCTTCCAACCCCAGGGGCTGACCGGCGAGGGCATGCCGATGGGGGCTTTGCCCTCTCCGCCGCCGTGCGGATGGTCCACCGGGTTCATGGCGACACCCCGCACCGCCGGGCGTACGCCCCGCCAACGCTTGCGGCCGGCCTTGCCGTCCTGGATGTTCTGGTGGTCGAGGTTACCCACGCGACCGATGGTTGCCCGCCCCTTGCCGGCGACCATCCGCATCTCGCCGGAGGGCAGCCGTAACGTGACGTAGTTGCCCTCGCGCGCCACAATTTGCGCCGCCGACCCGGCCCCCCGCACCATCTGGCCACCCCGACCTGGGGTCAGCTCGACGTTGTGCACCAGGGTACCGACAGGGATGCGCCCCAGCGGCAGGCAGTTACCCACCCGCGGCTGCACCGCCTCGCCCGAGAGCAGCACGTCACCCTTCTTCACGCCCTGCGGCGCCAGGATATACCGCTTCTCGCCATCGGCGTAGAACAGCAGGGCCAGGAAGGCCGAGCGCCCTGGATCGTACTCGAGCGCCGCCACCTTGGCCGGAATGCCGTCCTTACTGCGCTTGAAGTCCACGATGCGCAGCCGCTGCTTGTGGCCACCGCCCTGGTGCCGGGTGGTGATCCGGCCCTGGTTATTGCGCCCCGCCTTGGACTTGGTCGGCAGTAGGAGTCTCTTCTCCGGTTCCTTCTTATCCAGCTCCCGCCGGTCGAGCGACTGATGAAAGCGCTCCCCGGGCGAGGTCGGCTTGTGCTGTCTGGTTGCCATAATTCTTCTCCGGGTAGCACAGGCTCTCAAGCCTGCGTCCGACTTCCCCTCTCCTGCAAGTAGAGAGGACAGGGGATGAGGCTACCTACTGCCCCGTCATCACATCAATCCGGTCCCCTGGCGCCAGCATCACGATGGCCTTCTTCCAATTCGCGGTCCGCCCCATCCGATGCCGGTAGCTCCGCCGCCGCGCCTTCCCCCGCACGTTCAGCGTGTTGACCGACTCGACTCGCACGTTGAAGATGGCCTCCACCGCGCGCCGAATCTCCACCTTGTTGGCCTTGGGGTGCACCTTGAAATGATACTTGCGCTCCGCCTCGCTGGCCGCCATCGACTTCTCACTGATCACCGGCTGGATCAGGATGCTGCGATAGTAGTTGAGTTGGTCGCTAGTCAGCATCCATCTCACCTCCGGTCGCTTCCCCGCAAGCCAACTGGGCCAGCGCGCCCTGCGACATGATGATATGATCGGCGTTCAGCACGTCGCGCACGTTGATGTGCGGGGCCAGCCGCAGGATGAACTTGGGGAGATTGCGGCAGGACTTATCCAGCACGTCGTCGTAGTATTCCTCCGGCCCCACTACGGCGATAGTCTTGCCGCGGCTGCAGCGGAGGGCCTCCAGGCCCGACCGCATCCCCTTGGTGCCCAGCGTCTCCGGGCGAAGATCGTCCACGAAGCGGACCAGCCCCTTGCGCAGTTGCGCGGTCAGCGCGCAGGCCAGGGCCTTGCGCCGCATCTTCTGGGGCATCCGCAGCCGTGCCCGGGCCCGCTTGGGGGAGTGAGCTCGGCCACCGCCAACGAAAGTTGCGGCCGCTCGGTCTCCGTGCCGCGCTCGCCCCAGGCCCTTCTGCCGGTACACCTTGGCCCCCGACATGACCACCTCGCTCCGCGACTTCGCATATCCGCGCAGTTGTGCGCGCCGGTTATCCACGTAGAGGACGGCCTGGTGCATCAGGTCGATATTAGGCTCGACATCGAACAGCCGGGAGTCGAGTTCGACCTGCGTCACTTCCTCTCCCGCCATATTCATGACCGCGGCCTGCGGCATACCGCTCAACCCTTTCCCTTCACGGTCTTCTTGCTCGGCCGCACCGCGACGAGGCCACCGTTGGCCCCCGGAACCGAGCCGCGTACTACCAGCAGGTTGCGCTCCGGATCGACCTTCACCACGTCCAGCCCCCGCACTGTGACCTGCTTGGCCCCCATGTGCCCGGGCCCCCGCTTGCCCGGGAAGACCCGGGCTGCGTCGGTGGAGCCGCCGGACATCGGCGAGCGGTGCACCTTGGAGCCATGCTGGGCCGGTCCGCCCTTGAATCCATAGCGCTTGATGACGCCCGCGAAGCCCCGGCCCTTGGAGGTGCCGATGACGTCCACGATCTGCCCCTCGCTGAAGATGGCCACGTTCAGTTCCTGCCGCTCCTCATAGTCCTCGCCCTCCACCAGCCGCCATTCCTTGAGGTGCTTCTTGGGGGAGAGCCCGTGCCGCTCGAAGTGCCCGGTCTCCGGCTGGTTGGTACGGGCTCGCGACCGCTCTCCATAGCCGATCTGCACCGCCTCGTAGCCGTCGCGCTCCTGTGTCTTGCGCTGCACGACCACGCACGGCCCGGCCTCAATAACCGTCACCGAAACCGCCTCGCCTTCCGGCGAGAAGATCCGGGTCATCCCCAGTTTCTTGCCTAGCAGTCCTACTGGCATCGTTTCACCACTACTCTCTGCGCAGTACGACGGGCGTCCCCGCCCGTCGCTCTCCGGTAGCACCAACAACTCCCCGGTGCGCGGGATGTGACTTGTGACGCTGAGGGCCCGCGGTCCCCCTCCACCCCGTCTGCGTCTCGCGTCTTCCCCCATCTCCTGCTTGCGCACGCCCGCGTGCGCAGAGAGAGATGGGGGCGGGGGGATGAGGCTTCCCTACCCCCGCGACGTCTTGATCGCAATATCCACGCCGCCCGGCAGGTCCAGCTTTATCAGGGCATCTACGGTCCGCCCGCTGGACTCCAGGATATCGATCAGCCGCTTATGCACGCGAATTTCGTAGTGCTCCATGGTGCGGCTGCTGCGCCCCAGGGCCGTCGGCTTGACGATGGCGTGTACATACTTGCGCGTCGGCAGCGGGATGGGGCCGCTGATGCGCGCGCCCGTCTTCTCCGCCGTCTCCACGATCCGCTGGCACGACTGGTCCAGCAACTCGTGGTCGAACGCCTTCATTTTGATGCGGATGTTGCTCCCTGCCGCCATGTTCTTTCGCGCTCCCGCTACTACAGGATCTGTCCCTCTGAGCAATACGTCCTTGCCGCCTGCGGCTTGCGCCCCTCCCCGTCCCTACCCGTTGCGGGAGGAGACAACGCACGGCTGCCTGCGCCGGGGGGGAGGCTCCCTACTCCTCGAGTATCTTCGTCACCACGCCGGCTCCTACGGTGTGGCCGCCCTCGCGGATGGCGAACCGCAGGCCCTCCTCCATCGCTACCGGCTGGATC
>JALGSV010000022.1 GCA_029821755.1 Candidatus Zipacnadum vermilionense | reverse complement strand
GTCACGGTGGCGACCTGGGCTGCGATGGCGAGTGTGAGGCGACCGTCCGCTGTTATAGACGCATTTGACCCTCAATAAGTTTCTCAAAAGCCTTGACAATCGTGGGGGGGGGGGGGGAAAATTGTGTGACGCCTTCACCCGCATTCCCAGGCGCTTACGCGCCCACGCGGGGAAGGTGAGTAGTTACGGCGAATCAACTGACCGACTAGTTCCCGTGGGCTTGGGCTCCCTGGCCGGCGACCGACTGCCGAGGTCCCCGGTGTCCACCGCGGCACTGTGATCCCACTCCGCCCGCGTCAGCGAACTGTGCCCACCAGCGGACCCCTCCCCTGGCGCCGGGCGACGCGAAGGAGGACCGGCATGCTACTGCGCACGTCAAAACCGACCCTCACCCCTTTCGGTCTGAACCACGGGGAGACCCTCCGCTTCACTCGGTCACAGGGCGGAGCCTGGGAGATGACGCTGCTTGATACTTCCGCGGAGGTCATCGCCCGCGACTACACCAGCTACGGCAACAGCGACACCGGCCATGGCCGTGGCGACATCTCGGCTTATGCCTTCTCGTGCGCCCTCCGGGTCAACGGGCACGACTACGACCTGCGGCGCGAAGTGGGTACCCAGGCCAGCTTCTACGAGCCCTGGGAGATCGACGGTATGCACCTGTGGTTCGACGCGGCCACCTGCATTTTCACGCAGGCGGGCGGCTTCATGGTGGAGAAGGACTGGCGCGGCGGACTGCTGTGCGCGCCCGACCATGCGGCTCGCTTCGTAGTGCACGAGGCCCACCTTCCCCTCTGCCCAGAGCCCTTGCACCCCTGGTACCCCCACGCGGCGGGACAGCTAAACATTGGCGACTGCTACCACGGCGAGGACTGCTGGATGGGACCGTATGGAGGCATCGCCGCCCACTGCGGACTGGACCTCAACATGCCGGCGGGCACCGTGCTGACCGCGCCGATCGCCCTCGACGATCACTATCTGGTGCATTCCACCGCGGCCGGCTTCAATAACAATCGCTGGCGCGGCCGGCGCCGTTGGGCGGATGGCTCGGAGTGGTGGCTGCAGAGCGCGCACCAGATCGAGATGCTGGTGCCGGAGCGGACCCCGCTGCCCGCGGGCACTCCCTACGCCACCGGTGCCGGCGTCTTCGTCGGCGACTTCGAGCACAGCCACTTCAACTTCCGCGTGCTGGAACAGGGAGGCGACTACATGCTCGACCCGTGGATCCTTTTCTGGGCGATCTTCCGGCAAGAGCACGCGTGTGGGTAGGCGCTAGCGGCGGGCCGGAAGACGTAAGCAACAGAAGGCACACCGACGAAGTCTGTCCCCCGAGCGCGACCCGGAGCCAACGCTGGGGCTCCCCTACCTGCACGCCCCCTCCCCCAGGTACAACCTCTTGGGATTCTCGTACAGCACCTTCCGCGCCATCTCCTCCGCCGTGTCCTCGGTGGCCAGGCCCTCCTCCACCAGCTCACTAAGCGCCAGGGCCAGGCGGTTCCGCGTGAGCGTGGACTTGCCGTACACCCACTCCACGCAGTACCCATCGGAGTAGAAGGCGTTCCACTTGTTCATCGGCAGCATTTCCAGCCGGTCGCGGAAGAACTCGCTCAGCGTGCTGGGCGTGAAGGCCTGCCACCACGCCCCCGACACCCACAGGTTGGGGTAGTTGCGCGCCAGCACCGCCGCCTCGTGGCTCAGCGACCGCGTGGCCAGAAACAGGTCGAACTGCGTCTTGTTGTGCTTGGAGAAGAACGGCGCCAGCGCCCGTAGCCATTCCGGCCGGTACACGCTCACTTGCGGCCCGCCCTCCTCCAACGTCAGCGACCCGCAGAACAGTTGCACTACGATCCCCAACTCGCCACACACCGCGGCCGTGCAGTCGGCCGTGAATGACACTAGCGCATCCTGCTCGCCCGGCTCCAGGCGTACGTTGGCCAGGTTCTTGTGCAGGATGCCCTCCGCCCGCCCCGCCTCCACCGGCGTATAGGTCCACGTCAGTGGCACCCACACGTGCAGCGCCCGGATGCCATGGCCCGTCACCAGAAACTGCAGGTTCTCCTTGATCGCCTGGGCCAGCGACTCCGCCGAGTCAATCCGCCCGCCTATCTTCGTCAGGCACTCCTGCGCGCTGCGCCCCATCCCCGGGCAGAACAGGTACTCCCCGTACTCGTAGGGGAAGTATCGCTCCGACAGGCGCGCCGGACTATGATACGGCGCCGAGGCCTGCTCCACCCCCGCCTGGTTCAGCACCTGCGCCTCCCACTGCGGGTCACCGATCTTCTCGTCCACCGCGTCGGCCAGCCACTCCCAGTTGGTCTCGTCCAGGAAAGAATCGCGGAAGCCGTACAGGTCCCGCGCGAGGTTCATGAAGCACCAGTGGTTCACGGTATTGCGCGTGAGTCCGGACCATTTGGCCGCCTCCCGCACCCGGTCGCGCGGGTCCATGTCCTCCGCGGAGAAGATCTCCTGGGGACAGCCCGCGCAGCGCAAATCGGCCCCCAGCCAGTGGTATGACAGTATCTCCCACAGGCTCCGCGCCTGCCACACCCCGCTGGTCCCCTGATGGCTATGCACGTCGATCGCCGGCGTCTCCTGCACGATACGGCTCAGGTTGCTCTTCAGTTGAGACATGGCTACCACTTCTCCTGTGGGGCGCGGGCTCGGATTGTGTTGGTCTAGGGGTACGACGGGCGTCCTCGTCCGTCGCAGAGGCGCATGAATATACGGCTTACGTGACGGGCCGGGAGCCCGCGCCCTACCGGACTCGTCCGGTGTGCCCGCCCCTACTCCTCCCCCAGCAATCTCCCCAAATTCCCCCCCAGCAGTGCCTCTTGCCCGCCCTCCCCCAGGTCCATCGCCCGGTACATCTCCAGCTCCCGGCGGATGACCTCGGCGCTATTGAAGGGGAAGTCCAGCCCGTAGATCAGTACCTCTTTGCCCAGCAGACGCGCGACTTCCTCGATCCGTTCGGCTCCCAGGTACCACAGGGGAATATCCGGGTTTAGGCAGGTGGTGGCCCCGGCAAAGACTTGCGGCCCCTCCGGATGCAGGTGATTCCCGATCACCGCCAGCGTCCGGCTGAAGAAGGGCCGGCTCCCCATATGTTCGAGGATGATCCGCGCCTGCGGCACGTCCCAAGCGAGGTCGTCAAACTTCAGCATCTCCCAGTCCCGCAGCCGCGAGGCATGCACCCCGGTATGGAAGTCCAGCGGCATCCCCAGCTCCGCCGCTGCTGCGTAGAACTCCATCGCTCGCGGGTCGCAGACATCGAACTGGTCCACCGCCGGATGCAGCTTCACCCCGCGCAGTCCCAGCTCCCGGGCTCGCGCCAGGCCCGGCACCGACTCGGGCGCCACCGGGTTGAAGGTCGCAAACCCCAACAGCTCCGGCCGCCCCTCGATCTGCTCGGCCAGCCAGCGGTTCGGATCAGTAATCCCCACCTCCACCGCCGGCCCGGCAAAGGGCGCAAAGCACACCACCCGGTCCAGGCCGCATTCCTCCATCAGCCGCAGCAGATTGTCCAGAGTCGCCTCCGGCATGATCTCCGCGGGCTTCAGATGCGCGTGGTTGGCAAACACCGCCATGGGCAGACCTCCTCGCATACCCTTCCTGCTCGGATTTTCTTCGCCATCGCTCCAACATCCTCCTGCGCGCTCCCGCCGCCTCCTCGTGATTACGGTCACATGCGCATGACAGCCACCCCCGCGGTATAGTATAATGAGCAGGTCTCACACAGCCGCCGGACGGCGGATTGCGGAGCGGCAATCGATGAATGGTAAGCAGGGAATCTGTGACCCGCCACCCCGCGTGTCACTCCTCTCTCCCCTCTATCATCTATCACTTACTGTTTGTCATTCCCCAACTCCCCCCCGCGGCTGACGCGCGTCTCAGGAAGCTCATAGCCATGCGTGTGTTGGAGAAAGACAAAGCCATCGAGGCGCAGCCCGACTTCATCGACCAGCTCTGCGAGCTGTCGGGCGAGGACGTGCGCAAGTGCTACCAATGCGGCAAGTGCACCGCCGGCTGCCCGGTCCTGGAGGAGATGGACCTGACCCCCTCGCAGGTCATGCGCGCCGCCCAGTGCGGCCTGCGCGACCTGGTGCTCGATAGCCGCACCATCTGGTGCTGCGCCGGGTGCCAGACCTGCGCCGCCCGCTGCCCCAAGGGCCTGGACCTGTGCCATGTTATGAAAGCCCTCACCAGCTTGGCTTACGCCGAGGGCCGCACGAAGGCCGCCCCGGAGATCGCCGCCTTCCATCAGTCCTTCATGGACACCGTCGGCGTCCTGGGCCGCAACTACGAGATCGGCATGGTCGGCCTGCTCAAGCTTCGCACTCACAAGTTCTTCGACGATATCGCCCTCGGCATGAAGCTCTTCGCCAAGGGCAAGCTCAACCTTTTCCCGGAGTACGTGAAAGGCAGCGCCGAAGTCCGGCGCTTAATCAAGGAGGGGCTGAAGGTAGAGGGGGCGTCCGCGCCCGCCCCGTCCGCCCCCAACCACGGGGGTGAGGCTCCGAAATGACCATCGCCTACTTCCCTGGCTGCTCGGCGGCCTCTACCGGCCGCGAATTCGCTGAATCCACCGAGGCCCTCTGCGAGGCCCTCGGTCTCGCCCTGGTCGAGATCCCGGACTGGAACTGCTGCGGGGCCAGCTCCGCCAGCGTGCTTAGCCCGCATCTGAACGCCTCGCTCAACTCGCGCAATCTCCGGCAGGCCGCCGCGCTCGATGCGCCTATCCTAGCCCCCTGCGCCGCCTGCTACAACCGGCTCAAGACCGCCCAACTGGAGCTGCGGGAGAACCCCGCCCTGGCCGCCGAACTCGGGGTTCCCGCGTCCGTGCTGGCCCAGCGCGTCATGAACCTGCCCGAATTGCTGCTGGAGCATCCCGGCCTGGAGAAGCTGTCGGAGATGGTGAAGGTAGACCTGTCCTACCTCCACCCCGGCGCCTACTACGGCTGCCTGATGCTCCGCCCGCCTAAGGCTGTTCAGTTTGACGACCCCGAGCAGCCTACCAGCATGGAGCGCATCCTGCGCGCCACCGGCCTCGAGCCCGTGGAGTGGTACGCCCGCACCGAGTGCTGCGGAGCCTCGCTGGCCGGGACTACCGCCCGCATGGTCGAGCACCGCGTCGGCAAGATCGTCTCCTGCGCCCAGCGCTGCGAGGCCAACTGCCTGGTCGCCGCCTGCCCGCTGTGCGTCCTGAACCTGGAGAGCCGCCAGACGGGGCGCGAGCCACTGCCCATCTATTACCTCAGCGAGATAGTCGGAGCCGCAATCGGCCTCGAGCCCACCAAACTGGGCACTCAGCGCCACCTGCTCACCCGCGCCCTGGTCGCGGCCAAGCAGCACTGACCAGGGACGACAAGCGACGACTCTTCAGGTAGGGGACAGATAGACAAGCCCGCTCTTGCCTGTCGCCGATACCACGGAGGTACCTGCGGTGGAAACCGAACCGCGCCTTGTCGACAGCCCGGCGCAAGTCGTGCCGCGGACCAAACGGACCCGTCCGCGTCGGCACCGGCGGTACACCTCGAGCCACTACCGTCGCCTGCGTCGTTTCTGGCCGCTCCTCGCAGTTCTAGCGATGATCCTGATCATCCTGGCGGTGATCGCCATCAGCACCAACCGCCGCCTGGCCCAGCGTGAGGATCCGACCAAGGTCGCCTTTGGGATCACCTTCGTCAACCGCGCGAAGATTCCCGCCCGGCGCATCGATGTGCAGATGTGGTGGCCCGACAGCAATCTCGAGGCGAAGTACTACATAACAGACCTGGTGCCCGGCAACGTCGACTTCCAGCAATTCTGGGCGCCGCCCGGCTTCCGCTTCAAGATCAAGGTCGTTATGAACGACGGTACTATCGGCGGAGGCGAGCGCAGCCTCGCCGCCGGTACCATCGGCGGGCTGCGGATAGTCGTACACGACAAAGGACTGCTTTCGCTGGAGTAACTCGCCCCCTACGGAGGGGCCGAAGGCGAGCACGGCCTCTCGAGCTTGTCGGGGGGCCGCGCGCAACCATCCGGCCCAGGTCCCACACCACCATCGGCGCCCTCCGCGCCAGGAACAACTATGCCAAGAACCGGTGTTTTTGTCTGTCATTGCGGGACTAACATCGCCAAGTCGGTGGACGTCAAGCGCGTCGCCGAGGAAGCCGCTCAGCTTCCCGGCGTCGTCTACTCCACGGACTACACCTACATGTGCTCCGGCCCCGGCCAGGACATGATCCAGGAGGCCGTCCGCGAGCACAAGCTCGACTCCGTGGTCGTGGCTTCCTGCAGCCCCCGCCTGCACGAGCCCACCTTCCAGCGCTGCGTCGAGGGCGCGGGAATGAACGCCTACCTCATGGAGATGGCCAACATCCGTGAGCAGGTCTCCTGGGTGCACGGCAAGGACGAAGGCGCTACCGAGAAGGCGATGGACCTGGTGCGCAGCGCCATCGCCAAGGTCCAGCACAACGTTCCGCTCTATCGCCAGGAGCTCCCCGTGACCCGCCGCGCCGTGGTGATCGGGGGAGGGATCGCCGGCATCCAGGCCGCCCTGGACATCGCCGACGCCGGCGTCGAAGTGGTCTTGGTCGAGAAATCCCCCTCCATCGGCGGCCGCATGGCCCAGTTCGATAAGACCTTCCCGACCCTCGACTGCGCCGCCTGCATCCTCACTCCCAAGATGGTGGAGGTCGCCTCCAATCCCAACATCCGCCTACTCACCTGGTCCGAGGTCGAGAAGGTGGAGGGCTTCGTCGGCAACTTCAACGTTACCGTGCGCAAGAAGGCCCGCTACGTCGATGTGGAGGCCTGCGTCGGCTGTGGCGAGTGCTGGGCCAAGTGCCCGGTAAAGAAGATCCCCTCCGAGTTCAACGCCGAGCTGGGTCCGCGCGCCGCTATTTACCGGCCCTTCCCCCAGGCCGTACCCAATGTGCCCGTGATTGACAAGGAAAACTGTATCTACCTCACCAAGGGCCGCTGCGGCGCCTGCGCCAAGGCCTGCCCCAAGCAATGCATCAACTACGAGGACCAGGACGAACTGGAGGTCATCGAGGCGGGTGCCGTCGTCGTAGCCACCGGTTTTGAGGTGGAGCCTGGCAAGCTCTACGGCGAGTACGGCTATGGTGGGCACCCGGACCTGATCACCGGCATGCAGTTCGAGCGCATGGTCAACGTTTCCGGCCCCACCGGCGGTCACCTAGTGCGCCCCTCCACCTGGGACCCCAAGCAGGAAGAGGGCGAAGAGCCTAAGTCGGTGGTCTTCATCCAGTGCTGCGGCTCCCGTGACGAGGAGAAGGGCGTCCCCTACTGCTCCAAGGTCTGCTGCATGTACACCGCCAAGCAGGCGCTGTTGCTCAAGGAGAAGCTGCCGAACGCGCAGGTCTACATCTTCTACATCGACATCCGGGCTGCCGGGAAGGGCTACGAGGAGTTCATCAACCGCGTCCAGGACGAGTTCCAGGCCAACTACATCCGTGGCCGCGTCTCCGAGATCGTCCCCGAGGACGACCATCTCCTGGTCCGCGGCGTTGACACGCTGCTTGCCCGCCAGGTAGAGATCGACGCCGATCTGGTGATCATGGCCACGCCGCTCCTGGCCCGCGACGACGTGCAGGAGCTGGCCCGCAACCTCTCCATCCAGACCGACAAGCACGGCTGGATAACCGAGGCGCACCCCAAGCTGCGCCCCGCCGAGACGCTAACCGATGGGGTCTTCCTCGCGGGCGCCTGCATCTTCCCCCGCGACATCCCCGAGTCGGTAGCCTCCGGCGGCGCCGCCGCGGCCAAGGTCGTGGACCTACTCAGCAAGGACCACCTGCTGTCTGTGCCCACGGTCTCGGTGATCGACGAGAAGCTCTGCGCTGGCTGCGAGACTTGCGTCGGCGTCTGCCCCTTCACCGCGATCGAGATGGTGGAGGTGGAGGACCCGCGTACCCACGAGAAACGCAAGATAGCCCGCGTCAACGAGGGCCTGTGCAAGGGCTGCGGCACCTGCGCGGTAGCCTGCCCCAGCGGCTGCCCCAGCCTGCGAGGCTTCACCGACGAGCAGATCCTGGCGGAGCTAGATGCCCTGTGTGTCTGACCCCGGAGGGGCCGTGATGAGCTGCGCAGCTTCGCTGCGCCAAGCGAATCCGGCCCGTCTGCCGTTGAGAACCGGGGGAGCGGGCCGGATTCACTCCGCGGAGGTGCGCTCCGTTCATCGCGGCCCCTCCACGGAGGTAGCTATCGAGGTAGATTCATGGCAATCGAAACTATCGACCAACCTACCGCCACCGACCCCGCCCCCTGGCAGCCGCGCCTGGTGGCAATCCTGTGCAACTGGTGTTCCTACGCCGGCGCGGACCTGGCGGGCTCCTCGCGGATTCACTACCCGGCCTCCGTGCGCATCGTCCGTGTGCCCTGCTCCGGGCGCATTGACCCGCTGTACGTCCTGCGCGCCTTCGAGCGCGGCGCCGACGCCGTGTTGGTAGCCGGCTGCCACATTGGCGACTGCCACTACGCGGAGGGCAACTACTACGCCCGCCGCCGCCTGACCATGCTGAATGAGCTGCTGCACTTCGCCGGCATTCCGGCGGAGCGCTTCCACTTCCGCTGGGTCTCCGCCGCCGAGGGCCCGGAGTTCGCCAAGCTAATCAACGATATCACCCAGAAGGTCACGCCGCTGGGCCCCTACAAGCCCGAGACCCGCGACAAGTTCGTCCTCCTGGACGACCTGATCGCCCAACTGAATACCCTGGACGAGGCCACGCCGCCCTGCGAGCACGTGGCCGCAGCCGAAGCAACAGAGGCCGCCGGCTCGTAGGGGTGGACTTTGCGCCGCAGGCGCAATGTCCACCCGCGCCCGCCGTAAGTTACCGCACAACCAGGACCCTTCCCGTCCCAACCCATTTCCCATCTCCGGACCCCTTTCATCGCCCCTCCCCGCAGGGGAGGGGTGCCTGGCACGCAGTGCCAGGCGGGGTAGGTCCGACGACGCCTGCTACCCATTAAGGAGACCCATGCAACCCGCCAACCCTCACCTGCTCCGCTACGTCAATGGTCGCCCCGTCGTCCTCCACGACGACGCCCCCGTCTCTCAGGCCGCCTACTGCGACTACATCATCTGGAAGGACTGGGAGGACCGCATCAAGGAGTTCGCCGACAACGGCGTCAAGGTCTTCTACCTGCGCACCCATCCCGAGGAGGACCAGGTCTTCTGGGGCCTCCCGGAGGAGAAGCGCCGCAAGGACTCCGGCGCCGCCCGGCTGACTCTTCAGCAGCAGGTTGACCATATGCTCTCGCTGCAGCCAGACTCCCTCTTCGTCCTGCGGCCCGCGGCCAGCCCGCCGGGCAACTGGCTGGAGCTGTACCCGGAGGACGCTCAGACCGACGAGCGCGGCCTGAAGCGCCGCGACGCTACCTGGGCCTCCGAGCGCTACCTCGCCTCGATGGTCGCCTACTTCCAGCGCCTGGTGCGCTACTGCGAGTCCTCGCCCTGGGGCGAGCGCGTGGTCGGCTATCTGGAGGCCACCTACGGCGAAGGCACTACCATGCTCACCATTCAGGGCGGCATGTTCGACTGTTCGCCCACCAGTCAGACCGGCTTCCGCGCCTGGCTGCAGAACCGCTACGGCAGCGACGCCGCCCTTCAGGAGGCCTGGGGCGATCCCTCCGTCACCCTCGACACCGTCTCCGTCCCCAGCGACGCCGCCTGGCTGGAGAAGAAGGCAACCGCCGTCCCCACCTTCGGCGGGGTGGAGCTGACCGCCGAGACGATGCCCAGCAACGGCGGCGTCCCGCCCCGCGGGCTCTTCCACTGGATCGAGGCCCAACAGGCCTACGCCGAGCACGACTACTGCCGCTTCCAGCGCGAGGCTTTTACCCGCAAGTACGCCACCATCGCCCGAACCATCAAGGAGACCGCCGCCGAGTTCGGCCGCGAGCGCCTGGTCGGCTTCGACATGACCAAGCAGCCGCTGCTGGGTTGGCAGATCCTGTCGTCCTTCGACGGCATCGGCGACGGCCAGTCGTTCGCCAACATCGCCCTGCTCTCCGGCTCCTACGACACCGGTGACCTGCTGGACAACCCGGACCTCGATATCATCTTCACCCCCGCCGACTACCACGCCCGCACCGTCGGCTTCGCCTACGAGGCGGAGGGCCTCACCGACTCCCTGCTCCTGCGCGGCAAGACCATGATCATCGAGAACGACGCCCGCTGCTACGTGGGCCAGGGCGCCACCGAGCAGGGCGCCTTCCGTGACGACAAGGAGGTCGAGGCCGGCCTCACCCGCAACGCCGCGCTCACCCTTTCGCGCGGCATCCAGTCCTACTGGTGCAACGTCGGCAGCAGCTACTTCCACGCCCCGGGCATCCAGGAGACCATCGCCAAGCTCGTGCCGATGCTCGACCGCCTCAACGAATATCCGCACGTCGAGACCCGCGACGCAGTTGCCATGGTCATCGACGACGAGTCCCTGATGACCGAGGACTTCACCTCCGGCTACCAGACGCTCTCCGTCATCTGGCAGCGCATCGTGGGCCTCGCCCACTGCGGCGTGCCCTATCGGCTCTTCCTCTTCAGCGACCTGAAGAAGGACATCCCCAACTACCATACCTGGCTCTTCCCGGACATGTTCATCGTCAACGATGAACGCCTGGCCCTGCTGCGCGAGAAGGTCCTGCGCGACGGCAACTTGGCGATCTTCGGCCCCTCCACCGGCATTAGCGATGGCCGTCATCTCAGCCCCGACGGCGCCTCGAAGCTCCTGGACGTGCCCTTCGACCTGGTCCCGCGCACTGCCGTCCGCCACGTCATTGTCCAGGACAACGGCCACCCAATCAGCCAGGCCTTGCCCGCTAGCTTCACCTACGGCGACAGCCTGCCCTACGGCCCGACGCTGGTCCCCGGCGACCGCGCGGTCGAGAACAACGGTGCCGTCCCGCTCGGCCACGCCACGCTCTGCTGGTTCATCCACCGCACTGGCCTGTTCCTTAAGGAGTTCGGCCAGGGCGCGGCGGGCAACGGCCAGCCCGGCGCCCGCGGCGCGGACGACTACGCCGCCCTCTGGTCCTGCGCCATGCCGCTGCCCAGCAACCTCCTACGCGTGGCGGCCCGCTACGCCGGTAGCCACATCTGGTGCGAGGAGGACGACGTCATCTACGCCAGCGACTCCCTGGTCAGCCTCCACAGCGTCAAGGCCGGTCCGCGCACCGTCAAGCTCCCCCGCCCCTGCACCCTCCGCGATGCGATGAGCTGGGAGCTAGTTGGCGAGGGGATGACCGAGGTAACCGTAGACGTAGACCCGCCCATGACCAAGATCTGGGTGATGGAGTAGCTCAGGGGTAGCGCAGGTCTCCATGCCTGCCCTACCGTAGAGGCGGATCTTGTGCCGCAGGCACACCATCAGCCCGCGCCTACCACCAACCTACGGCCCTGTCTCCGACCCCCTTGCCCAAGCGAGCGCACGTACCCGTGCGCCGCGAGGGAGAGGGGGCAGGGGGTGAGGTGAAACCAGCCGCGCCGTCGGACTGCCCGGCTTCCAGCCAAGACTCATGCCAAACCAAACCGACCAACTCAGACAGTCCTGCCGCCGTCTACTCTCCGAGGGCACTGTTACCAAGGTCATCGGCTACCGCGAGGGTCGCGCGCCCTACCATGTCTCGCCGCACTTCGCGACCACCCCCGAGGACTGCGACGCCCTGGTCCTGACGCCCTTCTGCACCCAGAACCTCGTCCGCTACCTGCGGGGCCTGAAGCCCGAGGAGGGCAAGGTCGCCCTGGTCGTCAAGGGCTGCGACGCCCGCGCGGTCACCGCCCTGCTCGCCGAGCACCAGCTCACCCGCGACCAGGTCTACCTGCTCGGCGTGCCCTGCGAGGGCCTGGTGGATGTGGACAAGCTGGCGCAGAAGGTCCGCCTCGCCGAGGTCCAGGCCGTCCGCGTGGAAGGCCAGATGGTCCTCGTCACCACCGCCGCCGGTGAGCAGCGCTTCCCCGCCGAGGACCTGCTGGAGGACTGCTGCCGGCTCTGCCAGTACCCCAACCCGTTGGTGGTGGACGAGATGCTGGGCGAGGAGGTCACTCCGCGCAACCCCGACGGCGAGGACGCCGAACTCGCCCGCTTGGAGGCCATGTCCCCGGCTGAGCGCCAGGAGTACTTCCGCCGCGCTTTCTCCCGCTGCGTGCGCTGCTACGCCTGCGTCCGCACCTGCCCGATGTGCTATTGCACCACCTGCTTCGCCGTGCAGAACAAGCCCCAGTGGCTCCCGCGCACGGTGGGCACGGACGAGAACGAGATGTTCCAGTTGGGGCGGGCTATGCACCTGGCCGGCCGCTGCGTCCAGTGTGGCGGCTGCGACCGCGTCTGCCCGGTGAACCTCCCCCTGCGCCTCCTCAACGCCAAGATGGCGAAGGAGGTCCAGGAGGCCTACGCCCACGTCTCGGGCCTCGACGCCGAGAAACCCCCGCCCCTGGCCACCTTCGACAGCCAGGACCGCGACGCGGGGGAGGGGCACTAAGGCCCCAACCGAGGTTCACCATGCTGGATTGCCAACTGGAGCGGGAGTATACTGAAGAGGAGTGGCGGGCTTTTCTGGACTGCGCGCAACGGTCCTGCGCGTCAGGCGAAGGTCTGCACAAGGAGTTCACGACCAAGATCGCTGCACATGGCGTTCGGGAGCAGCAGGTCGAGCGCAGCCTAACATGTCAGGCGTCACTGCTTGCGTACGAGCACTACGGCCGCCCTCGGCTCGGGCTGTGACACCCCGGTACGGAGCTGTTCATTATCGCGACGCTCCCTGACGGACTCGTTTTCAATGCCTTCCTGGTCGAGGACATCGCCTTCTATGTCGGAGGACTGACGAGAGCGAGGTGGCTATGCAATGAACCTGAGTGAGAGAACAGAGGGGTTCCTGTCGATCTACCGACTGGTGCCCAACCTGCTGACTGGCCCTCTTACGACCGACTCGTCCGAGGAGATGATCGCCTTCCTCCTCGCCCGTGGCACCCTCGACAAACTGGAAGATGCCCGCCCGCTCCTGCCCGCCCTGGACGACGCCGTGGCCCGCGCACTTCGGCGCACCACCGTGCCCTGGTGGCTGGAGGTCACCCGCATCAGCTTCCAGTGCGGCTTCGTCGAGTCCCCCTGGTGGAAAAGCATCCTGCGCCTAGCGGCTGAAGTCGAGGAGCCCGCGCTGCGCAAGGCGGGATGATCTAGGTGCCGACCCGGCCGCGGCCGCGCCTGGGTTGGGGGAAAACCCTCGTCATTGTGGTGGCGGCCCTGGTGGCCGCGTGGCTGCTATCGGGGCTGGTTGGGATTGCCTGGATGCTCGTCTCGGTCCACCTCGAGGAGTCTCGACTAACCGACCTCCAACGCGTTGAGCGATCCATGCAGGTGCACTTCCCGGCAGGCGCCACCGTGGTGGGGTACCAGCACATACTCTTGCATATGTACGCTCGAGTGGAGTTCCCCCGCGAGGGCCTGGACAGCTTCCTGGCGACCCTACCCAACAAGGATGCCGCCGAGCTGAGCACAGACGAGCGTCCCAGGTGGATCAACAACCAGGTCATCGACCGACCGGCAGACTGGTGGAACCCGGACTCGGTGCGAGACGGCGTGGCCCGCGAGTATTGGCAAGCAGGCAACGTCGGCGTGGTCCTGATCAGCAAGGACGACCCCGCACGCGTGACCGTCTACATGGCTTCCTATTGACCGACCAACACAGGCATGAAATCCTACCTCCTCCCCAAAACCCAACTCGCCTCCTGGCTCTCCCGAGTCCAGGCCGACCGCACTCTCTACGCCCCGGTGGCGGATGCCGACGGCGTGCTGGACTGGCGGGAGGTCTCCGACCCCGCCCAGATCGTCCTGCCTCCAGGGGTCCCGGACTTGCCGGTGAAGAAGCTCTTCTTCCCCACCTCCGAGACCATGCTCCAGTACGCTTACCGCGCCGACAAAGCTGCCGTGGTCGCCACGCCGCCGCCCGCCACGCCCTTCGCCGTCTTCGGCGTACGCCCGTGCGATGCCCTGGCCCAGCAGGTGGCCGACCTGGTCTTCCTCGGCGACCTGCCCGACCCCTACTACCAGGCCCGCCGCGACGCCGGCACGATCATCGCCGTCAACTGCACCGAAGCCCTCCCCGAGTGCTTCTGCGCCTCGCTCAACGACTGCCTCACCGAGGCCCCCGGGGCCGATGTCCTGCTTACCCCGCTGGACGACGCCTACCTCGTTGCGGCCCTCACCCACAAGGGTGAGGACCTCCTGGCGGCCACTGCCGGTGACCTCCCCGAGGCCACCGAGGCCGACCTGGCGCGTCAGGCTGAGGTCGCGGCCGCCACGGCCGCCGCCCAGACGCGGAAGATCGACATGGAAGGTGTCACCGAGCTCGTCCGCGCCGCCTACGGCGACGAAGACTTCTGGAAGGAGCATGCCGAGGCCTGCGTCGGCTGCGGCGTCTGCACCTTCCTCTGCCCCACCTGCACCTGCTTCGACGTTCGCGACGACGCCATCAGCGGCCGCGGCCAGCGCTTCCGCTGCTGGGATACCTGCCAGTTCGCGGACTTCTCCCAGGAGGCCAGCGGCCACGACGCCCGCGCCCACCAGTGGCAGAAGCAGCGCAACCGCATCTGCCACAAGTTCTGGTACTCCGTGGACCGCACCGGCGTGCTTTCTTGCGTCGGCTGCGGCCGTTGCCTGCGCGGCTGCGCCAGCCATTCCGATATCGCCGCCACTATCGAGGACTTGAAGAAACAACCGGTGACCCCTGATGAGTAATCCCGCCACTGACCAGCGCTGCCATCCCTGCACGCTGCAGAACAATCCCTACCTGCCCCACCTCGCCACGCTGACCCTAGTGCGCGAGGAGGGTCCCGGCCTGATGACCTTCGAGGCCCAGTTCCAGGACCCCGAGACCGCCCAGACCTTCACCTACCTCCCCGGACAGTTCCTGGAAATCAGTGTCCTGGGTGCCGGTGAGGCCCCCTTCGGGATCGCCTCTGTCGCCGGCCCCGGCCGCCCGCTCCGCTTCTCCGTGCAGAAGATGGGCCTGGTCACCACCGCCCTGCACGGCCTCTCCGAAGGCGCGACCATCGGCATCCGCGGCCCCTTCGGCAATGGCTTCCCCGTCCTGGAGCATAAGGGCAAGAACGTCCTGATCATCGGCGGCGGCATCGGCCTTCCCCCCCTGCGCTCGGTGATTGAGTACCTGCGCGAGAACTGCCACGACTACGGCGAGGTCTGCATCATCTACGGCGCCCGCAACCCGCAGATGCTCTGCTACAAGGAGTGCCTGCTGGACTGGGGCCAGGACGAGGCTTTCGACCTGAAGCTGACGGTGGACAAGGGCGACGAGGACTGGGAGGGCCACGAGGGCTTCGTCCCGTCCTACCTGGAGGAACTCAATCCCCCCGCGGATAACGCGGTCGCCTACACGGTAGGCCCGCCCATCATGATCAAGTTCGTGCTGCAGGCCTTCGACAAGCTAGGCTGGCCGCGCAATCAGGTCTTCGCCAGCCTGGAGGCGAAGATGAAATGCGGCTTCGGCAAATGCGGCCGCTGCAACGTAGGCCCCAAGCTGGTCTGCCTCGACGGCCCGGTCTTCAGCGCGGAGGAGTTGCAGGGGTTGCCCTGGATCTAGAGGTGGTCCCGAACTCCGACCCATGCGACGGATGAATTCTGCGGTGCCGAGATGGGAGGGACAGGCAATGAACAACGGAGGCGACCCGCAGGACACGCCGAGAGGCTCCATGCCGGAGCCGGTATACTTGCCGTCCAACGAGCCGTACCTGGGGCAGGACTCGGTCCTCCTATTCGACAAGATCATCGTCAAGTGCTTGGACGTCAACGCCCGTACCGCCGCCTACACGCATGAGGCCGAATTTTCCGATCTGCAAAAGGCGGCGTGTCAGATCATCCCGCAAGGAGTGAACCTCGCGCTCGCGACTCGGGAGCTCGTCAGCCAGGGGTACCTTTTCGCAGCTCTAGTCCTGTTGCGACCTTTGATAGAGAGGGCGGCGATCATATCGCATTTGCGCGCCAATCCAGAGGACCTCGACCTCTGGGCAAGCGGCTGGAAGCATGGCAAACGGCCGGACCTGGCGAAGATGCTCAAGTCTGCGAAAGGTAGTTCAAGCCCTGACGTTGCCGCCCAGACGTGCAGCGGGCTCAACCACCTCATACACGGCGATCCCTTCTCAGCGGACTGGAACTTGGTAGAACTGGGAGACGGCGGCCTGGGGTATTCGGTAAGCAAGGTCACCAACGATCCGAGCCTGTGCGCCTACGTCTGCCTCCATGCCGCATGCCACCTCGTCGTGCTGTCGGAGATGATGGAAGACTGTTTCCCAGAGGCGCAGTCTCCGGTGCGGCCCCCGCGCCCTATGTGGGATCCCGCGAACTCTTGATCTCATCCCTTAGCTCCGCCGCCCTCTCGAAGTCCGCATTCTCCGCTGCTGCCTGCATCCCCGTCTCCGGGGCCTCGACTAGGTCCTGCAGGTCCTCGCCGCCCGGAGAATTCCGGGGACACCATATTTGGTCCCTGCCTTCTTCCTCCGCCATCGCCCCCGCCTGAGCCCCGCAGGTCCGCCTCCCCTCCACCGACGCGCCTAGAACCATCCCGGTAGCCGAAACGTCCTCCCCACAAGTTGTCGCGCCGGCCCAGAGGGAGGCGGCGCTATATCGATTGGGAGGAGAATGACGACATGAAGACTATGCACCTGTCGGCCTGCTTGGTGATGGTGATTGTCGCGGCGGTCGCGCCACTCTTGATGGGTTGCGGAGGGTCGTGCTCGTCTGCCGGCACGGGGATTGCCGTGCAGGACGCGGCGGGAACGTGGGATGGGACCTGGGACAACAACACCTTCAGTAGCACGGGGCCGGCTTCCTTCGCCATCACGGTGGACACGGGCGCGCAGACGGCAAGCATTACCGTGACCCTCGGGGGCTCGGCCTTCGGTACGGTCGCCCCGCCGCCAACCACCCTAACTGGACCCTACACCGGCAGCGGCTTCGTCCTCAACCAAGCGGGCACGCCCTATGGCGACCTCGAGGTCAGCTGGACTCCCCAGGGGACGATCACAGGAAACCTGACCAATCTCCCCGCGGCGGGCATCTCCCGAGTGGACTTCAACGGTACTGCCAACGCCGGCAGCATCGCCCTGAACTACACCGTCAGGTTCACGGACAGCAGCACCGCCACGGGGACCCTTAACCTGAGCAGAATCTAGTACTCCCTTGGTGGCGCCACCTTCTCCGTAGCTCCGGAGAAGGCAGGGGGCACCAGAGGCATTCCGGGGACAGGGCGGTTACGGGGACACTATAGTCATCTCCCTCGTTCCTGCGCGCCTCTGTCCCCCTCCACTCCACGTACCGCAGGTCCCCCTCCCCTGCCCGGCGAATTGCCTCCCAATGCTCCCACGCGACCTCGTCAAACTTGCCTTCCAGTTTCAGGAACACCCGGAGATCCCCTTCTCCTTCAACGCCTCTCCCGACCAGGAGGCCGGGCTTACTGCCCACTACGGTGGGGAAAGCTGGCGGGAGAAGGTCCGCCCCTACCTCGCCTATATCACCGGCGTGGACAACTTCCTCTCCCTGGCCGGGATGGAGGACCTTCCCGGCGGCCTCACCCGCGATATCCTCGGCTGCGTCTGGAAGCTGGGCAGCACCCATCATCTCGTCGAGCCGCCCCTGAAGCAGCCCTCCCTCCGCGGCTACCAGTTGCCCGACCTTGACGACTACTTCGCCCGCTTCGTGCGCCCGCGCTGGGCCGCCGAGTTGGAGGCGAGCCCCTCCAGCTTCCACCTGATCTGTCATTCCTTCGGCCTCTTCGAGCGGGCTTGGGCGCTGCGGGGGTTCAACGAGTTTCTGATGGACCTGGTGGAGCATCCCGACTTCGTGGAGGAACTGCTGGGGACGCTCGCCGAGTGGTTCCTGCGCTCGCTGGACAATATGCTCTCCGCGCCGGTGGACGCCGTCATGCTCACCGACGACTACGCCGACCAGCGCGGGGTGATCTTCGGCCTGGCGCGCTTCCGGCGGCTGTTCAAGCCGCACTGGGCGCGGATCTACGGCCGCCTGCGCCAAGCCGGGGTGTACAGTATTATGCACGTCTGCGGCTGCGCGGCCCCGGCCGTCCCCGACCTGATTGAGTGCGGCCTGGACTGCCTGGAGAGCCTGCAGCCGGAGGCGATGGACATCTACCAACTCAAGCGCGAGTACGGCCGCGACCTGCGCTTCTGGGGCGGACTCGGCGCCCAGTCCACCCTCCCCTTCGGCACCCCCGAGCAGGTCGGCGCCGAGACTCGTCGCCTCCAACAAGAGCTAGGCCGTGGCGGCGGGTATGTCCTGGCCGGGGCGAAGGGCATCGGCAAGGAGGTCCCGGTGGCGAATGTCATTGCCTACCTGGAGCAAGCCTCGACCCCCGTGGAGCGCTAAGCCCCGTCAGCCCGGCTGCCGGGACGGGGGGCCACCATGCCCGGCCTCAGGCCCCCCTCCCCCCACTCATGACCCGGGCTTGAACCGCACGACCACCTTGCGGTCCACGCCCACCCTCTCCACCGTCTGCACCTTTCCCCCGGGCCAGACAATCTCTAGCGCCACCGGTCCCGTCTCTACCCCCAGCCCGAAGTGCAGCGTCAGATCGTTCTGATTCCCCTCCCCGGTCCCCGCCTCCACCTGCCGCGTCAGCGTCCTGTCGCCCAGCTTGACGCGCACTTGCGCCCCGATCGCCGAGCGGTTCACGGTCTTCCCATCCCCGAACAGGCGCACTCCCAGCCAATGCCTCCCCGCCGTTCCCTGGTTTACGAACAGCTTCCCGGCGGTCGCCAGGTCCAGATCCCCGTCCCGGTCGAAGTCCGCCCACGCCGCCTGGTAGGTCGGCTCCAGTCCTTCGAGCTTTGCCGCCGCGGTCCCGTCGGCGAAGACGAATCCCCCATCGTTGCGGAAGAGCACCGGGTTGTTCGGCTTACCGAAGGAAGCACCCGCGTAGACGGTGGTGAAGAACAGGTCCAGGTCCCCGTCGTTGTCATAGTCCCCCGCCGCCGGCGTGGCGTAGGACTCCTGGTAGAACACCCCGCACGTTCCCCGGTCCTCCAATACGTACCCCTGCTCCGGTCCCAGGTTGCGCAGGAACCTCGACTTGGGCTGATCCCCGCGCCCGTCCACGTGCGCAAAGTTCCCCGCGAATAGATCCATCAAGCCGTCGTCGTCAAAGTCACCCCAGGCCGCGCCAATCGAGTGCCCGCCGCCGAACTCCGGCGAGGTGGCCAGTGCGTTATACGCCGTGGTCACGTCCTCGAGCTTCCCCGTCCCGTCGTTGCGCCACAGCACATTCGGCTGCAGGCGGTAGTTGGAGACATACACATCCAGGTCCCCGTCCTGGTCGAAGTCGCACCCCGTCACCCCGCGCGCCCGGTACCGCTCCTCGCTCCAGACCAGCTTGAAGCCCTGGCCCTGCTCGTTCCTCAGGACCATATCCGGATAGGTAATCCCCGCGTTCCAGTCCTCGTACCCGCCCACGTATAGGTCCACCCAGCCGTCGCTATCGAAATCCCCCCAGCACGCTCCCCGCGACGCGCACTTGGGCAACTCCGGCAGCGCCACCTCCGTGAAGGCCTTCCCGCCCTCGTTCCGGTAGACCTTGAGCGAGTACCATGAGAACAGGTCCACCCAGCCGTCGTTGTCAAAGTCGGCCGCCACCACGCACCCCAGCCCCGGCGCCAGCTTGGTGAACCCCAGCCCCCAGTTGTTCTTCCAGATCCCGCCCGCCTCGCACAGGTCCGGGCATCCGTCGTTGTCCACATCCACCCAGCACGCCGCCGCGTTGGCCATCCCCTGCAGCCCCAACTCGGCTGTCTGGTCCTGGAAGACCACTCCGTCCGCCGCCGCGCCCGCGCTCAGCCAAGCGCTCAGCGCCAGCAGCACTGCAAGCGTGATGTTACGGAGGAAGAACGGCTTGTTGACTAGCATTTCGGCCTCCTGAGTGGTTGTATTGCTTGCGGACCCCTCTACTCCCTCACACCCTCCGGTACTCCCACACCGCCGCCGCCGGACGCCCCGCCAAAGTCACCTGCAGCCCCTCCCTCATCAGCTCCTCCCCACTCCACTGCCCGATCTCGCTCCCGTCCCAGTCGCTCACCCGATAGGTCGCCCCCGCCTCCAGCTCATGCAGCGCCAGGCAGACCGTCTCGTTCAGGCAGTGCGCCCGCCGGAAGGCCTGCACTATCCCGTCCCCTTCTTCCGGGCGGTTGAACTGCCACGCCATCCAGAATTCCTCGTCTCGATGGAAGGGCGTGAGCGGGTAGTAATCCCCGTACAGGTACGGCGCGAACTCCCGCCACTTCTCGACCAATCGCCTCAGCAGTCCGTAATCCAGCCCCGCTTGGCGCACGTCAAACCCGACCGGCAGCCACAGGCAGAAGGAATTGTGGAAGATATACTCGTCCACCACCTCCCCCGGCGCCACCGGCGCCGCGAAGTACGGCAGCCACGAGAACAGCGTATGGTGGAAGGCCTGCTTGACCGGCAGGTCCGCGTAGTTGTAGTCGGTCTTGTGCAGCGGCACCGCCCGCCGCATCGTCTCCAGGTCATTGCGCCGCCCGCCCGAGGCGCACGAGTCCAGCAGCATCCCCGGGTGCCGCTCCCGCAGCGCATCCCAGTACGCCAGGTACCCGCAGGTGTGGTGATTCTCAGTGATCCCCTGCCGATCCTCGGCCTCGTTCCCGCGCCAGTACGGCAGCGGCTCGAAATTGAAGTCCTGCCGATAGATATCGATCCCCTGTGCGTTCAGGAGCTCGTCCACGTGCTCGATCAGCCAGCTCAGCGCCTCCGGATTCCCCAGGTCGAGCAGGTAATTCTCGGCTTTCTCCTGCTCAATCAGCCGGGCCAACGCCTCCGCATCCTCCGGGTCCGGCCGGTGGTTCTCGGGGTCCTCCACACTCAGCAGCCACTCGGGGTGCTGCTCGAAGAGCCACGTTCTATTCCTCACGCGCTCCGGCTCGAACCACACCAGCGTCTGCACTCCCCGCTCATGCGCGTAGTCGCACACCGCCCGCACTCCCCGCGGGAACCGCGCGGTATCCACCTCCCACGTCCCCGTATTCCACCAGCCCTCGGTGAAGGGGAACCATCCCGCATCCATCCACCACACATCCAGCCCGATTCCGTGATCCAGGTACTGGTCGAGGAAGAAGAGCTGGTTCTCCTCGTTGGCCTCCTGCATCTCGTGCAGTTGCCCGTTGCTCCCGCCAGAGAGCATGGGCGCAGGCAATTCCCCGCCGGGCCGTGGCATGTTCTCGCTAATGAACCACCGCCGCCACACGTTCTGCGCCCGCAGCCGATCCTCCCCCGCCCAGAACACCAGCGCGATCAGCGGCGTCCGGATCTCCTCCCCCGGATGCAGCACCAGGTGCGTCAGCTCCTGCCCGGCCCGGATGGTCACTCCCTTCCCCTCATCCCGCGCGAAGCTGCACGCCCACTGCCCCGGCCACCCGATGGCCAGGAAAACCCCGTATCCGACGCCCGCCCCCCCTCCGGCGCATAGTTCCAGCGCAAGTTCGGCGGCATCAGTTGCCTGTGCGGCTCATACCCATCCGGGTGGCACCAGTCCCCGCTGTGGTAGTGCAGCAGGAACTCCCCCTCCCCCACGTGCGCAAACCGCGCGTCCAGGCCCTGGATATCCTCCAGGATGGGCGTATCCTCCGCCCCGGTGTTCTTGAGGTACACCGTCCACTCCACCGCCGGCCAGTCGCGGTAGGTCACCGCTACACACCGCACCTGCAACCCGGTAGCCGGATCGGTCCAGGTCAGCGTCCGCTCCGTCCGCTGCTCGCTGATCTGCCGCGCGCTTTCGCCCAATGACCACTTCGGCAACAACTCCGCCGAGGATTCCCCTCCATACACGAACGAAAACGGCGCCCGGTCAGGGCCGAACGCGGCGCCAGCCCATTCCTGGGCCTGGGCGGTCTCTTCCCGAGCAATACGCATCAGTGCACCTCGCTGGCCAAGATTGTGCGCCCAGTTCCCCCGCGGGCCCTGTAGTTCCTCCGCTCCCCCCGGCAGGAGAACCCGGCCCGCCCGCGAAGTATATAGTGGAATTTGCTGGAAGACTTGGGGAATCAGGTATGGTGTCCCCGGAATTGCGAGTGAAGAAGCAAATGAATGTCATCTTCATCCTCACCGACGACCAGGGTGTCTGGGCGGCCGGCTGCTACGGCAATCCCGAGATACGGACGCCCCACCTCGACCGCCTTGCCGAGAGCGGGGTGCGTTTCACCAACTTCTTCTGCGCCTCGCCCGTCTGCTCGGCAGCGCGGGCCAGCCTATTGACAGGCCGTATCCCCTCCCAACACGGCGTGCACGACTGGGTGCGCGCCGGAAACATGTCGGCCGACACACAGCCGCCAGGACTGAATTGCGGATCCACGGAGGCAATTGAGTATCTCAGAAACGAGCAGTCGTACACGGACGTGATGGCCGACGGCGGCTATGCGTGCGGCTTCAGCGGTAAGTGGCACTGTGGCGACAGCCTGCGCCCACAGGCGGGGTTCTCCCACTGGTTTGCGCATCCGCAGGAGGGCGTGAGTTACTACACCGATGCGCTGATGGTACGGGACGGGAAGCTGGTCCAGACGGAGGGTTACTTCAGCGACGTCATCACCGACGACGCCATGGCCTTCCTTACGGCCCACGCTGATCGCCCCTTCTATCTGAGCCTACACTTCACCGCCCCGCACGCGCCCTGGGACTGCCACCCCCGAGACGTGGTCGAGTCCTACGATGCCTGCCCCTTCGAGTCCTGCCCCCAGGAGCCGCGCCACCCGTGGGCGCGAATCCACACCAAAGAACACCTGGGAAACAGGGAATCGCTGAAGGGATATTTCGCGGCGGTCACCGCCATGGACGCGAATGTGGGGAGGCTTCTCGACCACCTGGAGAAGCTGGGACTGCGGGACGACACCCTCATCATCTTCACCAGCGACAACGGACACAGTTGTGGCCATCACGGCTTCTGGGGCAAGGGCAACGGCACCTTCCCCCTCAACATGTACGAGAACTCGGTCAAGGTGCCGTTCATCGTGAGCCATCCGCGCCGAATCCCACCGGGACGAGTGAGTGACTCCCTGCTGAGCGCCTACGATGTATTCCCCACGCTGCTCGACTATGTCGGCTTGCCGATTCCTGGCACGGGCTCTCGACCCGGCCACTCCTTCGTGCCGGTCCTGCTGGGGGAATCCGGGGAGGGCCGGGACAGCGTGGTCGTGCACAGTGAGTATGGACCGGTTCGCATGATACGGACCCAGGAATGGAAGTATGTGCACCGCTACCCCTTCGGGCCTGACGAGCTCTACGACCTGGTCCGGGACCCCGGCGAGCGCCGGAACGCTTCCGACGATCCGGCGAACCAGGCCCTGATCCGCAACCTGCAGAAGCAGCTCAACGCCTGGTTCGTCGAGTACGCGGACCCGGCCAAAGACGGCAGCCGCCTGCCGGTGACCGGCCGGGGGCAACTGACCACGGTTGATCTGGAGCACTCTCCGGGGGAGGCTTTCGCTGTCCTTGACGATCTGCTGTAGAGACAGCCCCCGACGTGCCCACGCTCGGTGGCGGCGGCTCTTTCCGTGCCGCCCGCTGGTGGCTGCCGCGCGACTGACTCTCTCCCTCTCCCCCCCTCTCCTGCCAGGAGAGGGGGCAGGGGGGTGAGGCTCCACGCCCGGCAAGGAAACTGCGCGAGAGGCGAAGAATCCCCTCCCATGCCCTTCACCTCCCCTTCCGCCCCGCGCCTCTGGCGCGTCTTCGATGACCACTCTGACGAGGCCTTCGCCGCCGTCGCCGCCGAGGGCTTCACGGGCCTGTGGGTCTTCTGTGAGCTGCGCGACCTCATGCACAGCGCCGTCTTCCCGGAGTTGAACCGCCCCGGTACCGCCGACCGCTTGGCCCGCCTCCAGGAGACCATCACCCGCGCCGCCGGCCACGGTCTCGACGTCTACCTGTACTTCAACGACCCCGTCAGCGTGGACGTGGACGACCCCTTCTGGCAGAACCACCCGGACCTGCGCGGCGTCGAGAAGTGGCACTCCTACGCGCTGTGCACTTCCACTCCCCAAGTTCAGGCCTTCTTCCGCGAGGCCCTGGAGAGCGTCTTCTCCCGCCTGACCGGCGTCGCCGGCGTCCTCCTCATCACCGCCTGCGAGTCGCTCACCCACTGCTGGTCCAAGTCGGCCACCCGCCGGGGCATGCCCGGCCCCACCTGCCCCCGCTGCCGCGACCGCGAGCCCGCCGACCTCGTCCTGGAGCTCCTCCAGACCTGGTCCGAGGTCAGCCGCGCCCAGCCCCAACCCTTTCGTATTCTGGCCTGGAACTGGGAGTGGGCCTACTGGTACCCCGACCCCCAGGCCGAGATTGTTTCCCGCCTCCCGGAGGGCGTCGAGCTTCTCCTCGGCTTCGAGATGGGCGGCGCCCGTCCTTGGGATGGCCGCACTCTCTACGTCGGCGAGTACGCCTTCAGCTACGTCGGTCCCGGTCAACAATTCCTCGCGACGCGCGAGCTGGTCCGCCGGCGCGGCACCCCCGTTCATGCCAAGCTCGAGTTCAACTGCACCCACGAGCTGTGCTCCGTCCCCAACGTCCCGGTGCTGCAGACCCTCCACTCGCGCTTCGTCTCCCTGCTCGACTTGGAGGTAGACGGCTTCCTCGGCTGCTGGTCGATGGGCACCCGCCTGACCCTCAACACCGCCGCCCTCCGCGTCTTCCTGCAGGACCCCGAGCGCTACCGCGACCGCACCGCCTTCCTCTCCGCCCTCGCCCGTGACTACTTCGGCCTCGCCGACCCCGCCCCGATTGTCCGGGCCTGGGAGCAGTTCAGCGACGCCTTCACCCACTACCCCTTCTCGGTAGCCCTGCTCTACCATGGCCCGCACAACGACGCCCCCGCCCGTGTGCTGTCCCTGCACTACGCGGGCACGCCGATCGGGCGCTCCTGGCAGGCCGATCCCCCCGGCGACGACCTCGCCCCCTGCCTGCAGGGCTTCTTCTCCGACGGTCAGTCGTGGACCGTCGCCGAGGTCATCGCGGGCTTCACGCGGCTGCGGGACGGCTGGGCGGCGGGCCTGCGGGACTACGCGGCGCTGGAGACCCTCCCGGTAGCGCAGGCTTCCAAGCCTGCGTCTCCCCTCCCGGTGGCACCGGCGTCTCGCCGATACGGGGCGGCGAGCCTGCGCGACAGTGGCCCCCTCCTCCACTGCCGCCAGGAGCTATCCGTGGCCCGCATGATCGCCCACCAGTTGACCTCAATCATCAACGTCTTCCGCCACTACCGCGAGCAGCAGCGCCTCCTCGCCGAGCACCACCTGACCCCGCCCTGCGATCTCCCCGCCGACCCGGCCTTACTGGCGATCATGGCGGACGAAATCGCCAACCTCCGCCAGTGTCTACCCCTCGTGGAAGCCGACCCCCGCCTCGGCTGGCACCAGGACATCCACGGGTACAAGTACAACGGGGAAATGATCCGGGAGAAGATCGCGACGATGGAGAAGGAACTGGAGCGCGCGGGCAGCTAACCGCAGACACCAACAGGGGCGGCTCTCGTCCCCGAAAGCCGCCCCTGTACCTTTGTCTTCCTCACGCCACCCCTAGTGGCACCGCTCTCCAGAGCGGTGTTATTCCCTCCGCCCGCACCCTCCCTCTCCTCCCCCCTCTCCCAAGCCGCAGGCGCGGGAGAGGGGGGGGCGGAGGGTGAGGCAAAACCAAGCGGCCCCCTCACACCTTCCGCGTCCACACCACCATTCCCCACACCAGCACGAACGCCCCACCCACGGCCGCCAGAATCCACAGCCACGGCCCCAGTACCAGCCCCAGATGCGTCCCCGCGGGCAGCACCAGATCGTAGAGCTTCTCCTCCCTCAGATAGTTTCGGCTGAGCACCAACTCCCCGATCCCCAGCAGCACGCCCAGTACCACGCCCAGTACCACGCCCGCTAGTCCCACGGCCATCCCCGGCCAGAACAGCCACCACGGAATTAGTCGCGGAGGTCCCAGCATCACATCACGCTCCACAACAGGTATACCATGGCGCTGTCCGGCTGGTCCAGGTCCGCCAGCACATGCACGGTGTACCATTGCCCACGGTACGGCGTCCCGGCGGAGAGGAACTTGCGCGCCGCGTCCGGATGCCAGCCGCTGATCCCCGACACCGACGCGGCCTTGTCAGTCAGCCTCCGCTCCTCGCTGGTCTCGCGCTCAAAGGGCGGCCCGGCCAGGAACGCCCGCGCCTGCTCCGGCGGCATCGTCAGCACCGCCCACAGGTTGACGCTCATGAGGACGCTGGTGTACCGGACGTCCACCAGCCGCGCCCCGGGCGGGAACTTCAGCCCGATTCGCCGCGCCACGCCCTGCAGTGACTGCACCGGCAGGTAGGCGTCTTCTGCCCTCACCGACCCCACCCTGAACGCCGCTACCAGCGCCCCCAACGTCACGACCACCCCCACGCCCCAGGCAAGGACCATCCCACGCCGACCGGTCATGGTGCTGGCCCCCTTTTCTACCCTCGCTCCTGCCCTCCCCCTCTCACGAGAAACGGTCCAGAAAAGTCCCACAGCCCCTTGACTTCTAGAACATACCTGCTATACTTGTCCTGTACACCCGTCGTATCTGCAACCCAAGTTCGCCAAGTCGGCGTCTGTCGGCCACAGCCGCCGCTCCCTCCGGATTCCCGGAGAACCATCTTCGTCATGGGAGCACCATCGCTCCTGGCCCCCCTTGGGCCCGCGTACTTCGCACCGGCCCAGCGCCGTACAGCTCACGGTTACGCTGTCTTCTCGCGGGCCGTTCAGCTCTCCTCATCGCCTGTCGTCAGGCCCCCTCCGTGGCAGGAGACCAGGGCCCTCGTGACCACCCGTGCCGTCCGCCGCTTCACCCCTCCGGCACGTACGCGTGCTCTTTGACAACCCAGCCGGCGCCGCCACCGCCTCCCCCCCCTCTCCCCAACGCCCAGCGCAGCGAGGCGCACGGAGCGGGGGGCCGGAGGGGGTGAGGCACGCCTGTTCAGCCCTCGTTCTGCGGCCCTTCCGCTTCCCCTTTGCCTCCCGCGCAGACGTCGCTGACTACCTGCTTGACCTTGTCCACGATCCCCGAGACGGCGCTGACGCCGTCGGGCACCGTGAGGATCCGCTCGCCCTCGGCGTCCACAATCAGGAAAACGGGGGTCATGGTGATGCCGCCGCCCCCGCCTCCGCCGCCTCTGCCGCCCTCTTCCTCGCCGCCGGGGCGGCCCTTGCCCAGACCGCCGCCCGCGCCGAAGCCCACGCGTGCGACTACGGCCGGGATGACGATCTTGCCCGCCGCCTCCACCGGCTCCCCGATGACCTTCACCGACTCCGAGAACTTGGTCAGGCCCTCGGCAATCTGTCCTAGCACGCTACCGGCGTCGAAATCCGCCATCTATGAACGCCTCCTTCAGCCATCCGGAGGGAGCGACTGCGAGCGCCCCCCACGGTTGCTTCCCTGTAATTCGTGTGCTACCTTACCGCCATGCGCCGCCGTCTGCGCGAGCTTGCCCGCAGCCTCAAGCAGGAACTCCAGGTCTATCGCCTGGTCCTGGCCGACCGCCGCACGCCTCGGGTCGCCCGGTGGCTGCTGGGTATGGCGATTGCCTACCTGCTCTCCCCTGTCGACATCATCCCCGACTTCGTCCCTGTCCTCGGCTACCTGGACGATGTGGTTCTCGTCCCCGGCCTGGTCTACCTTGCCCTGCGCCTGATCCCCCCAGAAGTGGTCGCCGAGGCCCAGGAACAGATCAAGGGTCAACCCCCGGCCTGATTCCCGATCTACCTGCCCGGCCGCCGCGGCCGCAGGCGCCACAGTCGGCCCTGGATCAAGGCGTAGAGCACCGTGAGTGTCGTCCGCAGCAGCCCGGCCCGGTAGCGCACCGACACCGCCCGGTCGCCCGTGGCGGTAGTGGTGAGGTCCAGCGGTCCCCAGTGCCTCTCCCCCACCACCCCGACGATGCCGGCGTCGACATAGGGGTACTGCACCGGCGCCTGCACCCGGACCGACACCTCCCGCGCCTCCCAGAGCAGGTCCACCAACGCCTGCAGCGCGGCGGGGATCATCTGGATGATCGACTCGGCGCTGGGGCGGGTTCGGCGCTTACGGGGGGCTTCCTCCGGGGGCGACGGGGGCTTCTTCGCGCGCGGCTGGGGCCGGAGACGCAGAGGAATAAAGACAATCCGCATCCGGGTCTCCCGCGGCTTCTGGGTAGCGCGCAGGGAGAACCACCAGCCCAGCCGCGCCGCCAGCCGTCCTTCCTGCGAGTTCATCTCCACCCGCATTTCCCCAATCCATGGTGCAATGATCAGGAGGATTACTCCCACCACCAGCACTGTGCCCCACAGCCCTCCACCCAGCCAGAAGTACCCAGCGTAGCAGGCGAAGGCGAGCAGCGCTTCAAGGAGCAGCAGGATTACAGCTACGGTGGCGAGTACGCGCATCAGTCGGTCGTCAGCGTCGACTGTCCACTGACACTCCTCTCAGTAGTGCACCTTCCCCACCTTCAGCCTCCCGGTCCTTTGCATGGTGGCCGTGAGGACGGCGATGGCGATGGAGAACATCTGGGCTTCGTCGCTGTCGGCGCGGGAGGTGAGGACTACCGGGGCGGCAGCGCCTACCAGGACGCCGGCGAGTTTGCCGCCGCCCAGGAAGCTGAAGGTCTTCGCCAGGATGTTGCCCGCCTCGATGTCGGGAACCAGCAGGATGTCACACTGCCCGGCGATTTCGCCGGGGATCTTTTTCAGGCGCGCCGCCTCCACACTGACCGCATTGTCCAGGGCGAAGGGGCCGTCCACGTCGCAGGAGGGGAACTGGCCGCGCCGCTCCATGGTGGCCAAGGCGGCGGCGTCCAGAGTGGCCTGCATGGAGGGGTTGACCAGCTCGGTGGCCGCCAGTACGCCGACCTTGGGGTTGCCGTTGCCCAGGCAGTTGGCCAGGTAGACGGCGTTGAGGATGATGGCGGCCTTGGCCGTCAGGTCCGGGGCGACGTTCATGGCGCCGTCGGTGACCAGCAGCAGGCGGTCGGGCAGGCCCAAGAGGAAGATGTGGCTCATCAACGAGCCGCTGCGCAGGCCGTTCTCCTTGTCGAGCATGGCGCGGAGGAAGTCGTCGGTGTGGAGGAGGCCCTTGCTCAGGATACCGGCGCGCCCCTCGCGCACGGCTTGCACGGCCGCGCCGGCAGCTTCCAGCTCGCCGGGAACGTCAAGTATCTCGGCGGCCGCGAGGTCGAGCTGGTTCTCCTCCGCCACGCGGAGGATCTCGGCGCGGCTGCCGACGAAGAGCGGGTCAGCGATGTCCAACTCCTGCGCGCGCAGGGCGGCCTGGAGGCTGCTGGCGGAGACGGCGTTCGCCACGGCTACCTTGCGCCGAGGCTGCTCGCGCACGGCGGCGAGGATGTCGTCGAAGGATCTGAGCATGCTTCCTCCCTGGAGGGGCAGAATACCCCACAAGCGAGCGAAGAGGAGCCGGACAGATGTCGGCCCCTCCTGACTAGCTGAAGCCTTGGCGGCCCTTTGTGTTTGCCGGCCGAATCGACGCGGCCCCTCCGCGGGGTCAGACGAGGAGGCCCGCCCTACCCAGACTCCGCCGACCCCATTTCCCGCAGCCGCTCAATGACCGCCTCGATAGCTTCGGCGGGGGTGGAAGCGCCAGCGGTTACTCCTACCTTCGCGACGCCGGTGAGCCATTCCTCCTGCAACTCGTCGGCGGTCTCGATGTGGTGGGCGGGAGTGCCGGCGGCGGCGCAGACCTCGGCCAGGCGGCGAGTGTTGGCGCTGTGGTAACCGCCGATGACGATCACCACGTCCACCCGGCGGGCCAGAACCACCGAGGCCTCCTGCCGATTGACGGTGGCGTCGCAGATGGTGTTGGCCACGATCAACTCCTGCACGTGCGGCAGCACGGCTCCGACCAGCACGCGCAGGGACTCGAGGGTCTGAGTGGTCTGACAGACCACGGCGACTCGACGGCGCAGGTGAACGTTCTCCAGGTCAACCGGGTCCTCGACGATGAGGGCCTTGCCGCCGGTGTGGGCGACGATGCCCTGGGCCTCGGGGTGGTTGGGGTCGCCCAGGACCAGGACCTGGTAGCCGTGGCGTACGAACTGGGCGGCCTTGCGATGCACGCGCGCGACAAAGGGGCAGGTGGCGTCGAGGAGGGTGACGCCGCGTTCGGAGGCAAGGTCGTAGACCGCGGGCCCGGCGCCGTGGGCACGGATCATGGCCACCGCTCCGGCCGGGAGGGCCTCGAGGTCCTCACAGACCACCAGCCCCTGGCGCCCCAGACGCTCCACGACCTGCCGGTTGTGAATCAACGGCCCCAGGGCGTACAGACGCTCGTGGCTGCGTGTAGCTTCCTCGGCCATCTCCAGGGCGCGTCGCACCCCAAAGCAGAACCCGGCATGGTCAGCGAGAAGGATCTGCATCAGGAAGTCGCCTCCTGCCAGGGACCGGAGGCAGGCCAGCGGGAGGTGAAGGGCCGGCCGGAGGCGAGAGCGACAGCCGGGGGGGCGAGGAACCTCGCGAGGGAACTCACCACTGCCGGAAACTCCGGCGTGTCCTCCGGAAGATGGTATTCGCGCACGTACCTGCGCCACTGGGCGCATCGGCCAGGGTCCAGGGCAAACGGATCGTCGAAGGCGTGGGGAGAAGCCGACACCTCCTGCCGGTGGTGGCGGAAGGTCTCGCGAATAGCCTCAGCCAACACCTCGCCCGCGAAAGCGGTTCGCTGGGAGAGAAGCCATATGTCGAAGAAGTCCTTCAGCCGGCTGTTGAACTCGCCATGCTGCACCATCGCCTGGAACTTCTCGGCGATGGCGCTCTCCCGGCTGTAGCCATGCATCTCGGGGGCCGGGAAGTCGAGGATGGCCGGGTACACGACGCGGCTGGGGCCGGGGATCACCGCGTCACCGAAGCCGACGTCGAGGCGCAGCGATACGCAAGCGGTACCCAGAGCTGCGCGGAGACTGAGGCGGACGCCGGAGTACCTGGGGTCAAACTGCATGGCGACGGCACTTACCGTTTCCGTGTGGAACACGAGCCCATCGGGCACTACCTCCTGGCTGCACACGCTGCGGACGATATCGGCGAGCAATTCGGGCTCGTTGCGCACACGTCCGAGGAGATCAATGTCCTCGGTGCGACGAGCCTCCGGTCCCTGCCAGACTTGCAGCATGAGCGCGCCCTTGAGCACGAAAGCGTCCGCGTGCGGTGAACATGACAGCCGGTAGAGGAACCGCTTCATGGAGTAGTACTTGAGCACCTGCTCAAAGGGTCGGCCAGTCGCGCAGGCGCGGGTGAGTAGACGCTGACGCACGGAGGCAGAGAGGTTCGTGAGGGTTTTCTGCGTCATAGGATAGCCTCTAGGTAGGGACGCATCACCCGAGCGACCCGGCACACACGGGCGTAGTCCATGAGGCGGTCGGCGCGAATGGGCCGGGCCTGGCGGTACAGCTTGAGCGCCTCCAGGGCCACATCCAGGCCGAGCTTGTTCCGGTACTTGAAGCAGTCAGCGATGGTCTTCTCCGCGTCGTAAACGCGTACGGGACAGCCGTCCACTTCATGAATCTCTATGCCGGCAGCGAAGGCCGCGCCGCTGAAATGGAAAACGCGCAGGGGCAGATGATCCAGCTTCGGCAGGCGAGAGCTGTGCGCTCCTCGCTGCACGGCCACGTACACCGCATGTGGAACCTGAGTAGTGATCTCGTGGAAGGCGAGGGCCGACAGCAGGCAGATGACCCCCTGGGGGAGACGAACCGAGACCGTCACAAGATCAGGAGCCCCCGGTGTCGGCAGGTCAGAGAGACGGTACACGCCACGGCTAAGGCGCTCGAGGACGCCGGCTTCAACCATCCGATAGAGGGTCCGGGGATGCACCCCAAGCCTCAGGATGTCGCTAGTGCGCAGGGCCCCCCCCCCATGTTCGCGGAGTATTGTCTTCGCCCTCTGGAGTTCCTGGTTGGTCGCGATAGGTGCCATGATGTGGATAAACCTGTACACATATCTCAAGAAGTGTGTACATTATTATCCTGAGGGCGGCGGATGTCAAGGGGCCGCGACTCCTTGTCAAGCCTCCCGCCTTAGCACTACCCAGACCAGGCCCCGCCAGACTTCATGCTGGGCGGGGAGGGCAGCGGCTAGGGTTAGGACTCTTGCGGCCAATTGGTCGGCGTAGGCTTGGGTGCCCTCCAGGCCCAGCAGGGCGGGGTAGGTCTGCTTGCCGGCAGCGGCGTCGAGGCCGGCGGGCTTGCCCAGCGTGGCCGCGTCGCCGGTGGCGTCGAGGAGATCGTCGGTGACTTGAAAGAGCAGGCCCAGCGTCTCGCCGTACTCGCCGAAGCGGTCCACTACTGCCTCGGGAGCGCCGGCCAGGATCGCCCCGGCGCGACTGGCGGCGGCAAAGAGGGCGGCGGTCTTGTGCAGGTGGATGTAGGAGAGCAAATCGGCCTCGGGGGCCTGGCGCTCGCCCTCGATGTCGGCGGTCTCGCCACCGATAACTCCCTCCGCGCCGCTGAAATGGGCGAACTCGCCGATCACGCGCACCACGCGGTCGGCCGGGGTCGCGGGACGCTCGGCCTGGCGGGCCAGGGCGGAAAAGGCAGCGATGATGAGGGCGTCGCCGGCCAGGACGGCGGTGGACTCGCCGAAGGCCACGTGGCTGGCGGACAGGCCGCGGCGGAGGTCGGCGTTGTCGATAGCCGGCAGGTCGTCGTGGATGAGGGTGGCGGTGTGGAGCAACTCGAAGGCGCAGGCGGTGGGGAGCACCGCCGCGGCGGTCAGGCCGGAGGACTCGGCGGCTTGCTGCACCACCAGCGGGCGGACACGCTTGCCGCCGTGGAAGGTGTGGGTGAGGGCGGGGCCCAGGCGGCCGGCATGGGGAGAGACGACCGGGAGATAGTCGGGCAGGGCCGCATCCACCTGGCGGGCGGTCTCCTGCAACAAGGCCCGTACTTGAGCGGCTTCCTGGGCGAGAGAAGAGTCAGTGATCACCGCGAGCACACCGCCTTGAGGATGGTTTCGTCGGTGGCCTGGGCCACCTCGCAGCCAGGCTCGACGCGCAGGAAATCCTCGTCAATCCAGTCGCCATTGCACATGGCGACGAAGAGCCGGTCGGAGCCGGGGAGCTCTTCGACCCCCCAGCCATACTCGGCGGCCACCTTCTCAGCCTGCTCCCGGACGACAGGGGCGTCGAACAGCGGCATGCGGATGTAGGCAGCGGTGGTGTAGTTCTTCTGCCATTGGTTCTCGAACTCCCACAGGAAGCGGCCGTTGTCCTCGCCGTACTTGTCGAGATACTCTTGGAGCGACTTGCCCAGGCCCTCGGCGTACTCGGGGAGGCGCATGGTCTCGGCGCCGCCACGCTCGATCCAGCCGGCGGTGAAGTAGTAAGTGCCAGGTTGGCGCTTGAAATAGGCGTCATAGGCCTGGCGGGAGCCGAGCAGGAGAGTGATACAGTCGTGGCAGCGGGGGATGATGAGCGGGACCGCGCGGGCGACCAGACCGACGGTGCCGCGGCTACACAGGCCAAAGCCGAGCACCAGGGCCTCGTCGAGAGAGGGGTCGGTGGCGTCGATTTGCTCCTGCAGGACTGGGGTCATCTCGGCGGGGTTGTCGTGCAGGCCCTTGGGGAGATAGACGACGTCGATGGTGTGCGGCGATTGGGCGGCGCAGAGGCTGATTTCGCGGAAGAGGACTTCGCAGGCGAGGAGTTTGAAGCGCATGATGCTGAGCCTCGATGAATCGTGCCCTCCGGCGCGACCGCAGGGACCTACCCCGCCGGCGTCAGACTAGGGGCGGGCTTTTGGCCTACCTCTATACGCGGCGGGACGGCCGGCTTGACGATCTCCACCTGGAGGTTGACGCTCCTGACTCGCTTGTCGTTCTCCCAGGTCTGCTTGGCGTGGATACGCTTGACGCCGGGCTCGCCGCGGCTCACCTGGCGGCGCTCACCCGGGGGGAGCGCGGCGGTGGGCACCAGTTGCGGCGACTCCTGGTACTTCTTCTCGTACACGACCTCCTTGATGCTGACCACCCGGAGCGGCGGAACGGAGATCTTGACCCGCACCTTGGTGCCCGCGGAGGGCCATTTGTCCACCGAGGGCACCTGCCGGCGGAGCACGCTGAGGGGCACGCCCAGGCTGGCCGCAATCTGCTCCGGAGTGTCCCCCCGGCAGACGATATAGGCCCGGGTGTAGCTGGAGCCCTGCAGCAGCGTCTGGGCGGCGCGGGAGAGGTCGGCCTCCACCAGGCGAGCCGGGACCTGCACCTCAGACATCTTCACCTGGTTGACGTAATATTGCTCCAGCAGCGTTTCCCCAGGGACCAGGAACTTCGCCTGGGCCACCTTGAGCGCCTTCTCTGCCAGGTCGCGTGAGGGGAGGATCAGCGCCTGGTGATCGTCAACTCGAATCGCGGTGCCACTGAGCAGCGGCGTGACCTGCGGCGTGAGTTTCTGCACGGCCTGATCGATAGTCAGGACTTCATTCTGGCCCACGGGCCAGTCCAGGTCCTCCCACTGCTCGCGCAAGATGACCGTACCGCCATGGGTCTGGCGGACCGGCTCCAGCAGGCACTCGCGGACACGCTGAGCCGTCACACGGTTAGCGACCAGGCAGGCGACCTGGCCGTTGAGGCGGATGGCCCGAGCGACGTGGTGGCGGCCGCCGGCCACCAGGGCCGCGGCCAACACCATAATGAGCAGCAGACAGAGCAGCAGCCCTCCGCGATACAGGCGGAGGGTGTGTTCCAGGCGCTCGTAGCGATAGTCACGCTGTTCGGACGAGTCCACTGGCGTTCCCCTGGGCGATGATGGGAGGGGGATGGATGAGGGCGCTAGACACAGTCGTACGCACAAAAGTAGCAAGACGAAAGCTCAGATGCGGAGCTATTCCCGTTCAGCTCCTTCTGAGCTTCCGTTCAGCGTCTTTCTAGCTTCCGTTCAGCCTGCCGCCGGAGTGGCGGCAGCGGTCAATTGCCCGCGCAGGTAGTCGGCGGCCTTTTGGATGTTGCCCTTGTGCCACTCCTGGTACTTGACGCCGGCGGCGAAGTCGGGACTGGGCAAGGTAATATCGGGGTGGAGGCCGCGCTTGGTCTCGTCCTCCGGCCAGGGCGCGCCAACGTCCCGCATCTTGGGCGTCAGGTAGACAGCGGTGGATAGCACCAGCGCCGAGTTGTCGTTGAGCTTGATGACCGTCTGCACCTTGGACTTGCCGAAGGTGCGGGTGCCGATGATCTTGGCGCGGCCCCGATCCTGCAGAGCGCCGGAAGTGATCTCCGAGGCGCTGGCCGTGCCCTGATCGACCAGGACCACGAGCGGCAGGTCGGCGGGGACCACGGCGGTGCCCAAGGCGTTGTAGGCCTGGGGCTGCCCACCGCGCTCTTTGACGTAGACTACCGGGCCCTCCTGGAAAAAGAGGCTGGAGACACTGATGGCCTGCTCGAGCAGGCCGCCGCCGTCCATAGAGAGGTCAAAGACCAGGCCCTTGATGTTCTGGGCGAGCAGTTTCTCCAGGCCCTGACGGGCCTCGCGCTCCGCCTGCTTGTTGAAGGTGCGCAACCACAAATAACCGATGTCACCGTCCAAGACCTGGGTTTCGACGTTGGGGGCGTCGATGCGGGTACGGGTCATGGTGACCTCGAAGCCGTTGGCGCGCCCCTCGCGCTTGAGGACCAGGGTAACCGGAGTGTTGGTTGGGCCCTTCATCAGAGAGACGACGGCCTGTAGGGTCATGCCCTGGATGGGCTTGCCGTCGACGGCGAGAATCTGGTCGCCGGGATGCATGTCGACCTGGGAGGCCGGGCCCTCGGGGATGATGGACATGATGATGGTACGGGCGGGCCTGCCATCCTCGGCCTTCTCCTGCTCCAGCCAGACGCCGATGCCCACGAACGAGCCCTCGACTTCCTTGGAGAAGTCGGCGAATTCCTCGGGACTCAGGAAGCGGCTGTAGGGGTCTTCGAGCGAGGCCAACATGCCACGGATAGCGCCATAGGTGAGCTTCCGGGGATCTTCTACGGGGTAGACGTAGTTGCGCATGACCTTGTCGCGCACTTCCCAGAAGGTGGCCAAGGGGCGCAGGTCGTTGGCGGAGGGGAGATCGCTGTCGACCTCGTGGTCATACAGGCCGGGCATCCACTGCGCCACCTGGGCGGCGAGGCCGTAGACGGAGGTATTGCCCAGGCCGGTGCCGGCGGCAAAGGAGCCCGCCATGAGGACGAGAACGGCTATGACTACCCAAATGCGGACGGATCGGTTTTCCATGTGAACTCCTTGGTCTCCACCCTCACAAGCGCGCTCCCCCCCCCCGGCCCCCTCTCCCTCACGGGGAAGGGGGTGGAGAACGGACGAGGGCCACAGGCACACGCTCTTCCTCGGCGGCGCTATTGTACAAACACCGCGAGGCCTCCCTTAGTTCGCCGACGAGAGCGGCTAGACCTCCGGGGAAGGCGGGCTGCGAATCGCGGGTTCGCTTGGGGTCCGCCCCACGCGGAAGACGACCTCAGAAACTCAGCGGATTGACGAACTTGCCGTTCTTGAGGACGCTGAAGTGCAGGTGCGGACCGGTAGACATGCCGGTGCTGCCAATACGGGCGATGACCTGGCCGCGACTGACCATCTGTCCCTTCCTGACGTCGATGCGGCTGCAGTGGCAGTACCAGGTGTGAATGCCGCTGCCGTGATCGATGACGACGGTCTGGCCGTAGGCTTTCATCCAACCGGTGCTGATGACCAGGCCCTTGTCGGCGGCACGGATGGAGGTGCCATGGGCCGCGGCGATATCCACCCCGGTGTGGAGCTTGTAGCGGCCGGTGATGGGATGGACGCGCATGCCGAAGGGGCTGCTGATGCGGCCGGCGACGGGGCGCAGGAGGCTGCCGCTCCACGTGCCCGCGTAGGAGCGCCCGCTGCCGCCCCCGGAGCTGGAGCGGATCAGGGCCCGGACCTGGGCCTCCTCATTCTCCATCTCCGCCAACATCTCTTCCGCCGCGGCGCGCTTGGTGTTGGCGTCGTGGACTATGGACTTGACCTCCACCTGCTTCTGGCGGGCCTCGGCCTCGTCACTGGCGATCTGGTTGGCCAAGGCCCGGCGGCGGGCTTCCTTCTGCTCCAGGGCGACGCGTCGGCTATCGGCCTCCTGCTGCTTCTGGGCCAACGAGTCCAAGAGGTACTTGTCCTGGTTGACGATGACGGAGACGAAGCGGCCGCGGTTGGCGAGATCGGAGAAGGAATCGGCCTGCATGACGACGTTGAGGTAACCGGGTTGACCGGACTTGTAGAGGGCGACCAGGTGGGCCTGCACGTCGTCCTCGTGCTGGCTGATGCGCTTTTCCAGGCGGGCCAGCTTGGCGCGGGCCTGGGCGAGGTCGGCTTGGGTCTCGCGCAGTTGGGTGCGCGCGGTGCTGAGACGGCCCTGCACCTGCTTGAGCTTCCTCTGAGCGTTCCAGAGGCGGTTGGTGGCGGTGGACTGCTCCTGCTTAACGGCGCGGATCTTACTGTAGGCGCGCTCCTTCTTCCCCAGGAGGCTGTTGAGCCGAGAGCGTAAGCTCTGGGCAGAAGCGGCCGGGGTGAGGCCGCCTAGGAGGAGTAGCACCAGGAGGTAGGCGAAGCTGCGGCGGTTAGCTAAGCTGTATAGGTTACGCATGGTTCTCGTGTAGGACGGGGGCTACATGCCCACGCCGGCGTTGGGACTTGCCTCACCCCTACGGGAGAGGAAGCGGTTGCCGAGGCCGGTGGCTTGGGACCAAGGGTTAGTGGCCACGCGAGGCCTTGATTTGACGATACCGGACCCCGCGGGTGTTCCCCATCTGCACTCGCCACTCGCCACTTGCCACTATCTCGTGAAGCCCATCGGGTCTACCCATTCGCCGTTCAGCAGGGCGCCGAAGTGCAGGTGAGGGCCAGTGGAACGGCCGGTGCTGCCGACGTTGCCTAGGTGCTGGCCGCGGGTTACCAAGGCGCCCTTGCTGACGGCTACCGAACTCATGTGGCAGTAGCAGGTGGTCAGGCCGCTGCCGTGACTGATGATGACGGTGTTGCCGGAGACCGCGCCCCGCCAGCCGGCAGCGATGACCAGGCCCTTATCGGCGGCGTGGATGGGCGTGCCGTAGGGGCAGGCCAGGTCCACGCCCTGGTGAAACTTGCGGTAGTGCAGGATGGGGTGCATGCGCCAGCCAAAGGGACTGGTGAAGCGGTAGGAGTCCACCGGTTTGGTGAAGTAGCCGCTCCAAACGCCGGAGTAGCGGGACCCACCGCCGGAGCGTACCATCTGCCGGACCGCGGCCATTTCAGAGTCCATCTGGGCCAGTATGGCCTCAGCAGCGGCGCGTTTGGTGTCGGCGTCGTTCAGGATCTCCTTGATCTCGCCGCGGCGGGACTGGGCGCGGCGCTGGTCGGCGCGGACCTGGTTGGCAAGGGTCACCTGGGCGGTCTCCCGGCGCTCGAGGTCAGCGCGCTTGGCGTCGCACTGTTCTTGAAGATTGTCCAGCCGCCGCAGGATGTACTTATCCTGGTTGACGACAGCGCTGACGAAACGGCCCCGGTTGGCGAACTCGGAGAAGCTGTCAGCCTGCATGACGACGTTGAGGTAGCTGGAGTCACCCGCGCGGTAGAGGGCCAGCATGTGGGCCTGGACTTGCTTGGTGTGGTTGGCCAGTTGTTTCTCCAAGCGACGCAGGTCGGCCCTTGCGGTGGCCAGGTCACGGCGGGTGGCGGCTAGTCGGGAGCGGGCGGCGCGCAGGCGGGATTCGGTGGCGTCCAGATCGCGCTCCGCGACGTCGAGGCGAGCGGTGGCGGAGCGCTGCTGCTGCTTGACCTGGCGGAGCCGGTCCTGCACCTGCTCCTTGCGCTGGGCAAGGTGGCGCAGGCGGGAGGCGAGACTCTCGGCGCGGGCAGGGAGAAGGGCCCCGGCGAGGAGGAGGGCCACCAGAAGGAAGGGGAGGCGCTGGTTGGAGGAGCGGGTTGACATCTGTTCTAATAGAGGGTGGGCCTCTACACGTCCCGCAGGTGGCGCTGGAGGCCGATCAGGCTGCCCAGACCGCCGAAGAAGCAGCCGAAAAGGACCGTGCCTACGGCCAGCAGGGCCAGCATCTGCGGCGAATAGACCAGCTTCAGGAAAGGCAGGCTACTCTCTATCACGTCCTGTACGTAGCTGTAGCCCGGCAGGAGCAGGATCATGGCCACGACTCCTCCGGCCGCGCCTTGGAAGGTCCCCTCCAGCAGGAAGGGGATGCGGATGAACCAGTTGGTGGCGCCGACTAGCTGCATGATGCGAATCTCGCGGCGCCGGGCGTAGATGGTCAGGCGGATGGTCACGCTGACCAGGAGCAGCGTGGCCGTGCCCAGGACCAGGACGGCGATCAGGCCGGCCAGCTTGATGCCGCGGGCCAGCGTCAGCAGGCGCTGGGTAGTTTGCTCAGCATAGCGCACGTCGGCGATGCCATCGAATTGCTCGATCCGGGCGGCCAGGGCATCGACCTGGTGGGGGTCGACCGGGACAACGTGGAAGGAGTCGGGTAACGGATTGCCGATCCTCTCGAGTGCGGACAAGTCCAGGTCCCAGCGTTGGGCCAGGTCTCGCAGGGCGTCGTTCTTGCTGACGAAGCGCAGGCTGCGGAGGCCCGGATCCTGGCGCAGGGCCTTATCGAGGTCGTCCTTCTTCGCGCCCTTGCCCAAGTCAGCGGTGATCTCCACCGCGGCGGCCTGCGAACGGGCTTGCTGGTCCAGGTTGAAGGCGGTCAGGGCGAAAGCGCCCAAGACGCAGAGGGCGACGGCCACGTTGGTAATGGCGGCGCCGCTGATGGCCCCGTTGCGCACAATGGCGCTCCAGGCCTGGGTGAGCAGAAATTCGACGGTGTTAAGCCGCATGGTAGCCCCCCCCCTCCTTAGCGTCGCGGACGACAACTCCCTGCACCAACTCCACGACCCGGCGCTGCATGATGTCCACGATGTTGGTGTCGTGGGTGGCGCAGACCACCGTGGTACCCCGCTCGGCAATATCGGCGAGAAGCTGGACGATGGTGCGGGAGATGGCGGGATCGAGGTTGCCGGTGGGCTCGTCGGCGATGAGTAGGGGCGGGGTGTTGACCAGGGCGCGGGCGATGCACACCCGCTGCTGTTCGCCGCCGGAGAGGTGGTCGGGGTAGGAATCGGCACGGTCGCCCAGGCCGACCAGCTCCAGCACCAGGGGCACCTTGCGGTGTTTGTCGCGGCGAGACGTCCCGATCACGTCAAGGGCAAAGCCCACGTTCTCCCACACCGTGCGCTGCGGCAACAGGCGGAAGTCCTGGAAGATCACTCCCACTTTGCGGCGCAGGAGGGGGACGAGGTGGCGGGGGAGTTGGCTGACGTCCTGCCCGTCCACGATGACCTGGCCGCCGGTTGGCTCGATTTCACGGTAGATAAGCTCCAGCAGCGTGGATTTGCCGCTACCGGAGGCGCCGGTGAGAAAAGCGAACTCACCGCGCTCGAAATGGAGGTCTACCCCACTGAGAGCCTGAGTACCGTCAGGGTAGAGCACACTGACGTCCTGAAAATGGATCATCTTGTTCCTCGTCGGCGAAGGAGGCTGCGAAGCAAGCGGCGACGTTGCGGCGATAGGAAACAACTGAAGGATATTATACCAAAAGGCGGGTAAGGGGGCAACCGAGGGGGGAGTGGGAGGTGGCAAGTGGGGAGGGGAGGCACGTGCATCAAACGGTAAGTGCGGGCGGCGCCGCGAAGGGAGAAGCGGTGTTGAGGAGGCCCGGATAGTCTGATATACTGACGCGAGGTCTCAGGGAGGGGGCGGTACGAGTCCGCGCCCTACAGCAGTCAGGAGGATACGGATATGTCACTCAAGGGTAATGCTCTGGTCGCCCAGTCGGGGGGCCCGACGGTGGTTATCAACGCCAGCATGGTCGGCGTCATCCAGGCGGCGCGGAAACATGCGGAGATCGACACGGTTTACGGCGCCGTGCACGGAATGGACGGAATCCTGAACGAGGTGCTCATTGACCTGTTCCGGGAAGACCCCGCGATCCTGCAGGGGATTCGCCATACCCCCTCGGCGGCGCTGGGGACCAGCCGGATCAAGCCCAAGCGACCGGACCTGGAGCGGGCGCTGGAGGTCTTCAAGGCCCACGACATCCGCTACTTCTTCTACATCGGCGGCAACGACAGCCAATTGTCCTGCCACCTGGTCTCTGAGCTGGCGCAGCATAGCGACTGGGAGATGCGGATCATCGGCGTGCCGAAGACCATTGACAACGACCTGCCGATTACCGACAACTGCCCCGGCTTTGCCTCGGCGGCGCGGCTGGCGGCGTCGGCGGTGCAGTTCGTGGCGCGGGATGCGGAGGCCTTCGGGGATGCGGAGGTCATCGAGATCATGGGGCGACACGCGGGCTGGGTCACCGGGGCCACGCAGGTGGGGCGGCTGGAAGAGCGCGACGCGCCGCACCTGGTGTACCTGCCGGAGGTCAAGGTCAACCCGGAGGAGTTCATCGCCGACTGCAAGGAGGCCTACCACAAGTACGGCTACCTGGTAGTAGCGGCGTCGGAGGGGTTCGCCTTCGCCGAGAGTGAGAGGACCAAGTCGTCGGCTAAGGTGGACGAATTCGGGCATGCGCGGCTGAGCGGGGTGGCGGAGGCGCTGGCGGAGATCGTGGAGGAAGCGGTCGGTCGGCGCTGCCGGCATGACCGGCTGGGGAACCTGCACCGCTGCTTCTCGTACGCCGCCTCGGCCGTGGACCTGGAGGAGGCCTACGCGGTGGGGCGCAATGCGGTGGACCGGGCCTGCAACGGCGAGACGGACCTGATGGTCACCATCCAGCGCAAGAACGACGAGCCGTTCGAGTTCGAGTGCGAGACGACCTCGCTGATGAGCGTGGCGGACAAGGAGCGGGTAGTGCCGGCGGAGTGGATCAACGAGCGGCAGAACGGAGTAACGGAGGAGTTCATCCGCTACGCCAAGCCGCTGATGCAGGGGACCGGGGAGTCCATGCCGGCGCTACTGCCGACGTATCCGCGATTGCAGCAGCACTTTGTGGAGAAGAAGCTGGGGCAGTACGTGCGCGTGAAGTAGGGGGGCTAGTGACCTACCTCAACCGGTGAAGGCAATTGTCGCCCACCGGCAAGAACAGTTGACGTCAGTCAACAAAGCTGACATCAACGAGGGGAATGTCCCACGCATCGCCGCCTGCTCCGCGCAGCAGTGGCTTGACATCGTGGGAGAACCGCCTTACGATGGCAGCGTGATCGAGGCTCTGAGACACAGGGCGTCGCTAGTCGAATATCACGACGACCGCGTAGCGCGGAGGTTGCGTGGGTCCTGGACCCAGCTACAGCGGTTGTTGAGTGACTAGGAAGCGAGTGATGGGTATGCCGTTATACGAGTACAAATGTCTCCAGTGCGGCGAAATTCACGAGGTTCTACAGCCCAACTGGGAAGCAGAAGCGCCGCAGTGCCCTAAATGTGGCCACAAGAAGACTGAGCGCCTGATCTCCGTGGCCGTTCACCACTCATCAGGGGGATCGTCTTCAGCAAGTGCTTCCTGCCCCACAGGAACTTGCCCTCTGGGGTGAAGCGGGAACCGCCTAGGACGACCTGAGCCTGCACCCGCGCCTTGCAGACTGACTGCGGGGGTGGGCTTGAGGGTGAGAATGTGTTCATCATGCGAAGGCGCAGACGAGGCCGCAGAATACCTCCAAGGCCAGCGGCGTTCTCATGGCTGAGCTGGCCGACGCTGGCGCCAGCGGCGGGGAACAACGTGGGCGCCAGTCGGGGTGCTGCTCAGATCCACACCGCGGCATGTACTGGCTGTGGCCGATGCATTAGCGTCTGTCCCCAGCAGGCTATCTCCCTGAGTCCTACAGGTAAGGCAGCGGTCAATGCCGCTGTCTGCCAGGGCTGTGGGATCTGCATGAGTGAATGTCCGGCTGAAGCGATCTCCCTGCCGACCCCGGCATTCGCTCAGTGGCAATGAAGAAGGTGGGTTATGTATGCCACGAACCCGGAGCGGTCCCAGCATAAGAGAATTCTTGGAGTACTATGTGCTAGTGCTGTTGGCCGAGAAGAGTCGGACTACACGAGAGTTGATACAAGAGATTAAGCAGCGCAGCGCCGACAATCGCTCATATCGGCCCGGGGGGATATTGTGGGTAGCCACTGCTGAGATGAGCAAGATTGTGTCTGCTCTCTGCGAGAGGTCCCTTCTTGAGCTGGACGGCCCGAGCGGCAAATGCCAGATAACCTGGCACGGCCGGCGCGTGCGTCGCCAGATGGAGCGGCAGTACCAGCCCCCGCCAGAGACGAAGGAACGCGCGGCAGAGAAGATGTTGGCCCTGCTGGAGAGCGCACCCTCGGATAGTCACGTGCTTGACGTAGGCACGGGAGAGGGATTCTTGGCCTTCAAACTGGTTGAGCGTGGCTTCCGGGTTCTAGGAATTGACTCCGGCTCACATGACTATTCTAAGGACAGCATTCAGAAGGCCCAGGAGCGAGCCCTCGCCCAAGGAGAAGGAGGAAGTATCGAGTTCCGCCGGGCAGACGTAAGAGCATCTGGCGAGTGCGACCACACTTTTGACTATGTAGTCTCCTCGCAGGCAATGCATTGCATGGCAGATCAGCGTAAGTGCCTGAAGTCTGTCCATAGGCTCTTGAAGCCCCGCGGTAAGTTCCTGTGTATAGACTTCTTGGTTGGCAGGAAAGGGTTTCTCGCCCACGGATGGCATTGCTTCCTGGCCATCTCCCGCGAAGAGTGGGCGGAGTTACTACTGGAGAATGGATTCGTGGATGTGTGCATGTATGAGCTGGATGACTACCTGCTTGTAGAAGCTCAGAAACCAGCTTAGTGACAGTGTCAGTGGCGAAGAGACCGAGGCTCGCGACGAATCGGCGGCTACTGTCACTGTCGACTGACACTTTCTCACGCCGGAGCGATGTGCTATAATCGCCACATGTGTGGGGCGGTGCTTTGCGCCGGCCCCCTTCCTGTTTCGGGCGAGGGTTGACCCGGAACTGACTAAGCCATGGGAAGGACGTGACCGCTATGGCCGACGAGGCCACTTTGTACGAAGTAATGTATATTCTGGACGTGAAGGTCCCCGAGGAGGAGCAGCAAGAAGCCTCCACGCTGCTCAAGGAAGCCCTGATCGCGGCAGGTGGGGAGTTTGTCTCCGACGAATTGTTCGGGCAGCGGCGCCTGGCCTATGCCATCGATGGTAACGTGGAGGGTGCTTACCGCATCATGTACTTCCACGGCAATGGAGAGATAGCCGAGGAAGTCAAGCACCAGTTCTCCCTGATCGAGCCGATCGTGCGAGGGATGGTCGTATTGGCCAACCCCAAGGCGATCTTCAGCTTACCGCCGGAGAAGAAGACGGAGGAACCGGCTCCGGCAGCAGAGGCGGCCCCGGCAGCGGAGGCGGCCCCGGCAGCGGAGGCGGCCCCGGTAGCGGAGGCGGCCCCGGCAGCAGAGGCGGCCCCGGCAGCAGAGGCGGCCCCGGCAGCAGAGGCGGCCCCGGTAGCAGAGGCGGCCCCGGCGGAGGAGGAGAAGGCGGCGGAGGGGTAGTCGGGCACAGCTACTCAGCCAGCCAGGGAGGAACGGTCCATGATCAACAACGTTGTGCTGGTGGGCAGGATCGGGAATGACCCGGAGATGCGGTACACGCCGAGCGGCCTGGCCATCACCAAGTTCCGGCTGGGAGTCACGCGGCGACAGCGCGGGGGGAGCAGTGGGGAGCAGGGGGAGTCGGAGACCGACTGGCTGGATGTGGTGACCTTTGGGCAAACCGCCGAGTTCGTGTCGCAGTACCTGGACAAGGGTGCTCTGATCGGCGTGACCGGCCGCGTGCAAAGCCGTACCTGGGAGGCCCAGGACGGAAGCAAGCGATATGCGGTGGAGATCGTCGCCGACCGCGTTGAGTTCATGGAGAGCAAGGCCGAAGCCGACCGGCGGCGGGCGGCGCGCGCGGCACGCGAGGGCGGGAGCCCGGCGCCGCAGGGTGGCGGGCAGGTGGAGGAGACGCCGCCGGGTGAAGACTTCTTCGGGGACTAGCTGGGGACAGACGACCACGCCAGGGCCGCGAAGGCCCTGGCGTTTTTGTGAGGAATGCTGATTCCCTGCCGTCAGGGCGGGCCGGATGGCCCCCCCACGGAGGGGAGGGTGTAATGTCCGAGCAGGTGGCAATGGGGATTGATCTGGGCGGGACGACCTTCAAGGTGGGCCTGCTCACGGGGGAAGGGGAGCTGCTGGAGAGTTCCTCGCATCCTACCCCGCCGGACAACGCCCTAGCGGTGCTAGGGGTTATCGAGACGGCCGGGAAGGACCTGCTGAGTCGGCACATGGATCGGGCGCTGGTCGGAGTCGGGATCGGCGTGCCGGGGCAGGTGGTGCCGGAGACCGGGGCCATCGTCCGCTGCCCTAACCTGGAGGTCATGGACGGCGTCAACGCGGGCGAGAGACTCGCGGCCACGTTCGGTATGCCGGCGTGGGTGGCCAACGATGCCTTCTGCGCGACCCTGGCGGAACTGCGCTATGGGGCGGGGCGAGGGGTGCAGAATCTGCTGCTGCTGACGCTGGGGACCGGAGTGGGCGGCGGGGTGGTGCTGGACAACAAGGTGCGGCGGGGACCGCGGCAACTGATGGGCGAGATTGGGCACATGACCATTGCTCCCGGCGGGCGGCGGTGCGGCTGCGGGAGCTTTGGATGCCTGGAGGCGATGGCCGCTAAGCAGGCGATGATCGACATGACGGTGGAACGCCTGCAGAGCGGGCGCCCCAGCCTGATTGACGAGCTGACCGGCGGCGACGACAACGCCATCACCCCGCGCGTCATCGCCCAAGCGGCCCAGCAGGGGGACAAGGTGGCGCGACGGGTGGTGGACCAGACCGGGCATTACATCGGGCTGGCCATCTGCAACGCGATCCTACTGGTGGACCCGGACCTGGTGCTCATCGGCGGGGGGATCGCGGCAACCGGGGAATTGCTGTTCGACGCTATCCGACGGACGGTCAAGCACGTGGGTATTTTCGCGCAGTTTGACGTCAACAAGATTGTGCCGGCGGCGTTAGGAAATCACGCCGGCACGTATGGGGCGGGGGCGCTGGTGTGGGAGTAGGGGAAGTCGAAAGTCGAAAGTCGAAAGTGGCGGAGGGGAAGTCGGAAGTCGAAAGTCGAAAGTGGCGGAGGGGAAGTCGGAAGTCGAAAGTCGGCAACCGAGAACCCGCAACCGAGAGCCGGAAGTCGGGAGGGGGAGGCATCCGCTGAGGAGCAGCGAAATACGAAGCTATCGCGACCTGATTGTCTGGCAGAAGGCGGTCGACCTTGCGGAGGCAGTGCACGTGGTCACTCGGAGCTATCCCAGGTATGAGCTCTTCGCCCTGACCGACCAAACCAGACGTTCCGCGATCTCCGTTCCGGCTAACATCGCCGAAGGAGCCGGCCGGTTTGGCTCCGGTGAATACCGACACCATGTCAGCATTGCCCGCGGCTCTCTGGCGGAGTTGCGGACCCTCCTGGAGCTGGCGTTCCGTTTCGGCCACCTCAACCAGGAGCAGATTGCGGAACTACACGCAGACGTAGATGAGATCGACGGCATGCTCTGCGTACTGCACAGAAAGCTTGCCAAGTAAGCTCCGGCGGTCAGCGGGGATGGCGCAGAGCCCCCCTCCGTTTTCGACTTTCGACTCCTCACTTTCGACCTCAGAGGTGACTGAAGATGCAGCTTCCTAAGGCTCAGTTGGCTCCGCCGTTGGATCCGGATTTCCGGCCGGCGGCTTCGGCGTTTCGGACGTTCCGGGCGCAGGTCAAGGCCTCCGGGCAGGGGGTACCGCTAGTGCTTGCGCTGGAGCGCGGGGGCGGGGTGATTACGCGGTATGAGACCGAGGTGTTCGCGACCGAGGCCGCGGAGGCCTCGGCCAACCTGCGGTACGTGGCCGAGCTGGTCAAGACGCTGCTGTGGGCGCGCGGGGGCTGGCGCGTGGTCGTGGGCGGGCCGGCGCAGATTGGCGCATACCTGACCCAGGCCTACGCGCCGGGCGGGGAGTATGCCTTCGACGCCGAGTTCATGGGCGGGGTCTATGAGAAGTCCTTCCAGGTGGAAACGGTAAGCGTGGACCAGGTCCCGGCGGCCAACGAGAAGACGGTGTCGGTGGGACGGCATCTGGAGGGGAACCGGATCGGGTTTGACGCTGGGGCCAGCGACTACAAGGTGGCGGCGGTGGTGGACGGAGAGGTCACCTTCAGCGAGGAGTACCCCTGGGACCCGAAGGTACAGAGCGACCCGCAGTACCACTACGACCACGTCATGCACGCGATGCGGGAGGCAGCCAAGCATCTGCCGACCATCGACGCCATCGGCGTGAGCAGCGCGGGAGTCTATATCAACAACCGCGTGGCCGTGGCCTCGTTGTTCCGGGGAATTCCAAAGGACGCGTTCGACGAGAAGATCCGGCCCCTGTTCCTGCGGGTGCAGGAGGACATGGGCGAGGCGCCGATGGAAGTGGCCAACGACGGAGACGTGGCGGCGCTGGCGGGGGCGATGAGCCTGGAGACGACGCGGCTGCTGGGCGTAGCCTTCGGGTCGAGCGAGGCGGCAGGCTACGTGGACGCGGACGGGAATATCACCGGCTGGCTGAATGAGCTGGCTTTCGTACCCTTTGACCTGGCACCGGGGGCGGCGGTGGACGAGTGGTCCAACTACCCCGGCGTGGGGGCGCAATATCTGTGCCAGACGGGCGTGGTGCGGATGGCCGACCGGGCGGGGATACCACTGGACAAGAACGCGCACCTGGCGGAGCAGCTCAAGACGGTGCAGGAGTTCATGGCGCAGGGCGACGAGCGGGCCAAGCAGGTGTACGTGACGGTGGGGCGCTGGGTGGGGTATGCGGTGGCCTACTACGCGCAGTTCTACGATCTCGCGCACGTGTTGATGATGGGCCGGGTGACCACGGGAGAAGGCGGGGACATCGTGCTGGCCGAGGCGCAGGAGGTACTCAAGCAAGAGTTCCCGGAGTTGGCCGGGATTGAGCTGCACCTGCCGGGGGAGAAGGAGCGCAGGGTGGGGCAGGCGATTGCGGCGGCGAGTCTGCCGGCGGTGGGGAAGGGGAAGTCGTAAGTCGAAAGTCGTAAGTCGAAAGTGGGGAGGGGGGCCATAGCAGCCCCACCCCGCACCGGCGAGACACCGGTGCCACCGGGAGGGGACGGCGGGAAGCCCTGCGCATCGGGATGCGCTAAGCCCCACGCGGAGGGGACGCAGGCTGGGAAGCCTGCGCTACCCGGATGGAGGATCTTCACAATGCAGTTGCACATGGCGGGCGCAGAGCTATACGTTCCTGACGGGAAGCCGGAAGGGGAGGCGATGGCGCGGACTACGCATCTGGGGATCGGGGCGCATCAGGATGACCTGGAAATCCTGAGCGGGCACGGGGTGCTGCAGGGGTTTGGGCGGGAGGACTGGTGGTATGGGGGCGTCGTGGTCACCAATGGGGCGGGTTCGTCCCGGGATGACCTATACGCCGACTATACCGATGAGCAGATGCAAGTAGTGCGGCGGGAGGAGCAGAAGAAGGCGGCGGTGCTGGGAGAGTATGGTTTCCAGGGGCTGCTGGATTTCACCAGCGCGATGGTGAAAGACCCGGCGGAGTCGGCCGTGGTGGAGGACATCAAGGCGATCCTGATCGCCGCCCGGCCGCAGATCGTCTATACGCACAACCTGGCGGACAAGCACGATACGCATGTGGCGGTGGCGTTGCGGACGATTCAGGCGATCCGCGAGCTGCCGGAGGACTGGCGGCCGCAGGTGCTGTGGGGCGGGGAGGTGTGGCGGGATCTGGACTGGCTGACCGACGAGGATAAGGTGCCCCTGGATTGCAGTGGACATGAGAACCTGCAGATGGCGCTGCTGGGAGTGTTCGACTCGCAGATCTGCGGCGGGAAGCGCTATGACCTGGCGACGATGGGGCGGCGGAAGGCCCATGCGACCTACCATGCGACCCACGACGTAGACGTGGCGACAGGGCTGACCTTTGCCATGGATATGACGCCGCTGGTGCAGGACGATACGCTGACGCCGGGGGAACTGGTGCAGCAGAGGATTGACGCGTTTGCGGCGGAGGTGAAGGGGAGGTTGGAGAAGGTCGGGTAGGGGGAGGGGAAGCCGCAAGTCGAAGGTCGGGAGCCGAAAGTGGGGAGGGGACACCGCTCTGGAGAGCGGTGCCACTAGTGGCGTAAGTTGTTGAGCGCAGCGAACGGCGGGCGAGAACGCCCGCCGTACCAGGGAGGGGACGCAGGCTGGGAAGCCTGCGCTATTCAGAGGGGAACTGCCCCTCTCGGGGCGGCGTCCGATCCTTGGACGTGGTTCATACACACAAGCATGGTATTTGCTGATAGCCCGAGGGCCTGCCCTCGGGCTGGGTGAGTTTGCGTGGCTGCTATGCCGGATAAGGCGCTGGGACAACAGATACGGGAGTTGATACAGGGGACGCTGGAGGTGCGGCGGCTGCGCGAGAGGCTGGGTGCGCCGGGGGACCCTCTCCAGGTAGAAGGACCGAGTGGCGCCGGCAAGGCGGCGCTGCTGGCGGCCCTGCTGGGGGAGGCGGAGACTACGGCGCTGGTGTTGACCTTTAGCGAGGAGAGGGCGACGCAGCTGGTGGGGGATCTGGAGGCGTTGCTGGGAGGAGACACCGCTCTGGAGAGCGGTGCCACTGGAGGTGCCTTGTCCCCGGCAGGGGAGGGCGGGCTAGAAAGCCCGCCCCACGCGGACGCAGGCTTGCAAGCCTGCACTACCCGAGCAGTGCTCCTTTACCCGTCGATTGCTTCTGCACTGTATGACGGGGTGAATCCGGAGCCGGCGGAGGTGGCGCAGAGGTTGATGGTACTGAATCGGCTGGCGGCGGGGGAGCCGACGGTGGTGGTGGCGGCGGTACAGGCAGCCCTGCATCTGACGATGCCGGTGGAGGCGCTGCGCGGGGCGCGGCGGGTGCTGGAAGTGGGGCAGGAGATCAGGCGCGAGGAACTGATCGAGGCGCTGCTGGACCTGGGGTATGAGCGGGTAGCGCTGGTGGATGAGGTGGGGCAGGTCTCCGCGCGGGGCGGGATCGTGGATTTCTCACCGCCTACCGAGCCCCATCCGGTGCGACTGGAACTCTTTGGGGACGAGATCGAGTCCCTGCGGCACTTTGACCCGATCACCCAGCGGTCGCTGGCGCCGGTGAAGAAGGTGCTGGTGGGGCCCGCGGGAGAGATTCTCCTGGCACGCGACGCGGTACACCGGTCGCTGCCGGCGATCCGGTCGGCCTACCGGCGGGAGCTGGACTTGCTGCATGAGCGCGAGAAGCATCGGGAGGCGGAGCGGCTCAAGGAACGGATGAGCGAGGACCTGGAGCTGCTGGAGAACCTGCGGCCGCATCCCTCGCTGACGCACTACCTCTCCTATCTGTACGAGCGCCCGGCCTGCTTATGCGCGTACCTGCCGGAGGACGCGGTGTTGGTGGTGGATGAGCCGGTGCGGATCAAGAGCCACGCGGAGCAGTTTGAGCAGGAGGTTAAGCGGGCGTACGATAGCGCGGTGAAGCTAGGGAGCCATCTGCGTCTACCGGCGACGGCGTGCATGGCCTGGGAGGACTTCGTCATCGCGCACCTGCAGCACTCGCGGCTGATCCGGCCGACGCTGTATCTGACCATGCTGCAGCGAGAGGTACCGTGGGCGCCCCAGGCGGAGCTGGTTCACTTCAACACGCCGCCGGTGGACAGCTTTGGCGGGCGGTTTGAGCTGCTGGTGCAGGGACTGGCGGACTGGGAGCGCGAGGGCAAGCGGGTGCTGGTGTGCACCAGCGAGCCGGAACGGATTGAGGAAGTCTTCGCCAAGCGGGGCCTGGGGGAGCTGCGAGCGCCGGGGGAGCATCCCGTGCTGGAGCCGGGGCTGGTGAACCTGGCGGACCTGGACCTGTCGGGCGGGTTCACCGTGCCGGGGGCGGACCTGGTGGTGCTGACGGGGCGGGAGGTCTTCGGCTGGCGGCGGCTGCGGCGGACGGAGGAGCCGGCGTACAAGCGGGGCTTCTCGTTAACCTCGCTGCGGGAGCTGCATGAGGGCAACTATGTGGTGCACATCAACCACGGGATCGCGCGCTACCGGGGCTTGGCCCGGCAGACGCTGGGCGGGATCGAGCGGGAGTACATGGTCCTGGAGTACGCCGGGGCGGATAAGCTGTACGTGCCGGTGACGCAGCTGGACCGGGTGCAGAAATACATCGGGAGTGAGGGGGCGGCGCCGGAAGTCGGCGCGATGAAGAGCCTGCGCTGGAGGGCCGCCAAGAAGGAGGCGCGGCGGTCGGTGCAACTGCTGGCGCGGGAGCTGATGAAACTGTACGCGGCTCGGGAGCAGGCGCCGGGGCACACGTTCGCGCCGGATGGGCCGTGGATGGCGGAGTTGGAGAATGCCTTCCGGTATGACGAGACGCCGGACCAACTGCGGGCGATTGCCGAAGTCAAGCAGGACATGGAGGCGCAACGGCCGATGGACCGCCTGATCTGCGGGGACGTGGGTTATGGCAAGACGGAGGTGGCGATCCGGGCGGCCTTCAAGGCGGCGGTGGAGGGCAAGCAGGTGGCGGTGCTGACGCCGACGACGATCCTGGCGCAGCAGCACTACAATACTTTCCGGGAGCGGCTGGCCAACTACCCGTTGGGGGTGGCGATGCTCAGCCGCTTTCGCACGCCGGAGCAGCAGCGGGGGACGGCGGCCGGACTCAAGTCCGGCACGGTGGATGTCGTGGTGGGGACGCACCGGCTACTGAGCGGCGATATCCAGTTCAAGGACCTGGGACTGGTGATCATCGACGAGGAGCAGCGGTTCGGGGTCAAGCAGAAGGAGAAGCTGAAGCAACTGCGGGCGCAGGTGGACGTACTGAGCCTGTCGGCGACGCCGATCCCGCGGACGCTGAACATGGCGCTCTCGGGGATCCGGCAGATCTCAGTGATCAACGACCCGCCGCAGGGACGGCTGCCGATCCGGACTTTCGTCCGGGAGACGGACGACGAACTAATCCGGCAGGCGCTGCTGCGGGAGATCGAGCGGGGCGGGCAGGTGTACGTGGTCCACAACCGGGTGCGGTCGATCAAGCACGTGGCGGCGCATATCCAGCGGCTGGTGCCGGAGGCGCGGGTGGGGGTGGCGCACGGGCAGATGGACGAGAGGGACCTGGAGCAGGTGATGTTGGCCTTCTACGCCGAGGAGTTTGACGTGCTAGTGTGCACCACGATCATCGAGAACGGGCTGGATGTGCCCAATGTCAACACCATGATCGTGGACGACGCGAACAAGCTGGGGCTGGCGCAACTCTACCAACTGCGGGGGCGGGTGGGACGGTCGGTGCGGCAAGCGTATGCGTACCTGCTGTACAAGTACCCCGAGCTGATGACGCCGGAGGCGGAAGAACGGCTGAAGGCGATCGAGGAGTTCAGTGAGCTGGGGAGCGGGTTCAAGCTGGCCCTGCGGGACCTGGAGATACGCGGGGCCGGGGAGATTCTGGGGGCCGAGCAGAGCGGGCAGATGTCCTCGGTGGGGCTGGACCTATATACGCAGATGCTGGCGGACGCGGTCAAGACGCTCAAGGGGGAGCGGCCCAGCGACCTGGAGGGGCTGCCGGCGCTGGACCTACCGGTGGAGGCGGTGATCCCGGCGAGCTACGTGCCGGATGAGCGGCAGCGGATTGACCTGTACCGGCATCTGGCGGAACTGCAGAGCGAGGAGGAGATACAGGGCATCTCCGAGGAAATACGCGACCGGTATGGTCCGGCGCCGGAGGCGGTGGAGAACCTGTTGCGGATCGCCAAGCTCAAGCTGCGGGCGGTGGCGGCGGGCGTGGTGGAGGTGGGGTCGGACAACGCACGGCTGGTGGTGAAGCTGGCGCCCTCGGCACGCTTGACGGCGCGGGAAGTGGACATCTTCCGGGGGATGCTGCAACCGACGCTGCGCCAAGCGCGGCAGGGGGCGCGGTCGATTCTCCCTCGTGCCAACGCGACTGAGCAGGGGCTGTCCTTCGCTCCGGCGGGGAAAGACGTGGACTTTGTGCTGAGCGGGGTGGAGCAGTTGACCGAGCTACTGGTGAAAAGGGCGGAGTACAATCGGAAGCAGGCGGAGAAGGGGACGCGAGTGAGGGCGGAAGTGGGTGGGTAGGCGAGGGGAGCCTCACCCCCTACCCCCTCTCCTGGCAGGAGAGAGGGAGTAGAGCGGTAGGTCAACGGACATCAGCCGAGAAGGAAGTGGCTGTCAAATGAGAAGGTGGCACCTGCTGGATATTGTGGCTCTCTATCTGGTCGGGCTGGTGCCCCTGGCGGCGTGGGGGCAGGCGGCGCCCACGGTGCCTTTTGTGCTGTCGTCGCAACCTTTCTTCCCGCTAGGGGTGCAACTGGGCAACGTCAATGAGGTAACGCAGGCGGGCGAGGAGCTGCGTGCGGCGGGGTTCAACTGCGTGCTGGCGGCAGCTCCCGTGGGGGCCGAGGCGCGACCGGCGTACTGGCAAGCGGCGGTGCGAGGGTTACTGGTAATCCAGCACTCGACGGGGCTGGGGAATCCCGCGGCGGGGGGGGAGGCGCGGGATTGGGTACGGAAATACTACGACTACAGCTCGTGGAATGCCACCGGCCCGGCCTTCTTTGCCTGGCTGTTTCAGCCGCTGGCCGCGGAGGGCGTGTCGCATGAGGACGTGGCGGCGTATGTCCACGCCGTGAAGGCGGGGAATCCGGCGGGGTCGGTGATCGTGACGCTAGGGCCGAAGGAGCCGGCCGAGGCGATACAGGCGGCGGCGCGGCTGGCGGAGGCGCTGGCGGTGCAGCTTATGCCCGAAGGGGCGACGGCGCAGGGCGCGGAAACGGCGAAGGAGCAAGTGGGGAAGGTCACGCGGAACCTAGAGGGGCACAAGCTGCCGCTGCTGGCGCTGCTGCCGGGGGATGAGGCGGAGCCAGGGGCGCTGACCGCGGAGTCGCTGCTGGCGATGATGCGGGGGGCGCGCGAGGCGGGAGCGACGGGGATCGTGCTGAGGAGGGCAGAGAGCGACCGTATCCGGGAGGCGCAGTTGGGAGCGGGACGGGAGTTCGCGAAGGACCTGAGCAATTACGCCCCACCACCACCAGCGGCCGACCGGGAAGGGGTCCTGGCGACCGAGGCGGGCACGCCGCTGGTGTGGCGACTAAAGCAGGCGGGCGAGGTTACCAAGGCGGGGCTGACGCCGTATGTGACACTGGATGGGTCGATGGGCTATAATGTGACGGGACGGGCGCTGCTCAATCTAGCGATCCCTAACCGGTCGGCCTGGGTAGACGCCCAGCGGCTGACGCGATTCTCCATGCGCATGTTCAGCAGTGGGGAGGGCCAGGGGGCGCTGCTGGCGCTTTCGACGGCGGGGGAGGTTGGCTTCGTGCGGGTGCCGTTCGGAGGCGGGTGGCAGGTGTACGACTTGGACCTGGCCACGGCGACGTGGGAGTCGCAGAAGCCGGAGGCGGCCAAGTGGGGCGGGACGACCGGGGTGGTGCAAGCGCTGAGCTTCACGCCGTCGCCGGAGCTGGGCTCGGATGTGGAGTGGCAGTGGATACGGCTGGAGCCGGATTCCACCGGGGAAGTCAACTGGGAGTTGGATAAGGCGGAGGAAGCTGCTAAAATAGAGGGACTGGAGCGGGCGGCGGTGGAAGACGGGGAACTGAAGGGCCAGGCGACGGGCGAACGCGTGGCGGTGGAGCCGGCGCTGCCGGGCGGGAAGCTGGAAGTCAACCGCCTGCCGTTCCTGTCCTGGGCGGCGACACTGCCGGGGTCGAGCTTGGCGCAAGTAGAGTACTGGTGGCAGCAGGGAGACGCGGAGAAGCACGGCGGGATTGCGACCTTCCGGACGGACCCGGACCTGGCGACGCAGTGCGTGGACCTGAGCCGGATCGGTTTCGCCGGGGCCACAGTGGCCGGGGAAGAGAGGTGGGGCGGACCAGAAGGCGTGATCACGCGCCTGCGGTTGGTCCTGCCAGCGGAAGAAGACATGGACTGGGCCCTGGATTGGGTGAGACTGGGGCCGAACTATGACCTGCGGGCAGTGCCGGCGGAGCAGGGCGGAGGGGAACCGGTGCTGGAGCCCGGGGAGGCTGCCGAGGGGGACGCCGGAGCGGACTAGGGAGAGAGTAGCCAGTGGTGAGTTGGGGAGGGGCGGCGATGGATGATAAGTGAGTGACCATATAGATGCCGGAAGATGATGTGGTGGAGGAGACAACTGAAGACCTAGACCCCGATGGCCAGCGGCGAGAGGCAGGGGACACCGGGGAGCCGGACGCGGCTCCGGAGAGCGATGCCACTGAGGCGGGGCCTGCTTTTCCGGAGGGCACCGGTCTGGAGACCAGTGCCGGGGAAGGGTGCCCGGGGTGCTGCGGGGGCGAAGATGGAGAGGTGTGCCCCCTGAGGGGAGGGGACACCGCTCTGGAGAGCGGTACCACTGGTGGTAACGGCTCTGCTGCGGAGGGCGCGGGGGGCGAGGACGCCCACCACACCGCTGAGGGGAGCACCGGCGAGACGCCGGCGCCACCCGCCTTCGCTGGAGCTTCGGCGAGTAAGCCGGGAGGGGACACAGGCTTGGAAGCCGGCGCTACCGCGAAGGGCGGGATAGAAAGCCCGCCCCTCGCGGAGGGGGAGGAGGTGTGGCCGGCGGCCGGTGTAAAGGTGGCGGGGTTGTGCTTCCGCAAGGGCGGGAAGGTGTACTACTTCCATTCCGGCGATTTCCCCCTGGCTAGCGGCGATTTCGTGGTGGTGGAGACGGATAGGGGCGTGGATATCGGGGAGGTCGTGGCGCTGAAGACGCGGCTGGAGCCGGGGCAAGAGGAGCCGACCAAGCGGCTGCTGCGACCGGCAACGCCGGGGGATGTGCGGCGCAAGCGGTCCCTGGAGACCAAGCAGGAACAGGCCTTCAAGGCCTGCGAGGGTAAGATCGCCGAGCACAAGCTCGACATGAAACTAATTGACGCCTCCTACACCTTGGACGGCAAGCGGCTGACGTTCTCGTTTGTCTCCGAGGGACGGGTGGATTTCCGGGACTTGGTGCGGGACCTGGCGCAGACCTTCCGCTGCCGGATTGAGCTGCGGCAGGTGGGAGTGCGGGATCAGGCCAAGCTGATCGGAGGCCTGGGGCCGTGCGGGCGGCCGCTGTGCTGCGCCACCTTCCTGCGGGACTTCTGCAGCGTAGGTATTCGCTTGGCCAAGGACCAGGGGCTGTCGCTGAGCCCGGCCAAGATCAGCGGGGCGTGCGACCGGTTGATGTGCTGCCTGCGCTATGAGCACGCGCAGTATGCGGAGCTGAACCGGCGACTGCCACGGATGGGCGAGCGAGTGGAGCATGGGGCGGTGGCAGGGGAAGTCATCGGGCGGAACCTGCTGACCGGATTGGTCACGGTGCGTACGGACGACGGGAAGGAGGCGGCGCTCACCGAGAAGGACCTCTTCCCGGAGGGAATCACGGTGGCGGTGCGAACCCCCCAGCAGCAGCGGCGGCGGGAGGACCGACGCCCGCGGGAGCGGAAGTCGCGGCGCCGGGAGCGGCAGGCGCAAGCCGCGCCCGAAGCGAGGCCCAGCGAGGCGCCGGCCAAGCCGACGGCTCCGGCCGAGCCGACCGCGAAAGGCCAGTCGGCAGCGCCGGGGGCCAAGTCCCAGGAGGACCACCGCAAGAAAGGCCACCGGCACCGGGGGCCGCGGCACCGGAGAAAGCGCAAGCCCAGCGGGAAGGCGCCGCAAGGCGGAGGGGCGCCGGGCGGAGGGGATAAGGCGGGAGGGACACCGGGCGATCCTGCCCCGAAGCAGTGACGCGTCGCGACAGGCCCTACCCCGGCGCGCTAGGCGCGCCGACCCTCCGTAAAGGGAGGGTCGGAGAGGGGAGCAGAGGGTGGAGGTCGAGACCTGGCGGGATAGACAACAACAAGCGAACCAGCAACAACATGAAGAAGTTCTACATTACTACCCCTATCTACTACGTCACCGATAAGCCGCACATCGGGAACTCCTATCCCACGATTGCCGCGGACGTTCTGGCGCGGTTCCACCGGCTGCGGGAGGAGGAGGTGTTCTTCCTCACCGGCACCGACGAGCACGCGACTAAGATAATGCGCGCGGCGGAGGCGCAGGGGAAGGGAACGCGGGAGTTCGTGGACGACATCGTCGTGCTTTGGCGCAAGACGTGGGAGCGAATGCACGTAACCTACGACCGCTTCATCCGCACCACTGAACCAGAGCACATAGCGGCGGTGCAGGCGGTGGTGGCGCAGCTGCAGGAGCAGGGCGACATCTACCTGGACGAGTACCAGGGCTGGTACTGCGTGCCCTGCGAGACGTTCTTCCGGGAGGATGACCTGCGCGAGGGGGCGTGCCCGGACTGCCAGCGGCCGGTGGAGCAAGTGGCGCAATCCGCTTATTTCTTCCGCACTTCGGCCTACGCCGAGCGTCTGCTGCGCTACATCGAGGAGAATCCGGAGTTCATCCAGCCGAAAACGCGGCGGCGGGAGGTGGTCTCCTTCATCGAGGGAGGCTTGCGGGATGCCTGCATCAGCCGCAAGCACCCGGGCTGGGGCATTGCCATGCCCGGGGACCCGGAGCACTCGGTCTACGTCTGGGTGGATGCGCTGATCAACTACCTGACGGCGGCGGGGTATCCTGACACGGAGTCGGAGGCGTGGCACCGGTGGCCGCCGGACTTGCAGTTGATGGGTAAGGACATCTTGACGCGGTTCCACGCGACTATCTGGCCGGCGATGTTGATGGCGCTGGGGCTGCCTCTCCCCCGCCGCCTCTTCGCGCACGGGTGGTGGGTGACCGATACCGGGGACAAGATGAGCAAGTCGCGGGGGAATGTCATGGACCCCTGGGAGATCGCCCACGAGCTGGCGGAGGTCTCCGGAGCCACCACGCCGGTGGCGGTGGACGCGGTGCGCTATTTTGTGCTGCGCGAGGTGACTTTCGGGCTGGATGGGTCGTTCTCGATGAGCGGTTTGTTCGGGCGCTTCAACGCGGACCTGGCCAACGATCTGGGGAACCTGCTCAACCGGACGCTGCCACTGATTGGGCGGTACCGCCAGGGCGTGGTGCCGGAGCCGGGGCCGGGGGCAGGCGGCTTGGCGGAGGCGATTGAGCAGGCGCGGGCAGCGATCGAGACTCGGCTGGAGGCGATCGACTTCCGCGGGGCGCTAGAAGCTATCTGGGAGATGCTGTCGGCAGGCAACAAGTTCGTGGACACGCGGGAGCCGTGGACGTTGCAGCGGGAGTCGAAGGAAGTGGAGTTGGACGCGGTGCTGTACGACCTGGCCGACTGCCTGCGGGTGACGGCGCTGTTCATCTGGCCGTTCATGCCGGCAGTGGGCGAGGAGATCTGGGAGCGGCTGGGCCTAAAGGCAGCGGGGATCGTACCGACATGGAAAGACGCGGAGGCAGGGCGCCTGCCGCCGGGTCTGCAGGTAGAGGCGGGGCGGCCGCTGTTCCCGCGCATAGACCTGGAGCGGACCATGCAGCGGCTGCAGGCCGAGGCCGACAAGGCCGCGGCGGAGGAGGAAACCGAGGAAGCCAAGCCGGAGACCATCTCGTACGAACAATTCAGGCAACTGGACCTGCGGACAGGGAAGGTCGTGGAGATTGAGCGGGCACCGGGGAGTGACAAGCTGTACCGGGCGTTGGTGGACTTGGGCGAAGAGACGCCGCGGCAGATCGTGGCGGGACTGGCGCAGGATTTCCCGCCGGAGGAGCTGCTGGGGAAGACCGTGGTGATAGTGGCGAACCTGGAGCCGGCCACCATCCGAGGTGTCCGATCGATGGGGATGCTGCTGGCCGCGGGCGAGAAGAAGCCGGTGGCGCTGGTGACGACGGACCGAGAGTGTCCGGTGGGGAGTGTCGTAAGGTAGGGCGCGGAGACAACAGTATCGCTGCACCGGGGAAGTGAGTATGGAGCAATTTCCCACCAAGAAGAAACGCAGGCGGCAGACGGGGACCGTGTTGGCCTCCGTGCTGGCCGGGCTGATCGCGATAGCGGCCGCTACCGTGCTGGTCGCGTTGAGCGGGACCAACAGCGTGGCTGTCCACCTGTTCTACCTGCCCATCATCTACGCGGCCTTCATGTTCGGGGACTATGGGGCGATCGTGGTGGCACTGCTGTCGGCCATGGCCTGTGGCGTGTGGATGCCGGCCGCCTACGACCCAGAGGGTAACCGCATCGCCCAGCCGCTGCAGGATATCCTGGTCCGGACGGCGGTCTTCTACGTGGTAGGCATCGCCTGCTCCCGGGCGGCCACCGAACTCAAGCGCCGCATCGCCGAGCAGCGTACGCTGTACGAGGTGGCAGCCAGCATCACCTCGACGCTGCGCATCCGCGAAGTGTTGGACCTGATAACGCATCATGCGCTGGAGGTGATGAACGCCAAGGGCTGCGCCATTCGGCTGCTGGATGAGCCGGGCGAGGAGCTGCAGTTGGCGGCCACAGCCGGGCTGACCGGAGCCTACTGGGACAAGGGCCCGGTGCGCATTTGCGACAGTCCCATCAACCGGGCGGTGCTGCGCGGGGAGGTGGAGGAGATCTACGACGCGCCCACCGACCCCCGCATCCACTATAATGAGGAGGCGCGGGAGGCGGGGTTGACCTCCATCCTGACCGTGCCGCTGTCCACCAAGGACCGGGTGATCGGGCTGGTGCGGGTGTATGCCCGGCGACGGCACCACTTCCGGTCGCGGGAGGTAGACCTGCTGAGCGCTTTCGCGCACCAGGCGTCAGTGGCTATCGAGAACGCACGGCTGTATGAGGATATCCGGCGGAACTACTACGAGACGGTGCGGGCGCTGACCCGGGCCATTGAGGCCAAGGACCTGGCGACCTTCAGCCATTCGGAGCGGGTGGCGGAGCGGGTGGAGCAGATGGCGGAGCTGGTGGGGATGACGACCGAGCAGCGGGAGATGCTGCGGTTCGGCTCGATCCTGCACGACGTGGGCAAGATCGGAGTGGCCGAGCAGAGCCTGGAGGCGCGGGACGACAAGGACACAGAGCGCATCTTCTACCGGATGCACCCGATCATCGGCCAGAGCATCCTGCAGCCGGTCGGCTTCCTAGACCCGATCCTGCCGGTGGTGCTGTTCCACCACGAGCGCTGGGACGGCAAGGGCTTTCCCGAGGGGCGCGCGGGCAAGCAGATCCCGGAGATGGCGCGGCTGGTGGCGATTGCGGATGCGTTCGACCGGCTGCGATACGTCGACGGCATGGACGTACCGGGCCTGAGCGTGCGGGAGGCGCTGGAGCAGATCACCTCGGAGGCGGGCAGCCGCTTTGACCCGGAGTTGGTGCGGGTCTTCCGGCGGGTGGTGCTGGCGCAAACCTCGGAACCACAGGAGAGCGGGGAGCCGCAGGAGTTATCCGCGGGGGAGACGCCGGAACGGTGAGAGGGCACTGTGCACTCGTAATGGCGGTGGCGGCGCTGGTGGGGGTAGCGGGAGCCCTGCAGGCGGATGCGGTGGTCTGGCCGGTGCCCACGACGGGCACGACCTGGTACCGCATCTCCTTGCTGGGGCGGCCGAGCGGGTACATGAGTTCCTCAGCCCGGCTGGTACGCGGTGAGAAGGGTGAAGAGGAGCTGGAGATCGTCGACCGGCAGGTGATCACCCTCTCGCTGGGCGGGGAGGCCCTGCGGGTGACGGAGGACGTGGTCACGCGGTACGCCGCCGACCTGACGCCGCTGCGCTGGGACGTGCGCCTGGACAAGATGGGGCAACTGCAGGAGGTCACCGCGCAGCGCCAGGGGGACAGCCTGCATATCGTCTCGGAGGAGGGTGGCCAGTGCACCGAGCAGACGGTGCCCCTGCCGGAGGATTTCGCGGGGGAGTTGGCCGTCTTCGCCCAAGTACTGCAGGGCACGCTCAAGCCGGGGCAGACGCGGACGGTGAGCACCTTCATCCCCCAGGTGGGGGCGATGGACACCGAGGAAATTACGGTGTCGGAGCCGGAGCAACTACTGGTGCTGGGGGAGGAGCAGCGCTGTTTCCCGCTGCGCGTGGTGGCCAAACTGGTGGGATCGGAGATCCGGCTGTGGATAAATGAGCAGGGCGAGGTGGTCAAGTACAGCCTGCCCACGCTGATGGGAGCGCTGGTGGAGAAGGTTAGCCAAGCGGAAGCGCTGGAGCAACTCTCGCCGCTGGTAATAGCCAACTCCATCTCGCTGGAGCGGACCTTCGACAACCCGATGGGGCTCAAGCGGCTGGAGCTGGAGGCTAAGGGCGTGGGACAGACGGCGGCGGACCTGATTCCGACGACCCCAAGGCAGGAGGTCACGCCGGGTCCGGAGGGGACAGCGCGGGTGGTAATCCGGGCGCAAGGGGCGCCGGTGCACAGCGCGGAACTGCCGGTGCAGGCGGAAGGGATGGCGGAGTACCTGAAGGCGACGCCGATGGCCCAGAGCGACGCGCTAGAAGTGCGGCAGTTGGCCCGGCAGATCGTGGGCGAGGAGACGGACGCTTACCGGGCGGCGCTACGGCTGAACAACTGGGTGTACAAGAACCTGGGGAAGATGGAGAGCGAGCCGCGGCCGATCAACTGCCTGCAGGTGCTGGCGCAGAAGAAAGGCGACTGTAGCGAGCACTCGCTGCTGATGGCGACGCTGGCGCGGTCGGTGGGGCTGCCCTCGCGGCTGGTGGCCGGGCTGACGGCGCTGCGGGACGGGCTGTACTACCACGCGTGGGTGGAGGTGTACGTGGGCGAGTGGGTGGAGATGGACCCGACCTGGGGCGAGGCGGGGGTAGACGCCGGGCACCTGCTGTTGGCACGGTCGGCGATGGACGACATCTCCTACGCGCGCATGAGCCTGGATACGGGGCGAACGCTGGGGACGCTGAGCATGAGCGTGGTGGAGGCGGTGGGAGGGTAGGGCGGACGGACCTGCCCCGCGGCGCCCTTCCCTGAACTTGCCAGCGCCTGCGCGGGCTAGAAAGCCCGCGCCACGCGGAGTGCCGGCCCGCCCGACGCGGAATAGCCCGCGCGAAAAGGGAGGGGCGTTCCTCTTGTCTCCATCCCAGACTGACCGGCGCCGGTTGTTGGCGGCGGAACGGTATCTGTGGACCCCGGCGGGACGCGGCGAGACCGGACACGCCGCGCTGATCTTCCCCAACTCCTATGCCGTGGGCATGTCCTCCCTGGCCCTGCATACCCTCTGGCGGCTCTTGAGCGAAGCCGGCTGGGAGGTAGACCGGGCCTTCCTCGACCCCCAGCGCGGATACTCCCTCGAACATGAAGCCCGCCTGAGTGACTTCGACCTGCTGGCTTTCACCTGCGCGTATGAGCTGGACTACCTGCACCTGGCGCCGCTGCTGGAGGGGGGCGGGGTGCCGGCGCTGCGAGCAGACCGGGGGCCGAGGGATCCACTGCTGATTGCCGGGGGGCCGGGGGTGACGCAGAATCCGGAGCCGCTGGCGCCGCTGTTTGACCTGCTGTTCATCGGTGAAGTGGAGCCGGTGTGGGAGGAGCTGCAGGCGGCGCTGGCCCGGTCCGCGGAGTCGAAGCAGGCGGCGCTGGAGGCGGCGGCGGAAATTCCCGGGGTGTACCGGCCGGACGAGCCGCCGGAGGAGCCGGTGACGCGGCAGGTGCTGCGAGAGGTCAACCTCTTCCCCTCCGCCTCGGTGGTGGTCACGCCGGAGACGGAACTGAGCGACATGTTCCTGGTGGAGGTGGGCCGGGGCTGCCCGCAGACGTGTGAGTTCTGCCTGGCGCGGCAGATATATCACCCCTTCAGGCCGCGATCGCGAGACAACCTGCTGGAGACGATCCGGCCGGCGCTGGCGGTGACGCCCCGAGTGGGGCTGCTGGGGGCAGCGCTGTCGGATCATCCTCATCTATTGGAGCTATGCGAGACGTTGGTGGCGGAGGGGGCGCAAGTGTCTACTTCCTCGCTGCGGGTGGATGCGCTCACGCCTCGCCTGGCGCAGGTGCTGGCGGCGGGAGGAGCGCGGACGCTGACGCTGGCACCGGAGACAGGGAACGAGTCGCTACGGCGGAGGATTGGCAAGCCGATTGCCCAGGAGCATATCCTGGCCGCTGCCCGAGCGGCTGAGGAGGCGGGGATCGCCACGCTGAAGCTGTACTTCATGGTGGCGCTGCCGGAGGAGACGGAGGAGGACCGCCTGGCGATCGCGGAGCTGGTGGGGGAACTGCGGGAGGTGGCACCGCGGCTGCGGCTGGAGGTGGGCGTGAGCCCGCTGGTACCGAAGCCGCATACGCCGTGGGAAGGTCTGGCCATGCCGCCGGTGGCGGAGATACGGCGGCGGTCGGCGCAGGTGCGGCGCGCGCTGGGGAAGCTGGGAATAGCCTCGGATATCGGCTCGGCCCGGGGGGGGCTGGTGGAGACGGCGTTGAGCCGGGGCGGGCAAGAGCTGGGACCGGTGCTGGTGGAGGCCGGGCGCCGAGGCGGGGATTTCGCGGCGCTGCGAGGGGCGTGCCGGGAGGCGGGGTTGCGGCTGGAGGACTATGCCGAGGCGCCGGAGGGGAAGCCGTGGAAGGTGGTCGGAGTGCGGGGGTGTCGGGACTAGCCCGCCCCGGCGAGCGCCAGCCCTCCCTGAAGGGAGGGTGGGAGCAGACGGTGGCCGAGTCTGGAGGACGAGCGGTGAGCTATTTTTTCCTGCTAAGCGGGCCGGAGGAGGTGCGGGAACTGGCGGCGCTCGAGCTATGGGCGCTGAGCGGCGTGGAGGCCGAGGGGGTTTGCGGCGTGGGACAGGTGGCTGCCGACGTGATCGGGGCCGCGTACACGCGGTTCTGTGCGGAGACCATTGCAGCGGGGGCGGACCTGGAGGAGCTGGTGGCGGCTACCGAGGCGGCGGGGGTGGAGCTAGAGGGGTTCAACATACATGTGTGGCAGCCGGCGCCGCGAGCGCCGGAGCGGCCGATGGCGGCGATCGTCCGCCTGGCTGACGCCATCGAGGGGCGGCCGGACCTGAGCCATCCGCGGGTGGAGCTGGCAGTGGTAGCGCAGGCCGGGCACTGGCGGCTGGGGCGGGTGGTATCGGCGGCCTCGAGAGACTGGCGGCAGTGGAAGCCGCCAGTGGACTTCTCGGCGGCACTGCCGCCGCAGATTGCGCGGGCCATGCTCAACCTGGTGGCGGCGCCGGGAGATACGCTGCTGGATCCCTGCTGCGGGGTGGGAACGGTGGTGGCCCAGGCGGCACAGCGGGGAGTGCGGGCGGTGGGGGTGGAGATCAGCAAGAAACTGGCGGGGCGGGCGGCGGAATGCGTGTACGGGGCGCGGCCCGGGGTGTTGATCGTGGCCGGAGACGGGCGGGAGATCGGAGGACGGTTTGACGCAGCGGTGGTGGACCTACCCTATGGGCGGTCCAGCCTGATCACGCAGGGGCTGTACGGAGACCTGCTGGGGAATCTGAGTGGATTGGTGCAGCGGGCGGCGGTGGTGGCGGCGGAGCCGATCGGGCAGGTGCTGGAGCAGGCGGGATTTGGGCAGGTGCGGATGGCGAGGGTACGGTCGAATCAGCTGACGAGGTACGTGCACCTCGTGGGGAGGCCTACCCCCGCGAGTTAGCCCTGCCTAGAGGTAGGGCCACGGGGATAGGTTGGGGAATCAGGTTCCGGAGGCCAGGCGTCCGATGGGAACTTGCGCAAGGCGCCCGGGGTTAATACGAGAGGGCGAGGCGACGGTAGGAGGCAGTCCTAAGCACACGGCAGGGGCGTGAGACATGCGATACCGAGCTAACTGGGTTGCTTGGCTGGCAGTGGTGGGGTTGCTGGTAGGAGTGCGCGGGGTGGGGGCGGCAGAGCTGCTGGCCAACGGGAACATGGAGCAGAGAGACGGCAAGGGCGGGGCGGCCGGCTGGGCCGTGTACCTGCCGGTGCCCGCGGGGCAGAAGCGGGGAATGACGCTGGTCAGAGCGGGGTACAAGAGCCCTCAGGCCGTGCTCATCACCGAGACCGAGACGCCCGGGGCGATAGGACTATTTGGCCGTCCCGCGAACGTAGAGGAGCTGGCGGGGGAGGAGGTCCTCTTCACCTGCTACTACAAGACGCAGGGCCACCCGCAGGCGCATATCGCCTTGGCAGGCTATGCCGAGCCCTTCCTGGAGAAGGAATGGGAGACCCCGTACCTGCAGACCGAGACCCAGACGCTGCCGGATGTGCCCAACTGGTCGCTGGTGTGCTGGCGGTTCCGGTTCGTGCCGGGCGTGAAGGAGATCGTGGTGATCTTCCGGCTCAGCGACGCGGGGAAGCTATTCGTGGATGAGGCGACAATGCGGCCGTACCCCATGGAGGTGGCCTGCCGGGTGGTCACCGCCGGGGCGGTAGAGGCGCTGCCCCGGAAGCGACAGGTTGAGGTGGAGCTAACGAACGCCGCGCCGAGGGATCGGGACGTGGCGGTGCAGGCTCTGGCCCTGCCCCTGGGCGAGAAGGGGCGGACGGTGCGGGCGGGGACGAGTCTGCGCCTGGCCGCTAACAGGAGCCAGATGGTGCGGTTCAGCTACGATTACGACTACCGCCAGGCCCATCTGCTGCGGCTCACGGTGCAGGGAAAGGACGGCAAGACGATCTACGATCAGCGGGACGTGCAGGTGCCGGGGCTAGTGTCCGCGCGGCTGGTCTCGCCGGCCTTCCGGCACTGCCTGCTGGAGACAGTGCCCACGGCGGAGCTGGCAGTGGCCGGAGCGCTGAACGTAGTGCCGGCGCTGCGGAGGCAGTTGCAGGTAAACGCGGAGCTGCTGGGAGTCGGCGGGGGGAGTTTCGAGAGGGCGGAGGAGGGGCCGGACCCGAGCCAGTACCGTCTGGAGCTGCCCACCCCGAGGCTGCTGAGCGGGGACCACGTGGTGCAAGTGACGGCGAAGCTGCCGCAGGGGAGCCAGCAGATCGACCTGCCGCTGCGGCGGGTGCAGCCGGGCCTGCCGGAGGTGGGCTACGACGAGCAGCGGCGACTGTGGGTCAACGGCAAGCGCATGTTCCCGCTGGGATTATACGGGATTGCGGACCCGGCGGGACTACAGGAGGCGGCAGCGGCGGGGTTCAACTTCGTGGTGGCCTCCTCGGCGCGGGCCAGCTACGACCTACGCGACACGGCGATCGAGGCCAACATGGGGGTGGTGGTTTCCGGCGCGAGCACCGAGGAGTCGTTCTGGGAGCACCTACAGAGAAAGTGGGGGACCTCGCCGGCCTGTCTGGGGTGGGTGCCGTACTCCCGCTCAGATCTGCGGGGGTACTCGCCACTGGCGGTAACGACCCTGTACGACGCCCTGGTGCGGATGAGCCCGAGTAAGCCGGTGATCCAACCGCTGGCCTCTCCCTCGCTGGCGCAGCACTACACCCAGGCGGCGGACATTCTGGTGGCGTGGTCGCTGCCGGTACCGCACTCCCCGCTGCGGGCGCTGGGGGAGATGATAGACATACTGCGCGAGGCCGGGGGCGACAGCAAGCCGGTGTGGGCGATCATCCAGGCGCAGGGCGGAGGGGCGTTCCAGGATGAGCCGACCGGTCCGGCGGCGGTAGGGCGCGCACCGACCCCGGCGGAGATGGAGGCGCTAGTGTACCTGGCGCTGCTGCGCGGGGCGGACGGGCTGATGTGGTACTCCTACAAGCCCCCAGGCAAGGATGCCCGCAGCTCTCTGCCCCAGGCCGACCCCGAACTGTGGGCGGCGATGGCCGCGCTGAATATGCGGCTGCGGTGGCTGACACCCGTGCTGCTGGACGGGACGCGGGAGGCACTGCCGGCGGCGGCGGACGGAGCGGTAGTGATGGGCCGCTGGCGCTACCAGGAGGCCGAGTACGTGGTCGCGGTCAACTCGAGCGCTAAGGGGCTTGTCACGCCGCTGCCGTTGGGTGGCGCGGGCCTCAAGGCGCAAGTGATGTTCGAAAACCGTGAGGTGGAGACGGATGGGGATGGGGATATCCAGGAGAGCTTCCCGCCGCACGGGGTGCATGTGTATATGGTGGGGAGCTAGGCGGAAGGTGGGCCGGATGCGGGGCGGGCGGCGCGCTAGGGCGCGCCGTCCTCGCCGTCGGCCCCTCCGGGACAGGCGTAGAAAGCCAGCCACTCCTGCACGATGGGCTCGTCTGCCGGCAGGTGATCGGTGACGAACTGGCTTACCGGCGCGGGATTGGGGAGGGCGGCGGCCGTCTCGCCCAGACCGATCAGTAGCGCGGAAAGGCTCACCTGGCGGTCGGTCCACAGATCCCTGACTCGCACGAGCACCCCCTCCGCCTCAGCCCCCGCACGCAGGGACTGCAGGTATTCCCCTAGAGCTTCCCCCGGCCGCTGGGCCTCGCTCAGCAAGTCCGCCCGTTCCAGTGCGACCTCTGCGCCTGTAGACACTACCCCTTCCAGCATCGCTAACGCCGCGTCCGTCTGGCCCAATTGTTGCAGGAGGTCCGCTCGCAGCCGCGCCACGGCAGGCGGGGACAGGTCCGCCGGGGCGAGAATACTGAGAGTGCGCAGGGCGGCCTCGGGATCGCCGCGGCGTGCTTGCAGGAATGCCAGAGCCACGCGGTCGCTCGGGGCGCGGGTGTGGAGGGCGCGGGCGGTGAGGATCGCTTGCAGGGCGTCCAGACGGCCCCGAGAGGCGAATAGCTCGATCCGCGCGCGCTGGTAGTCGGGTGACCGGCTCGGGGCTTGGAGCAGGCTCAGGATGGTGGCCTGCGCCGCGGACGAGAGGGCCTGTGGCAACGCCTGCATTTCGGCTAGGAGCGCGAGTGCCTCGGGGTCGCGAGCCTCTCGCACCAGGTAACCGGCAGCGACCCGTAGGAAGCCGGCGCTGTCCCCAGCGGCGACGTAGGCGGCCGCGGCCCGGCGCAGGGCCGAGGGGGCGTGGGCCGGCGCCTGCCCCGCGCGCTCGTAGTAGCGCCCGGCCAGGGCGGGAAAGCCGGCGCGTCCGCACTGGGCGGCAGCGGCCAGCGCCAGGTCGGTGCGTTCGGGGCGCGCATCGACCAGGGCGCGCATTTGCGCGACGGAGGATTCGGGGCCGGAGGCGAGCGAGTAGAGGTGGGCCAGCGACTCTAGCCCGGCGACGCTCTCCGGGGAGCCGTCGGGGTGGGTACGGAGCAGCGTGCGGAGGGACTCGGCCGCCGCGTCAGTTTGACCGGCGCGGGCGGCGCAGGTGGCCAGGGCCGGGCAAGCCTCGGGAAGGCGCGCTTCGTCCTGCAGGCCCCAGTGCAGGAAAGGCAGAGCCGCGACGGGGTTGCTCTGGCCGGCGGCCAGGAGGCCTATCTCCAGATTGAGCGCCGGGTGGGTCGGGTTCTCGCCCAGCGCCGACTCGAGGACCGACTCGGCCTGCTCGATGCGGCCGCTCTCGCGCAATAGGCGCGCTCGGCGGGCGAGGAGTTCCGGACTCCCGGGCGAGCGGAGCAGGGCTTGCTGCAGCGCGGCGGAGGCCTCGGCATAGCGATGCTGCGCCAGGAGCGCGTCGAGCAGCTCCAGCGGAAGCGCCAAGGGCGCCGCCGCGGCGAGGCGGCGCTGCAGGGCGAGCCGCCAAGCGGGGTTGCCGGCGGCAGCAGCGACGCGGGTCAGGGCGCGGAGAGCCTCCAGGCCCGCCGGTCCCTCCAGCGAAGCGGCGAGGTGATACTGGTAGATGGTCTCAGCCGCTCGACCGGCGCGCTCCAGGTCCTGCGCCAGGGTCAAGCGCGCTGGGCCCGCGCGGGGATGGAGCGCGACCAGGCGGCGGGAGAACTCGATGATTTCAGGGGAAGAGCCGGCGCGGACGGCCGCTTCCCGGGCGACGCGCAGGGCGGGCTCGGAGCCGGGCGCGAGAGCCAGGGCGCGCCGGGCCTGGGTGAGGGCTTCCTCCGCGTGCCCCCCGGCCAGGGCGGCCTCGGCCAAGGCCAGGTAGACCTCCGGCCGGCCCACGCGCTCGGGAGGGACGCCGCGGAGGACCGAGGCGGCCTCCGCGGATTTTCCCGCGGCCAGCAGCACCTGCGCCAGGAGGGCGGCGTTATCGGGATTGCCGGGCTCCACCTGGACGGCGGCGCGCAACTGGGCCTCGGCGGGAATCAGATCGTGGGCGGCCAAGTAGTCCAAAGCCAACTCGCGCCGATACGGCGGTGTCTTGCGAGCGGGAAGGGCCGCGAGGAGTTGCCGGAGGGTTACCCGCAGCAGGTCGCGGCGGCGCAGGGCGCGAGCGCCGTGGAGGCGGGATTGGAGAAGAGAGACGTCGCGAGGGTGCTTTGCCAACTGGAGAGCGAGGAAGGCGTCGGCCTGGCCGAGGCGGGCAGTGACGCGATACAGGCCGGCCAGCTCGCCCCAGGCGGGCTCGAAGGCGGGGTCGAGGTTGTAGGCGGCGAGTAGCGAATCCTCGGCGCGAATGTATTGCCTCTGGCGCAGCCAGGCGCGGCCGAGCAGGACGCGGGGGCGGGGGAGGTCGGGCCGCAGGCGAACAGCGCTCTCCAGAGGAGCGACCGCCTCGCCGTAGCGCTGGGCTCCGAGCAGGGCGCGCCCCAGACCGAACTGTACGTCGTAGGCCTCCGGCCCCGTCCGCGCGAGGCGGCGGAAGGTATCAGCGCCCTCGGAGTAGCGGCCGGAGGCGAGGTAGGCCTCGCCCAGCGTCTGCGCGGCCGCCCGGTGAGCGGGGCGCAGGTGCAGGGCGCGGCGCAAGGGGGCCACTGCGCTCTGGGGCTTGCCGAGGGAGAACAAGGCCCAGCCGACCCCGTACCAGGCGTCGGGGGAGGTGGGGGCAAGCGCCGCCGCCTGGCGGTAGGCGCGGAGGGCGGAGGCGTACTCGGAGGCCGCCGCGCGCTGGTTGCCGAGAGCCAGCCAGTCGGCGGCGGTGGTGGGGGCGGCCGTCACCGGAAGGGCAACGCCCAGGAGGGCGGCGACGAGGGTCAGGCACACCCAGTGGTTTCGGGGAGTCGGGGGTGTGACCAAGGCAACTGGCCTCCACGCAGAGGTGCGAGAAATACCGGGCGGCGCAGACGCTGCCCCTGCTACTAGCCGTAAGTTTGCTTGGGGTCGAAGACCTGTTCGTAAATGACTTGCCATTGCCCGTCGCGCAACTCACGGTAGAAGCAGGTGCGGTAGCCGACGTGGCAAGCGGCGCCGACCTGGTCGACGCCGATCAACAGGCAGTCGCCGTCGCAGTCCAGACGGATCCACTTGACGTTCTGGAAGTGGCCGCTGGTCTCGCCCTTGACCCATAGCTTCTGCCGCGAGCGGCTCCAGAAGGTGGCGTGGCCGGTCTCGACGGTGGCCGAGAAGGACTCGGCGTTCATGTAGCCGACCATGAGCACCTCGTTGGTCTCGTGGTCGCAGACCACCGCCGGGATGAGCCCGATGGCGTCAAACTTGAGGTCGGAAAGGTCCATGCCCACCATAGTAGCAGGGACAGGGGGAGGAGGCAAGGGAGGGCGGTTGGGGAAGGTGGAACGTGGAACGTGGAAGGTGGAAAACGGCCCCGAGGGACGGCGCGTCCCGTCGTCCTCTACGTTCCACGTTCCACCCCGACTGCCGTTCCGACTGCCTTTGACTTTCCTTTTCCCCCGGTGCTATACTCAGCCGACGACAGGGCCGAATTCCGGCCCTGCGTTCGTCTGTGCCTGTGGTTGGGAGGACAGCGTGAGACCGGACCATCCCTATTACGAAACTATTCAACAAGTCAACCGGCAACTGCGCCATATGTGGGTCAACTGGGGGCTGGTGCCTCTAGGGTTGGCCTTCATACTCATGGCGCTGGTGTCGGTGCTGCGCCCTGTCAAGGGGGCCGCTGAGCCGGAGCAGTTGGCGCTGGGGTTTAAGGGCGTGATGGCCGCCGGGGCGGCGCTGTTTCTGATGGGATTCTGGCTGGACGGCCGCTGGACCGAGGCCCAGCGGCTGGCCCGCATGGTCTACCAGGCAGCCGGGGGCAACGGCTTTAGGCCCTCCAAGGCGCACCTGGCGCTGCAAGCGGACCGGATCATGGACAGCCTAATGCTCTCGACCAAGGCGCTGACCGTCATCGGCCTGCTCATTGGCCTGGCGGCGGTGCTGGGCGCGGCGGCGGGGCTGCGATTTGGCTACTCGATACAGATTCTGCTGCTGGCGTTAGCCTTCCAACTGTTCATCTACTCCCGCCATCCCTACTACCGCGAGGTCATGCTCGCGGCGCTGAATGGGGAGTTGGTGGCGGAGGAGAAGGAGGGGAAGTAGGGGCAGGAGCACACCATGCGTTACCGTCGTCCTCGTGGAGTCAATGATATTACCCCCGCCGAGGTGGGGCGCTGGCAGCGGGCCGAAGAGGCCTACCGCTCGCTGTGCCGCGCCTACCGGTATGAGGAGATTCGCACGCCTAGCTTCGAGCAGACGGAGCTGTTCATCCGCGCCGTGGGCGAGGAAACGGACATCGTCAGCAAGGAGATGTACACCTTCGAGGACCGGGGCGGGCGGAGCCTGACCCTGCGACCGGAGGGGACAGCGCCGGTGGTGCGGGCCTTCCTGGAGGACAAGCTACAGGGGCAGGACCGCGAGCGGCTGGTGAAACTGTTCTACATTGCGCCGATCTTCCGCTATGACCGCCCGCAGGCGGGGCGCTACCGGCAGCACCACCAGTGCGGAGCGGAGGCGCTGGGGTCGAGCAACCCGGCGGTGGATGCGGAAATCGTCAGCCTGGCCATGAGCTTCTACCGGACGCTGGGGATCACGCAGGTGACACTGTTGCTCAACTCGGTGGGCTGTCCGGTCTGCCGACCGCAGCACTTGGCGCGGCTGAAGGCGCAGGTGGCCGAACGATTAGGGGAGATGTGCGAGGATTGCCGGCGGCGGTATGCGGACAACCCGCTGCGGCTGCTGGATTGCAAGTCGCCGGTCTGCCGGGAAATCACCGCCGGGGCCCCGAGCGCGGTGGAGATGCTGTGCGAGGAGTGCGGAGAGCACTTCACCGGAGTGCAGGCGGCGCTGCAGGCGCTGGAGATTCCCTACACGCTGGAGCCGCGGATCGTGCGGGGGCTGGATTACTACACCAAGACCGCGTTTGAGTTCGTCGCACCGGGTCTGGGAGCGCAGGATTCCATCGGCGGAGGCGGGCGGTATGACGGGCTGGTGGAGCAGTGCGGCGGGCCGCCGACACCGGCGGTGGGGATCGGGATAGGCCTGGAGCGGGTGCTGATCGCCCAGGAGGCGGCCCAGAAGGCCACAGGCTTGGAAGCCTGCGCTACCCAACGGCAGGGGGTGCTGGTGGTGGCGCTGGGTGAGGAGGCCTGGCGTCCGGTGCTGGGGCTGTGCCAGGCGCTGCGTCAGGCGGGGCATCCGGCGGAGGTGGACTACCGCCGCCGGAGTTTGCGGGCGCAACTGAGTTTCGCTGACAAGGAACGCTTCCGCTGGGCGGTCATTATCGGGGAGGAAGAGGCGGCGGCGGATACCGTTACGCTCCGGGATATGGCGAGCGGGGAGCAGGAGACGCTGCCGCGAGGGGGGCTGGTGTCGCGGCTGAAGCGGGAGAACGAACCGTGCTAGTCACCTGCCCGGGGTGCGACGCGTCAGTAGCGGGCGGCAGTCCGACGGCCCGATGCGAGTCGTGCGGTTTCCCGGTGGGGGAGCTGCGGGCGGGGCTAGCGACGATGTACGTGCTGACCGGCGCCTTCTTCATGAGCGCGCTGGCGTACTGCGTACTGGTGGCGCTGGTGACGGTGCCGGTCAGGGACGCTGCGACGGGGCAGACGCTGCTGTATGTGCTGGGAGGCCTGGCGGCGGCGGCGTTCCTGGTGGTGGCGCTAGGGGCGCAGATCCCGAAGCGGATGGCGCCGGCCGAGGCGCGCAAGCGGCTGATTCTGCAGTTGGCGCTGTCGGAGTCGGTCGTCATCTTCGGACTGGTGGCGTTTCTCCTAACCGGCCAGGTGCAGAACTTCACGATGTTCCTGGGGGCGGGGTTGGTGCTATTCGTGATGGTGGGGCTACGGGTGCCGCGATGGGGGCTGGCGATGCGGCGGTACATGTACGACCGGTGGGAAATGAGCAGGAGGTAGGCAGCCAGGTTCCGACACCATGGGAGGCACGCCCATGCCGCAGGATCAAGACGCTGACATCTACGGGGGCTACAGTCTCGGCGACTTCCCGGACGGCGACGCCGCCCCGGTAGTTCGGCTCGTCAAGGAGCGCATTCTCGAGAGCCATGTGCTCTCGTACAAGCAGGTCGACTTCATAGACAAGGGCAAAGGGGTGGAAATCTGCAGGGAGTTCTGCTCATTCTTCAACTCAGCGGGCGGCGTCATCGTCGTCGGAGTGGAGGAGGACGGCCACCCGCGTAGCGATACGTACAAGACGCCTGCGGGCATCAGGGGCACCGAGAAGCGTCTCTCAGGGCAATGGCTCCAGGATGTACTCGTCAATGGGATAGCGCCGCCCGCGCCTTGGGGAAAGATACAGGTTCGCAGCTTCCCTGATCCCGCCGACCCCTGCCTTACGGGCTATGTGATATACGTTCCGGCCAGCGAGTCGGTACCCCATCAGGTAGTCCACAGCTCGGAGGGCAGGTACTACAAACGGGGCATCGAGGGCCGTATCCCGATGCTCCACTACGAAATCCTCGACATGCTGGGGCGCAGGCAGCGACCCAATGTAGTCGTCGAGGTGCCACGGCACTCGTTCACCCACTGGAGGAGTTCCGAGCATAACGTCTTGATCTCATTCTGGATCTCTGTCCACAATTCGGGGCGCGCCCCGGCACGAAGTCTGAGCCTAAGGCTTCGTGGCGCCACCCGGCCTCCGGCGTTACGCGGTCCCAATCCTCGCCAGGAGGCTCACTGGCGACGCGGCTCAACCCACAGAGGCGGATGGTACATGGCCTGGGAACCCGAGTTCCCTCTACTGCCCGGCGTCTCCGAGGACTTGTGTCTGGAGTGCACTGTCCCCGTCGCTCAACCGGACTCTGAGGAATGCCACCAACTGGTCGTCGTGGGTGACATCTACGCCGAGAACGTCGACCCGCAGCCGTTTGGGTTCTTCATCAGGGGGTTGTGGCGTGAGGGCAAGCATCTCCCACACGATGATCACGAGGAGCGCGGCGTCATCCCCGTCGAGAAGCTTCCGGAGCAAGGAACAAGCCTGCTAGGCCGGTGGGAGAGCTACGAGTAACTGGTACAGTGTAGGGGCGTGATTCCTCATGCCCGCGCCTCCGACGCAGGCCTGGAAGCCTGCGCTACCCCGAGGGAGAGAGTAACATGGCCGAGGGACAGACCTTTCTGAAACGCAACTGCATCTGCGGCGCGCTGGACCCGGAGTGGATCGGGCGCGAGGTGGTGCTTAATGGGTGGGTCAACAAGCGACGGGATCATGGGGGGCTGATCTTCCTGGACCTGCGCGACCGGTCGGGGGTGGTGCAGGTGGTCTTTGACCCCTCCAGCGCGCCCGAGGCCCATGCGACCGCCGGGGAGTGCCGGGGGGAGTATGTGCTGGCGATTCGCGGGACGGTGCGCAAGCGGCCGGAGGGGACCGAGAACGCGGAGTTGTCCACCGGGGACGTGGAGGTACTAGCGGAGGAGATGCAGATTCTCAACCCGTCGGCTACGCCGCCCTTTACGCACCTGGACCGCACCGAGACGGATGAGTTCATCCGGCTGAAGTACCGGTATCTGGATCTGCGCAGCCCGCGGATGCAGGCGAACCTGGAGTTGCGGCACATCGCCACTCAGGCGACGCGGGAGTTCCTGAACGACGAGGGATTCTGGGAAGTGGAGACGCCGCTGCTGTTCAAGCCGACGCCGGAGGGGGCACGAGACTACCTGGTGCCCTCGCGGGTCAGCCCCGGCAACTTCTATGCGCTGCCGCAGTCGCCGCAGACGCTCAAGCAGATTCTGATGGTGGCGGGAGTGGAGAAATACTACCAGATGGCGCGGTGCCTGCGAGACGAGGATTTGCGCGCCGACCGGCAGCCGGAGTTCACGCAGATCGACCTGGAGATGTCCTTCGTCGAGCAGGACGATGTGCTGGACGTCGCCGAGCGACTGCTAGCGCATATCTTCACCCAGACTATCGGGGTGGAGCTGCACACGCCGTTCGAGCGGATCACCCACGCGGAGGCCATGCGGCGGTTCGGGACGGACAAGCCGGACATGCGCTTCCCGATGGAACTGGTGGACTGCAGCGACCTAGTCGCTGCCAGCGAGTTCAAGGTCTTCGCGCGGACGCTGGAGTCGGGGGGGCAGGTCAAGGGGATCTGCGCCAAAGAATGCGCCGGCTATAGCCGGAACCAACTCGACAAGCTGACCGACTTCGCCAAGCTGCACAAGGCGCAGGGGCTGGTGTGGATGCAGGTGCAGGAGGGGCCGACGCTCATCTCGCCGGTGGCCAAGTTCCTGAGCGAGGCGGAGCAGGCGGCGATCCTGGAGCGCATGGAGGCGCGGCCAGGGGACCTGATCCTGATCGTGGCCGACCAGCCGGAGATCGTGGCGGAGGCGCTGGACTGGCTGCGGCGGGAGATGGCCCAGCGCATGGGGCTGATCGTGCAGGGGGCGTGGAAGCCGCTGTGGGTGGTGGACTTCCCCATGTTCCACTGGAATGAGGAGGAGAAGCGCTGGGACGCCGAACATCATCCTTTCTGCATGCCCCACGCGCAGGACGTGGAACTGCTGGACAGCGACCCCGGGAAGGTGCGGGCGCGGGCGTATGACCTGGTGCTCAACGGCGTGGAGTTGGCCAGCGGTAGCGTGAGAATCCACGTGCGGGACATCCAGGCGAAGGTCTTTGACCTGCTGGGGATCACGCCGGAGGAGGCCGAGCGTAAGTTTGGATTCCTGCTGAAGGCCTTTGAGTACGGCGCGCCGCCGCACGCGGGGATTGCGCCGGGGTTCGACCGGCTGGTGGCGATGCTGGCCGGGGAGGAGAACATCCGGGAGGTCATCGCCTTCCCCAAGACGCAGCGCGCGCAAGACCTGATGAGCGGGGCGCCATCGGAGGCGGACCCGCAGGCCCTGCGAGAGCTGCATGTGAGAGTGGAGCTGCCGCCGGAGGG
>JALGSV010000021.1 GCA_029821755.1 Candidatus Zipacnadum vermilionense | reverse complement strand
CAAGTTCCGCTTCGCCGATTCCGGCATGGCTCTGGACGCTTCCGGGAGCCTGTACCTCACGGACAACACCAACCGGCGAATCCGCCGCATCGACCGGATCGCGGGCGAGTAGCACCGCAGCGTAGCTCGGACGGCTGAGTAAGGGCGGGCATTGCGCGAGGACACCCCCCCCGCGATGCCCGCCCGTTTTGTCTGCCCTCCCTAAGAGGCATGCTCGCAAGGCTACGGGGCAACGGAAGCCCCCTGCAAGCCACGAGAAGCGGAAGTACCACCCCTCGCAGCGCGGTCCAGTAGCACAGGCCTCCCAGGCCGCTGCAAGAGACGCAGCCACACCCAGCCCGCCGGCCGGCCGCTGTTGCCCCCTTCACCCGCTCCCCTTGAACCTCCCCTGCGGGCCGATGCGATCCACCGGAATCCGCTGGAAGCCTAACTCGAACGCCGGGGAGTCGGGCTTGAGGCGGTAGTCATCTCTATTGGGGTCCACGAACAGCGGGTCCGCAATCAGCGAGTGCACATCCAGTTGCTTGGCCTGCAGGGCGGTCAGGTCCACTTTCCCGTCCGGCAACCAGAAGAGGTTGTAGTCCGAATCCAGATACTCCGGCCCCGAGGCGGTGCCTATTCCCAACGTGGATTCGGCACGGCGCCAGTAGAAGACATTGCGCTGTAGCCGGTTGCCCTTGGCGGTGCCGGCGTAGTTGCTGAAGTAGAATTGGCGGTCCTGACTATCCACGAAGACGTTGTTCTCGACGATATTGTCATGACCGCTGTTGAGGGTCAGCCCCGACCAGGCCTGGCGGTAGACGATGTTCCCCCGCACCTCCGCCTGGCTGACCTCCCCGTCCAGGTACACCCCGCAGCCAAAGGTCGGCGAGATTATCTCTCCGCGCGACGTCGGTTTTAGGCCGATGGTGTCGCCCACGATATTGTAGCGAATCGCCAGCGGCCCGGGGTTGCCCCACGACTCGATTCCGCCCGTGTCGTTGGTCTCCAAGTTGGTGCGCAGCACGATGTTGTACTCCAGTTCGTTGTCCGGCGATCGGCCCTTGACGGACAGACCGTAGCGCGACACGTCGGTGATCAGGTTGTGCGTGACCCGGTTGCCCGCCGCGCGGTTGATATACACCCCGCCCACGTGCGCGTAGATGCGTCCGCAGTGGTGGATGTAGTTCTCAGTGATGAGGTTGCCCACCGGTATCCTGCCGTCCGGGTTGGCCCGGTGCAGTAAGCCACCTATCTGGCCCTCCTGGTAGGCGCTACCGTCCACGAACACGCCGCCCGCGCCCGGCTCGGCGACCTCGTTGCCGGAGATGACGTTCCCTTGGCAAGCGCCCTTGAGCCATACCGCGTAGCCCCCTACGCTCAGGAAATCGCAGTTCGCGATCCGGCAGTTGTTCGCCTCATACAGGTGCACTGCCGCGTGGGCGGGGTAGTAGACATCCTGCTGATCACCGAAGTCCACGTCCTTGATGATGAACCCAGAAATGGTGATATGCTCCACGGGCGCGTCAGGCGTGCCGGCCAGCACGATCAGCCGGTCCATGGCCGGGGCGGTGATGGTCAGGGTGGGGAAGGCCGGGTCGGTGGGCCAGTAATACAGGTTCCCCGTTCGGCGGTCCAGGTACCACTCGCCGGGGCTGTCTAGTTCCTCGCGCACGTTCTCGACGAAAAAGCGGTTTCCCGCGAACACCCGGCCGGGAACGTTGCGGGCCAGGATAACATGATTGCGGGCCGGGTCCACCTGTTCGATCGCGATGCGGTCGCTGAACCAGGACTTGTAGGGGAAGATGTTGAGCACCGCGTCCGGCGCCTGCCAGGCGGCCTTGGCAATCCCCGGATCCACGTAGAGGTCGCGGTCGGCGACGTAGAAGTCCTCGAAGAAGAGGATATCACTGTTAGTCTTGACCGGGCGCTCAGCCTGCACTACGAAGAGGTGTTTGCCCTCCGCCACCGGGGGCAGGGGCAACGCGGGCCGCCAGTTGGGGTCATCGGTGAAGACCCAGGCGTCGGGGTTGATGCCCCCGCCTTTGACGTTGGTCCATACCATATGCTGCGGGCCCGCGATCAGGTCAATCTCGGCGCTCGGCCGCGGCCCCCAGACGTGGGTGGTCCAGCCACCGGAAGCAGGCAAGTTCATCAGCGGCGCCGCCGGCAGGTCCCCTATCTTGATCTCGGTGGCCCCGGACATGTCGCTGATCTGGTGGTAGGTGACGTTCGTCGCTGCGACCCAAGCCTGCCGCATCCACACGAAGTAGTGCCCCGTGGCGGGGACCGCCAGATCATACGCCATGGTGGTGCCCGGCACTTGGGTCATGTGCACTCCCCGATCGAAGTCGCCGGCCCAACCCGGCGGGGTCCGGGCGAAGAGCCACCCACCCTTGTAGGGACTCGCCGGGTCAAAGTTCGGGTGCCGCGCCCGAATCTGCCGCTTGCCGTCGGCGAATAGTTGCCGGAAGTACCAGTTGCCCGCTGCGACCTCCGGCAGGTTGGTCATCCAGATCTCGCCTTGATCACGGCGCCAGCCTGTGATGGGCCGGCCGCCGCTGAGCACCACCTTCTCGCCGGGATAGGCGCGGAAGGTGACCGGTTCCTGCGCTGTCCCGCTGTCTCCCGGCTCCAGCACCAGCGGCTCCCGTAGGTAGTAAGTTCCCTCGCGTACCAGCACCTGCACAGTCTCGCGCGGGGCTCCGGTTTGGCGCCGGTCCCGCAAGAGGTCACGAGCGTGCGCCAAGGTCGCGAGGGGTTGCTCCTTCGTCCCTGGACTGTCGTCGTGCCCGTTGGCCGCCACGTACAGTTGCACTTCCGCATGCGCGGCCGTCATCATCGTCACCCCGAGCACCGCCAAGACCAGGCGGGTAAGCGTGTTTGCCATCTGCCCTCTGTCCTTTCTCAGTTCGGGATTGCGTATGCCAAATGGGCGTCGTTCCTGCATGGTAGCGTGCGGACGCCGGGCGCGGTTGTACGCTCGCCTCCTCCTACCCTCTCGTCAGCGCCACCTTCTCTACCTCCGCTCCCAGGGACAGCACCAGCCCGTTGGTGCTGTCCTGCTCCGAGCCCAGGGCACCTCGGGAGGAGGCGCCCTCCCCTCCCGCGCCCGCCTCGCTCTACCCCACCCTCACTACCCCCTTGATCACCTCGGCCTGGTGCTTATGCACGAAGGCAAACGCCTCCGGCGCCTCCTCCAGCGCCCAACCGCCGCGCGTGTTCCAGCCGCGAGGGCACGGTTCATGTCAGGCTCCTTCGGACGTACCCCGCCGGCGTGGACGCCAGCGAGGCCATGTACGAGATGCCTCAGGACAGAGTGCACGGACCCTTAGTGTCGACCTCGCTGAGGTGGCAATCATCCCAGGGGCCGAAGGCATCGAAGATCGCCCGGTGCAGTTGCTACAAGGTCTGGTCGGACCGAATTTCGAGCGTGCGGGACACGACCGGTTTCTGGGCCACGAAATCGGCCCCGACGCTCACCGCGCTCCCAAGCAGAACAAGTGCTGGCCCCCGCGCACGTAGATTCGGCCGTCGGCGAAAGCCGGACACGTCGCGCAGGCTTCCCCCAGATCATTCGTCGCCAGTTCCCGGTACTCCGGTCCCGCGTGGATCACGAAGCCCCTACCATTATCCGTGATCACGTAGACCTTGTCTCCCACGAGCGAGGGCGACGACTGGCAAGCCAAGCGGTAGTCGTGCGTCCACAGCAGGGCCCCGTCTCCGGTGGCATAGCAGCTCAGCACGCCCTGGGTATTGAGTGTGAACACGTACGCGTCGGTGGCCACCGGGCTGCAGATGTCCGGTAGCTTGCCGGGCACGGCGAAGAGGGTCCGGCTGGAGGTTACCTCACCGCGACCGCCCGGGCGCAGGGCCACGAGCTTGGAGTAGATGTTGGCCACGAAGATCCGCCCCGACGCGTAGACCGGCGAGGGAGCCGAGTCGCCCCGCACCGCGTCTGCCCGCCAGTACTCCTCACCGGTCAGGGGGTCGTAGGCGATCACGAAGGGGCGGGCGCTGGTGATGAGTTCCTCGCGGGTCGCGCCGCCCTCGAGGGGAACCTCGATGATGATCGGGGTGGTCCACGACCCGGCCACTGCGCGCTGGCGCTCCCAGACCCTCTTCCCGGTGCGCGCGTCGAGCGCCACCAGGCGGGACAGGCCGTCGGGGAGATCGCCCTGGTCGAGTTGGACGTACAGAAGGCCGCGGTGCGTCACCAGCGAGGTCGAGTGGCCGTAGAGGTTGCGCGACAGATCGTAGCCCTGCTGCCACAGCCGCCTGCCCTGCAGGTCGCAGCACACCAGGTCGCCGGTCGGGAAAATGGCGTAGACCCGCTCGCCATCGGTGACTGGCGTGGAACTCGCCCAGCCCGTCATCTCGTACAGGCGCGGCTTGGGGACGGTCGCTTCCGGCACCGGGTGACGCCACAGCAGAGCCCCGGTTGTCGCGTCGAAGCAGTCAACCTCGCGCTCGTGCTCGTCGCCGCCCGTCACGTAGATGCGGTTGTCCCACACGATGGGCGAACTGGTGCCTGCACTCGGCAGCGCGACCTTCCAAATGATGCCCTGGCCGCTGGCCGCGTTCCAGTTCATCGGCACGTTCGTGAAGGGCGACACGCCGAGGCCGAGAGCTCCGCGGAAGCGCGACCACTGCCGCGCCGGGCTCGGTTCTTGCGCGCAGACTCCCTGGAGTTGCAGCGCCCACACCGCCAGTAGCAGCCCTGCTCGCCTCACTGCGTCACCACTGCCTTTCCAGAACCGTCCGCGCACTCCCCGAAGAGATTGTCTTCTTGACTGCGAGCTTCCCACGGCCCCCTAGTCTCGGGAAAGTGAATTCCGCTACGCGCCCCCACCCTCTCCCCTCGCCGACCACATTGCGTCCGCGCTATGTCTACCACTTCCCACTTGTCTACGGCACCTCCGCCTCCCGCGCGGCCATGTCGACGAAGTGACCTGCGCCCCTCTGCGCTACCACTTCTTGAGTTGGAGTCTGGGCCCTTTGGGCCGGGCAACTCAGGTGCTCCGGCTCGATCGCCACGGGGGGCGACTGGATCGTCGCGGGCGCCGGCGGCCGGTACTCCCGGGCGCTGTGCGGTCGCACTTCATTGTAGCGGTTTCGCCACCGCTCCACCAACACCTGCGCCTCCAGGAGCGTGTCGAAGATCTCTCCGTTGAGCAACTCCTCCCGCAGCTTGCCGTTGAAGGACTCCAGGTACCCGTTCTCCTCGCGGAACTGCGTTCTGCAGGACTGCCCGGCTCGATGCATAGGGCCTTGATCCCCAGGCTCTGCAGCCAGGGGCGCACTCGCCGCGCCGTGGCTAGCCGAGCCGGTCGGCCAGACGGAAGAGCCTCAGGGCATTCGCGGACGCGATGCAGTCTACCTCCTCATCGGTGGCGCCGGACTCACGGAGGAAGCCTTCCAGGCTGGCGACGCAGCAAGGGTAGGGGTTGCGGTCAACGTCGGTCTCCGAGAACAGGAGGCCGTACGGCGGGAACGGCGGCTGTTTGCGGGCGATCCAGTCGGTGCCCACCAGCAGGCGCTCCGCGCCCAGGCGCTGCAGCGCCGCCCGCAGGTACTCGCGCGTGTGGAAGTCGCGGATCTCCAGCCACAGGTTGTCGTGGCCCAGCGTGCGGTAGATCTCGGCGGCAGTGATATGGAGGTAGGAATTGCTCCCGCCGATAGCGTGGGCGGCGATGACCTGCGCCTGGGGCACCTGCCGAGCAAGGCTGATCGTCTGCCGAATGTGCTCGCCGTCGGGGACGGCGCTGGTGGAGCAATGGCACTGCAGGGGAAGGCCCAGGTCGGCGGCGTGGCGCGCCAACTCCACCAGGCCCGGATCATCCAGTGCGCACCCCCAGTCGTGCGACAGGATTTCCCCTACCTGAACGAAGCCCCGCTCCCCGCCGTACAGATCGAGCGCCGCGTGCGATTCCCGCAGCGCCCGGGGATGGACGCTCAGCGAGCCGAACAGGCGCCCCGGCGGGGCCTCCTGCAGCAGGCGCCATTGCCCCTCGTTGACCCAGGGCACCGCCGCCACCGGGTCGGCGCGCAGGCGCGCCATCTCGGGGAACCCGAGACTGATAACCCAGACGAGTCCGGCTGGCTCGGCGTCCAGGACGGCCAGGATCGCCTCAACGGGGAAGTCGCGCGGGCCGCCCTCCTCACTCCAGCCACGGATGTGAATATGCGAGTCGATCCATAATCGGCGTCCGGGGGCGCTCATACGCGGGCTCTCCTTGCTAGTCCGAGCCGGTGGCCCGGCGGTACCAGGCGACGAACTCAAGGGGCAGCAACCCTTCCGGCGCGGCACGCAGCTTCTCGATGATGGTGTCGGCGTTGACGCGGGCGCGGGTGGCGCGCAAGGTAGCCTCCCCGACCCGCGCATAGCGCATGGCGCCTTTCTCCTGGAGCCACTCCTCGACTACCGCGAAGCCTAAGTTGGGCCAGACGCCGGGCTGCTGCCAGCCGGCAAGCTCGGGCTCGAGTTCCTGGCAGCGATCCCCTGAAGCCGCCAGCACCTCCGCCACGAACTGGGCCTGAGCGAAGTGGCCCAAGGTGTCGCACGAGGTGGTCACCCCCAGGAACAGGTAGTGCGCGTCTCGTTCGTACAGTCGCTCCCAGGGGCTGCCTATCCCGAAGGCCGCCGGCCCCCAGGGGCTGGGGCGTCCGTAGGCGCAGCCATGGTCGCGCGTGATCTGGACAGCCTCGGCGCCCAGGGCGGCCACTGAGTGGGTGGGATGGTCGCTGCGTAAGGCGTCAGGGCACAAGCGCCCTACTTCGGTGATCCGCCCGACGTCCGAGGGAGAAGTACGGACATCCCAGATCTGGAAGCACCGCTCGGCGCCCTTCTGACACAACGTGGGCAACACCAGGGTGCCGGCGGGCCCCAGCACCGCCACGAAGGCCTCGATGACCGCCTCGGCCCCGCCCTCCACCCAACCCAAGCTGGAGAGGCTGCTATGCACCAAGGCCACCTCGCCCGCCTGCACGCCGACCTCGCGGAGCGCGCGCTCCACGTCGGCTTGGCGGACAACCGTTTTACCCTGCGCCTGTGTCATGTGTGCCTCCCCGGTAAAGAGGTAGCGGCCCCCGGCAACTCCACGCACAATTCCCCCAAGATCTCCTTCAGTATGTTGTCCTGCGGATGACCGGTACTGCGCTGCTGGATGAAACCCTCGGCGTAGGCGACGCCGATTCCCTGGCCCTGTCGCTCTGACCGCTTGCGCATAATCTCGGTGTAATCGTCGTAGTTGTTGTGATGGGCCAGCCACTCGCGCTGGGACTCATGGCAGCGCAGCATCGCCAGCTTGCCCCCCATCATGTCCGAGATGTCTACCACGCACGACAGTGGCAGCGGGCGACCAAAGATGTCGGTAAGGCTGCTGGCGTTCCAGTAGTAAAGGTAGGGGAAGCGGTTGGTGGGGGTGGTGGGGACACCGCAGTCGTAGTTGGGGATCGAGGCGATGTAGGCGGCATTGCGCACCAAGCGGGAGGTCTCCTCGTGGTCCGGGAGGTAGTCCATCGGCGGGTTGGTGAACACGAGGAGGGGGTCCACCTCGCGCATGACGCGGACAGCGCGCCGGCGGTAGGGGCTGTCGTACTGGACCTCCAGGTCATGCCCGCCGGCGTAGTGGTAGGTGGCGCCGATGGACTCAGCGGCGCGGCGGGCCTCCTCGAGACGACGGGCGCGGATCTGCTGTGGCGGAAGCGTGGGATGGCCGAGCTCTCCGCCGGTCATGGTCGCGATATGGATTTCCCAGCCTCGTTCGGCGAGCAGGATCAGCGTCCCGGCCGCCTGGAATTCCACATCGTCCGGATGGCAGCCAAAGGCGAGAACTCGGTCCATATAGAGTGCCTCCCTGGAAGAGGATAGCCCGCCTCCAAGGTCTGTCTGCATTTCTCCCAGACTAGCCGTCGCGCAGCGGCCGCAAGCCGACCGCCTCGGTAGGCGCGCTCTCGCCGATAGCGAACTTACGCACGCCTCCCACCGCGCCCGCCGCCAGGTTTAGGTCCACGCACACGTCGCCCTCGGCGGACTTCATCACCGGCAGCAGCTCATGCCACCCGTTCTGTCCCACCAGCTTCACCCAGGCGCCGGGGTCGCACCGGGCGACGTGCAACTCGCGCGCGCAGTCACCGATCCCCAGGCGCACCGCCAGTTGCAGCGAGTTGCCATCCGCGTAGGTATAGTGGTAAGTGACCTCCGCGAAGACCGGGCCCTGCGCGGTGAGCGTGGCGCTGTAGCCGCTGACCTTCATCTCCCCGTAAAGGTCGCTGCCTCCGAACCAGGTCCCCTCCGCCAGGCGCATCCCCAAGACCGGACCGGGGACCTGACTCGCGGGCACCGGCTCTGCGTAGCGCTGTTCCCCCCGCATGAGGCGGACACCGAACTGATCATTGACGGACTCGGTTCCTTGCGGCGTGACCGTGACGTGCAGGTCCGTAGTCGCGCCCGCCTCCGCCGGGGGCTTCGGGCCGTACTCCCCCGTGAAGATCTTCCTTGCCAGCGGAGCCAGGTCCGTGACAAACCACAGGTTGGCCGACTTCAGCGATTGCGTCCCCGGCCACAACACCACGTCGCTTAGTTGGCAGCCGACCGGCCCCTCGGGCCCGCGCAAGCGCACGGAGGCCGGATCGCAGGTCCCCTGCTCCGCCTCCAGGGCATACGAGAGTGGCTCCCGCGTCCATTGCTTGTTCAGAAGGTCCTCCAGTACATACTCCCGCGTCGCCGCGCGGCAGACGCCGGCGGCGAGCAGGCACCCGACCAGCGCAACTGCGAGGAACTGGATGCTGAGGTAAGTCATGGTTTGTCCTTGCCCCCGGAAACAAGTCCAACTGTTAGGTCAGTATAGGGAAAGCTGGCGCAGGAAGAAAGGGGCAAGCAGGATGCCAAGCAAGGGGTACGCGCCGGAGCAGATCATTGACGTGTTGCGACAGGCGCAGGTGGAATTAGCCCAGGGGGGCACGGTCGGGGTAGTGTGCCGCAAGCTAGGGATAACCGACCAGACCTATTACCGCCGGCGCAAGGAGCACGGGGGGCTGCGGGTGGATCAGGCCAAACGGCTCCGGGAGCTGGAGAAAGAGAATGCGCGGCTCAAACGGATCGTGGCGGACCAGGCGCAACCGCTACTCTCTCCACAGCCTCCGCCGCTTCGCCGCCAAGCGTTGGCTCGACAGCGGCCTCAACATCCGGCAAGTACAGGCCCTCCTCGGCCACGAGGATCTAGGGACGACCATCCGCTACCTGAACTACGACCTCGACGAAATACAGCGCGCCGCCGTCCCCCGAGTCTCCCTTGACCCAGGAGCAATCCCCCAACGATCAGTCGGAGGATGCGCGAGGAGGTCAATTAGCATAGCACGTGGGGAGCAACCCAACAAGGAGAATGAGTGCCCCATCCCTGCAAGGTAGTAGGTCACTCATGCACACTGAACGCATCCCAGGCTTGCCACCTGAGATACTCCTCCTGCACCGGGCGAGCGCGACACTGCTATTTTAGCATCCGGGGAGCCCTCCTGCAATAGGCCCACACCGGGCCGGCCCGGGAACGGGCCAAAGGAGACTCATATGGTTACGACAGCTGTACCTGTAGACGACGCAATTCTGGAGGTCATGCAGACCTCCGCAGTAGGTCCCGAGAATGCCATCACGAGCGATGTGATCAGCACCCGTGCCGGACTGCCGATCACCCGCGAGAACGTCGCCGTACGCGACGCGATTCGGCGGCTTCGCCTCTTGGGTTACCCTATCATGGCGTCGAACTCAGACCTGAAAGGATACTACCTCGCAACTGATGTCGCCGACATCGCGAGGTTCCGAGCATCCATTTTAGGACGGGTAGAAAGCTTGAGCGTTCTCCTCGAAACTCTGGACGGCATGATCGCCAACTTTCCTGGTCCATACGACCACAACTAGCCCGAACGGGACTTTGACACACAACTGAATAACCGCGCCGCAGGGGGGCTGCTCGATCACAAGCCCCCCTGCTCTTTCCCCTCGAAGGTCACCCGCCAAGCGGACGCAGCGCCACCCCCGCCTGCAGGTGCGGCGCGCAGACGTGCAGGTAGATCGAGGTCGTCGCCAGGTCGGCATGCCCGAGCATTTCCTTGATCGAGACCAGGTCGCACCCCTCCTGCGGCAGCATGGTCGCGAAGGTATGCCGCAGCGTGTGCAGCGTCACCCCCTCGCGGACCAACCCCACCCTCCGCTTCACCAACTCAAAGGCCCGCACAATCCCCTTGATCGACAGCGGCTTGCCTTCCCGACCCGTGAACAGGTAGTCGTGCCCCACCTCAGGCCGGAACTCCAGCCGGTCAGCGATGGTGTTCGCCACGCCAGGGAGATGCTCGCCTCGGCCCACGGTGGTGGAGGCAAAATGGCTGAGGAGTGTCCACAGGCGCAGGCGACGCGCCAGCGCTGTTTGGACTCGCGCCGGTCGGCCGCCTCCCCCAGCGCTCCCACGTATGCCGCCAGTTCCCGCCGCGGGGCCTCGCGATGCGGCATGGGGGAGGTCAGTTGCTCCTGGTGTGGTCCCTCCGCCTGGTTCGCGGTGTTAGCTCTGAAGCCTCGCGTCCCTTCTTCCCCCGCCTCCTGCACTCCGGAACACCGGCGGCGCAGGCCTCTCAACCTTCGCCGCCGCTTCGCTTACTCGCGCCTGGCGTCGGGCACGCGGTCTACAGCACGACTTCCTGTGGCTCGTCGGCCTTGATAGTCTTCCCGTTGACCGTGGCCTCGCCTGGCTCAAAGAACTCCACTGTCCACTGGTCCCCCGCCTGGCGGATCGCCCCGGCCGTCCCGGAGAAGGACAGCCCCTCCCCGGTCCACTGCACCGGCTCATCACTCAGGAAGACCCAGTCGGTGCCTTTAGGCGTGACCACCTTGACCCCCTTGCCGTCGGCGAGAGAGGTGTAGGTGGCCAGGGGCTCGTCGGCCTTGCGTGGGTAGAGCACTGCCAGGAAGCCCTTCCCCGGCGCTTGCTTCGCTCGCAGATTGGTCAGCGTCTCCTGCCAAGGCTTGTCCACTGCGTACTGGCTGGAGGGACCGGCGAGGAAGTTGTGGGACGTCTGCTGCGTGGACCACTGCGGCTGCAGGGGCTCAGCCATGAATACGTCCATGAGCACGCCGTACTTGCTGGTCACTATCGCCTGATTGGCGTTGAACTGCACGTCCTGCGCCAGGGCCCAGATGTTCCACTCACCGGGATAGCCGCTCTGCCCGATCAGGTCGTCGCGGATCACGAAGTAGTTGGGCGCCAGCGGATCCGCGTCCTTGAGTAGAGCGATCCGCCGGTTCCAGTGGGTCTCGGGAATGGAGATGGTCGGCAGCGGGCTATTGCCCGGCTGCCGGTAGTCGGGCGTCTTGCCTACCGCCGCCTGGGCCCGCTGCACCTGCTCCCCCCGCGCGTAGTCCGCCTGCACGCCGGTGAAGAAGCCGCGGTTGCTCATCACATACGAGCCGCCCTCTGTCTCGGCCCAGGCCTCCGTCCCTAGCGAGAAGTTGGCGGGGTCTAGCTCATACTCCTGCAGCATCTTGAAAACCTCGGTGTCGGCCGCCGTGACTGGCCGGTGGTTGAAGCAGGCCCGGTTATAGTACCAGGCGCCCTGGAAGGACGGAGCGTACTGCGAGCCGAAATGCAGCACTAGCGGCGCTCCCTTCGCGAACAGCATGAAGCTCCCCTGGTCGCCATAGTCGTAGTGGGCCACGCAGTCGCCGTGGCGGAAGGCCATCCATGTCTCGTCCTCCGAGGGGAATCCGGAGCGGAGCACCGCGCCGAAACCCTCATAGAGGCTACTCGTCAAGTCGGGCTGCTTCCCCGGCAGTGCCGGGTCCACTACCAACTGACTCATCGGGAACCAGAGCTGGCCGCCCTGCTCCTCCCAGGCCCACATCATCTCCTGGGAGAACTCAGGGTCGTCTTGGGCCGACATGGCTGCGATCCAGCCCGTGACCGGCATGAATTCCCACGAGCCGTTGCCGAAAGCCGGTAGCGTACGCAGCTTCTGCACCCCTGATTTGAAGCGCGGATCGGGTGGGGTGAGCAGGTTGACCAGGTAGACCATCGTCTTCTTGAGGAGCGGATTGGCGAAGACGTCGTAGGTGCCCTGCAGCTTCAGAGGCATCGCGGCCTGCATCATTGGGTAGAAAGCTGCTTCATACTGGTAGTGGGGGCACTCGATCCAGGCCCCGGAGGGTCTGACCTGCTCACGCAGCGAGCGCTCCTGCTGCGCGGCGCCGCGGGCCGCCCAGGCGGCGGCCAGGGGGTGCGTGGGCAGCGTCCGGGAGGCCACGCCCAAGTGGGCCTCCTGCCGGGGCGGCATGTTGGGATTGCCCAGATGCCAGCCGGCCCCTACCGCATGCCAGTCGGTGTCGTACACGACCTGGGCCACGAACGCCGTCAGTTCCTGCATCTCCGCCTTCTCGGCCTCGGTGGCCTCCGGCACGGACATGGCGGCGTCAAAGCGCACCAGCTCGTTCATTGGCGCGGCGTTGTTGGGAGCCATGAAGCCGACGTAGCCCCATCTATCGAGAATGTTCGACACGTAGAACCGCAAGCCCGGCAGGGCGCCGGCGTTGGCATACCACGAGGCGTTCTGCTCCGGCACGCCTGCGTGCAGCAACTCGTCGCCGACCTCGGGGTCCCCGGTAAGCACATAGGTCAGGGGGCGCGTAGGATAGGTGCGTAGGCCCGCGTCCCACCCCGGGATTTGTTGGGCTCGCACTCGCGTCTCCGCCAGCTTGTCGGGGTCCACATACAGCCGCGGGTACTTCACCCCGTCCCAGTCCCAGTTGAAGATCCAGTCCTTGAGCTTATCCAGCGGCAGGTCGGAGTACTTGACGACCGCCTCCCCTACGGACGATCGCCCGACGGCGGGGAAGGCCTCCTCTTCCGGGGTGAGGATCATGGCCCAATGTCTTCGCAGCGCCGTGAGCGGCCAGCCGCTCTCGAGACTGCCGCTGCCGAAGGAGCCGCGCCCGCCCACCCCGTCATTGGCCCAGCTCTGCTGGATGTATAAGGGCAGTGACAGGTACAGGCTGCCGTCCTTGCGAGTCTCCAGGTAGCAGCCCATGGGGTTGCGCCACTGGCCGATGCGGGTGGGGAAGAAGGCGAGCGTCTGGCCGGTGGGGCTGGCGTGCAGGGCCATCACCCGTACCGTTTCCGGCCACCAGGTCACGTAGCCAATGCAGGCCACCTCGCGTCGGTCGGCGTCGAAGTCTAGTTTGTAGTCGTCCCCACCCTCGCCGAGGCTCTGGTTAACGGCGTCCATCCACACCTTGGTGGCGTCGGTGCGCTGGCGCCACAGCCGCCCCAGAACGGCCAGCCTCTCTGGCTCGAAGCCTTCCTTCAGGTCGTATTGGAAGAAACACTTCTCTGCCGCCGTGCCGGGCATGTCGAACTCCTCGGACACCAGCACTGCCGGCTGGCCCTTTACCACGCGCACGGTCATCGAGTACCGTCCACCCTCCACCACGTAGTCAGTGCGCACTTCGGCGTACACCGGCCCGGAGGCCACCAGAGTCGTCTGCATGGACTTGACCGGCAGGTCGCCCACCAGTCGCCCCGAACCCAGCCACTGGCCCCCCGCCGTGCGCACTCCCAGCAGCGGCGCCCGCACCTCGGCCAGCGTCTTGCCGGCGGGCCTCTCCTCGCCCACCCCCGGCACCAGGGCCGCCACCTCACCGGCGTCCAGCAGCAGGCCGTTCCTGAGCGTTTGCGTCAGGGGCCGGCCAATGGCCGTCCCGGCAGTCAATGTGTAGGTGACCTCGCCATCTGCCGGCAGATCGCGAACGATGAAGGCCACTTCAGCCTCTTGGCCTAGGTCCCGTATCTGCACGGGGACAAACTGTCCCCTCGGCCCCATCAGCCGCGCCGGGCGCGGCACCTTCCCTTTGTCCACCCGATATGTCACCAACTCATCGCGCCACTGGTGGTGCAAGTAGTCCTGGAGCGTGAAGATCATGTCCGCCTGCCCCGCCGTCGCCACTAACACCATCAAGATGCCTGCCACAAGAAGCTTCCGCATTATCGTGTGCCCCTCCCCTTCGATTGTGGGTCGTGCTTCATCTGGTTGTGAGCGTTGCTCCCTACCCGAGGGATCCCGGCGGGCTCGTCGTCAGCAACGCTTGGCCATCGCCCCCCGTCACGAAGAGGTGGAACTGGGGGGCTCGAGGGAGTCTTCCCCGAGGAGACGCCTCTTCCCTCCCCGTAGGATTCTGAATCTCCGTTAACCGGGGACCTGTGGGCCCCAACGCCAAGGAAGAGCGAGATGGCCTGAAGGCGACTCCCAGCACAAACAGATCGAGGAACCGTCGGCGACGGAGGCGGGAAGACTAACCCATCATACCCACCAGGCCACCGCCAAGCCCCACAACGCCGAGGACAAGACCAGCGTCCCCGCCGTTGACACTCCAGCGAGAGGAAGTGTCCCCCATGTCCCGAGTGCTGGCAATCACCACGCTGGCCGACGGACGCCTCCTCAAGGTGACGTTGCCCGACCAAACGCACTGGATCCTGCTCAGCAAGGACCCGGTCACAGTGACTGACGGGCCGGTGCGGCTCTCCGGTACGGCGGCAGTGGCCAAGCGCTGGGCGGACGGACAGACGCAAGTGACGCTGCTCGCCGGAGGCGAGGCCGCCTGCGGGGAGTTGACCTTGACCAGCCAGGAACCAGCCAGCCGGCAGCAGTGACCGGGACAGCGACCAGGCTCTGAGGCCCTGCTTGCCGCGAGTATCTCTTAGGAGGCGTAGCTCTCCGGCCAACGGATATAATCACACCTGTCCTCACAGGGCGATGCGCCCCAGCTTCCCGCAGGACGTACAGTACTGCCTCACAGGCACACCGGTGACGCTACCGGTAGTCGCCATGGTCGATAGCGTCCATACTCGTCCACTGCGCTAAGCACTGCCACGGAGGGAACACGATGATGAGGGTCTATGGGCAACTTGGACTAGTGGTGATGGCCTGGGTCATCGGCGGCAGCCTTGCGTGGGCCGCGACCGGCGTCACGGTGAACAGAGTCTGGCCCGATAAGCTGGTGTATGGGTTCGCCGCGCCCGGCACGATCGCTGTGACCGTCAGCAACGCAGACAATGCGCCACGGTCAGCGCGGTTGAGGGTCATCCTCGGCAGTCGGTTGGATCGCGAGGATACAGTCTACGATGAGCCCCTCGACCTGACCGCTGGGGAAACCAAAGAGGTCACGGTCCCGTTCACCACGGGCAAGAAGGCCGAGGGCGCTGAGTACGGGTACGAGGCGCGTGCGGTCCTGTCCGTCGAGGGACAGCCGGATTCCAGTGCACGCGAGTTCTTCATGGTGACCGACTCGCCGCTGAAGATCGGCCACCTGACCATCACGACGGCGGCAACAGATCACCGCCATGACTGGTGGGGCGAGTCGGTGAAGCGGGGAGCGCAGCGCATGCGGGAGCAGTACTTCTGTATGGCGGAGACGCCCTTTTGGGCGCCGTGCGACTTCAGCGAACTGACCACGGAGAGGGAGTTCTGGACGTCGGGACAGGCCGGGCGCTTCGATAGCCTTCAGGGCATGCAGGAGATGTCGGATACCGTGCATGCTCTGGGCGGATGGATCGTCATCTATGCCGACAAGTGGGCGGTGGGCCCGGTCGGGTTCGAGCATGCACGCCAGCATCCGGACTGGTACCACTGGGGGCAGGACTGGTACGGCTGCAAGTTCGATGTCGAAGTGCTGGACTGGACCGAGGAGGAGAGTCTCCAGGACGGCAAATGGAAGGAACAAAGGGACGGCGGCATTTGGGCCATCTGCCCGCTGATCGCGAAGCCCGAGGTCGCGGAGTTCGGCCTCTCCCAGATCGTCGGCTCCCTGAAGCAGTTTGGGTGGGACGGCATCCGCTTTGATAATGCCGGTTGGTACGTGGACGACGTGAAGGACATCCACGGTGAGCCCGCCGTCAAGCCAGGTACTGATATCCCGAAGCTGGAGGCTGACCTGGTGCGCCGGATCCGGACGGATGGCGAGAAGGCGGTGGCGCATTTCATCTACGGGGATAACGTCGGCTGGCACACGGATATCACCCAGGCCTCGCCCAAGTGGCGCGCGGAGGCCGCCCGCGGCGGGCTGGTGATGTACGAAGGGATGAACGAGATCACCCAACCGGGCGGGAGGTTGAACAACTGGGCGTTCCTGCGCGACTACCTGCGCCAGGCCATTCCCACGGTGCGCCAGGCCGGCGGCTTCCCTTACGGCATCGTGGGTATTGCTGGCGACCGAACGCATGCCGCTACGCCGGCGACTCCGCGCCCCGAGAACTGCATTCTGTACGGAGTGTTGATGGGGGCGGGCATGCATCTGTGCTACGCTGCGTCCCCGGATTACTGGCCCTATATGCGCCTGTACGCCCGCTATTGCGGCTTACTCTACGATGACACGCTGCAGTTCATCAGCGATTCACCGAAGATGCTGACCGTCACCGGGCCGGGCGAGATCTGGTGGCAGGAGTACGTGCGCCGTCGCGACCTGCCCGATAAGTCGACGCAGATCATCGTGCATCTCATCAACCCCTCCACCGGCGAGCGCTACGATGAGAAGAACGCCGTGCCGGCGCCGCAGCAGAACGTCACCGTACGCCTCGCTCCGCCTGCCGGGGTGACGATCACCAGGGCGCTGGCGCTGACCGCTGATGGGGCCGACGGGCCGATGAGCACCCCGCTGCCGCTTGCTCCCGTGGAGGGCGGTCTCACGGTGACCGTGCCCGAACTGCAGTACTGGACCGTCGTGGTCTTTGAGGGGAGGCGGTGAGATGCGCCGCAGTGCGGTGGTCGCCATGTCGGCGTTGCTGCTGCTGTGGGCATGGGCGTGCGGGCACGCACAGGAAGCCGAGACCACGTGGGTCTACGAAGCGACGGGGTCGAGCGATCCAGAGGTCACGCTTGTCGATGATCCCGATGCGCTGGATGGCAAGGCGCTGGAATGCCCGACGTCTGGCAAGACGTGGTCGGGTTGGCCTACGTTCACCTCCGGCTACACCATGGAATACCTGCCCGGCGAGTACGAGGCGCGCTTCCGCCTGAAGGTGGAGGACAATACCGGCCGCGATTTGCTTTTCGACCTCGGCGTGGAGAACGGCGGAGTGTGGGAACACCCCCGCGGCACCGACTTCAGAGAATCGGGCGAGTACCAGGAATTCGTCTACCCGTTCACCATTCAGACCCCGGTCCTCAACATCTGCGTCGTCCGCAAGCTTGCCGGTCACCCAGCCTGGATTGACCGGGTAATGGTGATTCGCAAGCGCCTCTATACGGAGCTGGAGCAACTGACGTTCGCGAAGTTTGAGCGACCGGATAACCCGAAGTTGCTCCTCCACGAGGGCACCCGTGTCTGGTTTGTCAAAGGGCTGTATTACCAGCACTATCGCCTCCACACGCTGCTGCAGCGCATGGGCGCGATGGTGGACTACGCTTATGTTGTTCGCGGCCAGCGCGGGAGCGGGCTGGCTGGAGTGCCACTGCAGGGCCAGCAGGCGGAGGAGAAGCGCCCGGACACTCTCGCTGGCGAGGAGGAGGGTCTCACGCCACCCCTTCGGTCCCGTCCCTATGACACAGTGTTGGGCTATGACTTGGTCGTGCTGGGCGACACCGACGCGGAGTGCCTGACGGTGGCGCAGCGGGCCATGATCCACGACTTCGTCAAGGCGGGTGGCGGACTGCTGGTCGTGGGGGGGCCTTTCGCTTCCGGCCGCGGCGCCCTGGACCGCAGCGACCTGTTGGCGCCGCTGCTGCCGGTGACGATTCCCGGCTCTTACGACCTCAAGCCGCTGCTGGCGCCGGCTCCCCTGCAGCCCGGGCCGGGGAGCGTCCCCAAGCAGGGACTGGCCTGGGGGCGCGATCCCCTGGTCTTGTGGATGCACCAGGCAAAGCCCAAGCCGGGCGCAACGGTGGAGATGACGGCCGGCGGCCAGCCCGCGCTGGTCGTCTGGGAATTTGGCAAAGGCCGGGTGGCGGCGCTCACTATCACCGTGCTCGGGGAGCCGCCCGCCGGGGCGACAGCCTTCTGGAACTGGTCGGACTGGCCCAGGTTGATGACAAACGTCGTGCAGTGGCTGCTACCACGGCAATGACGCCCCGATGGAGGACACCGAGATGAGGAACGTCACGAGGACATGCGGATTGGTACCACGCAGACACATCGCTTTGCTGACACTCCTCCTCGGGGCGCTGGCCCTGTCCACGCCGAGCGCCGCCGCAGCTCCGGCCACCGCGACGATCATTGCACAAGGCGACAAGAGAGTTGCCGTGCTGGAAAACGAGTGGATTCGCGCGACCGTGAGCCCGGCCCGGGGCGGGAGGGTTTCCAGTTTCATCGTCAAGCGCAACAACTGGGAAATGGTCACGGACGCTGCCAACGGCGGTCTGTTCATGGACCATTTCTACGAGCAGAACTGGCCGGGCGAGTTCCTCGATGCGCCCTACGAGGTGGAGGTGGTGGAGGCCGGCCCTGGGCAGGCGTCTGTGCGCGTGTCCTGCTTGTCTACGGGCCAGTGGGGGGATCGGTGAACGCGAGCGTGGCGGGCCTTAGAGTCATTCGCACCCTGACGCTGCCGGCCGATCGGCCGGTCGTCGAGTGCGAGGTGGAACTGAAGAATCCGGACACCGCCAGTAAGGTGTTCACTTACTGGCAACAGCACAACTACCGCGCGGACGGCGACTCTGGCGCGGAGAGCCGGCAGGTCATGACTAAGCCGACCGCTCGCGGCCTGCACGTCGTGGTTCCCGCCAACGATTGGACGAAGGATCTCGTTGCCGGCTGGACGGCGGGCGTCGACCCGCAGGACCGGGTGGGGCTGGCGTTCCTCATGGACTACAACGCCCTGTGGGCGCTTTACAACTGCGGGCGCTCCACCTCCGAGTATTTCTTCGAGCAGGTGCTGCTGCCAGGCGGGATGAGCTGGACCACGCGGTCGAGCGCCGTGCTCATCGAGGGCCTGACCTCTGTTGTCCATGCCTCGTCCCGCCTGGCCGCTGACCTGCAGGTGTCGGCGCAGGACGGGACGCTGTGCGTGCAGCACGCACTGGTGGCGCCGGAGCCGCTAGGGCCCGCGCAGGTGACCACCACGCTGGCCTGGCTCAACCGCAGCCTGGCCATCGGTGCGCAACCGTCGGTGAGCGAGGTGGATGGTCTCGGCCGGGAGCCACGGCGCGTGACGGCGGAGTTCCCCGGCCAGGCGGGCAAGCCGTTCATCATCCAGGTCAACATCGAGGGGGACGGCTGGGAAGAGCGCTATGAGTTCGCCTACGCCGGGACGGGAACCGGTAAGGAGCCGGGCGAACACGTAGAAGGCTACACGATCCCCGCCCCGCCCCGGCATCGGCAGATCGTGAAGCCGCCCGTGCTTACAAAAGTCAAGAACGAGCGACCCCGGATCATGCACCTGCGCGGCCTGTACTACAAGCTGTGGCAAGTCGAGGCCGCCGCGGCGAGGCTGGGCGAGCACGAACTGGTGCCGTCGTACTACAAGGACGTTGGCGACATCCAGATGCTCAGCGTCCCGCCCTGGGACTACGCGGAGATCATGAAGCAGGATGTCATCGTCTTCAACAACATCGCATACGGAGCCATGATCGGCGAGCAGGGCACCGGTATGCTCAAGGCCTACGTCGAGAACGGCGGCGCCGTCCTGTTCCTCGGCGGCCCGCAGGCTTTTGGGCGCGGCCGCTACCACGAAAGCGCCGCGCTCAACGACCTCCTGCCGGTGGGGCTGACCGATGCCTACGACCTGCGCCCGTTGGAGAACGGAACACGCCTGGCCGCGGCGCCCGGAACACCGCTGGCGATGATTGCATGGGGAAAGCAGACCCCGGTGGCCATGTGGATGCATGCGCTCACGGCCAGAGCTGACGCCGATGGGTGAACCCAGATGGGGAGAGACGCCCTACTGGGAGTCACCCGAGTGGCCGTCGGCGATGGCGACGCTGCTGCGCTGGCTGGCGCTGGGAAGCTGAGTGGCGCGAAGGAGCACAGGAAAGCAATCTCGGCTCGGAACGCCGGTCTGCGTAGTCCTGTTCGACTAGAGATGGTCGCGCGAACCAGAACCGAGGGCCTACCTCACCCGTCAAGCAGCCACTGCACCTGCTCGGGCGTCACCGTCACCTTCACCGCGCCCAGGGCATCGGTCAGGTGCTCCGGGTGGACGGTGCCGATGATGGGCACCACGGGGAAGGGCTGGTGCAGGAGCCAGGCGAGAGCGAGCTGGTTGGCGGTGCAGCCCAGCTTCGCGGCCAGCTGGATGGCGCGCTCGCGGCGGGCGCGGCTCACCGGGTTGTCGAAGGCAGCGACCTCGCGGCCCGCGAAGTAGCCGGCCGCGGTGGAGGTGTAGGGCACCACTGGCAGGCCGCTTTCCTGGTGCCAGGCGGCATCCTCCGGCGTGAGTGTGCGCATGGTGGGATCGCCGCCTGGGTTGCCCTGCGCCAGGTTCCAGCGCGGCTGCGAGGCAGCAAACCCCTGCAGGCCGTGGGCCTCGGCATGGGCGTTGGCCTCGGCGATGCGCGTGGTGGTCCAGTTGCTGGCGCCCAGGTAGCGAATGCGCCCGCGCTGGATCTCGGCGTTGAGCATCTCGATGATTTCGCCGGCGGGCACGCGCGGGTCGTCGCGGTGCAGGTAGTAGACGTCGATGACCTCCATGCCCAGCCGCGACAGGCTGTCGTCCAGGTCGGTGGCGAGGAGGTCCGGCGCGATGTAGCGGTCCGGCCGCGGATAGGCCGTGCCCGCCGCCGGATGCCCGCCCTTGGAGGCGATCACCACCGCGTCGCGGCAGCGTGCCCGGCCCACCGCCGCGCCCAGCGCCCGTTCGCTGGCCCCCAGCTTGCCCTCAATCCAGAAGCTATAGCAGTGCGCGGTATCGAAGAAGTTGCCGCCGGCGTCGCGATAGAGGCCGAACAGATGATCGCTGAGGTCGCCGTCAGCGAGGGTGCCATGTCCCATCGCGCCGTAGCAGAGGGCCGAGACGCGCAGGTCGGTCTGCGGCAGTTGTCGTGTCGAGAGCATAGCTTCTCTACCTCCAAGCGGTCTAGTTTCCCTCCACGGACAGCGTGGCCCCGGCGCCGGGGAGGCTCACGACCAGGTGTCCGTTGGCGTCGAAGACGCCGGCCGCTTCGCCGTTGACGAGCAGCTCTCGGCCGGCCCAGGCCTGGGGGACGGTGAGGCTGGCCTCGCCCTGGCCCATGGCGGTGCCGGTGAGGGTGTTGCCGTCGACCCGGATGGTGAGAGGCGCCTGCGCCGAGACCATGCCGATGCCGCGGGCACTGATGGCCCCGGGTGCGCAGAGCACCAGCGCGGTGTAGTCCGGGTGTAGCTTCGCTACCCCGACGGTGCCGTCGAAGGCCACCCCGCCAACGGTCGTGTTGAACGGCTGGCGGCTACAGAAGATCTGGTCGGTGCGGGGGCCGATGGTGACGGTGACGGCCTTGCCATCCTCGGTGCTGGTGTATTTCGGCTGCACTTCATAGCGCCCGCGCGGGTACAGCAGCACGGTGAACCCGCCGTTGCCGAGCGTGTTATGTAGGTGAGCGGCGATCTGGTACTCCCGGCCGTTCTTGAAGTCGGCGCGCGTCGGCCCGCGCTGCGTGTGCCACCACTCGCGTGTGCCGATCTGCGGCTTCTTCGGCCAGGCCACGTACATGTCCAGGTCCAGGTCATACTGCCCCTTCCAGCGCACCAGGTCGCCGGTGATCTGCTGGGAGTCGGCCAGGCACCAGAAATTCGCCTGAGGAGTCAACTCCGCCTGGCCGTCCAGGTCATCGGCGATGAGGAAATAATTCGGCCCCTGCAGGTCGGCGTCCTTGATGAACAGGTAGCGGCGCTGCCACTCGTAGGGGCGCTGCAACCGTAGCTTGCGGAACTCGCTGAACGAGGACCACGCCTGGGGGTTCTCTGACTCCTCGTGGTCGAACCACGGCCACAACTGGAACTCCCTCAGCGGGATAGAGGCCTGGGCGTAGTCCGCCTCCGGCGAGAAGGCGTACGCCGGCATTTCGCCACCCAGTTCCTTGTAGCCGTCGGCGGCCTTCGTCTGCGAGTCCGCGTCGCGGTCGAAGAGCGTGTGAGGCTCATACTCGTGATCGAACCACCCCAGCTTGTTCACCGTGTAGAAACACCCGTTGTCGCGGCCCGGGCACGGCGTTTTGTGCTGATGCTCCTCGACGTTCCAGGTGAGGGTGTTGTGCCAGATGCTTTGCCAGCAATTGGGCGTGTACATGGAGCTGAAGTCCATCATCAGCGGCACGCCCTTGGCGTAGAGCAGGAAGGCGCCGACATCGCGATCGTAATGGTCAACGCCCTGGTTGCCCACGTGGATAGCCATGTAGGTCTCGTTCTCGCGGGGGAAACCGTTGCGCAGAATGGTAGTGCTGCCGGGGTAGACGACGCTCTTGCAGTTGGGCTCGCGCTCGTCGAAATCGTCGTTCATGTAGTAGATGCCGTCCATGAAGCCGTCCAGCGCGCTGCCCGCGCGCTTCCACATCCAGTAGGCTTCCCCGCCCAACTTGCGGTCGGTCAAGTTCATCAGCAGCGCGTATTTGCCGATGTTGCAGTCGTATTCCATCATGGTGTGGCCGATGGTGGGCAGCAGACGCACATATCTGGCGCGCAGTTCGGGCGGGGTCATGCGGTCAATCAGCAACCGAGTGAACCTGGTCAGCCGCGGGTATTTCTGCTGGATGGGCGGAATGGCGCCGGCGTAGTACAGCGGCAGCGCCATGTTCATCAGCGGGTCGGCCTGGGTGCTGGTGTAGTGCGGCCCGCTAATGCTGGAACCGTCTTCCGACCAGACCTTTTGCACCAGCACGTCGACGACCTCCACCGCCAGCTTCAGCCACGGTTCGGCGTCCGGGTTGTCCGAGAGCACGCAGGCCGTTACCGCCTGCCCGCCGCGCATATTCACGGGCATGTTGGCCGAGCCCCAGCCCACACCCGTCGCGCGCGGAGGCATGAAGTTCGGGTCGTGCAGCATGTGGGCGCAGAAGGAGAAATGGGCGCGCAGAGTATTCTTCTGATCGACGGTGATTTCCGGCATGCCCATCACCAAGTCGTACTGCGCCGAGTACTCCTGCATCCACCAGGGGAACTGGTTGATGTTGAGGCCCACGTTGTGTGCGTTATACCCCCAGTCGAACACACCGTTGATGAACCCATCCAGGTTGCGCAGCAGGTCGGCGTAGGCATCCTGCGCATTCTCCGGCGTGCTGCTGATGATATAGCGATTAATGGGCTTGTGCCGCAGGGATTTCGCGCGGCTCAGTAGTGTCTGGCTGGAACGGATGCGGTTGAGCACCGCCGGCAGCCCGCCTTCCTTGATGAACAGCGAGGGGAAGCTCTTCGCCACCGGCCATTCCAGCGTCCAGTCCTTCACCTTGTCCAGCGGGCGGCTACCATATTTGTTGCGCAGCTGTAGTGCCTGCGAGCTGCCCTTCTGGAAGCCGTACTTCACCACCTCGCCGTTCTCCACGTCGTCTACCGGAGCGGCCTCGGGCATGCGCAACGTGACGAGCCCCCAGGAGCGCTGGCCCAAGGGCAGCGGCGCCTTCAGCACCAGGTCGGGCTGCGCGGTGCTGTAGACGCGCAGCTCCACCGTGTTGGTATGTTGGTTGATGGCGGTGCTGGTACGCGGCAGCATGTCGGGATGCACCCAGTCGACAGGGCGCAAGCCGATCACCGCGAGCGCGTCGCTCTCCGGGTCCTCCGCCCGCCAGAGCAAGTAGGACAGACCCAGGTCGGGTTGGTTGCCGTGGTGGGAGTTAATATCGATCTCGAACTGCGTCGCCTTGTAAGTGAGCAGGTAGTCGGTCTCAATATCAAGCTGCATGATACCCGAGCCGGTGTGCTTCTCCGGCTGGGAGGCGCTATGACCAAACCAGCGCGCCTTCGTCGGGCGCAGGCCGTCGTAGAGAGAGAAGCAGAAATTGCTCTCCGCGTCGTGCGGGCGCCATTGCCACCAATCCCAACTGATCTCGTCGGCGCGGTCCCTCGGCTTCCAGAACTGGTAGACCTTGGGGTCGCCTAGCGAGAAATCCTCGTCGACCTGGATCAACTCTTGGCTGGCGGCGATGCGAACGGACCCCTGGTAGATGTCCTTCCCCTCCCCCCGATAGCCGTCGAAGGCATACCGGAAGCCGACTTTCACGAAGACCGGGCCTTCCTCCATCACCCACACACGGGCGCTGCGGCATTTATGCGGCGTCTCGAACCAGCCGCGCCCGCCCCAGGCGCCGCTGCGCTGGCGAACGGCCGCGATATAGGGCGGCACCTGTTCGGCGGGGACCGGCGGGTCAAAGGTCTGGTCCAACAGGTTGAAGCGCGCGCCGGTGAGGGCGGTGGTAACTTCCAGCACACCGTCTCTGCGGACGGCACCTAGGTCCCCGGCCGCCGTCGGCGTACCCGGCTGCAATACCAGCTCCTGCACCTCGTTGGCGCGCAGAGTGGTCACCAGCCACAGCGTCGCCGTCTTCAGCGAGCCATCGGGGTAGGTCGTCACCTCGGCAAGCTGGGCGGGCACTTCGGCCCCGTTCCTGAGCAGCCGCACTGTCGCGCCCGGGAACTCCCCCTGGGTGAACGTGAGCGGGTAATGAATGAGCTCGTCGGCCCACTCTCTTCCCACGTATTCCTTCAGGCGGATGACGTCGCCGTTGCCATAAGGCCGGGCAAAGGCCGCGGCGGTGGTGAATAGCAAGACTGTAAGCAGCGTGATACGCATGGCGATCTCCCTGTACTGCATTTTGGTGTGGCCCGGTTTTTGTCCGCTACAGCGCCGACCCCTCTGCCGATGCCCCACTGGAAGTCTGAAAGGGGGCGGAGCTCCCCAGGGGCGATATGTGAACGCCGGTCAGAAAGTGCGGCGGGGGGCGGCACAGAGCCGCGGCACCCAGTACTGCCAGGTTGTACGCTATCTCGGGGGTGAATCCCTTCGCTTCTCAGGGGTTATTCTGGTTCCCGCGGATGGTTTTGCCCAGGCGCTGCTTGCACTCGCACAGTCGGTGGCTTCCAGGATATGGATGCCGTGAATAGCGAAGCTGTCCGGCAGCACCTGACTATAATGGTTCCGCCCCCGCTCCACCCACACCTGCGCTTCCATCAGCGTGTCGAAGATCTCTCCGTTGAGCAGCTCATCTCGCACCTTGCCGTTGAGCGACTCCAGGTATACGTTTTCACAAGGGCTCCCAGGCTTTGCAGCCATGAGCGCACCCGCCGCGCCGTGAACTCCGAGCCGTTGTCCAAGCGCAGGTGGGCTGGCAAGCCCCGCGCGATGAACAGCTCCCGCAGCCGGTCCAGTACGTCCTCGCTGGTCAGCCGTCGTCGCCCCCGGGCGTCGTCAGCGAACCTCGGGGTGGTTGAGTCTTAGGTCTATCTCGCCCAATCGACGCAGGTCGTCGAGGGCGCGCGCCAGCCCCTTCAGCGCCTCGTCGGTGAAGGCGTCAGCGGGATCGTAGCGCACGAAGCGCGGATCCGGCAGCGCTGCGTTGCCGATCATGAACAGCCGCATCGTGTCTTGCTTCTCAATCTCCAGTTTGCAGCCGTAGAAGAGGTTGCCGAACAGGTAGACGTCCACGCTAGCCTCACCCGCCTGCTCGATCCTGTGCGGTGGGTCCTGGGCGGTGCTGTAGTCGCTGAATTCCTTGCCGCCGATAAAGATCTCACCGCGGTAGTTGTCGATGTCTCTGGACGTGGCTTCCACGGGCCATATGTGCGAGCGGCCGCCCGTCAGCACCACGCGACCCGGCGGCAACTCCGGCGAGCCGGACAGTTGGAACATGCCGTCCGATTGCTCGTTGTAGAAGTCGCTGAGCACGATGCTGTGATTGTCCTTCACGTAGAGGGCGTGGGTCACCACCGTGGCCAAGCGGGTCATGAAGCCCAGAAAACCGTTCCGGCCGGTCTCCTTGCCCTCGACGATGATGCTGCCCTCGTAGGTGTAGTTGCCCAGGATGGTGGCGTCGGCGGAATTGATGACCCGCAGGTTGCCCTGCATGGTATTGATCACGACCTGGTCCCGGGCGCCCAGGCCCACCAAGTGCAGCCCCTTGCGCAGGGGTTGCTTCTGATAGCAGCCGAAGACCCTGACACCGTCATACACGACCGTGGAGCCCGCCCCCGAGCCTGTCTGGCGGATGTCGACCGCATTTTGCTCCGCGGGCGTGGTCGCCACCTGAAAATGTTCGATCGTCACCTCGCGCGGGTCGCGGACGTGGATGGCCGTGCCGTCCTCGGGGCCGGCCCAACGGAGATAGGTACCCCAGCCCTGGCCGCCAACGGTGTAGTCGCTGCCGGTGATGTTGAGCGTATCCTTCACGAGGTAGGCGCCGGCGGGGAGGTAGGCGAGGGCGCCTTGGCCGTGCTCGCGGGCCGCGTCGATCGCCGCCTGGATCGCGGCCGTGTCGTCGGTGCGTCCATCGGCTTGGGCGCCGAAGTCGCGCTTAGCGTCAAACACCTTGCCGGGAACGGCCACGCTGTCTCTGATGAACGTCTGCTGCGCCGAACGCAGGGAGCCGCCCCGCTGGCCCGGTGGTACCTGGTAGACACTCCCGCGTTCCGACGGCAGGAGCTCGTCGGCGCCCTCGACTCGGTTGTTGGAGAGGATCAGACGCTGTCCATCCCGGGCGATGTTGATCGGCCTGGAGCCGCCGGGCGGACAGGTGAAGACCGAGTCGAAGATGGTGACGGGCGGGACGCCGGAGAGGCGGAGGGCGCCGCCCGAGTACATGAGACTGCGGGAGACATGCACATCCTGTAGGGTCATGGCTCCCGAGGCGTGGGAGTAAAGCAGGAACCCCTGCGAGTTCAGCGAGGTGACGCGCCGCACCGAGCTTGAGTGCATGGGATGCGCTTTGATGTCCACAGTGCGGCTGCCGGTGAAGTGGGTGTTGCGCACGAAGAAGCTACCGTTGTCGCACTCGATGCCGATTCCGCAGTTGCGGAACTCGCAGCCGTCGAAGGTGTGGTTGTAGTCGTTCCAGCGCAGAAAGGCCACACCGCGGCCGCAATTCTCGAAGTAGCAGTTCTCGTACATCGGTTCCGCCTGCGCTTGCACGCGGCTGGGGTCGACCAGGATGCCCGCATCGGTGAAGTTCAGGAAGGCCAGGTGTCGGTAGCGGCTCTCGGTGGTGAAGAACTTGTTCGGATGCAGCAACCCCACGCCGGCCCGGCCCCGGCCCTCAAAGACGAGGCCCTCGTAGCGGGCGGTGGTGATGCCGTCCGCGATCAGCATGGGTTGATCCTGCGGGCCGTCCCACACCAGGCGGGTGTCGCGGCCGTGGCCGATCAGCAGAACCCCGTTGAGGCGGACCTTCCCGCCCACGCGCAGCGGTGCGGTGAGGCGGTAGGTGCCAGGTGGGAAGTAGATGCTGTCCAGGTCGCCGGCATACACCGTGAATTCCTCGCCGACCGTGTCCAGCACGCGCTGGATGGCCGCCGTGTCATCCGCCACCCCGTCGCCGACAGCGCCGGCCTCCTGCACGTTCTTCCAGTCAGAGCGCGCCTCCCAGTTCAGCACCGGGATCGGCGGGTAGGGGCGCGGGTCGCGGGCGTCGTCCGCCGCCCTCGCTTCTCTCCCACCGGCCAGCGCCGCACAGACAATCCCAGAGAGCAGCACCAGCGCGAGGGTTAGAGGCCAGTTCCGGGAGGTATCGAGTCGGATCGCCATGTCAAATGTCTCCTTGCGAATGGCGGAGCCTGTAGATCAGCTTCTGTTCGCTGAACTGCCGGCCGTCGCCGTCAGGTGGCGTTTGCTGTGTGCAAACTGTCTTATACATCAGTTGGGAAAAGACCGCAAATGAAGTGCCTCAATCCCCAGACACCCCGTATGATTAACGTGGTTTCCTCCCGCTCGGCCTCACCCAGTGCCACTCCGCCAGCGGTAGTAGGTCTGGTCGGTGATCCTTAGCTCGCGGGGCAGCCTGCTTGCCCTTCCTGGTTGCTCCCCCTGCCCCTGCCATCATACCTACCGACGTGGTTGCCGCCGGCCGCTACCTGCGCGGGAACCGTTCCGGGTGGGCGAGATATGGGGGCGGCGTTTGGGGCGACCTAACGCTCAAGCTACAACTCCGGCTCCTACGCGGCGCCGTACACCTTAACTGCCGCGTGGACGGCCCGCGGCGGCACTTTGTCGGCCTGCGTTCGGAATCGGAGTGGGTGTACCTGGCTAAGCAGACCGGTCCGGAGACCTTCTTCAACGACCTCGCCGTCTCCGAACGCCCGGTGCCCAGTAATCGCTTCATCACCGTTGAAGTGACCTGCCAGGGCTCTCAGGTGCAGGTGCGAGTCGACGGAGTTCGTGTACTGCAGTATGAGGACCGCACTCCCCTGGGGCCGGGCGGGATCAGCTTCGAGACGGTTGAGGAGACCAGCGTCTACCTAGATGATGTGTTGGTCACCTCCCTTGAGGAGACAGGTGCAGGGCCTACGACCAACCCGGAGCCCGGCGCTGGGCCTGGGCTTGTCGTCGCCTACGCCCGGCTGGCATGACCTTGCCGGAGGGGCCGGTGGAGGCCCCCTTGGCCCCAGCCACCCTCACGGGCCACGTCTTGAGGGACGATGGCGCCCTTGCGGGAGCGTGTGACGTAGGTGTGCTGACGGCTGGAGCTTAGCGCCGACGTCAAACCGACAAAGCGCCCTTACAACCCCCTCACCGGCCACTTGGTGAGCGCGACCGACCCGGCCACGTGGGTTGACTTCTCTTCCGCCCTCCAGCACGTCCGACGGTTTGATGGCCTGGGGATCGTGCTCACCGGCGGGCCATGCGACGTGGACCTCGACCACTGCCGCTACGCCGAGACCGGCACCGTGACGCCCTGGGCGCTGGAGATCGTACAGGCCCCCGATCCCTACCTGGCCGCTACTTCACGACGAGCGGCGAGGCGGTGCCCAACGGCCTCCAGCATGTGCTTGACCCAGCAAGGGGGTAGAGAAGGGGCCATCCCCGCGGGCCGCGTATCAGGAGAAGTGTCTGCTTGCCATGTCTGAACCGCCGGCAGACGCCGCAGGTAACTGCGGAGACCGTTGCACCCGCCGACGTAGGCGCTGCAGGCCGTCCGGGACGAAGAAGACCGTGCCAAGCGCAGGAGTCGACCACCTGAGGGGCGAAGAAATACAAAGAACTGTACCAACTACTCGCTGAATCTAAGACTAGCCCGCAAAAGAAAGAGGCAAAAGCCATGACCAGTAGACTCATCAGGTTGTCGGTAGGGCGCATCCTCTGTGGTCTCCTTCTGAGTACAGCGGTCGCGGCTATGGCGGCGCCGTCGCGGCCCCCGCGTCCTCAGCCCCAGCCTTCACCCGCCCCCGCGGGCGAGGTGGGGCCGGCTCCGGGGATCCAGACGCCAACGCAGTTGCGCCCCAAGGTGCGACCCGGGCCGCCGCAAGGGACGTTGGTGGGGATCAGGCGCGGGTCAGGCAAGAGCGCGGTCATACCGATTCTGGCGCAACTGGCGCAGCGATACCTACAGGATGTGGAGGACAAGGGCGCTCTGGACCAGGAGTTTGCCGCAGCGGTTGCCGCGCGGCCAGGCGTGACCCAGGAAGTGCTGACGCAATTCGTGCAGGGCTACAATGCCATTCCCATACAGCAGAAGCGCGCTCGTTTCGTCCTGCCGGACTTCCAGCCGGAAGGTATGGCCAATACGGCCCCGCTGGAGGAGCAACAGCTGCAGGCGGCGCTATTCCGGGACCTGGGGGGCGGGTACGGGAAGTTCGGGGACCAGGACGTGGAGGCGGGGGAGGCAGTACCCGTTACCCAGCCGGAGAGCAATGCCAACCTGGCCATTATTACCAGCATCACCCCCGATGACGCAGAGCCGGGAGACGTTATCTACCTCGCCGGACGCAACTACCAGGCAGGCAAGAAGCACACCGTCGTCTTCACCCCAGTGGGCCTGCACAATGAGGAGCAAGCGCGCGTGGTGGTTACAGCGCTAACCAGTACCAAGCTGCAATGCAAGATCCCCAAGAACATCTACCCGGGCTCGTATGAGATTCATGTGGAAGCGCCGGGAAGCCATACGGACATCAATGCAGTGGACTACGAGGTCGTTGTACCGCTGTATCGCTTGACCTTCGACGAGATGGTGTGCATTGACGAGTCGCGAGGGCCGAACGACGAGCAAGTGTTCCAGGACTCGCTCGTGACCTTCTGGATGGTAGTGGCGGACGAGAGTTCCTGGTCTAAGAACTCGGGTAAGTACAGACCTTTCGAGGACGGAAGCTCCATGGGCTACCAGGACGGGGACCAGTATGTACTGCCACCCGAGCAGGGCTACGAGGGAATCGAGTACTTCCTGGCCGTGCAGACGGCGTTGTACGAGTGGAACGTTACCGCAGTGAGCCCCAGCACGGTGGAGGGAGTGGTGGACCTGGCAGCAGAGATGCTGGCGGCGATGTATGGGTCGAGTATGAGCGGCTCGGGCATTATAGAGCAACTGCTGGGGCTGCTTGAGGGCATGCTGAACGGCATCGTGGACCTCTTGACCAAGGACCCTGTCTATCTGGGCGCCGAAGGGTTCCTGGCAACTGCGCCGGATCTGCAGCAGATGCTGGACGGGGGGGAGAGCATGGCCGGCAGATTGGACTTCTACAACGGTGACACGACCGGTAGCTATCAGCTGAAGTACACGCTCCGGCGGCGGTGAGGTCCGCTCCGGAACCCCTGAAGTAGGGTCACCGAAGAATCAAGTGCATGGTAGCAGGTCAATCACCGCCGGTGCACCCCCACGCCGGGGGGGAGTGACACGAGAACGCCAACCAATGCTACTGCGAGGAGGGCAGTCGCACTATAGAACTCGCCAGCAAGGCTTACAGCCTGTGGATTCGGCAGGATGCGTTCGGGAGGCGGAAACTGCTGGATATCCTACTATCGAACTGCAGCTTCGGCGGCGAAAACCTGCCTCCAGACTACAAAAACCCCTTCTGCTGGCTGGCAGAAGGGCTCAAGTGTTCAGACTGGCTCCCCTTATTGGACGACTTCCGCAACTGGCTGGCCAACGACGAGTGCAGAGCAGGGGCAGCGCATATCGGTGAGTAATCAGGCACAGAAGCCGAAGTATGCACCCACAAAGCCCCGTTCCAAGCCGTTTATTGGGCTTTCTGTGAGTCCATGATACTCGGCACTGTATCCACTCGCGCCCGATCCTGGGGGGAGTGCCAAGGTCAACCAGCTGTGATTACTTCGTGAGGCGCACAGAGCTGCCGGCCGGCACGGTGACCTCGGCCTTCCACCCCCTCAAGGGCGGGAAAGAAGGGTTGCCACTGACCACTGCTTTGACCGCCATCTCGGTGGGGTTGTGGACTTCCATCAAGTACCCCGCGACCGTAGGGACCATGCTCACGCGCAGGTCGGGACTGCTGCACTGGAGTAGATTGCCCACGTACAACTCGCTGTCCTGGGCGCGGGTGTCCACGGTGGCATAGGCGGCGCCCTGGTAGACGCCGATCTCTCGCATGGAAGTTCCCTTAGACTCCCATATACCGCATGGGAGGCGGTCGGACACGCCACGCACGACGATCGGTAGGTTCTGGGGCAAGTCGCACTGGGGCAGATTAAGCTCCACTCCGCCCTGGACCGCGTCGAATACTAGTTCGTACCGCGTCGAGACGACCTTCCCCTGGGTGACGGTAAAGAGATAGCCTGGTTTACCCCCCGCCACGCCGAGATTGTGCACGAAGTCCTCGATCCACAGGTTGGTGGTCTGCTGTTGCATCGGCAGTGTGAGCAGAAGGAACCGTGCGGTAAGCCGGTCCCCCTTCTTCAGCATGTCCCCCTCCCGCCCCAGGAAGATGTCCGCCCCCATTCCCCCGCCGGAGCCAACCAAGCGGTAGTTAACGGGCGTGATCGCCACGAAGAGCGGCGCTCCGCCGACGAAGTTGTAGAGCGTCAGATAGTCACCAGCGCCCAGTGTGCCCTCATGAGCCAAGCCCTGCTGCCAGGCTAGTTTCCAATTGAGGGTTCGGCCGGAGGTGTCCTTAACGGTAACGTGGTCGAACTCCCCGGGTACCCCCGGCTGGTTCTTGCGCAGGTTACACACACGCAACGGCACCGGACCTTTGAGGGTGAGGTCCTGCTTGATCGTGGCCGTGAATTCCACCAGGTTGACGTAAGCGTCCTGGTGGAAGCGCGGCCGGTAAACGTAGTAGCGCACGGCCATGTCTGCGAACTGATTGTCTACCTGCCGAGGCACGGGGTCTTCATAGGCCTTGTACCACGGCTGCGCAGATTCCGGCCGTTTGGTTTCGCCGATGTAGTCAACTATGTGTACGTCGTGGGCAGCCAGCTTAAGGTCATGCCGGTAGGCAGGCGCAGACGGTTCACTGCCCTGGTCGGTATTGATGAACGGCCACACTTCGGCAATCGCCTGGGACTTGAGCCCGCCGTCAATCCCGACCTCCATCAGAGTATCGGCAAACGAGTTGAAGGGGCTCAGGCCGGCGAGCGGCGCGCTCTTGACGTAGCCCGGATCCGCGCCGGTGTACTGCACAATGAGCGTGTGGTCGTCGTTCCAGTCATGAGGATGGTTCATCGTCATGAAGCGATCACTCATGGACCAGGAGCGGTTCCCCTCGGTGAAGGTGCGCAGGCTGGAGCTGAGGGCCGTCCGCCCTAGCGTGTCGACGACCTCCGCCACCAGGTACCATTGCCGGCTGTGGGCCTCATCTATGACGGCGTCAAAGGTCTTCTGCCCTTGCGGGTCAAAGCGCCGGTACAGCTCCCCCGTGGCGGCGTTCCAGACACGAACTTCCTGCAGCCCCACCGCCGACGAGGCGCTCAGGTAGACTCGAAAGCGGTTGGCCAGGAGCCGCCAAGGGAAGCCGAGAGGATTCTGGCATACCCAGCGGTCAATTGAGGGGCCGCTGGATAGGAAAGTGCGCTGCACCCAGTACACGTCCATGGTGCCCATGGCGTTCCCCTGGTATGCCTCTTGGAACTCCGCCGGCCCCTCTCCCCAGAAGCAAGTGAGGTGCGCGCTCGCGGCGGCTCTCGCCAGTTCGTCCACGTCTCGCACCCGCACGTGACTGACCGGAATCAGCGCGTGATTGTTGGCCTCCAGGTGGAGGTACTGCTTGATCGAGTTGTCCACAAGCCGGTCGACCTCATAGCTGAGCGGAACCACGCCGGTGTACATGCACTGGAACCACGCGTCTTCCTTCTCCTGCCCGGCCCTCTGGTAGCAATGCGCGTGCCAGGTAGCAAACTCCCACTTGTGCGCGCTGTTCATCCGACCTCCGGTGATCAGGGAAGCGTCGGGGAACTTCCAGGTCACGAAATCCACCCAGTAGAAGCCCGAGCTGTCCTGATATCCCAAGCCCGGCAGAGCCAGGCAGGTCTCGGTCGAGGCGGCTTGGCACTGCGCCACCAGTTGCGCGTGCTTGTCAGCGTTCATGAGCGCGAGCGGCTCGGTAAAGACGACGAAAGACAGGTCCAGTTCCGCGGCCTTCCGCATATACTCGGCCACGGTAGACCGCCCGTCGGTAAGGTTCGAATGCGCCCCGATCAGGCCCCGTAGGACCTTGCGCTTGGGTGGCACCGGCTGGGCGTCCCAGTCCAGCGGCGTTAGATCTTGCGTAGGCGGCTGGTAGACGAAGCCCCCGACGGCCCCGGTCTTTTCCGCCGGCTCCGCCAGCCAGTGGTACGTATTCAGCAGTAGCGTCTGCAGGTCGCTCTTGCGCACGTCGTCGCCCCGCTCCATGGCCACGTCGCCCAGCACGGGGTTGTGCCAGTTGGAGACGGTGAACGTATTGTAGACAGGCACGATAGCCAGGCGGCCGCCGTCGGCAGGCGCCTTCACCGCGATCAGCGCCGGCGAGGAGGGCACGCTCCCGACCTGGTCCCACAGATAAGTCAATTCCAGCTCACTGCGTTTGACCGTCTGCGGGTCCACCGGCACGGAACGAGCCGTGTCCATGCCTCTGACTACCACGCTCCAGCTGTTGTCCACTTTCAGGGGGACAGTTGCGGCGCTCTGGTGCGAACCGATGACGGGGAAGAAGAGGTTCTTCACCTCGGCCGTGACCGGATGGGGCGTGATCGCGCTCGTCCAGAAGTAGTCCCAAACGAAGGGCCGGAACCGCTCGGCTTTGTAGGTATGGTTGGGATCGGTCAGCGCCTCGGGGTAGACGCCGGCGCCATAGGGCTCGAGCAGGTAGTTGGCCGTCAGGTCCCGAGCTTCAGACAGGTGCTCAGAGCCCACCGGCATGAACAGGATACCGCCCCCCAGCCTATGATAGTCTTCGAGAACAGCACAGAACTCCTGCCAGTCCTCCGGGATGACCCCCTGTCCCGCCGCCACAGTGGCGGCGGGGTTGCCCACTACCACGACCACGTTGAACTGCTTCAACCGGTCGAGGGAGTACGCGACGCCCGGCTCTGAGGTGGATTCAAGGCCGTGCGCCTTGAGTTCCTTGCCGTAGGAATTGTCGAACCCGACTTCAAAGCCCGTGACCGAGGGGCGGGGGGCCCCGGGGCCGAGGAAGAGCACCGCGAGAGGGCCCTGCGCGAAGCACACCGCCGGAATCGCGAAGAGCAGGGCTGCCGTAATGAACCAAGCCCGGCTCCACAGACCAATCCGCCCTGGTGGTGAGCCATGCCGTCGGTGTCCTAAACGCTTCATTGGAAAACCTCCGCTGATCCGGGATCGCAACTACTCACCTTGCCCGACTTGGCGCGCCCAGGCGGCCGGTAGAATTACTCAAACCTCAACCCATCAATCCACACCACTTCCGTGAACACTTCTGGCGTGTTGACGTGCAGGGAGATCGTCAGCCCGATGACCTGCTCCACCGGGAATCTCTCGATCCGGGAATCAAGGGGCGTGATCTCCGCCAGCGGCAGGCGCACCTCCTGCCAGGTGTCGCCCTGCGCCAGGGCGGCGAGCAGCGCCGCCGTGCCGCCCTGGGCGTAGACCAGCTTGTCCCCGGAGCGCGCTACCAACTCTGCCTTCGGATTCGGCCCGAACGGACGGGGATTGCTCACCCGCAGCCAGAAAACCAGCGCCTGCCGGCCGGTCAGGTTCCAGGCGGGTTCCGGCCAGAGTTGTACGTAAACAGCCTGCGGCTTCCAGCGCTCGGTGAGCGGCAGCTCCTCCGGCGGGTAGGGCCGCAGCGCCGCGAAGGCGGCGGCGATGCACCGTTGCCCCACCTTGCTCTCCGCGCTCGGCCACAGTCCCAGCGGCACCAGGCACACCACCTTCGCTGCGCGCGCGGCATCGCCGACGCGGCTGTTCCAGGTGCCGCCGGCTACCTTGAGTCCCGCTGCCGGCTGCTCCTCGATCTTCACTGGAACCACGGTGGTCCGCGGATCAAAGCCCTCCTGCGGCAGGGGGAGTCCCACCGGCTCGGTATAGGAATCGCCCTGCACCTCCGGCGCCCCCGCCTGACCAAGCACCCCCGCCACTGACGCCAGCACCAGCGTGACCGCTGCCATCCACGCGGTTGCCTCCCTCATTGCTTGACCTCCGTCGTTGTAATCGTGGCAAAGAGGATCTTCTCGTTGAAGTCCGGATAGGTTTGCCCGTAGACCGGTCTGACTTCGGTGACCGCCGCCACGTCCGCGGCCTGCAGCGGAATCTCAGCTACCTTGATGTCCGTGATCTCCGGGCGCTGGTCAGGCACGGGGTAGCGGGCGGTTCCCACCAGGACTGCTTCCGGCTTGGGCCCCTCCCAGCCCAGGCTCAGCGTCAGACGTTGCGCCCCTCGCGCGGAGGCGGGTAGCGCTATGCTGAACACTGGCCTGGTCTCGGCTGCCTGCTCGGCGAAGATGCGGTCCGCGTAGTACTCCGTCGTCTCGGCCGAGCGCGCGCTCTGGGGCGGGTCGGCCAATTCCACAACGAACGACTGGCTGGCAAAGGGTGCCAGATCCACCGGCAGGCGCAGGACCCCGCCGGCAGGGGTGGCCGCTACTTCCTTGTCCTCATAGTGCGCGAACTCGTTCTTGTCCCGGTCGTAGCTCCAGCCGCTTCCCAGCGTCCGGACCACCCGCGCGCCGGCCGGCAGGGCCAAGTCTAGGCTCACCGCCGCTTGCTGGCGAGCGTCGTTGAAGACCAGCACGCTGAGGCGAGCGCCGTTTTGCGCCGCGCGCACCATCACCTCCGGCCGGCTCGACTCGGCGTACAGCCGGGTCCCCCGCAACTCGCGCATGCCGCGATACAGATACAAGACCGGGTAGGGGACCCATTTGCCGTCAACGGCCTGGAAGAGATTGGAGACCTGCAGACCCCAGTCATAGACGCGGTTGTCGAAGACCAGGAAGTAGTAGTGCCCCAGGGTTTTGTCGGACTCGTCCATTTCCATGAACAGCACGCGCTGGTTCCACAGCAACTGTTGGAAGCGCTGGCCCGGGTCATTGACCAGGGCAGCGGTACCGTAGTAGTTCTGCTCGGAGAACAAGCAGGGCATGGGCCGGCCCTGGGTGAGCAAGACGTGGTTCATGACCATGGTCATCATCGCCTGGATGGAGGCCCGGTCGTTGTTCCAGTCAGCGTAAGGGTGGAAATCGTAGAAATCGCACAGCGGTCCGGTCTGGTCGAGGAACTTGATGGTCCAGTTTTTCCAGCCCCACCAGTCCAGCATCTGCAAGGGGCCGTGGGCCACCGGCCCGCCGACCAGCAGGTCAGGGAAGTCAGCCTTCACCTGCTGAGCCATCGCCCGATAGCACTGGATGTAGTAGGCCAACCCCTTCTCCCCCAGCAGGTGGTCGGTGGGCATAGTGGGGTCCGGGGAGAAGTTCTGGCTGTCCCAATCGAAGATGTACTCGGGCTCGTTCATGAAGCTGATATAGCGCGCGAACTTGCCCGGCCCGCGCGGATCGCTACGCAGAAGCTGGATCAGTGCCGAGGACATGCGGGCGTAGTCGCCGGGATCGGAGGGGACCGGCACGTGGTTGCCGACGGGGTTCAGCGCCATCCAGGGCGGGCAGCTCTGCAGGCAGAGACAGTAGTTGCCCTCGGGACTGACCTGCCGCAGGTTCTCGTAGGCCGCGTCCGTCAGTTGCCAGTTCTGGCCCCAGACGCGGTCGGGATGCTCGTAGAGCTCCGCCTTGGGGTGCCCCGGCCGCGCGGGGTCCTCCCATTCCTTGGAGGCCCCCTGCGGGTAGATATAGTAGAAAAAACTCTCAAAACCGGCCTCCTGGAGCCACCGCACCATCTCCGCCACGTCCTGGTTGGACTTGGTGTTGCCCTGGACGCGGGCCCCGAAAATGTCGCGGGGGATTTCCCGGTGCCCGTTGATCTGCCAGGCGGTGTCGCCCCTCACCCGGACCTGCGCCTGCACCTGGGGCACCGGCGCGGCGGCGGCCTCCTGCCCGGGGAGAGGCAGCATCCAGACGTAGGCGCGTCCCCAGGCATTGGATTTCTCGAAGTTGCCGGCTTCGCCGTGCCACATCATCTGCAGCTCGCGGTGTATCTTCCCGCCCGCTCCGGGCTGCGCTGCGGCTCGATTCAGGCCGACGTCGAGCTCGATCTTCTGACCGGCTTTGGGGGTGAAGCGGAAGTTGGTGAGGGGTATCTTCGCCTCCAGGACATAGCCGCTGCCGTCGGGCTTTTTTTGGGCCGCCAGTTCCCCGCCCACCGCCGGCCCGTTGCTGGCTCCCCGCTCGGAGGAGGGCGCTTGCGGGCCGAACCAAATAGTAGGCTGGCCCTCGCGGTCCAGCGCCAGTTCCACCTGGTACTCGAAGGGTGCATAGCCGGGGGTGGTGAGCTCGGGATGATCGCGGCGGTCCCTCCCGCCGAAGTAGAGTTCCAGGCTGGTACCGTCAAAAACGCCGCCCTTGGTGCCCTGGTTGACCATCGGGTGGTCGTCAGTCACGTCCGCGCCCAGGTAGAGGTTCGCCTCGTCCATCAGCAAGTAGATTTTGCCGGACAGCGTCTGCGGCCCCTTCCAGACCTGGTTGACGTCAACGTCCGCAAGGTCGGCCTTGCCCTTGTTGTTGACCAGCACCACCTGGCTGAGGCCGGTGATCATGAGCGGCTCGGCAACGTACCAGGCGTCCTCCAGCCTGCCGTCGATCACTAGGGCCCCCGGGGGCCCTAGTGATCACCGGCAGAACGCCCTCTTCCGCCGCAGACAGCGCCACACACCATAGAAGGGCCGCACCCAGCACGGCCCCGCCGAGACCCTTTCGTTTCACAGGAATTGCTCCTTTCGTTGGCTACCTCCCGGTGGCCACGAGGCTGACGAAGTGAGGTTCTGGGGATAGATGTAGTAGAAGAAGGACTCGAAACCTGCCTCCTTGACCAGGGAGACAAACTCGGGCAGGTCCTTGACCGCCCCGGTATTGCCCTGGATGCGACCCCCGAACAGGGCGCGGCGGATCTCGCTGTACCCGTTGATCTGCCAGGCGGTGTCCCCGGCTACCTGCACCGTGGCCTGGACCTGGGGAGGCGCCGGCAAGGCTCGCGGTGGCGGAATCTGACCCCGTTCCCATATCCAAGCGCGGCCCCAATCGCGCGACCCGGCATAGTTGAAGACAGTGCCGTGCCACGTCATCCCCGTGTTGAGGTGAATCCTACCGTCAGCCCCAGGCTGTCCGGCGGTGTAGTGGAGAGCGACGTCGAGTTCAATTCTCTGGCCCTCCCGAGGCGTGAAGCGGAAGGTGCTCAGAGGGATCTTGGCTTCTAGGAGGTACCCGGATCCGTCGGCGCGCTCTCGAGCTGCCAGTTCGCCGCCCACGACCGGTCCCCCGGCCGCTCCCTGGAGAGCCACGGCCATGATCGGCTTCCCGCCCCGACCCAGCCCCATTCCTAACCGGAACTCGAACGGGGCCAAGCTGGGCATGACCAGTCCGGGAGTGTCCTGCAACTCCTGTCCCCCGAAGTACAGCACGACGCCACTGCCGTCAAAGATGCTGTCGCCTCCGGTGCTGTCGTTGAGCAAGGGATGATCGTCGCTCACCTCGGCGCCCAGGTATAGATTCCGCTCGTCCATCAGCAGGTAGACCTGGCCCGACAGTGCCTGCGGGCCTCCCCAGAAGGCCTGCTCAGGGCGGTCGAGGAGCAAGGGAGCCGCGGTCAACCAGGCGTCTTCCAAACGCCCGTCAATGACCACCGGCCCCGGCGGGCGAGGGATTACCGGTATCTCCTCCGGCCGGGCAAGGGACTGGGCGAGCGAGGCGCCGGCCAGAAGACCACACACCAGCCCCATAGCAGCGCGGAGCGTTCGCCTTCTCACTCCTCTACCTCCGTTGCCACGATGGTGGCAAAGAGAATCTTCTCATTGAATTCCGGATAGGTCTTCTCGTAGAGAGGTCTAACCTCCGTCACCGACGCCAGGTCGTTGGCCTGCAAGCGGATCTCGGCCACCTTGATGTCGGTAATCTCCCGGCGTTGGTCGGGCACCGGGTACTTCCTGGCCCCCACCTGCACCGCCGCTGGCTTGGGCCCCTCCCAGCCCAGGCGCAGCGTCAGGCTTTGCGCCCGTCTGGCCGGGGCCGGCAGCGCTATCTTGAATACCGGCTTCGTCTCGGCGGCCTGTTCGGCGAACACCCGGTCGGCGTAGTACTCTGTCGTTCGGGCCAACCGAGAAGCCCTCGGCGCGCCGGTCAACTCGACGACAAGTGACCGCGTGGCAAAGGGCGTCAGCGTGACCGGCAGCGACAGCTTGCCGTCTTGCGCTTGGGCGGTGATCTCCCGGTCCTCAAAGTGTAAGAACTCGTTCTTGGCGCCATCGTAGTCCCAGCCGCTGACCAGCACGCGACCGACCTGCGCGCCCACGGGGAGGGTCAGGGCAAGTTGCACGGTCGCCTCCTGGCCGGCGTCGTTGAACAGCACCGCACTGAGCCGATTCCCATAGCGGGCGGCCCGAACGGCTAGCTCCGGGCGGCTGGTCCGCGCCCAGAGACGCGGCCCCCGCAGGTCGCGCAGGGCCCGGTAGAGATAGAACACTGGCTGGGGGATCAGTTGGTCGCCCTCCGCGCGCCACAGATTTGAGGGCAGGATTTCGTCCCACTCTGAACTTGAGGCCCCAGTTCTTCCATATCCACCAGTCGAAAGACCGGGGAAGTCGGCCTTAAGGCGCTGGGAGACAGCATTGAAGGTCTTGATATAGTAATCGAGTCCCTTCTCGCCGTTGTACCCGGCCACTGGAGCCGTGGGATCATCCTTCCACTCTTCGCTGGCCCAGTGCCCAAAAGGTTCCGGCTCGTTCAAGAAGCTCACGAACTTGACCTGCTTGCCAGGGCCGCGCGGGTCGCTCTCGTAGACCTTCAGCAGGGCGGAGGCCGACCGCGCGTACTCTTCGGGATCCGCCGGCGCCGGCCGGCAATTCGGTATCGGCTTAAGCCCCAGCCAGTCCGCGGGGGTCTGCAGGCAAAGCTCATAGGTGCCGTAGGGATTGACCAGGCGCAGGGTGTCGTAGACCTGGCCCACGAGTTGGTCGCCATAGGCTTGCTCGGGGTGCTCAAATACCTCTGGTTTGAGATGCCCGGGCCGGGCCGGGTCTTCCCACTCCCGACTTATGTTCTGGACATGGAAATAGCAGAAGAAACTCTCGAAGCCGGCTTCCCTGAGTAGCGCGACAAAACTCTCCCGGTCCTTGAGCAGCCGATCCTCGCTCACCACCCGCACCCCGAAAAGCTCCTTGGGAACGGTCCGGTAGCCGTTGATCTCCCAAACCGTGTCTCCGGCGACCTCGACAGTGGCCTGGACCGCAGGCGGCGCCGCGGCCGCCGCGGCCTGACCGGGCAGGGGTGGCGCCCAGACGTACGCTCGTCCCCACGCCTTGGTCGTCGCGCAATTATCAAAGTCGCCGTGCCACATCATCTGCAGGTCGCGGTGGACTTTGCCGTCCGGCCCGGGCTGCCTGCCCGCATGATTCAGACCGAGGTCAATCTCGATCTCCACCCCCGCCTTCGGGGTGAAGCGGAAGTTACTGAGAGGAATCCTGGCCTCCAGGACGTAGCCGGTTCCGTCGGGGCGCTTCACCGCCGCCAGCTCGCCGCCCACGGCCGGCCCATTGCTGGTGCCCCGCTCCCAGGAAGGCGCCTGAGGCCCAAACCAGATGACAGGCTGGCCGTCTTGGTCCAGCCCTAGTTCCACCTGGTACTCAAAGGGAGCATAGGTAGGCGTGGTGATCTCCGGGTGGTTACGTCGGGACTGGCCGCCAAAGTAGAGTTCGAGGCCGCAACCGTCGAAGATACCCCCCTTCGTGCCGTGGTTCGCCAGAGGGTTGTCGTCAGTGACCTCGGCTCCCAGGTACAGGCTCTCCTCGTCCATGCGCAGGTAGATCCTGCCCGACAGAGTTTGCGGGCCTTTCCAGGACCTGAGCACCTCTTCGTCGGTCGCCTCCGGCCGCCGCCGTCCTGTCGCGAACACTACTTGGCGCAGCTCATTAATAACCAAGGTGGGCGGAGCCGTGTCCCGCCGCGGAGCCAAACCCGGCCCCCAGCCCATAAGGACCAAAGGCTGAGTGACATACCACGCGTCCTCCAGACGCCCGTCAATCACCAGCGGCCCCGGTGGGCGCAGGATCACCGGCACCTCCTCCTGCGCGGCGCCGGTCGCCGCCGGGACGACAACGCACGATAGGCCTATCAGCAGGGCGAGCAGGTTTCGCAGGTTGCGCATTCCCATGAGCATCTCCCAGGAACCCGTTGGATTGGCGCTACGCCAGCTCCTCCGGCCGAACCCAGCCCGGCCGGCGGTGGGCGCCGAGGCAGAACATCAGGAACGCAGAGGCGTTCAGCCCCATGGTCAATTGGGTGCGAAATCCCCTGCCGGTGAGCGGGTTGTGACATTCCCAGTAGCCTGAGTTGTGAGTCACCAGCTCCTGGGTCATGGCACTGATGTCCTCGGCGAGGTCCACCAGGCCCAGGGCCGCAGCGGCTTCGGCCACCAGGTAGTTGGTGCCGATCCAGATGGGGCCGCGCCAGAGCTGGTTGGGGTCGAAGCCCGGGTCATCTGTGCCGGTGGTGGCCAGACCGTAGTTGGGCCACAAGGTGCCGCCCCGCCGCAGGGCGTGACGCATGGACTCCCGCATCTCCTCCAAGGGCAGGGCGGCCGCCCCCAGGAAACGCTCGACGTTGTTCGCAAAGACCAGCCCATCGGGGTAGCGGTAGAGCAGGTCCCGGCGCTCGGCATCCCACAGGTGCCGGCGCGTGCTCTGGGCGACCGCGCGAGCGGACGCCATGAACGAGTCCGCCTGGGTGTCCTGTTTCGCCGCCCGACAGAGGCGGGCCAGACAGACGAGCACATTCATCATCCCCCCGGAAGCTTCCCCGCCGAACACGCGGCACTCCTCCGGCTCCCGCGGGGGCCGGAGGAAGTTGGACGCGGGCCGGCTGAAGTAGTTGTAGGGATCGTCGCTGGGGGTATTGTCGTTGAGACCGGTGGCCAGGTAGGGCAGGCCGTCGGGGCAGGTTGCCAGGAAGTCTTGCAGGAAGCGCCCGTGGCGGGGATAAGAACTTTACCGCCGCAGGTCCGCCCGAGGGCGCCCGAAGGCTCAATTCCGGCGGGAAGGCTGCCGTCCTCATGCTGGTGCGCCAGGAAGTTGAGAACGATGCCGACCGCGTATTCAAGATCAATCGTCGCCAAGGCGGCGGAGAGGCCGTTGTCCCAGTCGGCCACCGGAGTGCGGTACCCGGTCACTACGGCGCAGGGCACGGCGTACTTGATCGCGCCATAGGGCTCATACTTGGTGTCCTCCAGATGCAGGTAGATGGCCTCCAGCGCCTTGCGCTGCGCGGCCGGCGGCAAGTCGTAGATGCTCTCGGGCACTTTCGCCAACACCGCTTCCCAGGTCTGCTCCAGGAAGGCCTCGGCCTGTTCGGGTGAGCTGGCGGCGACCTGGTGAGCACGGGCGATGGCCTCTCCGTGCGTGCGCCCAACGCTGAAGGCCAGGACGCTGCGCCCGGCGGGCAGAGCGACCGTCACTCCTCTTCCCCAGGTCTCGATCGCTCCCGGACCAACCGCCAAGGCCCCATTCCATTCGTTCCGGTGCGTCACCCAACAGCCACCGGCCACCGCCTCGTCCGGGTAACCGTGGAAGAACGAGGGATCAAGCCCCTCGGTGTACCCGTACCGGTCGAACACCCCGGCCGGCCCGCAGTGCAACTTTACTGGAACGGGCGAGGTGACAGTGATATGCACGCTGTGCAGCACTGGCGAGCGGCGCGCCTCCATAGTGAGTTCGCCGTCGCTGAGGGTCAGAGAGCCAGGGCCACTGGTCGCGGAGGGCGCGCCGGCAAAGGGCAGCCGCAGGAAGGGCCGCGCCAAGGTCTCGGCCTCCCATTCGGGATTGTCCACATTGGAGGCCACCGCGCAGTGGAAGCCCGGTTCGTCGGGGCGGTACATGAGCTGAACCAAGCCGCCTCTGGGCATCAAGGGATAGGTAGTGTAGTCAGTTACGTCGTTTCGCACAGTTCAGTATCCTCCCCAAGTGTCACCTGACCAAGAAGCGCAACGCGGCGGCAGGTCAGGCTCATCTCACTCCATCTCGACACCGTCAAACAGGGCCTCGATGTTGGCGTCCGGAGTCGCCGGGTCTACGCAGTCGCAGATGAGGGCGAACTGCGCGCGCGGCCGTCCCGCTTCCTCGATCCAGGCGCGTACCTGGGCGACAATCTCCTGGGGCTTTGCCGTGGCCAGTCACCAGGGGTCGAGGCGCAGATTCACGTGGTAGCGATCGGCAGGGAGCATCTTGCGCACAGCGGCAAGGCTTGAGTCCCAGCCGCAATCCACCGCGTTGAGTTTGGGGTGATGCAGGTAGGCTTCCAGCCACGGCTCCAAGCGGTTATCCCGGTGGATGCCTAGGTGCGCGTGGTTGGCGGCTAACCATTCATCACAGGGAAGGACGAAGTCCAGGTAGGCGTGCGGCGAGATCAGCGAGTCGCTGCAATTACCGATACCGAGCGTGGCCGGCCGCACCCCTCCCCACAGCACCTGGCACTGCCAGTCCAGATACGACTTGAGGGTCTCTGTCACCACCGCCAGAAGGTGGCGAGCCAGGTCGGGTTTGAGGTGCATGTCGGTCAGGATCTGGTAACCCCGCAGGTCCAGCACCGTGTTCATCACCCCGCTGGTGCCCTGGCACTCACCCGGCGGCGGTGGCCTCCAGCCGAAGCGCTCCTCCAGCCACTGCCACTCCCGGAGCAAGCGCTCAGCGCACGCGGTGCTGCCAAAATCATGCACGGGCCGCAGCCCCCCGGCGGCCTCGTCGTCGAGATTGAGGGGGATGGGCCACCAGTGACTTTCCACCTCGTAGCGGTAAGCTAGGGGCAGTCCGAGGGCCTCGGCCACAGGACTGAGCGGAAAGGCCAGGCCCGCCGGGCAGGCGGGGGGGGTCTTCGCTGCCCAAGCCGAGATGCCCGAACCGCCGGTGGAGCACGACTTCTCGCTCTCGGGAGCGCTGCGCCCGGAATTCAGGGTCGACATACCAGCGCTCGGTCATCGCCAGCCCGTGCCGCTGCTCCCACCAGGCCTCGCTGAAGCCCACCGCTAGGTCAGTCTTCTCCACAGGTCTCTTGTTTACCGGATCTCTTCCCTCATTCTCTGCCCATGAGCAGGAACCCTGCGCTGAATCTGGCGATCATGAAGGAGGCGGTGTCGGGAAACTCCTGAGCCTGGCCGAACGCCGGGCAGCCGTGAAGTGTGTGTGGGGTTGTCCGTCGTCGGAGATCTCAGGTGGAAAACTCCTAGAGGGCGGTCAAGCCGAGCCGATCGCGGGGCACGCCACTATCCCCATGCCCTGTCCACCTCTTCTCGGGCGATCTGCACCCAGGTCTTGAGGCGCTGTGGCTGGTTGCCCGTGGTGGTGACGTCCTTCATAATGACCTCCACCTTACAGCCTCGCGTGGTAGCTAGGCCCTCTCGCAGCACCCGGCGAATCTCTTCCGGGTCAAAACGTTCCCCGGCGAGTATCGCGGGATGCGGCTTCCAGGAGAGGATGTATCTATCCTGGAGCTTCCCCGCGCAGATCTCCAGGTCAGCCCACGGCGAGACAGATACCCAACGAAGGTTCCTCATTGTCATGAGCGCGTCCAGCTTATCGTGCAGCGGCTCGCAGCAGCCATACGCCGAGGTCCCGAAGAGCTCCAGGACGGGTTTCTGATACTGAAACACGAATTCCTCCCACATAGGGGGTGAGATGCCGACGAAGGTCTGGGCGCCCTCCCCGCCTCTGATCTCGTGCAGCTTTGCCGGCCGCCCGTCGTCGTGGTGGAAGATCTGATGCGCCTCCCCGTACCTAAGCATCTTCATCTTTTCGTCCCGTAGGAAGGCCATCAGCCGGTGGAGGAAGGCTGGGTTGTCGTACATGTCGAGCATCATCTGGTCCATGCCCCGCAGGAAGGCCACCTTCTCGTCCATGCCCAGGCCCAAGCCGCCGGTGAGGCGGACTTCGTAGAGGTCACCAAACAGCTCCTGGGCCAGCGCGAAGTTGCGCTGGGAGGCTGCGCCTTCCACCGTAATCCCCGGGACAAGCCGCTGCAAGTCCTCCGGGCGCCGCAACGGCGCCTCCCACTTGTAGGCCGACTGCCGCGCGCTCTCCACTGTGCGCATGTGTGGCGGCATGCCGAAGTCCGTGTTGAGAGCAACATAGGGGATGGCGAAGTAGCGGGGGATAACTTCGTCGGTGTCCAGGTCAGCCACGGCCAGAGTGTGCCGGAGCGTCCATTCCCACCCGCGGAGGAGGGGGGCCTCGATTTGCAGGCTGAAGAACTCCGGCCAGGAGTCATGGACATAGGCCAGGATTGCCGGCCTCTCGCCCTGCAGTTCATTGTGCTGGCGCCACAGTTTTCGCCGCGACTCGTGGACGGGGTCGGCGGCGTGTTCAGCCACTCGCGCGGATAGGGAGCGTAGGATTCCCCGGTCGTGCTTGGAGACATTCATACCTGTCGGTTCCCACCGTTGCGAGGTTGCGCCGGGGGGACCGCTAGCCCTGACCGGACCGGAGCTGGGCGCAACTCGGATTTCATGGTTGGCGGTCTGCTGTTCCAAACTGGGGTCCGGGCAGAACTGGGCCAGCAAGGCCGCGGCGAGGACAGGCTTGGGTCAGGTGCCGACACTCAAGAATCTCCTCGAGCGGTGGACATGGTACGCATGTCTCGGCTCGTTTCTTCGGCAGCGGCTAATTGACCTGCCCCCGAACCATCCTCCGCCTGCGGTGGACTACCTGACTGCTGGCGCGGCCAGGATGTGGCGATCGTGGAAGTGAAGGTCGGTCAGGGCGAGAAACTCATTTCCCCTCTCTGCAACCCATCCCCAATCACTGCCCAGCCCCTCGGGGAGGCGATCACACCTGGCGCCCCGCCGCTGCCTTGGACCGGCCTGCCAAAGTCACGGGACCCAGCAGGCCCGACACGAGTTGGTCGGGCCGGACCAGGCCCGCGGTGTCGGGTCCATAGTCCCAGGGCTTGTCGAGCGCGGGGTGCAAGAAGATCTCAGCCAGGCCATTGGTCACGGTGACCTCCAGGCAGTTCTCGCCCTCGTGGAGCGCGGAGGTGACCTCGCAGCGGTATGGTCGCCACAGGCGCGTCCCTAGTTCCCGGCCATTCAGTCGGACTTCCGCTATCTGCTCCACCCGTCCCAGGTCCAGGTATACCTCATCGCCCGTCGGCGGCTCCGCCCAGGAGAATCGGTGCGTATAGCGAGCGCGCCCCGAGAAATTCCTCATTCCCAGCTCGGACCAGGCCGCCAAGTGCGCGTGCCGCGGCTCGAAGCTGAAGAGCGGGTCATACTGTGCCAGATAGCGATGGCCCTCGTTGGGTAGGAACTCGATCTCCCACTCGCCGTCGAGGCAGGCCACGGTTTCCAGGCAGTCCACCCATAGGGGTAAAGCCGGGTCGGTCTGGGGTCGGAGCACTACGAAGAGGGACTGGTCCGGCTCGAAGAGAAGATCAAGCGCGGTACGCCCGCCGGCGCAGTTCCAGGAGGACGCGCGATACCGATTCCCGGTCTCAGGCTCCCAAAGCTCCGGTTCCCCGACGCCGCGCAGACTCACCTCCGCGCTCACACGTTCTGCCGAGTGGTTGACCAGGAAGTATAGATCCGCCTCGGCTACCCGCCGATGCTGGCAGTGGATCGCCCGGTCACGCCCGGAGTCCGGGTTCGTTCGAATGGTCACGTCCGCAGCCGGCAGCGCCTCCAGGAGCCTCTCCCGATCCCTCGCCACCACGAGACCGGGAGCCCCGGCGCCAAAAACAGCCTCCACCAGAACGGAGAACTCCGCCTGGGCCGGGGGGGCCTCCCGCGCCGTCGTCGGCACGCCGCCATAGGCAACCACCGGGATTCCGGCCCGGGCAAACTCCACCACTTTCCGCATCGTGGTTAGGCTCAAGGTAGTCACGTGCGGCAGCACTAGCACGCCGAAATCCTCCGCTCCCACCTGCAGACGGCCAGAGACAACCGCGGCCCCCTGCAGTGCAGTTTCATCAACGTAGTCAAAATCGTCCTGGCTGTTGATCAGCACCTCCGTCACTGTCTGGTAATCTTGGATCAACGGCTCCAGGTCCGCCGGGCAAGCGGGGAACCCGTCCCGAAAATCGCGAGCGCCCTGGCAACGAAGGTTCCCGACATGGCCGGTCGGGGGCCAGGTCGTCTGGGCCCAGACGGAGGCGCCGGGATAGAGCACCGCCACCTCTGCCACGTGTCGGCCAGCCTGCAGCATCTCGCACACTCGACCCACGTAGTCGGAGTAGTGGTGGAAATGCGGCCAGCCGGGATGCTGGTAGAAGAAGGAGGCATGGCTCCAGACACGCGCGTTTCCCTCGTAGGTATAGTAGAAGAGATGGGGAATCAGGAGGTCCACCCCGCAGACCATCAGCCAGTCGCCCTTCCACTTGAGGTCCTGGAAACGGAAGGCGGGGCCGGTGCAGGCGAAAGCCTCGCAGGGAGTGCGCTCCTTGCCGTACAGATGCGAGGCGGAGGCGGCCAATTTCGCCACCACCGGGCTGAGCTTGTTCAGGCCGACGATGTCATCCACGCCCGGCCAAGTCATTCTTCGGTAGACGCGGAAGGGGTCGCCCTGAAGCGCTTGCATCACGTCCAGATGTTCTTCGCCCCACAGATGGCCCGTGTAGATCAAGCCGTTCCGGGTGCACCACTCGGCCACCGGCTGGAAGAAGGCCTCGGCGTAGAGGGAAGCCACGGTATCGTAGAAGTCGCACCGGACCCGCGCCGTCGGCGGTCCCATCTCGAAGAAGAGCGCCGGCAAGTGGGGGTGGAAGTCATACCCGCAGCGCCGCTCGAACTCCTCGAAGAAGCCGAAAGCGTACGGTGGTTGCTCGAACAGGGCGGGCTCGTCGGTGAACACGCCCGTGATGACTCGTCCAAACAAGTGGCCGAAGCGCCGTTCGTACTCGCGGTGGACCCGATCCATGAAGACCTGCGTGGCCGCCGGGTTGGTGCGGTCCACGTCCCCCCAGGTGAAGTTGCCGGGCTGCAGCACATGCGGGCGCGCGACAAAGAACTGGAGCGTGTTGACGCCCCCTTTTTCCGACGGCACAGCGACCCCACCGGGCTGCACCCATTCATCTACGTGTTGCCAGCCGTCCTCGCTGCGCACGAAAACGCCGAGCAGTTCGCCCTCTGGAACCGGCACGACGCCACCGGCGGGCACTGGCCGGGTCTCACAGACAATCGCTTTGCCGGGAAACTGCTCCAGCGCCCCCAATGACTTCTCTACCGATCCGCTGGGACAACTACCCTCATCGTAAATCCACACCTGCACCCCGTGGCGTCCGGCCGCGGCATAGAGGGCACCGAGCATCTCGAACCAGGCCTTCGACAGGTAGGGAGGCTGCAGCTCGCCGGACGCTTTCTGCGGGATGACGGCGTGGATTCCCTGCGCCTTCATTTGCGCGATCTGCCACTCAGTTTCCCGGGGCGTCACGGTTCCATCCAGGAACCAGAAGGCCATCGGCCGAGACAAGGGTTGCGGATTGCTGAAGTGGCTGATCAGGTCTTCTCTCATGTGGTCCTCCGGCGCGGGTCCCGGGCTCCCCATACCGTTTATGATCGCCATCATCGCGATCTTGGCCGCAATTCTCTTCCCCGTCTTCGCCCGCGCCCGGGCGAAAGCCAAGCAGAGCTCCTGCTTGTCCAACGTCAAACAGATCACGCTGGCCTTCCTCATGTACGCCAGCGACTACGACGACACGTGGCCCTGCTACGTCGGCGCTGAGGGTTTCGGGAATTACACCCTCATCACGGATCCCTCACTGAGAAACCAACTGATGCCCTACATCAAGAACAGCCAGATGTGGCAATGCCCCAGCCAGGACCCCTACCCCACCGCCTGGGCTGCCTCGTACGTCCCCAACCGGTGGCCGGCGGGGATCGGCCCGCTCTCCTACCCCGCCAAGAGCGTCGACACTACCGGCACCGACACGTTGATGTTCGCTTGCGCCAGGGGCATACCTTGGGGCATCTTCCAGATGGCGGCGCTAGACCCCGCTACCGGTTTGTCGGTGGGGGCGCCCTGGCCAGCCACTGCCACCGACTACGACAACACGAATTATGGCCCGCACGCCGATGGGTGGAATATCGGCTGGGCCGGCGGGCACGCCAAGTGGATGAAGCCGTCCTCTCTGGAGTACAACATGTGGACGGCTGCCATGGACTAGGCTGGCGGTCTCCGGCGGCGTACCGACTCAACTCCGCGAGCAGGCAGCACGGCGCGACAGGACCGCTGGGGGTCCGGTCGCGCCTTCTTTTCCCACTCGTTAGGAGGCTCGTGATGCGCCATACCCGCGCCCTTCCCCTGGTCTGGGTCGTTGTTGCCCTGGCAGGGGTACACCTGGCCGCCGCCGACAATGCGGCGGCCGCTGCGGTGCTGGGCCCGAAGCTTAGCTGGGCGCCGGGCGACCCGGCGACACCGGTGGCAACCGAACCGGGACGTAACCTCCTCTACAACAGCAGCTTCGAGCAGGGCCTCAACGGCTGGTCCACACAGCGGGGCTCGGAATACAGCGATCGCGAACCGGATAGCGCGGCGAGCTGGCACGGCGGGTCCTCCTGCCGGGTCGAGTCCAGCGGGGAGGAGCCGGCCGGGCTGACTCTGGCCTCGCCGATCTTTCGGGCGGAGGCAGGGCAGGAGTACACCGTCTCCTGCTACGCGCGTGCGGACACCCCCGGACTGACTCTGCGCCTCGCCTTCTGCAACACCGCCTGGCAGCCCCAGTTTGCGGAGGCGCTGCCACTTACCGGTAAGTGGCAGCGAGTGCAGGCGACCGGCAAGGCGGGAGACACGCGACGGCAGACCTACTTCATCACCATCACGGTGGAGGGCCTGAAGCAGGGGCAGAGCGCCTGGCTGGACGCGGTGCAGGTGGAACGGGGATCGCTGAGCGACTACCGGCCCTCTTGTGAGGTGGAACTTGGCGCTGGCACCGACCGGTTTGCCAACGTCTTCTACTGGGGAGACGAAGTGGTGCTGCGGCCGGTGGTTGCTAACTGGGGCGCACAGCCGCAGCAGGCGCGCCTGCAGTACTCCCTGCGCGACTACACCGGCCAGGAAGTGCGCGACGGGGAGTTGAACCTCACCTGCCCGTCCGGCAAGGCGACGGCCGGCGAGTTGGCGTTGGGCAAGGATTGGCGCGGCTACGGGCAGGCGGTCTTCATCCTGACGCTTCCGGGTGAGGAAGGCAGCGCCACCTGGCGCTGCCACTTTGCCACGATCCCCCAGCCGCAGCCACGGACCGCCGCGGCCGAGAGACCCTTCTTCGGCGTCCACGGTGACGGGACTTTCGCACGCAACTGGGACTTGCTGGAGGCCATCGGCTGCGAGATTGCCAAGAATTACTGCGGCTGGGACAGCCCCTCACCCGAGAGCCCCTATCAGTTCCCGGTCATGGATCAGGCGCTGGAAGGCATGCGGCGCCACCACATCGTGCCGCTGGTGTGCCTGGGTACCGGGCACCCGGCCTGGACTGAGTTGAAAGGTCCGGACGGCAACCCCACCGGCGCGCTGGACGTGGCGGCCTTCCGCAAGTACGTCGCTGACACCGTGGCTCATTTCAAGACCGTGCGGCTCTTCGAGAGCTGGAACGAGATCTTTTGGCAACCCAATATCACGAACCGAGTCGAGTTGATGTGGGCGGCCCATGAGGCGTGCAAGCAGGTTCGCCCGGATGCGGTAATGATGACCAACGTCACCGGCGGCCTGGGCGATCCGATGATCTTCCTGCAGGACTTCTGCCGGGCGCGCGCCGGCCGACCCCTGCAAGCGTTGTCGCTGCATTACACCTTCGCCGCCTGGCGGCTGGGCCCGGAGGCGGGCGGGGACACTATGCGGGAGATCCTCGGCCGGGCACGCCGCCACGTACAGGAGACGGGCGGCGCCCAACCCCGGTACTACATCACCGAGAGCGGCCACCACCCGGGGCAAGGGATGCATGCCCAGGGCATGGCGGTGACGGAGTCGGACTGGATCGAGGACATCTTCTGCACCGCCCAACAGAAAGCCGACTGGATGGTCCAAACCTTCTTGATCGCCCTGGAGCAAGGCGTGGAGGCGTACTGTGAGTTCGATTGGTGCGGCTATGCCGTGGGGGCGCCGTGGTATTCCTGGCTGACCTGGAACGACATGCAGCCGACCACGGCGCTGCCGGCCTATGCGGTGGCGACGCATCTGCTGCGGGGTCACCGCGCAGTCGCGACACTGGTGGCGGGCTCGCCCCAGGCCTCGGTGCGCGGGGTGATCCTCAAGGGGCCGGACGGGAGCCGGACCAGTTGCCTGTGGAGCACCGAGGGTGAGACCACAGCGGTGGTGAAGGTTAAGGGCCAGGCGCGGAGTCTGCGGGTGGTGGATGTCATGGGGCAAGAGAGCGAGGTACGGTTGCGTGCAGGGGTGGCCTCTCTCGCGGTAGGCGAGGGCCCGGTGTATCTGCCCGGCCAGTCGGTCCAGTTGCTGAACCCGGTCTCCGCTGAAGCGCCGGTGGCGGGCTGGACCACCGGACAGACCTACCCCGTGATCGTCAGTCTGAAGAATCCCTTCCCCCATACCTGGCGGTTGAAAGCGGAACTTCGGTTGCCGCAGGGCTGGGTCCTGCCCCCCCCGCGAGAGGTGGCCTTGCCCCCCTTGACTGCCCGGCAGGTGCGTTTCGACGTGACTCCCGGCGCCGACGGCCGCGGCGCCTTGTGGCAGGTGGTCTGCAGCACTACGGCTGGGGAGCGGTTCTGCGCCCAGGGGCGCGTGGACGTGATCGGCGCTGCCTCGGCGGCCCTGGCCGCCCGGGAGCCGGTGAAGGTGGTCGACGATTTCGAGGGTGACCTGGGCCGCTGGGGCCAGGACCTCCCGCCGGGCGCCGCACTGGAGATGACGCCGAGCGAGGAAGTGGCCCATTCCGGCAAGCGTTCGCTGCGCCTGCAGTACAGCTTCGGTGGGGCTGAGGGCTTTTGGGCCAGCGCCGTCCTTCGCTTCGGGGAGCCCCAGCCTTGGTCGGCCTACCGGGGGCTATCCTTCTGGATGTACTGGACTGAGAAGCCTGATTGCCTGCTACAAGTGCATCTGCCGGAGGAGGGCGGCGGAACTTACTGTGCGTCCGTCCCCGTGGAGGGCGCTCCGGCACAGTGGCACCGCGTGGTGCTTCCCTTGAGCGATTTCAAGCTGGGCGGGTTCAGCCAGGATCCCAATGGGACCCTCAACCTGGACCAGGTCAAACTCTTCGCCCTAGTGGGCGGTGCTCAAGCGGGCACGCATACCTTGTACGTGGACGATATCCAACTGCTCGGGGATCTGCCCGCCGGCGCCACCGGCTGAGCGGCGCTAATTGGTGTAGTGGAACGGCCCCAAGCTCGGGTGCGGCTGGAATCTGTGGGCAGCAAGATCACCTCGGACGCGGGATTGCTGGCGTACCGGAAGCTGGATGCGCAACTGGATCTATTCTATATGGGTAGTCCCGGCCTAGCGCTCCCAGGAGGCGCGGCATGTCCCCGCGGCGCGGTCTCATCATAGTCGAGTCGGTGACGGTGAGAAAGCTGAAGGTCTCTCTCCCCGCCTGTACCATTCTGGCCTCCCTTCTCTGCCTCGCGCCGGCCGCGGGTCAGGCGCCGCGCCTGTCGGTCCTCTTCGTTGGGGCCTTTGCCCCGCGGTCCTTTGAGTTCGAGCCCTATCGCCGCGAACTTACCACGCGAGGTATCGAGAGTGTCTCGATTCCCCAGCGTGGCAGCGACTATTCCCAGCCCACGCTGGAGTGCCTGAAGGATTTCGACGTTGTCGCCGTGATAGGAAACCAAGCCTGGGACCGCGCTGCCGAACAGCGCGAGGTCCGGCTGGTGGACGCCTGCAGCGGGCGCGCCCTGGCCCGACAGAGACCAAGCAGAGAATCAAGGAGGACGCCAAGATGTCTCGACTTCTAGTGGCCGTATTGCTCGCAATCGGGACCACCGCCGGGGCTACAGCCGCGGGGGTTGCCTTGCAGATCGAGTTGGTGGCCCCCGGGCCCTCCACCCTCCGGCAGGTCTTCTTCACCGACGCCCTGCACGGCGTGGTGGCAGGCAGCAAGCCCCAGGCGGGGTCGGCCCTGGCCTGGACGGACGACGGGGGGGAGACGTGGAATGACGCCACGCTGGATACCGATTTGTCCAACAGCGAGCCAGAGGGGCTGTGGATGAACGGCCAGACCGGCTGGTCGCTGCACGTGATGCTCCAGCCGCGCGGCCAGGTGCTGCGCAAGACCGAGGATGGCGGCAAGGCCTGGAAGCGACAATCCCTGGGTGAGTTGGACAAGGCCGCGACCCTGGGCCGGATCTGGTTTGACGCAGACGGGCAGCGGGGATGGATAAACACCCCCGGCGGCCCGATCTACAAGACCACCGACGGGGGCAGCACTTGGCTGCCAGTGGAGGTCGCCAATTACGAGGGGACACTCACCTTTGGAGACAAGCCCATGCCCGGCAACTTCACCCACCCCGGCATGTACGTTTTCTCCGCGGACCATCTGATGCTCTGCGGCATGGCCGGAGTCTTCGTGGAGACCACGGATGGGGGCGCGACTTGGCAGGCGCGGCAGGTCCCGCTGAAGTTGCCCGCGGGGCATGAGTCCGCCGCCAGACTGAGCGCGCTGAGCTTTGCCCCCGAGGGCAAGTCGGGCTGGGCCGTGGGCGGGGAGGGTGACTACATCTCCAACCCCAACGGCTGGACGCAGGAGCGCGATCCGGTAGTGTTGCGCACCACCGACGGCGGGCAGACCTGGGAACGGCGAACGGTCGAGCTCCGGGCGCCACTTAGCGACGTGTGGGCCCAGTCCGATCAGGAAGCCTGGATCAGTGGTCCCGGGGGGTATGCGCTCCAGAACGGCGCGCCCGGAACGCTGCGCCACACCACGGATGGCGGCCAGACCTGGGAGAATGTGCACCCGGGCATCGGCGCCTTGCGCAAACTTTTCTTCCTCGACCCCACCCACGGGTGGGCGGCCGGTGGTCAGGGCGGGGGCATGGAGGCCGCCAGCCTGATGGTGATAATCAGCACCGAATAGAGACCTCGGATTGACTTTGCTCTCCAGGAGGCGATAGCTCAATGACCAAGTACTTTGTGATTGGCGTGTTATGTGTGGCCTTGGCTGCTGCGCTCTGCGGGATCGCGCGGGCCGAGGAGGCTACGGAGGCAGCCCCGCCGATGAAGATTGTGCCGGCGCCGGAAGAGGTGGTCATTGACGGTGATCTGACCGAGTGGAATCAGGAGGGCAAGCTCGGGCCTGCTACCTTCGACCCGGACTCCATCGACGACTTCAGCGCCACCTGCTACGCGATGTACGACCAGGAGAATCTGTACCTGGCGCGGTGATCGTGGAGCCCCACCCACCCTACAACACCTTCCCGAGCAAGGGCGTCGGGGCCTGGAACGGCGATGACGTGATCATCCGCATGTCCAGCAACCCGGCGCGCAAG
>JALGSV010000082.1 GCA_029821755.1 Candidatus Zipacnadum vermilionense | reverse complement strand
CGGCGGCACCACCGAGGCTACGGAGGAAACTGTCGGCGGGGTGGTGCTGCTCAACAGCGACGATGACAACGACAACGACACCCCCGACTACAACGACACGACGGTAATCGGCGAGGACAACCTCGGGCAGATCACCCTGTGGCGTTTCCCCTCGAACCTGGCTAACTCCCAGGTCAAGCTGGAGACGAACGCCGCCGGGAGCACCCGGATCAAGGTCTGGACCACCTCGAACAAGGGGACCGAGGTGACTCTGCCGGCGACCTGGGCTCCCACGTCCATGCCCGCGGAACTATATGTCGAGGGCTACGCGTTAAGTGAGGACAAGCGGGATGTCACCCTCACGCTGTCCTACGTTCAGAATGGGACCCAAGTGGTCGCTTCCGACGCGGTGAAGGTCACCGTGGTCAGCATCGGCCTCAAGCAGGTGGGGTTCTCGGGGCAGGGCAACTATGTCGTCAAGAAGGACGACAACAGCGGCGACTATAGCGCGCCGCACTGGCAGGACAACACCAGCCCCCTGGACGGCGACGCCGATGACGGGGTGGAGTTCGAGCAGGGCGCCGACCGCAAGTGGCCGGTCTGCTTCGAGCGGGCGAAGAAAGTGGTGGCGCAGGTGCTGATGCACATCCTCCCGGCCGCCTTCTTCGACGACACCGTGAAGATGAAGGGAGAGGGGTCGGGACTCACCTTCCCCGAGACGGCGGCGTCGAAGAGCACCGGCCAGGCCACGGGCACTATGCTCTCCGACCAGGCCCTGCCCAACCACGTGGACTACTACGATCCGCTCTACCTCAACTGGTACCTTTCGCACGACAACGGGGCTTCGTGGTTTGGGCCGTTTGCGAGCGGGAATGAGTGCTTCGTGCCCCTGGCCGAGCCACAGTGCAGCCCGAAGTTCCGCACGGTCCTCTACCTCGCCACCAGCAACGGCCACGCGACCAGCGAAAGCCAGTGCGTCACCGACACCTGGGCGAACTTCAGCGGGCGGAATGTCTCCCGCTGGAACGAGACCACCAAACTCTACAACGACCCCATGTACTACTACAATGGGTACACCGGCGTGTACACGGCTTCGGCGATGTTGGCATCTCAGAGTGGTAACGGGCAGTGCGGGGCGTGGGCGGACCTGCTTAAGGAGTGCCTGCGCGCAAACAATGTGCCGAACGTGAAGAGGACGAGGATCAATCCATACACGGGCTACCACGGGTTTGGAGTTAAGAGCCTCGGTTTTGTAGGCCCGCCCTATACGTATCCGGATGACGACCCGTGGTTTTATGCGAGGGATGACCTGACGAGTGGTTCCGGGATTCCTGGGCAGAACATGCCCACACCGTCGGAGAAGCTGTTCGAGCGGCACTTTCAGGTCCATCGCACGGGGGATGGGACGTACTACGATCCCTCCTATGGCACGACGAACACCGGCCCCAGCGCCTTCACGTCGAGCAGCCTGGACGCGTGGGAGAAGTCGATCGGCGGCAACTATCACTGGGAAAAGCAGTCCAGTGATCCGTCCGCGACCCCCAACTTTTCGGATGAGGACTTCTGACATGTCGAGGTGATGAGACTATGACCCGGATGATCGTTTTCCTCGTATTGTTCGCCATCGGCACTCTTGGCGCTGGCTGCACCGTGTCGCGCGGCGAAGACAGCACGCCTGCCCCGCCCGCGCCGCAGCAGTCCGAGCGCGTACTGACGCGGGTGGAGTTCGTTGCCGCGGCCGACGCTACGGTTCTGGCTCGGGGCACGCTATCGGTCACGCAAGAGAACGGAGAAACACAGCCGATTCCCGTCGTTCTTGAGCAGGCTCCTTACCGGTGCACCGCGGAGGTCACGCAAGACGGGAAGACGGAGCAGCGACAATGGGAACTCTGGCTCTCTAAGCTGACTGCTGCTGACGCCGCGGTTGAGTATTCCTGGGCCCTGTGGTCCGACACTCCTCCACTTGAGATCAAGCTATTCACTCCAGAACGCGGGAGCAATTTCCTGGCGCGGGTGTACGGAGCGGACGTGGATATCGATGACGTATCGCGTCCGCGCGATCCCGAGGCCGCCTTCCGGCAGCGGTTTTCGGGTAAGCCAGACCCCCAGCGTACTCACGTACCGGTGAGGGACCTGCTGCCGGAGGTGGACAAGTGGGGTGTCGATGCGTTTAACTCTGACATAAGAATCGTCTCAGTGTCCAAACCCAAAGCCGGCGACTGGACTGTCGTCATAGAGAGCCCGGAAGGCAAGGAGTTCACCATTGTCGGAGACGGAGAAATGTGGCGCTTAGCCCAAGAGCCCTAATCCGGAAGTCCGGAGTCGGATCCCGGGAATTCCGGGAATTCCGGGGACACCATACTTAATCCCGGTGCACTTCCTCCTTGCCGCCGCAGCTCCATGAGGTGAGCCAGACCTGGACCCCGGACAATACGGTGGTCACCGGGAGCGATAAGGTGCTCAAGTGGGACTCGGAGGACGAGGAGAACTGCGACACCGACCCGATGTACCCCGACGATGGCGACGATGGGAATGCTCCCTGGTACTACGGCGTCGACGACTCGCAAGACGACCAGGACGACCGCGAGACCGACGACCTAGATATACGAGCGTCGGGCGTGCCGGGGCAAAACATGGCCACACCATACGCGAAGATCTTCGGCTTGCATTACATTGTGCACCGGACCGGGGATGCCACCTACTACGATCCATCCTATGGCTTGACGGCGACTGGAGCCAGCAACTACACGTCGCAAGCGGTCGACGCGTGGGGGGCCCTGTACTGGAATCCGGAACGACCCGCAAACGAGAACCCGCAGGTGCAGTGGCGAAGGCGGACAAGCAGCCCTGCGCTCGACCTCCGCCTGCTCGATCAGTAATCGCCCATGAAAGCGAGGTAGAATGATGGCGCCGAAGACAGGCCCCTTGTGCTTTGTGGCATTCCTGTTACTCTGGTTGGCGAGCGGGTGCAACAAGACGCAGGCGCAAGCGCCGGACCAGGCCCCGGCACCCACCCACCCGTCCGCAATGACCGTTGATCTGCACGAAACCGCGGTGACGGAGATGAAGCTGTTGAGTGACCGGGTGGCGGTCGCCCCGCCGGGTGGTGGGCGCGCGGATACCAGAGTCGCGCTTACCAGAACCGACTACGAGGTGTCAGCGCGGGCCGAGGATCCCGCTTTCGCTCCTGGGCGTCCCGGTGTGCTGTACTGCTATGAGTTGCGCTCCCTGGATGAGGGGGTTCCTTTCGCATGGTCCACCTGGTCTCCCTCGGTCTTGCAGGGGAAGCTCCAGGTACTAACCAATGAGAAAGGGGAGAATTTCCTGGTCGCAGTGGATATGGAGGTAGTGAGATTGACCAGCATTGGCGTTCCCCGGGGGAAGGTGGATTCACTGATGAAGTATCTGGCGGGATACTCCTCGATGCTGCCGGTTGTCGTCACTCGCATCCTTGGGCAGGAGCCATTCCGCACGGGAAGCGCCAATTTTGAGGACGCCCACCAGGTAAGCGTCTTGGGCGCCTCTAAGGACACCTCTGGTGGCCTCACGAATGGCGACTGGATTCTCACGGTTGCGGGCGTTGACAAGACCAAGACCTTCCGATTGCGCTTTGGAGTGCTCACGGGGCAGTGGCGTGCAGACTGACCGCACACCGCCGGAATTCCGGGAATTCCGGGGACACCATACCTAATCCCGGTGCACTTCCTCCTTGCCGCCGCAGCTCTATGAGGTGAGCCGGACTTGGACCCCGAACAATACGGTGGTCACGGGGAGCGACAAGGTCCTGAAGTGGGACCCGGAGGTCCCGGCCAACTGCGACACCG
>JALGSV010000007.1 GCA_029821755.1 Candidatus Zipacnadum vermilionense | reverse complement strand
GCAAGCGGGAGCTGGGTACGTCCTGGACGTCGGGCTAAACAGCCGCCCGGCTGGCTCCGGCTTGCGCTGAAAGGCAGGGCTCACTCCTTCCTGGGTATGACAAGATTTGCCCCTTACAGGGGCGCGACAGGGGTGGATGATAGAAGGTGGGGGAGGAAAAGTCAACCCCTGCGACTACTTTCTTGGAATCTTTGTACGAGATGGGACTCGCCAGAAGGGGCGCCCGGAAGACCATGCTTCCCCCGCGGAGAAACCGACGCAGCTGAATCGCACGTCCTTGCAGGTGCTGCGTCATAATAGGTAGAACGTTGTCCCGCGTCCGGCAAGTCCGGGCGCTACCGCTGAATGCAGGGAGTGATCAGGCATGCCGGAAGCGGGAGTCTTCAGTGCCTCCGAAATGGTGGATATCGCCGTACAGTTGGAGCAGAACGGGTACGCCTTCTACCAGGGAGCCGCCAACCTTGCCCATCTGGAGGAAGTCAAGCGGCTGCTGGACTTCCTGGCGAAGGAAGAGCAGCGTCACGAGAGCGCCTTCCAGTCAATGCAGCCCGAGGAGGGCGAGCATCGGCCTGCCCCGGAGTACCCGGGGCAGAAGTCGGCCTACATTCAGGCCCTGCTGGAGGAGCGGCTGCTGCCGAGTGACGAGGTGGTGGACAAGGTACTGCCGGGGCTGAAGTCGGATGCCGAGGTCCTGGAGTTCGCCCTGGGGTTTGAGAAGGACACCATCCTGTTCTACTACGAGATGCGGCACATGATGGGCGGGGCGCACCGGGAGATCATGGACGACATCCTGGAGCAGGAGAAGCTGCACGTGGAGCGCCTGCGCCGACTGTGCCGGGCCTGCCGCCGCTCGGAGGAGGAGTAGCATGTCGGGCAGTAAGCAGCCGCTCATTGCGGCGGTGTTGGGCAGCCCGCGCCGGGGCGGGAATACGGAGATGTTGCTGGAGGCGGCGGTGCGGGGGGCCGAGGAAGAGGGCGCGGTGGTGGAGTGGGTGCGACCGAACCAGATGAAGTTCGTCGCTTGCCAGCATTGCGGAGGCTGCGCCGCCACCGGGATCTGCGTGATCAAGGATGAGATGCAGACGGTGTATGACCTGATCGAGCGCATGGACGCCATGCTGCTGGCTTCGCCGATCTACTTCGGCAGCGTCACGGCGCAGGTCAAGGCGATGATCGATCGGTCTCAGGCGCTGTGGGCACGCAAGTACTTGCTGCACCACCCGCTGTCGGCAGACGGGAAGCTACGGCCGCTGCTTTTCCTGTCGGTACTGGGCGGGCGCTCACGGGGACAGATCCGGGCGACGCGACGAGTGGTGCGGTCGTTCGGGGATACCTGGGACGGACCGTACGAGGACCTCATCTTCCCGCGGATAGACCTGCAGGGGGAAATCGCCGATCACTGGACGGCGCTACCCCAAGTTCATGCGGCCGGGCAGGAGCTGGCGGTGAGATTGCAGCAAGAAGGGTAGGGCCGTCGGGGCGCTCAGTTCGGGCCCGGAGAGGGCCGAGCCGTTCCCGGAGGCACAGCAGGATAGCCCGGCGGGGCAAAGCGGTACAAGGTGAGGCAGGAGTCGGCCACGGGGCGGCCGCCGAGGCGCTCGCGCCAGCGTTTCTCCGCCGGAAAGAGGGGCCTCAGCCGGATGTCACTGCGTACCGCGGGCGGGCGGCCCAGTTGCGCCAGGAGCCGGTCGGTGAAGGTGCGGGCCAGGTCGGAGCCACGGTCGCGGGCGATCACCCAGACGGCCACACCGGAGTCGGGGAAGTCCGCGACCTCCGGCGGGAGCTTCTGCCAGGTGAGGCTCCGGTCCACTAGGTCCACGAAGCGCACCGGGCCGGTCCAGTAGCGCCGGGGTGTGCCGTCCCACCAGGCCACGGCCACCTCCCCCGGGCGGCCGTGCGCCTGGATGATCGCGTTGACCTCCCGCCAGGGGAGGTTGTAGCCGGGGTTGAGGAACTGGCGGCGGGCCTGATAGTTGTAGACTCCGTAGACCTGCGCGCCCAGCCAGAGGGCGAGGAGGACGAGAGCTGCTATTCCCCGTGGCGCGGGCTTTCTAGCCCGCGCTTTGTGTACTTCCGGGGAGGGCGGGCTGGAAAGCCCGCCCCACGCGGAGAACCCCGCCACGACCGTCATCAGGAAGAAGGGCAGGGCGAAGAGGCTGAGGCTGCTTACTCGCGGCCAGGGCTCGGAGGCGGCCGCGGTGCTGAGCACGGCCGTCACTCCCAGTACCGCCAGCGGCCAGGGGAGCAGCAAGAGCCAGCGCTCGGGATCTCGCCGTCGCCAGACCGCCGCCATCCCCGTCACCCATAGCGCCATCCCCACCAGGGCCACCGGTACCGTCAGGTAGAAGCGCCAGAAGTCGGTGGTCTCGCCGACCGTGGCCGCGTAGAAGGGGAGGAGGAGCTTGAGGGAGAGGCTGGGGAGCGTGAGCGGGAGCGGGCCGGAGGCGGTGCCGGCAACACTGCGAGCGGCGAAGATCATCCAGGAAGCCCGGGCGACGACCAGGGCGAGGGGAATCGCCGCGGCCAGGACCCAGCTCCACCCCTGCCGCCGTCGCCGGGAGGCGGGGAGCAGCCAGAGGTGGACCAGCGGCAGGAAGAGGCAGGGGAGGTAGTTGGTGCACAGCAAGGCGGTGGAGGCGAGGCCCAGGCCTAGGTAGTGGCGCAGCTTGCCCTCGCGGTGGGCGAGCAGGGCCAGGTAGGCGACGGCCAGGGCGACGACCAGGGTGAGCGAGAAGTAACGAGCCATGCGCAGGTAGAGCAGGGCGAAAGGCGAGAGGATGAACAGCCACAGGGCCAGGACGTCCTCCCCCGGCCGCAGCAAGGCGCGGGCCAGGAGCCAGACCAGTCCGGCGGCGATCAGGGCCCAGATGACCGAGAAGGCCCGCAGCGCACCGTCGCTCTGGCCGAAGACCTGCCTCCAATGATAGACCAGCCAGTAGTAGCCCGTGGGGTGGAAGGCGTCGGCGATAGCGCGGAGATTGTCGGTGTGGCCGACGGTGATAGTCTCGTCCAGGGTCATCTCCCGCGCCCCCAGGCGGAAGGTAAGCAGGAAGGCGAAAACGAGGAAGGCCGCGAGGACGGCGAGAGGACGGGAGAGGTTGTGAGGGCGGGAGCTGGGCATGGGAAGGCGCGGCGGCCCCTCCGCTATTCTTCCACGGTCACCGGCTGGTACGACACCTCCGTCTTTCCCTCGACCTGGCGCAGGAGGATGTGCCGGCGCCATTCCTCACGCGACTCCGGGAAGTCGGACCGGTAATGGGCGCCGCGGCTCTCCTCGCGAGCGAGGGCGCTGGTGCCCGCCATCCAAGCCACCTGGCACATGTTAGCGGCCTCCAACTCGGCCAAGCTAGCCATTTCGGTGGGATGGATTTGCTCAGTGAGGTCGCTCAGTTGCGCCACGGCGTCCCGCAGGCCCTGGCCCTCGCGGACGATGCCGATGCGGTCCCAGGCGAGCTGCTGGATAACCGGCTTGGCCTCCACGTCCAGGGCGTGCAGGCAGCCGGCGGGCTGCGCCGTAGCACGCGCCAACAGAGCCGCGTCAGGCGGGGTGGTCTGAGCCATGGTGCGAGCGGTGCGCACGCCGAAGACCAAGCCGTCCAGGAGGGAATTGGAGGCCAGGCGATTGGCGCCGTGGACGCCGTAGTCGGCGCACTCGCCACAGGCAAACAGGCGCGGCAGGGCGGTGGAGCCGTCCAGGTCAGCCATGACCCCACCCATCATGTAGTGGGCGGCGGGGCTGATCGGGATGGGGGAGTTGAACGGGTCGAAGCCGCGACGCTGCAACTCGTCCACGATGCCCGGGAAGCGTTCGCGCAGCCGTTGGTCGCCGATCGGGGAGAAGTCGAGATAGACGCACTCCTGCCCCGCCCGGGTCATCTCGGTGAAGACGGCGCGGGCCACCACGTCGCGCGGAGCAAGTTCGGCCAGCTCATGGTACTCGGGCATGAAGCGACGCCCGGCGGCGTCCACCAGGAGCGCGCCCTCACCGCGAACCGCCTCGGAGATGAGGAACTTGGGGTAACCGGGGGCGCACAGCGCGGTGGGGTGGAACTGGACGAATTCCATGTCCCGTAGATAGACCCCCGCCCGCCAGGCCAAGGCGGGGCCGTCGGCAGTAGCGATCGGGGGATTCGTGGTGAAACGCCAGACACCACCGGCGCCACCGGTGGCCAACACCGTGCAATCGGCCAGCAGGCGTACCCGGCGCCCTCGTGCGAGGTCCAGGGCCTCCACGCCCAGGCATTGCCCGTCCAGCACCAACAGGTCAGCGGCTGCCATGTCTTCGTGGACAGTTACACCGGGCAGACCGGCGACCGCCTCGCTGGCGGTGCGCTGAACCTCGGCGCCGGTGGCGTCGCCGTGGGCATGGATGATGCGATTGCGGCCGTGGGCGGCCTCGCGGCCGTAGAGCAGCTCACCGTTCAGATGATCGAAACGGGCGCCGTGATCAATCAATTCGCGGACGATCTCCGGGCCCTCATGGGTGAGAACTTCCACCGCGGGCACGTCGCACAGGCCGGAACCCGCTTCCAGAGTGTCTTCCTTGTGCCACTCGGGGCTATCGGCGGCAGGTAGGGCGACGGCGATGCCGCCTTGGGCATACTGGGTATTGGTCTCACGCAGGCGGCTCTTGGTGATGACGGTTACGTCACCGTGAGGGGCCAGGTGCAGGGCCGTCCACAGACCGGCGATGCCGGAACCGACGACAAGGAAGCGGCAGCGCAGAATCTCCGCAGGCCCGCTACTATCCGGTGAGGGTTTCATTCATACTCCCCGATCTGAAACCTTGCAGGTCAACAGTGACGTAGGTGAATCCCAACTCACGCAGGGCCACCACCAGTTGCTCGCGGAGGGGCTCTCCCAGCAGGCGCGCAAGGTCCTCCGGAGGGACTTCGACGCGGGCAATCGAGCCGTGGTGGCGTACGCGGTACTGACGGAAGCCGGCCTCGGCCAGGAACGCCTCCGCCTCCGCGACCTGGCGGAGCTTCTCCGGGTTTATCTGGTCGCCGTAGGGAAAACGGGAGGCCAGGCAGGCACGGGAGGGGGCGTCCCAGGTGGGCAGGCCCCGCCGGTGGGAAAGCTCCCGCAGGTCGTCCTTGGTCAGGCCAGCCTCCTGCAGCGGCGCGCGCACGCCCAGCTCTTGGGCGGCGCGGGCGCCGGGGCGATGGTCGCGGGTGTCGTCGGCCTGCGCCCCATCAGCCACCCACGCCAGGCCCTCCTGTCGGGCCAGCTCCTGCAGGTGCGTGAACAGCTCCCGCTTGCAGTAGTAGCAGCGGTCCGGCGGGTTGTCGGTGAAGTGTGGCAGAGCCAGCTCGGAGGTCTCCAGGGTCAGGTGGCGCGCACCGAGTTGGGTGGCGATCTCCTGGGCCTGGCGGAACTCCGGCTCGGGATAGACCTCCGAACGGGCAGTAGCAGCCACCGCGCGGTCTCCCAGGACCTCGCGGGCCACGGCTAACAGCAGGCTGCTGTCTACGCCGCCGGAGAAGGCGATGAGCACACTCCCCATATCACGAAGAACCGCCTGAAGGCGGTCTTCCTTGGCGGACAAATCAACGTCGTTCATGCTGAAAGGGAGTATAGCACAGGGACGGGGGAGGTGGAAGGCGAGCCCCTACGCCGCGGCCTCCATTGCGCTGCCGGTGATCCATTCGCCCAGGGTCGCAGCGGGGGGACCAGCCTGGTTGGTGGGGACGCCGGGGGAGTAGAGCCAGAGGGCCTTGCCCGGGGCGTCCCATAAGACTTGGCCGCCCGTCATGTTCATCACCGCCCACAGCGGGACGTAGGCGCGGTCGCGGTAGAGCAGCGCGGGGAGGCTCAACTGCACCTCCTGGCCGTTCTTCTCCAGGCGCAGGCTGCCCAGGCGCACCCGGTAGTTGCCGGAGGGCGAGGTTAGCAGCAGGCTCTGGGTGGGAGCGTCGTACTGGCAGGTGGTCCCCAGGCGGGCAAAGGTGGGCACTGCCGGGACCAGCACCTGGCCGCGGCACTGCAGCAGCGGCAAGTCATAGTCCACTGCCGCGCCGTCGATATTCACCGCCGCACCGAGAATCGGGGCAACGTGGTACGACTCGCCAGCTATGGTGTAGATAACCTCGCCGGAGAAGGGCGAGGCGTTGTCCATCATCTCGGAGAGCGTGACCAGCTCGTAGCCTTTGGCGATAAGTGCAGGGACGGCCCGGCGCACCGCCTCCACCGTGCCCTCGCGGGGGCCGCCGCCGTCGTGCATAAGGACCACGGCGCCGTCGCGGGCGCCGTTCATGATGCGCTGGTAGATGACCGAGGCGCCGGGCCGCTTCCAGTCGTTGGGGTCCACGTTCCACAGGATCTGCTTGAGGCCGACCGCCTCGATGGAGGCCTTGACCGAGGCGTTGGTGGCACCGTAAGGCGGGCGCATCCAGTGTATCGGCAAGTCGGGACCGGCGATCTTGTGGAAGAGGTCAATGCAGCGGCGCAGATCGTCTTGCACTTGGGCGCTGCTCAGCTTGGTGAGCTGCGGATGTTTCCAGGAATGGACGGCGATTTCGTGCCCACCGGCTACCACGGCCCGAACCAGGTCCTGGTGGCCGACCGCGCATACTCCCAGTTGGAAGAAGGTGGCCCGCGCCGCATGCTGCTTGAGGATGGCCAGAATCGAGGGGGTGTAGGAGGGACTGGGGCCGTCGTCGAAGGTGAGGGCGATGAGCTTGCGCTGGGCCGAGCCGGAGGCGACCAACGGCGCGGCCTCGGCGGTTTCCACCAGGGCCAGCTTGCCACTAAAATGGCCGCGCTCCACCCGCCGCAAGCCTACAGCGGGGGGATCGGCGACCGCCGCCGCACGGCGAGCGTCAGCTCCGCGCAATACTGGCGACAGCAGGCGAACCTTGGTGTCCACCGGCTCCTGTATGTGGCGTCTCGGCACGACCGTCAGACAATCCCCGCCACGGATAACTTCTCCGGGGGACGCCGACTGGCCGTTGCGCATGATCCGCGGCGGAAGGCCCCCCCCCCGCACCAGCGTGTTGCCCTTCACGTCTACTTGGTCACCGGGGGTCAGCGCGAGGCCCAGTAGGCGGGCGCCGTCGGCTGCGGTGCCGACCTTACCCAGAGGAGTGACCTGACCGTTGAGGTAGAGGTGGCGGGGGTGGAGGCTGAGCAGGAGGCAAATGACGAGCAGAGCTAGCAGCAGAATGCCCGCAGCGATGCGCCGGTAGGCCGCGGCCTGCGCCACCGCCTCCCTTTCCCTCCGCTCAGGCGGCCATGCTGCAGGTGAACTGCGCACGGCCGGCGGGTGCAGGGCCTGCGCCCGGCTGTCCGATCCTATCTGCCACATCTGCCGTCCCCTTCTCCTTGCTGCGATGTGCGCTGCATATCTTCCTGCCATGCCGGACGGTACGGTCCCTCCCCACCACCCAGACGGAGCCGGAGTCGGCGAAGAGCAAAGCCGATCGACAGCAACAGACGCGCACCGAGGTAAGCTAACCAGGACAGGCGCCCGCAATAGTGCTTCTCATAAAAATGGACGAAACCGGCGTAAGACTGGTTCAGCATCTGCCGCCAGACCTGGGAGGTGGAAGCCCCGTGGTAGTGAGTCATCTCCGCGCGTGGCGTGAACCAGATCTCCTCGCCCGCCTGGCGCAGCCGGTAACACAAATCGACATCATTAAAGAATATTGGGAAGCTCTCGTCAAGGCCCCCCACCTGGTCCAGAATCGCCGTACGCAGGAGCAGGGCGGAGGCCATGGGCTGGTCCACCTGGCGCTCGTCGTCGTGCGCCCAGTAGGACATGCGGTACTTGCCGAAACGGGGACTGCGGGGAAAGAGGCGGGAGAGGCCGAGGGCGTCGTACAGAATCGTGTCGGGGGTGGGGAAGGAGCGGCAGGTTAGCTGCACCCGACCATCGGGATAGCGCAGGCGGGGAGCAACCGCCCCGGCCCGAGGCTGGGCGCGCAGGAAGTCCACCAGGTATTGCAGCGAGCCGGGCGAGACGATCACGTCGGGATTGAGCAGGAGCTTGAACTGGGCCTCCGCGGCGCTAAGGGCCTGGTTGGAGCCGGCGGCGTACCCGCGGTTGTCCGGGTTGGCGATCAGGAGAACTTCGGGGAACTCGGCGCGGACCAGGTCGGCGCTGGCGTCGGTGGAGCCGTTGTCCACGACGACTACGACGGGGGCCAGGTCGGCGGTGTGCTGCCGCAAGGCGTCAAGACAGCGCCGCAGGTGGTTGCGGGTGTTCCAGTTGACGATACAGATGGAGAGGGTGGTGGGCAAGGGCGGAAGACGCGAGTCGCGGCCCCTCCCTTAGGGCGTCGGCGCCATGGTCCTGACAAACACGTCCCGCAGCCGTATCTCCCCGCTCGCGGCGCTGCCCTCCGGCCCCTGCACCAGACGCAGACTGAGGAAGTACAGCGGGTAGCGGGGAAAGCCATCCCCCGCGCCGCCCCAGTAACGCGCGGGGCCCTGGACACTGCCGCGGAAGGCCGTCCAGTCCTGCGTCTGCACGGGCCCCAGGTCGTAGCAGAAGCGCTGGCCGGAGGCATCCTCCAGGATGGCCTGCAGACGCGCGCCGCCGCTGTTGCCCTGCACCTCCAGATTCACGTCCAGCGGGGCGCCGCGCAGGAGAGTGCGGCGGGTGAGGTCCACGTAGCCGGGCCGGTAGGGGCCGATGAAGGTGAAGGCCAGGGAAGCGCCACCGGCCTCTCCCCCACTCGCATCGGAGCCGAGGGTGACCTCGGCGGCGAAGGGCCAGTACATCCAGTGGTCGAAAGTAGCAGTCGGGTCGATGAGGGTACTCTCGATCTGGGCGGGCGATTGCCCGGGCCAGATCAGCACGCGCTGAGCGGAGCGGGCCTCGTCGAGGCGGGCTTCCAGGGCGACCGGGCCGGGCGCAGCCGGGGCGGTGTACTCGAAATCGCCGGGCTTCGGTCCGGCCATGGTCAGTTCCTGGATGGTCCCCGCCGAGGCCTTCAGCTCAATTGCCCAGGTCCGGGACAGGTAGTCGGGATTCCAGTACAGGGCCTGGAGGAAGTGCTTCTGACCAGCGGCAAGGACGGGCGGGGTGAGGATCGCCGGCCCGCCGAGGCGGACCGTGATCTCGCTGAGGTACTCCTCGTCCTCGTCCACCATCGAGCCGAAGCTGTTCACCGCCAGCCAGGTTCCGGTGAAGTCAGGGAGGTAGAACTCGGCCTGCCGCCAGGCCGCAGTGTTGCGCTTCTGGACGACCGGGCCATGGCGCCGAACGGCCTGCTTGCCGTCCCAGGCGTCATACGCCAGCGCCCACTGGCCCCGACCGAAGTCAAGGTAGGTGACGGTGACGCGGAGGGGGGCGGGCTGGGGGGCGTCCGCCGGGAGGGGGACTTGCACGGCGATTAGGTACTTCCCGGCGTGGCGGTTGGTGGCCCAGCAACGGCGATCCCCGGCGGTGGTCGCGACATGGCCGACGCCGGGGCCGCCAGCGACGGTGAGGCCGTGCTCGGCGGCCTGGGGACCAGCGAGGACTATGCTGTAAGAAGCGGCTGCGGCCGGAATGACGGCCAGGGCAGCCAGGAGGAGGAGGACGGCCAGTCGGTATCGCATAGATGGCTCTCGGGGTACGCTTGGCCTTGGCATGATGGAAGGGTCTTTCCGCTTGCAGAGGTAGGATACCTGCCTGGGAGTGGGAAGGGCGCTTCTGCCGGAGGGCCGCGTCGAGTGACCCGCACTGTTTGCGGATCAGGAGGCCGTCCCCCGTCGGGACGCCCAGCGCCACCCTATCGCCGTAGGCGCGAACCCGAGGCGAGCGGAGCTGGCACTCGGGCTGGCGCGAGGGTGACAGGGCGGTGGTTCGCCAGCACGCGGGGGCCGGCCTCCCGTCCCGCGACTATCGTCGCGGGACGTTCGACACGGCCCCTCCGTGGGGACCCTTACGCGGTGGGGATCTTCCCCGCAATGACCTGTAGGGCGCCAGGACGGACCTCCGCCTCCACCGGCGTTTCGCCGCCCGCGTCGCCGTCGGCTTCCCAGGTCCAGGGCGGATCGGTGGTGATACGGGCCTTCCGGACACGGTGGACGGTGACGCCGGGGACTTGGTTGAGGTCGCCGGTGCGGAAGAGGGCGTCGCCCAGGCCGAAGGTCCACCGCCAGGCATTGACATCGCGGAAGAGGATCAACTGTAGCCAGCCGTCGTTGAGAGTGGCCTGGCGGGCCAGAGGCAGGCGCCAGGTGTGCTCGGGGACGTTGCAGAGGAGAGCGGACCACAGCTCCTCCTCGACGACGGTGCAGTCCTCACCCTCCATGTTGATGTGGAAGAGGTGGGGCTTGTCGCGCACGAGCTGGTTGAGACCCTCGGTGAGGAAGGCCAGGCGGCCGATCGACTGCTTCCAGAAGTCCTCGACACTGCGGGAGATCTGGGCATCGAGACCTACCCCGGCCACGGCCACGAAATAGCGGGAGCCGACAAGTCCCAGGTCCATGGGGAGGCGACGATCAGCTTGCAGGGCGGCCAGAGCCGCAGGCAAAGTGGCGACGCCCAGGTTGTAGGCGAGGACGTTCCCGGTGCCCAGGGGGAGCACGCCCAGCGCGGACCTGGTGCCGACCAGGCCGTTGGCCACGGCGTTGACGGTACCATCCCCGCCGGCGGCCACGACCTGGGCGTAGCCCTGCTCGGCGGCCTCTCGAGCCATCCGGGAGGCGTGGGCCCAGTCGGAGGCCGTGCTCACCTCGGCCGACATGCCGCGCGTGCGCAGTAAGCCGCGCAAGTCGTCGGCCACGGTTTGCCCGCGGCTGCGCCGGGCGGCGGGGTTGCAGATAATGAAGCGGTCCTGGTCGGGCATAGATAAATGGGGTGTGTCCCCGTATCATATACGCTCTGTGGTGGCAATAATCCTTCTGGCGCGGCAGGAGATAGTCGAGGAGAAGGGGAAATGCGCGGTCGTCACCTTGCCGGCTCGGCCTCCCGGCTTCCGGGCGGGCCGGATAGGTTCTGTCTCGCGTCCGGCCGCTCCAGGTCTGCCTTGGTTCAGGAGATCCCTTATGCCCCGTCTTAACCACAAGTGCTCGCCGCAATCCCTGGAGATCAACCTCTCACCGGAGGTAGGTCTGTCGCTGGTGACGGAGGGCGACCGGCTGCTCGGAGTGGGGGAAGTGACCGTGGCAAGAGTGTCGCTGCGGTCGTGCGCGGTGCCGCTGCGGCCGGATTTCTCGACCCTGGATGCCGTTCACTACCAGGACTTTGTCCTGCGAGGGGTGGACCGGCAGGAGGACGGCAGCGTCGTGGTCCGCACCACCGCCCTGGGCCGGCCGGAGCTTTTCTCCAACGAGATGATGGACGAGCATGACTGGACCATCACCGCGCTGCAGGTGCGGGGCGTGCAGGAGGACCGGCTGGACTGGGTCTTCACGCCGCAGGAACTGACCCTCGACGGGGAGCGGTATGCGGGCTTCTCGCTGGGGTTCCAGTTCTCCAGTGATAGCAACAGTATTCACCGTTTCCTCACGCTGGGGACGTGGGAGATCGGCGGGCAGGCGACCGGAAACACGCTCTACTTCCAGTCGCAGGTGGGCCCGCCGGTGTACGAGGCGACGCCGGACACGCACTACACCTCCGCGTGCCTCCAGCGGCTGGACCAGTGGGATGACCCACTAGGCAACTCCTACCAGTTTTGCCCGCGCTGGGGATCGGGGCAGCCCTTCGACTTCCTGGCGGCCCCGGAGGGCGTGCTGCTGGGCTACTGGGAGGACCCGCACTCGGCCAAGTGCCTGCTGCAGAAAAACCCGGGAGAGGAGGTCCTCTTCGTCGTGGACGAGTACGCCTTCCCCCTGTCCAGCGAGGTGACCATCCCGGCCAAGCACGTCCTCTTCAGCCCCGCCCCGGCGGAGGGGCGCGCGAAACACGAGATCGTCAACATGTGGACACGGGCGATGGACTACACCGGGGACCTCATCCGCGGGTTCTTCGGGATCAAGAACTGTTACCCGCAGGCCTCCGGCAGCGTCCCCGTCTTCGCCGGAAAGAACAGTTGCAGCATCGCCGAGTCCCGCCAGGGCCCGCAGCCGGATTGGGGGTGGCGGATCAAGGACGACAAGTTCTACGTGCTGCTGCAGGATGGGGATGAGGTGGAGGAGGTGGAGAGCCACGATTACCTGCACTGGGCCGCCGACCATATTCTGCCGCGATTGGCGGCTATGGGCGTGCACCGCACGGCCCTGGACCACCCCATCCACGAGAGCGACTTCTCCGAGTTGGCCTTCTTGTGCCACGCCCAGATCGGCTGGCACAGCGACATCTATTGCTCCAGCGTCTGCGGGACTCACCGCTACCAGCCGGCGGAGTTCTGGGGCGGCTGGGCGGGGTGGAACTACTACCGCGACAAGGCACGGGAATTGGGGATCATGACCGGGCACTGGGTGGGCCTGCACCTGACCCCGCGCGCGGCCATTGTCCAGGAGCACCCCGAGTACATCATCAAACACGCCAACACCAAACGCTTTGGCGGCGGCTACGGGCACCAGTGCATCAACTCCATCAACTGGTGCAGCGGGGCGAAGCAGTGGTTCCTGGACGACCTGCGCCGCTGGCATGACGAGGGCGGCCTGGAGTGGATCTTTTTCGACTCCTGGCCTAACTTGGCTTGCCTCTCGTACAACTACGGGGGCAACTGCGAGCCCATGCAGTGGGAGATGGGGGATGTGCTGCACCAACTGCAGGAGATCGGCTACAAGTGGTTCAGCTTCGAGGGGACCAGCCCCTTCGGCGTGCACCAGTATGGCCTCGCCGACCCGTTACAGGACTACGAGGGCCACGTGTTGCAGGGCGTCGCGGGGCAGAACGATCTCGGCAAGCTAATCGGGCATGAGTACATGGCGTACAACACGCAACTGCTCGGCGTCCGCCCTAATCCGAACCGGGGGGAAGTGCCGATAGACGAGTGGCGCTTCCGCTACATCGCCAACCGCTCGCTGACCATGGCGCAGGGCGAGGTCGAGCTGACCTACGAGGCGCTGCGGCCGTACCTGGACAAGCGCTTCTTACTGCCGAACGACCAGGGAGTGCGGTGGGAGTCGCAGGCGGGGCCGCAGGCGTTGTTTGCGTACCAGGCCTTCCGGCATCCCCTGCCGTCCGGAGCACGCGTGGTGAAGATTCGGGGCAGCGAGGAGACGCCGCTGGAGTGTCCGGGAGGCGTACTGGAGACGGAGGCATGGACAGCGTACCGCCTGTCGTAGGGGCGGATGTTTCGCGGAGTCGTATCCCGCGGAATACCCGCTCGCGCGGACCCGACCGGCCCTACCCCACCGGCGCAGACGCCGGCGACCCTTCCCAAAAGGCAGAACAAGCCAGCAGCCCTGTGGTTGACATGAACAACGAACACACCTCGGACAGCCTCCCGCCCCAACTCCACCAGCTCATCGTCGTCGGTGGCGGCGTGGCTGGCTGTACGGCGGCTATGTACGGGCAGCGCTACGGACTGGACGTGGTGCTGTTGGAGAAGGCCGCTCCCGGCGGCCAGACTGCTACCGCCTCCCTGGTGGAGAACTACCCCGGCTTCCCCGGCGGCATCAGCGGCTTTGAGCTGGCCCAGCGGGTGCACCAGCAGGCACAGGAGGCCGGGATTACCTTCCTCACCGACCTGGCCAAGGCGCTCCTCCCCCAAGGCCCCTGCTGGACCTTGCAGGGGGAGGTGGACTCCTACTGCGCTCAGGCAGTGATCCTGACCTTGGGCGCGGCGCCGCGGCGCTTGGGCGTCCCCGGCGAGGCCCGCCTGTTGGGGCACGGCGTCTCCTTCTGCGCCACCTGCGACGGCTTCTTCTACCGGGGCAAGCGCGTGGCGGTGGTGGGCGGCGGCAACTCGGCCGTGGACGAGGCCCTGTACCTGACCGATATCGCCGAGCAGGTGTACCTGATCCACCGCCGTCATGAGCTGCGCGCGGAGGCGTACCTGCAAGAGCGCGCCTTCGCTCGGGCGAACCTGGAGATCGTCTGGGACACGGTGGTGGAAGAGGTGGTGGGACAGGCGGAACTGGAGAAGGTCCGGGTGAGGAACGTGCGGACCGAGCAGGTGAGCGACCTGGAGGTGGACGGCCTCTTCGTCGCCATCGGCCATGCGCCGCAGACGGCGTGGCTGGAAGGGACGCTGGACTTGGAGGACGGCTTCATCGTCACCGACCACTTGATGCACACCAGCCAGGCGGGCATTTTCGCCGCGGGGGATGTGCGCAATACGCCGCTCCGGCAGATCACTACGGCGGTGGGGGATGCTAGTCTTGCGGCGTATTCGGCGTACCAGCATATCTCGGCACTATCAGAGATGGATGTGGCGAGTCTGATGGGGCAGGGGTAGAGGCGGCTCTCCAGCCTGTCCACGCTGTCAACCGATGCCGGGAGGGCGGGCCGCGAATCGATACTCGCTCAGAGCCCGCCTCAAGCGCAAGGGAGGGTCCGGTGAGACCCTCCTCGCGATAGGAGAACCGCATGGACCCTCGGGGGCTCACAGCTCCTCAGGATATAGCGACAGCGAAGCCACGGTGGCGACGGAGCAAGCGCCCGGCGACCGAGGGGGTGGCCTGGGTGGTCTGGCCGGCGCGGACGCACCTGCTGCGGGGACTCGCCGTGCTGACCTTCATTCTGGTTATCTCGGTGTGCGTGTACTTTGCCATGGGAAGCGAGGTATACGCAGGGATCGCTTTCTTCACGCTCATCGTGGCGGTCTCGCCCTTCTATCTGCCGACCAGCTACCGGGTGGACGAAACCGGCCTCGAGGTGGATAGCCTGCTAGGCCGACGACGCAAGCCCTGGGCGACGCTGAAGGTCCACTTTCATGATGGCGAGCGCGGGGTACTGGTCAGCCCGGTGGCGCGTTACAGCCTGCTCGCCCGCACTCGAGGGTTCTACCTGCCCTTCCTGGACAACCGGGAGGAAGTGCTGGCAGTGGTGGAGGAACATCTGAAGGCAGGCAAGGTCTGACCGGGAAGCTGGATGACGAGACACCATGCTCATTGATGAGGAGCAACGCACTGAGCGCCAGCGCGAAATACTCCAGAAGGTCGCCGACAAGTTGATCGAGCGGCGGCTGGCGGCGCCGGCCATCCTCGTGCTGGAGTCGGTCAAGCCGCTGAGCTTCATCGCCTCCCAGGGGCTGGTTTTCCTGGGGCCGCTGCTGCAACCGCTGCTGTCGGTGCAGGACTACGACGTGTTTGCCGAGGCCCTGGAGGACCGGGACAACGTGGAGTGGCTGATTCGTAGGCTGGAGCAGGGGGAGGAAGAGCGGGGAGGGCGCGAGTCCAACTGATATGAACCCGGAAGACATCAGACTCATCCTGGCGACGGACTGCGGCTCGACTACCACCAAGGCGATCCTGATTGAGCGCGTGGGCGGGGAGTTCCGGCTGCGGCTGCGCGGGGAGGCGCCTACTACCGTGGAGGCGCCTTATGAGGATGTCATCGTCGGCGTGCGCAACGCGGTAACCGAGGTGGAGGAGCTGTCGGGGCGGCGGATTCTGGATGAGCAGGGGAATATCATCCGGCCGGCGCGGGACGCAGAGGGCGTGGATATTTACCTCTCCACCAGCTCCGCCGGCGGGGGCCTGCAGGTCATGGTCATGGGGCTGGTGCGGCGGATGACCGCCGAGAGCGCCCAGCGGGCGGCGCTGGGGGCGGGGGCCATCGTCATGGACGTGCTCTCGCTCGACGACGGGTGGGAGACCTACGAACGCATCCAGCGCATGCGCCAACTGCGGCCGGATATGCTGCTGATCTCCGGCGGCGTGGATGGCGGCGAGGTCAGCCGCGTGGTGGAGATGGTGGAGCTGGTCGGGGCGGCCAAGCCCCAGGCGCGCCTGGGGAGGCAGTTCCAGTTGCCCTGTATCTTCGCCGGGAACGTCCAGGCCCGGCCACTAGTGGAGGAGGTGCTACAAGATGTAGCCGCGCTGCGGATCGTGGACAACCTGCGGCCTAACATGGACCGGGAGAACCTGGGGCCCTCGCGGCAGGCCATTCAAGAGGAGTTCCTACGGCATGTGATGTCCCACGCGCCCGGCTACGACCGGCTGCTGGCCTGGGTGGATGCGGAGGTCATGCCGACCCCGGCGGCGGTGGGGAAGCTGGTGCAGCAGGTGGCTGACGCGCACCAGATCAACGTGCTGGGCGTGGACATCGGCGGGGCGACCACCGATGTCTTTTCCGTTTTCGACGGGCAGTTTACCCGCACGGTTAGCGCCAACCTGGGGATGAGCTACTCCATCTCCAACGTGCTGGCCGAGGCGGGGCTGGACAACATCCTGCGCTGGCTGCCGGAGGAAGTGCACCCGGCGCAGTTGTCAGACCAGATCCGCAACAAGATGCTGCGGCCGACTACCATTCCGCAATCGCCCTACGGGCTGCGGGTGGAGCAGGCGGTGGCGCGGGAGGCGCTGCGACTGGCCCTGGAGCAACACAAGGCGCTGGCCACGGGGCTCAAGGGCATGCGCCGGGAGCGGGTGGTATCCTTCGACCAGCAGCACCTGGGCGAGGCTAGCCTCATCGACATGATGAAGCTGGACCTGCTCATCGGCAGCGGCGGGGTACTCTCCCACGCACCGCGGCGCAACCAGGCAGCGCTCATGATGATTGACGCTTTCGAGCCGCGCGGGGTCACGCGGCTGGCGGTGGACTCCATCTTCATGATGCCGCAGCTAGGCGTGCTGAGCCAGGTACACCCGCAGGCCGCCGAGCAAGTCTTCTGGCGCGACTGCCTTATCCCCCTGGGCACCTGCCTCGCCCCTGCCGGGACGCCTCGCGCGGGGCAGGCGGCGCTGACACTGGAGATGAAGGAGCAGACGCTGCCGGTGGCGGCGGGGGAGATCCAGCTGGTGCCCCTGGCCGAGGGCGAGAAGCGGCAGGTGACGCTGCATCCGGGCCGGGGCCTGGACGTAGGCGAGGGCCCCGGCAAGTCGCGGACCGCGGAAATAGAAGGCGGCGTGACCGGCCTGGTGCTGGACGGGCGAGGCCGGCCGCTGGTGCATCCTGCGCCGGCAGACCGGGCGCCGACCCTGACGAGATGGTTTGGAGAGATGGGGATGTATCCGGGCGAGGAGGTGGGCAACCGTGGCTGAGGCCCGCGCCGCCGGCACCGCCTACACTCCCACCCTCCTGATCGCGGCAGAGACTACTATCCAGCGGGAGCGGCGCTTGCCGTTGTCGGGCGAACTCCACGTGGCTGTTGGCGACTCGGTCGCCGCCGAGCAGGTGGTGGCGGCCACGGCGCTGCCCGGACGGGTCTCGGCCGTGAATCTGGCCCGGGAGCTGAACCTGCCGCCGGGCGAGGTGGAGCGGTGGCTGCTGAAGAGGCCCGGCGACACGGTGGAGTACAACGAGCCGCTGGCGGAGTACAAGGCCTTCTTCGGTTTCTTCCGCTCGCAGGCCCTGAGCCCGGCCTCGGGGACGCTGGAGGCGATCAGCGTGGTAACTGGACAGGCGCTGATCCGCGGCGAGTCCATCCCCGTTGAGCTGAAAGCCTACGTGAGCGGAACCGTGGCGGAGGTGCAAGAGGGGGAGGCGCTAACGATCGAATGTACCTGCGCGCTGGTGCAGGGGATCCTGGGCGTGGGCGGAGAGGCCTACGGGCAGTTGGCAATGCTCGCCCATCGCCCCGAGGAGACGATCCTGCCGACGGCGCTGACCCCGGAGCATGGTGGAAAGATCGTGGTGGCCGGGGCGCACCTGGACTGGGCGGTGCTGGAGCGAGCGCGGGAGGTGGGGGTGTCCGCAGTAGTGGCGGGGGCGATGCGGGCTTCCGATCTCGACCGCCTGCTGGGAGCGCCGCTGGGCGTGGCCATCACCGGACACGAGGACCTGGGACTCACAGTGGTCCTGACCGAGGGCTTCGGCGAGATCCCCATGGCCGGGGAGACCTTCGACCTGCTCAACGCCCACGCCGGGCAGGAGGCCTCGCTGAATGGCGCGACGCAGATCCGCGCCGGGGTGCTGCGGCCGGAGGTGATCGTGCCGCTACGGGAGAAGACAGGCCGGGAGACGCCGCCGCCTTCGGGCCGACTGGAGGTGGGCAGCCGGGTGCGGGTGGTGCGGGAGCCGTATTTCGGGGAACTGGGAACGGTGACCGCCCTGCCGCCGCAGCCGCAGGTTATCCCGACGGAGGCGACGGTGCGGGTGCTGCAGGCGAAGCTGGACAACGGCGAGGAAGTCACCGTGCCCCGGGCGAATGTGGAATTGATCGAGAGATGAGAGGTAGACAGCCGACAATCCCTTCCCGTGGGGCGGGCTTTCTAGCCCGCCCTCCGCTCCGGCTTCCGTGCTTGCGCGGCGAGGCCTTCCTGGCCGTCGCGCTGGCCCTGCTCCTCGCCCTCCCCTGCCTGTCTGACACCCTCCCCACTCCCACGAATGTCCAGGTGGCCAACGACGATGAGGAGTTGGCTGGCGACACCCTGAGGGTGACCTGGCAGATGCCGCCGGGGGCCGAGCCGGCTCCGGCGGCCTATCGCGTCTACGTCGGCGAGGAACCGCAGGAGCTGAAGGCGGTGGAGGTGGTAGAGGGGGCCGAGACGCATGAGGCGGCGGTAAAGGACCTGGAGCCGGGAGGGAAGTATTACGTGGCGGTAGGCGCGGTGTTCGTCCCGCCGGACGCGCCGCTGACCTATAATCCGAGCGACCCCAACCTGGTCACCACCCCCGGCGTGCAGGAGGCCGTATCGGCCCCGGCCGGACCGGCGACCACCATCGGGCGCTGGTACAAGCCGGAGCTGACCAATGTCCTGCTGGTGTCGCTACTGCTCTGCGTCATTACACTGGTGGTGCTCCATATCGCCCGGCGGCGGGATATTTACATCCGCCCCATCGCAGCCTTGCAGGCGGTGGAGGATGCCATCGGGCGGGCGACGGAGATGGGCCGGCCCATCCTGTACGTGTCGGGCCTGGGCGGGGCGGGGGATATCGCCACCATCGCCTCCATGCTCATCTTGGGACACCTAGCGCACAAGACCGCGCCCTATGGCACCCGCATCATCGTCCCCGTGGCCGACCCCATGGTCATGGCCACCGAGCGGGAGATCGTCTCGCAGTCCTACCTGCACGCGGGGCACCCGGAGGCATACGACCCGGAGGACATCTTCTTCGTCACCGACAGCCAGTTCGGCTACGTGACAGCGGTGGCAGGGACGATGCTGCGGGAGAAGCCGGCGGTCAACTTCTTCATGGGCTACTTCGCCGCCGAGTCGCTGGTGCTGGCCGAGACCGGGAACCTGACCGACACGCTGCAGATCGCCGGCACCGACGCGGACAACCAACTGCCCTTCTTCGTAGCGGCTTGTGATTACACCCTGATGGGTGAGGAGCTGTACGCGGCAGGGGCGTATCTGTCGCGGGACCCGATCCTGCTGGCGCAGCTCAAGGCGCAGGACGTGGGGAAGGTGATCGTGAGCGGGGTGATTGTCGTCGGGATAATCCTGGCGGCGACGACCTATTACGTGGCGCCGATGCTGCGACCGGTGGCAGAGAAGTTGCTGGAGTTGCTGACGGTGTGAGCAGGGGCTGATTCCGCGTGGCGCGGGCTTCCCAGCCCGCGTCCGGCAGGGGCAGCTCCCCCTGGGCGGGCTAGAAAACCCGGCCCACGCGGCGAGAAAGGAGGCCACTACAACCTATGCGCATGCGCGTTCCCCTGCTGCTGGGGTTTCTGACCGGCATGTTTGTGCTGGTGCAGTTCTTCATCCCCCACAAGCGGATGGCTGAGGCGCTGCAAATGCTCATCAACTGGGGAATGATCGTCGGCACCTTCGCGCTGGTGCTGGGTTTGGGCAGCCTCCTACGCACGCACTTGGACAAGATCCGCCGGCGCCGGCCTGCCTACGTCTATTCGTTCATCACTCTCCTCAGCTTCGTCGTCATGCTGGTGCTGGGCCTGTTCTGGGGTATCGGTGCGAAGACCCCCTTCAACTGGCTGTTCAACTGGGTGCAAGTGCCGCTGGACTCGACCGTCTTCAGCCTGCTGGCCTTCTTCATGGCTTCAGCGGCATATCGCTCCTTCCGCGCCCGCAGCGTGGAGGCGACGATTCTGCTGATCGCCGCGGTGATCGTCATCATCGGCCGGGTGCCCATCAGCGGAGAGTACACCCACGGCCACTGGCCGCAGTTCACCGAGTGGCTGATGATATACCCGGCGGTAGGGGCCAAGCGGGGGATCATCTTCGGGGTGGCTTTGGGGGTAATCGCGACGTCGCTGCGGATTATTCTGGGGATTGAGAGGTCGCATTTGGGAGGGGACTAGACTTCAGACCTCAAACTTCAGACCTCAGACTCGGAGGGGACCGGTCCGAGACCTAAAGTCAAACGTTTTCAATTGCCCTGGCGAATGGTCTGATCGCGCCCGGAAATGTTGCCGACGATACAAGGATCGCAGCGGCCCGCCTGCTCCTGACGGCGAGCCGACTCTCGTGGACAGGCAACCGGTGGTCTGTCCAGACTTGCGAGAGAAAGAACACAATGCCTGCATCAAGTAATGATCGTATCAGAGATGAACTGAACCTGAGCGATTTCCTGGGCCCGGCCCCGGGCGACATCACGTCCACCCTCCAGCAGGCACTGGACGCAGTGGCTCCGATCCAGGGCGTTGTGCGGATCCCGCCCGGCCGCTGGCGCTGCGGGGGCGTTAGGATGCACCCGCACACCGCCATCCGTGGTTCGGCACAGGCGTCGTGGAAGCATCCCGGAGGTTCCGTTCTGGAACTGAATGATCCTGAAGCCAAGGCCCTCATCGACGCCACCGGCGCCATCGGCGCAGTGATCGATGGGGTTTGCCTGGAAGGAAACTCACTGGGAGAAGACGTTTGTGGCATCCTGGTCGACAAACAGGAATACGGACTGGAAGAGGACCTGACCACCATCGAGCGCTGCAAGATCGCTTATTTCAGCGGCGACGGGATCCGGCTGGAGCGCATCTGGTGTTACCGCGTGCGGAGCTGCCAGGTGCTGGGCAACGGCGGTCACGGCCTCCGCGTGCGCGGGTGGGACGGTTTCGTGATTGACTGCTGGCTATCGTTAAACGGGGGTTGCGGTTTCACCACGCACGAGGAAAACAACGCGGCCACCCTCACGGCCAACCGCATCGAATGGAACCGCGACGACGGTATTCATATCCACATGGGATCTCATTACAGCATCACCGCCAACTACATCGACCGTTCGGGTGGAACAGCCATCGCCCTGACGGCCGACGATGACGGGCCGGAGAACGAGATCGTCGGATGCGCCGGTTACACCACCGTGACCGGGAACATCCTTTACCGCAGCGGCAAGCCGGAATTCCGGAAGCCCGGCAATGAACCGTCCTGCCACCTGCTGCTGCGACGGCAGCGTGGGGTCACGGTGACCGGCAACACACTCGTCATCGGTCGCGACGACGACAATCCCGGCAGCCTCGGGTATGGAAGCAAGCATTCGTGGTCGCCGCACACGGCCGTGGTTCTCGAACAGTTGACCAACTGCGTGATAAGCAACAACGCCCTTGACTCTTCCGCCACCCATGTGCTTATTGACGACCGAGGCGGCCACCAGGGCCTTGTATGCCGGGACAACCCCGGCAGCCTGTTTTCATCGGCCAACAGATGAACTTTGAGAATGTTATTCATCCGGTGGCCTGGACTCGCGGTCTGAAGTCTGCAGTCTGAAGTCTGAAGCCTATGTGGGAACGTCTACTCCATATCGATCGCCGGTTCATCTACCTCCTGGTCTTCGCGGTGGTTACCGTGCCGCTGGTGGCCGGTTGGAAGTCGCCACCGGGGTACACCAATCCCTGGACCCAGTCGCTGTATGACTACATCGACGCGCTGCCGGAGGGGTCGCCGGTGCTGGTGGCCTTTGACTTTGACCCCTCGGTAAAGCCGGAGCTGCAGCCGATGGCGGTGGCGATCACCCGGCATGTCATGCGCAAGGACCTGCGGCTGATCGCGATGACCTTCATGCCCGCCGGAGTGCTGCTTTCCCAGAGCGTGCTCGATCAGGTCGCCCAGGAAGAGGGGAAGGAGTACGGGGTGGACTATGTAAACCTGGGCTGGCGGCCGGGGATCCAGGCGGTGCTGCTGGGCATGGGCGAGAACCTCAAGCGCGTGTACGTGAGCGATGTGAAGGGCAACCCGACTTCGACCCTCCCCGTACTGCGCGGGGTACACGACTACCGACAGATCAAGCTGATCGTGGATATCACCGGAACGGGACTGACCGGCGCCTGGATTGCCTTCGCTCACCAGCGCTTCCATGCGCCGGTGGGGGCGGGCGTGACCTCGGTAGTGGCCATGGACCTGTACCCCTACCTGCGCACCCAGCAGTTGGTAGGGCTGATCAACGGCATCGCCGGGGCGGCGGAGTACGAGAAGCTGCTCGATGAGCCGGACCAGGCGATGCTGGCCATGCCCGGAGTGACGGCGGTACACCTGCTGATGGTCCTGCTGGTGTTGATCGGCAATATCGCGTATTTCGCTTCACGGCGGCGCCGGGCCGCGCCCCAGCACGAGCCGCCCGAACCACCCACGGGGGAAGAGGTGTAACCGTAGTGCCACCACCACCACCCTCGGTCTGGGCCTTCCTTACTACCCCCACTTGGGAGCATATCGGCATCTGGGTGGCCGCGCTGCTCACGCTGGCGGTCTACAGCTTCCTGTATGCCGACAGCCCCGTATTCAGAGTGGCCGAGCACCTTTTCGTGGGTATCTCCGCCGCCTACGGCGCCGTGATCGTCTTCCATCAGGCCCTCAAGGTCCTGGTTATCTGGCCCCTGGTGGCGCTGGTGCGGGAGGGGCTGCTGGCCCTGCACCTACATGCTTACGCGCTGCCTAAGCCGGCGGAGAATGTGATAGTCGACTTCCGGCTGTATCTGCTGCCCCTCCCGATCATCCTGGGGCTGCTGATCTTCGGGCGGTTCTTCCGGGGGTATGAGTGGCTGTCACGCTGGCCTATCGCCTTCGTGGTGGGCTTCGGGGCCGGGTCGGTGATCCCAGTCACCGTGCAGGCGTCGATCCTCGAGCAGGGCAAGGGGACCATTGATCCCTTCCTGCCCCAGGCGGGGGAGGTGGTCGCCGCTCCGGACCAACTGGGCAACTGGCTCCTGGCGGCGGCGGTGCTGACCACCTTGTCCTACTTCTACTTCTCCGCGCCCCACCGCGGTTGGCTGGGCCGATCCTCGCGCGTGGGGGTATGGTGCCTAATGATCGCCTTTGGCGCAAGTTTCGGCAACACGGTCATGGCCCGCGTCGCGCTGCTCATCGGGCGGATGCAGTTCCTGCTGCATGACTGGCTGCCGCTGTGGATACCGGGGATGGGTCCGCCGGGGAACTAGGGTCAAGCGGGACGGGACCGATTCGCGTGGGGCGGGTTTCCTAGCCCGCCCTTGGTGTCCGGCGCCGGCCTGGGCAGGCTAGCAAGCCTGCCCCACACGGAGTTTCTTTGACCTTCTCCCACGTCTCTGCTATCATCTTCACGGATTCTCCACACTCCTAGCAAGGGAAGCTCACTATGGCCAAGCAGACAATTCTCCTCATCGAGGATACAGAGAGCGACCAGCGGCTGGCGCAGGCGGCGCTGGAGATGGAAGGGTACACGGTATACGTCGCGGACAGCGCCGAGGAGGGACTGCGGCTGTTTGAGGAGGTGGAGCCCAACCTGGTGCTCCTGGACCTGATCCTGCCTGGCATGGACGGGCTGGGGGCTTGCCGGCAGTTACGGATGCGCACCGCGGTCCCGATCATGATGCTGACCGCCAAGGGCGAAGAGGTAGACAAGGTCATCGGCCTGGAGCTAGGGGCCGACGACTACCTGGCCAAGCCTTACGGCACCCGGGAGCTGATCGCGCGGGTGCGGGCACTGCTGCGCCGGATGGAGAGCTTTGAGCAACTAACCGTGCCGCAGCGGCACCTGAGTCTGCCGCTGCTGGAGGTGGACCTGCCCACCCGCAGTGTCCGGGTAACGGGGCAGGAGATCACCATGACGCCCAAGGAGTTCGACCTGCTCTACTTTCTGGCCGCGCAGCCCGGACGGGTCTTCACGCGCCAGGAGATCATGGAGAAGGTCTGGGGCTACCGTCCGGAGGATGACAGCTACCGCACCATCGACACGCACATCAAGCGCCTGCGGCAGAAGCTGGAGGAAGAATACACGGTTCCCTGGACGGTGGCGACGGTGTGGGGCGTGGGGTACAAGTTCGAGCTGAAGGAGTAGCGAAACGGGGTGGTACTGTCTCTTACAGCTTGGGCGCCGCGGTAAGTTGCCGGGCCCCCGTTTCCTCGATCACAAAGAGGTCCTCGATTCTGATTCCGCCCCAGCCCGCCAGGTAGATCCCCGGCTCGACCGTCACCACATTGCCCGCCTCCAGGGTGGCGGTGCTTAGGCGGCTGAGGGTGGGGCCCTCGTGGACCTCCAGGCCTACCCCATGGCCCAGGCCATGCGAGAACTGCTCGCCCAGACCGGCTTCCTCCAGCACCTCGCGGGCGGCGCGGTCCACCTTGGCCCCGGAGCGACCGGCGGCCAGGGCCGCTATCCCCGCCTCCTGCGCGCGACGCACCGCACCGTAGCGCTCGGCAAACTCCCCCGGCGGATCCCCCACCACCACCGTCCGCGTCATGTCCGAGCAATACCCCCCCACCTGCGCGCCCAGGTCCAGCACCACGATATCCCCGTTCTGCAGCGGCCGGTCGGTGAGGGCGGCGTGCGGCAGGGCCGAGTGCGGCCCCCCCGCGACGATGGGCGCAAAGCTAACCCCCTCCGCGCCCGCCTCCAGGAGGCTCTGGGTGAACTGCCAGGCCAACTGCTTTTCGGTGCGACCGGGAGCCAACGCCGGGAGTAGCTCCTCCAGTGCCCGGTCGGCCAGCGCCGCCGCCTGAGCGATAAGCGCGATCTCCTCCGGCTCCTTGCACAGCCGCAGGGCCTCGATGACGCGCGGCACGGCGACCAGCTCCGCCTCCGGCAAGGCCTCGGCGACTCGGGTGTGCTGGGCCCAGGTGAGGCTGTCCGGTTCGAAACCCACGCGGGGTAAGGCCGCCTCTTGGACCGCGGCGATGAGTGACTGAACATGGCTCATCTCCGGGGCTGAGACCTGGCAGCCGGCCGCTTGCTCGCGCGCCTCGACCTCGAAGCGCCGGTCGGTGCACAGCACCGGCGTCTCGGCCAGCAGGAGGAAACCCTCACCGGTGAAGCCGGTCAGATAGCGCACGTGCAGGGGATGGGTGACCAGTAGCGCCGGGAGGTCCGGCCCTGCCAGGGCCTGGAGCGCTCGCGCGCGGCGTCCCGCGTAGTCCATCAGATGTCCCCCGGTTCGATCAGGGTGAGGGCCAGGCGCAGGGCGGCCAGGTAACCGTGCGCCCCGAAGCCGCTGATGACCCCCGCGCAAACCGGAGCGGTCAGAGAACGCTGGCGGAACTCCTCCCGCGCGTGGACGTTGCTCAGGTGTACCTCGATGGCGGGCAACCGCACCGCGGCGAGCGCGTCACGGATGGCCACCGAGGTGTGAGTGTAGGCGGCGGGGTTGATGATGATGATCTGCGCCCAGTCGAGTGCCTTGTGGATGGCCTCCACGATCGCACCCTCATGGTTGGACTGCACCGTGCGCACCTCCACATCCAGCGCGGCGGCCTCCTGGCGGATCATGGTATCGATCTCCGCTAGGCTGTGGCTGCCGTAAACCTTCGGCTCTCTCACCCCCAGTAGGTTGAGGTTGGGGCCGTGGATCACCAACACCTTCGCTGCGCTCATGGCTCTCCCTCCTGGGCTGCCGGATGGCGGTAGCGACTCAGTTCGCGACCAGGCGAGGGTATTCCTGCCCCAGGAGGAGCCGGAGGCCTCAAGTCTGGTCCTGACAAGCCGAACAATAACAACGATGATCACGTCTACTAGTACATCACAGGCGCAAATCAACGTTGGCCGGGCCGGGTCGTGGAGGGGCCCCATGGAACCGCGGAATCCCCCAGGATGGCTGTGCGAAATTCGCGACTATTGGTCGCGCCTGACTGTGAAGCTGGCCGAGGAGACTGGGGGCCCGGGTGAGGCAGAGGTGGACGACTCGCTCGCCAAGCGGCTGGGGGCAAGCACCCCGCTGCCGGAGGACCAGCCGCCAGACCAAGAGGCGCTCTGCGCGCTCCAGGAGGAGGCCGAGTAGCCAGGCCGGCGAGGACGCACACATGATAGACAGACGGCGCAGGTGAAAGCCTGCGCCGTTTGCGGTTTCTGGCTGGCCGGATAGCGTGCCCAAGTCGGCCTAGCCGAGTCTGTGAGTCAGCGGCTCACACAGCCCGGTCGGAGCCAGGATCAGCAGCCCCTGGCGCTCGGAGGCGCCCAGGTCGGACAGGTTGGTCAGAATCTGGTTGTCCAGCCCGCGGGCCTCTACCCCTACCTCCCCCGCCAGGCAGAGGGCCGCGGCCAGATCCCACAGCACCCAATTGTGAAAGTAGGCGGCGCGAAATACCCCCGACATGACCCAGCCGGCGTGCAGGGCAGCGCTGCCCAGGTTGCGGGCCTTGCCCGGGAACGGCGGCAAGCCCGGGGGCATGTCGGTGTTGACGCCGATCAGATCGTTGGGCTGTACCGGCCCAGCGGCGGGAGCAGCCATCGGCTCCCCCCCGAACCAGGCTCCCTCCCCGCGCGCCGCGGCCCAGGTCAGCCCCAGTGGGGGCGAATGGACTACCCCCAGGCTCGGGATCCCGCCCTCGATCAGCCCCACTGAAACGGCCCAGACACCCAGGCCGGCGATGAAGTTGTGGGTGCCGTCCACCGGGTCGAGGCTCCACACCCGGCCCGGCCCGACGCGGCGATGCTCGGGGGTTTCCTCCGAGCAAATCTCGTCGCCCGGGAAGAGCCGTCCGATCTGCTCCATGAGGAAGACCTCGGTGGCGAGGTCGGCCTCACTGGCCAGGGTGCCGTCGCTCTTGCGAGTGGCCGTGACCTGGCCGAACCAGTGCGCAGCCACCTCCCCGGCGCGCTTGGTTATGTCGATCATCTCCGCCAGGGCCTCCCCCGGCGTGGTTCTAGGAGACATTCATTCTCATCCTCACATCCGCGTGGCGCGGAGGCTAACCGGCCGCCAGTCCGTTGAGGTAGGCCGCGTCCCAGTCGAGGCGCTCCTGGGCGCTGGGGAAGCCGCCATAGAAGTCCTCCAGGGTTAGGTAGCTATCGTAGCCGACGGCGCGCAGACGGGAGACGATGTCGCCCCAGTCCAGCAGGCCCTCATCCAGGCGCCGGGGCTCGCAGGGCAGCGTCTCCTGGGAGCCCTCGCCGACTATGGTCATGTAATTCTTGACATGCACAGCCTTGATCAGTTTGGCCAGCATCTCCACCTGGACCCAAGGCCGTTCGTAGCCCTCGGAGAAGCAATTCCCGGGGTCGTAGACGATGCCGGTGTATTCGTTGCCGACACCGCGGTACATATCCAGGATCTGTCCGGCGGAGGAGAAATAGGTGCCCCCATGCTGCTCAATGGTAAGGGTGACGCCCGCGGCCTGGGCCTCAGGGGCGAGGGTGTCGACCTGCCGGCGGAAGGCCTCACGGGCAGCCTCGTAGCCGCCGGGGAAGTCCAAGCGGGGGCCGGAGCAGCGCACGAAGCGGGCGCCCAGGATCCCGGCCAGGGCGAAGCCACGGCGCAAACCGTCCAGCTCTGCCTGCCCCTCGGCCGGATCGGTCTTGCCCACGTGGTAGTACGTGGTCAGGCCGGAAACCTGCAGGCCCGCAGCCTCTACCAGGCCCCGGACCGCCTCGGCCTCGGCGTCGCTGATACTGATGCTGAGATGAATGGTGTCCTCGGCGTTATGGCCTTGGCGGAGATCAACCGCCGGGAAGCCGGCCTGGACCGCCATCTCTAGGCTCTCCTGCAGGGTGAACTCGCGAGTAACCAACGTGTAGAGACTCGTTCGCATAAAGACCGTCCTCTCGAGTGCAGATGGCTGAGAGCCCTTCTTCGCCGCGTGCCTCGTCGGGTCCTCCGCGCCGCAGCAGGTTTTCCGCGAGAAAACGGTGAAGATGGCGCTGCCACAGGTTCCCTGGGGGTCCGTCACCTGATGAAGAAGCGCAAGTCGCCAACTCCACCCGCCCCCGTCGCCCCGCCGCCCCTGCCGGTTGTCCAGCAGGTGGCGCGCGGGCTGGTGTTGGCGCTGGGAGTTACGCTGCCGCTGTTCGGCGGGCGGCTGTTCGATTGGCAGACCGGGTTGGTAGCGCTAGTGACGGTACTAGCGGCCGGGCTGTTCGTGGTCGGGGGTTACGGGCGCGGCGGGCGAGGCTGGGGTCCGCGAGCGGCGGAAGACTGGGCGTGGCTGGCGCTGTTGGTACTGATGGCGGCAGGTATCCTCTGGGCGCCCTACACGCATGGAGCGATCCTGGTGGTGGTGCAGGTGCTCTCCTATGTGCTGTGCTTTCATTTGGCCCGAGCGCTTCTGGGGGGGCGGTGGGGCGAGGCCCTGGCCGGGGCCCTGGCGCTCGGGGGGGCGATCGTCGCGGCGATCGCCCTGCGAGAATACCTGCAGACTCTGCGCAATACCGGCTCGGTCGAGTGGCGCGTCTTTGCCACCTTCTTCAACCCTAACCTGGTCGCGGCGTACTTGCTGGTGAGCCTCCCGGCGGGGGTAGCGCTGGTCGCGAGGTATTGGCGAGGGGAGAGTGCTACGCCGCCCGCCCCTGCTCGGGGGAGGGGCGCGGCACGAAGCCCGCGCCCTACAGCCGCTGGTGCCCCTCGCGAGGCCGGCACCCACTCCTGGGCGCGGCCACTGTCGGTGGCGGCGGTGGCGCTGATGGTCGTCGCCTTGCCCCTGACCGGCTCCAAGGGCGGGGCACTGGGGGCGATTGCGGCGGCGATTACCTTGAGCTGGACGCTGGCGCCGGCGGGGACGGCCACGAGCTGGCGGCTGCGGCGGTCGGTGTTGGTATTGGTGGCGGCGGGCATCGCCCTGAGCCTGCTGGCGCCGCCCCTGCGCAACCGCGTAGTCGCCGCCTTCAGCACCCAATCTAACTCAGCGATGTTCCGCTACTATACCTGGGCGGGCATGGTGCGCATGATTCAGGCCCGCCCGTTGCAGGGCTTCGGGCCGGGGAGCTTTGAGTGGTCCTACCCGCCCTACGCCGAGACCGGCTTCACCCGCCTGGGGCACCAGAGCTACTTGCAGGTAGCGACGGAGGCAGGTCTACCGGGACTGGCGGCCTTTCTGGCGCTGTGGGTGCTGGTTATTCGGGCCCTCCGGCGGAGGCTGGGAGCCGCCTCACTCCCGCAGCCCCCTCTCCCTACGGGCGAGGGGGGACTCGGACGGCTACTCCCCTGTGCGGCGCTGGCGGCCCTGGCCGGATTCCTAGTGCACAACCTCGTAGACTATAGTTGGTACTGCCCGGCGGTCACGGCGTCGCTATTCCTGCTGGCGGGAGCGGCGCTGGCCGACGGAGAGGCGAGGGAGGCATCCCCGGCCCCGGTGCGATCGTGGCGGAGGGTCCTGGCGTTGGTCGCGCTGGGGCTGGTGGCGGTAGGACTGAGTATCTTCCTAGTCGCACAGACCCGCCTAGCCGCAACGTCCGCGGCGCGGGGAGCCGGCGACCCGCGCGGCGCGGCGGACCAGGCGACAGCGGCTACCCGCGCCGACCCCTGGGACGCAGAGGCGTGGGACATGCTGGCGAGGGCCTGGCATGGACAGGTGCGCGATCCGCAGCGTGACACCGCTGCTCTGGCCCAGGCTATCACCGCTCGCCGGCGGGTGACGGCCTTGCGACCCTCCGACCCCAGCAATTGGCGGAAGCTGGCGCTGCTGTATGGGAAGGCAGGAGAACTGGACGCAGCTCTGGCCGCCGCGGGCACGGCCCTGCAGTGCAACCCCAACTACCTCCTGGGTCTGGCGGACCAGGCGCGACTGGCGGCACAAGCCGGGCGGGAGGAACTGGCCACCGCCTCCTGGCAGAAGCTGGCCGACTTGTATGACACGCCGGTGCGCAAGTACGCCGCGCTGGAATACCCCGACCCGACCTACCTGTTCGCGTGGGACTACCTGGCCCGGCGCACCGAGCAGCAGGGCGACCCGGCCCGCGCGCTGGAGTACCGCCGGAAGATGGCGCCACTGCTGGCCAATATTCTCCAGGGCTCGCCGGAGGTGCAACTGCTGATGCAGACCATGCAGGTCCTCCGGACCGGCGACCTGGAGGCCCTCAAGCTAATGGCCGCGCAGACGGCCGAGGCCTTGGGGAAAACGGGAGAGAAGACGGACGCGGAGTGGGTGGAGAAGCTGAAGCAATGAACGATGCAGGATAAATGGGGAGCGCCAGGGCGTGACATCCCCAAGTCCGGCCGCACCCCTATCTATAACTCTCCATCTATCATTCATCGACTATCGTTTGTCGATTCCCTCTACCCCACTCCTGGCGGGGCTCCTGGGGTGGTGGGGGTGGTTTGGCCGCGAAGGGCGTTCTGCGCGGCGGCCAGGGCTTGCGCCGGGGAGGCGCGCCCGCTCAGGGCCAAGTGCAGGGCATAGTCCAGCGCCTGGTTGAGGGCTCGAGGCTGGAAGGGAGGGACGATGCGCGCCTGCGGCACCGTAGGCAACACCGCACTGAGGAAGGGGCCTTTAGCCGCCTCGTTCAGCAGGTTCTGGTGTACCGGCAGCCCGCCCCACTCCACCAGTTTGCGCTGCGCCTGCGGCTGCAGTACGGTCTGTACGAATTGCAGGGCCAGCTCCCGCTCCGGGCTCTTGCCAAAGACTGCCAGGCCATCCCCGAGCAGGTGCCCCACCGGCCGACGCCCACCCGGCAGCGGCAGGACCTGAAAGGCGGGCATCCCCTGCGCTCCGCGCCAGGACCGCGCCGCCCAAGTGTCGGTGACCACCATCCCCAGACGCCCGGCGGCAAAGAGACCCTCCAGATCGCTCTGGGTCCAGGTGAGGATTTCCGGCTGGGCGGACTTGGTCAACTCCGCGTAGCGCTCCAGGGCGCGGACCTTGCCCTCACTGGTGAAGTCGGTCTCGCCGGTGGGCCCTAGCAGCGCGTCCTCCTCCGCCCACATCATCTCCTGCAGCAGTGCCGCTCCGCCCCCGTTCTCGCGGCCGGGCAGGCCAAGACCGTAGAGTTGCGGCGGGTCATGCAGCGCCGCGGCTACCTCCGCCACCTGTTTCCAGTCCCCCGGCGCCTGGAGCTTCTTCTCCTCCAGCAGGTCGCTACGCACCACCAGCACGCGCGCGGCCAGGCTCCACGGCACCGCCCGCAGGTGTCCGTCGACGGTGAACAACTCCAGCGCGCCGGGGACGAACTTCTTGGCGGCAGGGCCGGTGGCGAGTTCGTCCAGCGTCACCAGGGAGTCTTTGAACTGGGTGATCCAGGAGCTGCTGATTACCAGCAGGTCGGGGGCGCCGCCGGGGTCGATCGTGGTCCAGCGCGTCAGGAGCCCGTAGGCGGTCAGGGTGGGGTACCGGCGGAGGTTGACCATCACCTCCTTGTGGCGCTGCTGGAAGAGCCAGCAGAGATCGCCCAGGGGACCGAGGCTGCCGCTGCCACCGTCGTACCAGACGGCGATCTCCAGGTGATGGGTAAGACTGGCGGGGGTATCGTCGGCCCGTACGGGGGCGCTCAAAGCGCCGAGCGTACCGAGGCAGCAGATCAGCAGGAGTGTGCGCACCTTGGACCTCCGGCGGGGGATGAGTAGGCACCCCTCACAACACAAGAGGGGCCGGATAGGTTCCGTGACGCGCCCCCTAGCGGGGCGAGCCACCTATCCGGCCCCTCCTCGTGTGATCAGGGGAGTCATCCGCCCCTGTGGCATACTGGGAGGCTAGAGACTGGTACGGGCGGCCACGGCGTGGCCGGCGACCTGCCGGACCTCCTCCACCTTGAGCGTGGTGTCAATGTTGATGACGGCCGGCACCGGCGGCTCCATCTGCATCATGCCGCCCATCATGCCGCCCGGAGGCCCGCCGCCGGGGGGCATCATCCCCGGCATCCCGGGCATCGGCGGAGGGGCCATCCCGCCCATCATCCCGCCCATCATCCCGCCAGGACCGCCCATCATACCGCCCATGCCGCCCCCCAGGCCGCCGCCGGCGCCCACCAGGGAGCCCATCTTCTCGGTGGCATCCAGGTGGTTGAGACCGCGATAGTCCAGCGGCTTCATGCCCATCATGCCGCCCCCCATCATCCCACCACCCATCATGCCGCCCCCCATCTCCATCGGGTCAGGAAGTAGGATCTGGCTGACCTTCTTGTTGACGGTATCCTCGAAAGCGACGAAGCGGCCCTCGTCGATGGCGAAGTAGGCCACGCGCTTGATGGTGACGTTTCCCTTGAGCGTACCGGCGGGCTCACCGTCCGGGCCGGTCTGGCCCATGCCACCCATGCCACCCATGCCGCCCATCGCCCCGCCGCCTATGGCGCCGCCGCCCGGCCCCATCATGGGACTCATGCCAGGCATGCCACCCGGCGCGGCGCCGGGTGGCCCTGCGGTGCCGCCGAGCCCGCCGATGGAGGAAGAGGCGGGCGCGCCGGGCAGATCCCAGGGGATCTGGACGTCGGTCTCGGTGTGGGTCGCACTGATGCGCGCGCAGCGGTACTTGCCGCGGTACTCAAAGCCTTCCAGGCGGAAGGTGGCGGGCACGAAGCTGGTATCGGAGTCGGTCAGTCCCGTAATCATCGCCATCTTCCCGTTCCAGGTCGAGCCGGGGCTGACCGGGTCCGTGGGTAGCTCGGTGTAGAACTGGCCCATGGGGAAGGCGGGGTCGTTCCTATGCATCTCCTCAAACTTGCCGTTGGCCATGACTTTGAAGCGGTAGAAGCGTCCCTCCGTCGGCGCCTCGGTCTTGTTGCCGGGCAACCAGCCGGAGAACTTGTCCGGGACGTTCCGGTCCATCTTGTACGTCTTCTCATTCATCTTCTTCGGCCAGACCCAGGTACACAGGAAGTACCCGAGCTTCAGGTCCTGGTCGACGATCGCGCGACCGGTGGCGCTGGGGGTCAGCACCTCCAGGGTCCAGGTCGCGTCGCTCTTGATGCGTACGGTGGAGGGGACACCCACGGTGCTCTGACCCATGCCCATGCCGCCCATGCCGCCCATCGGCGGCATCATGCCACCCATGGGACCGGCGGCGGCATCCATCTCCGGCGGGTTGCGCAACTTGTCGCCGGCGGGGTCGGGCACGTCCACCACCTGACTGCCCTCCAGTTGGTAGAGGAAGACGTCGGCGCGGCTGTAACTGGTCCTCAGGAGGACCTTCTGGCCGAAGGCGCTCGACTCGATGGCGTTCTTGACGTGGACCGTGATCGTGCTGATGCCCTGCTGCTTACCGGAGCCGTCGTAAGCCGCCGCCTCCAGGGTATAGTCACCGTCGGCGTACAATTGCTTGGCCTTGTCGTCGCGGGCCGCGGTGTTCCACTCGAAGGCGAAGGGAGTGGTGACCGCCACCAGGAACTTCTGGTCGGCGGGGGTAACGCGGAAGGCAACCCAGCCGTCGTTGGGGTCAGCCTTGGAGGCCTGCACGGTCACCACCCCGAAGACGGTGCCCCCGTCCTTGGGGGCCTCAATCTTGACCTGAGCGCAGACTTGGCCTGTCCCCAGAACAAGCGAGGCGAAGAATGCGAACAGAACCAGGGCCGGGCTGAGTATGACGCGGTATCTCATCTGCTTACGCCCCTTTGCGGTACGGCCATCTAATATGCCGCCCGACAGACGATGATTAGTTCCAGTTCCCGGTATCCGATTAAGCGCCGGCGCGGCGCCGGGCCATGACTTCACGCAGTGCCGAGCCGACTAGCGCTGCGCAGTCCTCCAGGCTTTGCGGCACCACGCGAGTGTCGCCCACCGTGGTAGTGAAGTTCGTATCACCGCACCAGCGCGGGACCAGGTGCAGGTGCACATGGTCGTCGATGCCCGCCCCGGCCGCCTGCCCCAGGTTCATCCCCAGGTTAACCCCCTCCGGCCGCAGGCAGACTTTGTAGGCCTCGATGACCGCCTGAGCCAGGTCCATCATCTCTGCCAGTTGGGCGGGCGAGAGCGCGGCAAAATCGCGCATATGCTCATAGGGGACCACCATCAGGTGGCCGCTGTTGTACGGAAACCTGTTTAGTATGACGTAATTGTGTTCGCCCCGGTACAGCACGTGGGCGCCGGCGTCCTCCGGCATTCCCGGCGCGGCGCAGAAAACGCAGCCTTCCGCCTTCTCGCCGGTCACATACTGCATGCGCCACGGGGCCCACAGGTGATCCATGGCTAGAGCCCGGCACCCGGCCGCAGTATGGCGAGGATCAGGCAGGAGATAACCCAGATGACGGCGCTGGCCTTCAGCACACGCTCAAGGACCAGGTCCTGGCCGCTCTTGCGTGAGCTGGAGTCGCCACCCCCACCACCCCCCATGGCCGCCGAGAACCCGGCGTCAGGGCTAGCGGTCTGCAGGCAGATGCAAGCAATGATGGCGATGCCGGACAGACTAGCCAATACAGCAAAAAACATGATCATCCTGACTAAGCAGCCTCCATTAGCCGCGCCCCCTCCCGGAGGAGGACGGCATACGAATCGTACTCGTGTATTCTATCAAATCGGGAAGCAACTGGCAAGGGGAACCGGCCGTGATCGTGGGGCGCGGTCCAGCGCCGAGGGTATTGGGCTGGGCGAGATCCGGGCATGCCTCGCCGTTCTACGGTCCACGATCCCCGGCCGATCTCGCGATTTGACACCACCATACCGCCCTTCCTATACTGCGGGCGGGGTGATTGGCATGGCAGACCGCAGGTCCGGTGATCGGGAGCAGTTGGAGCAGCGCCTGGCGCGGCTGGAGGCCCAGTTGGCCGTCCAGGGCGGGTCGGGTGCGCGCTGGAGCCGCGAGTACAAAAGCCCGACCACCGTCTGGGGCTGGCCCCTGGTGCACATCGCCAATGGCTTTGACCCGGCTACCGGCAAGCCGCTGGTCGCCAAGGGGATCATCGCTATCGGCAACGTCGCCGTGGGCGTCCTGGCGCTGGGAGGTGCGGCCTTTGGCGGGATCGCGCTGGGGGGCTTCTCGCTGGGGGTAGTGGCGATAGGCGGGGCGGCGGTGGGGTTGGGGCTGGCCCTGGGCGGCATGGCCGTGGGGCTCGTGGCGATCGGCGGCACGGCCGTGGGCATGGTCGCCTTCGGTGGGGGCGTGCTGGGCTGGTGGGGCCTGGGTGGCGGCGGCCTGACCGCCCACCCTCTGTCTGACTTGCTCACCCACCCGGCCTGCCCGGACTTCCTACGCGAACTGCTGCGCAACCTCCCGGAGGAACTGAATGGCTAGTCGGCGCACTCTGGCGCATTCCCGAGAGCTAGCGGGCATCGGCGTCCGGAGCGGGCAGACCCTCCGCGTCACTTTCCATCCGGCGGCGGAGGGGACGGGCCTGCGTCTGGCGCGTCTCGACACTGGCCAGGCCTGGCCGCTGGACTTGTCCGCCGCCTTCGCCGCGCCTGGTTGCAGCGCCGTGGGCACGCCGGACAGCAACGTCATCTACATCGAGCACCTGCTGGCCGCTCTGTGTGCCGAGCGGATAACCGACGCCCTCGTCGAGGTGGATGGCCCGGAAATTCCCCTTCTAGACGGCAGCGCCCGGCCTTGGACGGAACTGCTGGTCGCGGCAGGCGTCAGGGAGATGGGGGGCGAAATACTCCCCGTGGTGGTGACGCAGCCCCATGTGGCGTGCGAAGGTGAGTCCTTCGTCTCCGCGACCCCGGCGCAGGAGACCGAGTACGTGTACGTATTGGATCACCCGCACCCGCTGGTGGGTCGCCAGTGGGCCCGCTATCGGCCGGAGACTGACGACTTCGCCGCCGAAATCGCCCCCGCGCGCACCTTCACTACCGAGGCGGAAGCACGCTATGCCCAGGAGCAGGGGCTGCTGCGGGGCGGGTCGGAGGAGAACGCGATTGTGCTGTATGCCGACCACTTCTCTGCCGATCCGGTGCTGCCCTACGCCTTTGCCAGGCACAAGCTCCTGGACCTGATCGGCGACCTCTACCTGCTGGGACGCCCGCTGCAGGGGAGAGTCGTCGCCTACCAGTCGGGGCACCAACTGAACCATCGTCTGGGCCAAGCTCTGGCCCCTATCCTCTAGGCAAGGAGTGAGTTCCATGCGCAAATTCTCGCCCTATCCCTGGTCGTCACTTCTCTGGACAGCGGCCGCCGTACTGATCGCCCTGGCGATTGCGCCGAGTCTTTCTTCCGCCGCGCCCGCCGCCCTCCAGTTGACGGTGGACGGCCAGCCGGTAACGTTGGGTGCGCCTCTCACGCGCGTGGGGGATGGTGGTGAGGTGTTCGCGCCGCTGCAAGCCCTTGCCGAGGCGCTAGGCGCCGAGTGGCTTTTTGACCCCGACCCCGGCTTCATCCGCCTGGTCCGGGGCGAGGTGACGGTGCAGATGTGGGTAGGGCAGGCTCTGGTCCAGGTAGACCACGAGGTGCCCGAGGCCACCGCGGTGGCGCCCACGCTGGCTAATGGCGTCCCCCAAGTGCCGCTTGCCGTTCTGGCTCATGCCTGGGGAGCACAGTACACTTGGGACGCCGCCCAGCAGACGGCGGCCCTGGTCTTCACCGGGACGCCGCCCCCCGCCACCACCACCGACGGGACCACCGGCATGTTGCTGCAGGCCTACCCCGGCCCGCCGCCCGCCTTCCTGGTACAGGCCGGAGCGGGCATCGCGGCCCAGGCCTACGTGGCCGCCGCGGGTATTACCTACACTCGCGCCGAGGAAGGGCAGCCGACCAAGCCCGCTACTCTGAACGACCTGCACCCGGGTGATCAGGTACATCTGACCCTCAACGCGCAGGACCGGGTGACCCGCCTGGCCGCGACCTACCGAGAACGAACCGGCAAGCTGCACGCCGTAGGCCAGAACCGGCTGATTCTCGCTGACGGCACCACTCTCGACCTGGGCGCGGGAGTGCAGGTACACACTGCCGCCGGCGAAGACGTGGACCTGGCCTCCCTGACGCCGGGAGCGGACCTGACGGTGCGCTACAACCCGACCTTCAACCAGGTGTGGGACATCACCGCCTCGCATCCCGTCGGGCCGCAGCAGGCAGCTGTCCAACTCCTGTCAGTGGCGCCGGCCAACTACTCTCGCCCTCTGCGCGCGGGCGAGACGCTGCAGGTGCTGATCCAGGGCACGGCGGGGGCGACGGTCACGTTCTCCCTCGGCGACGAGTACCCGCACATGGCCACCGGGGAAGAGCCGGCGGGACGGTATGCCGGCGAATTCGTGGTGCCGGCCAACGCCGACCTTACCAGTGCCGACCTCACCGCCAGCCTGACCAAAGGTGCTCAACAGGCGGAGCCTCTCACCGCTGAGCAGAGGATCACCTTTGACACCATCCCCCCGGCTATCACCAGGCCCGTGCCGGCACCCAACTCGCAGTTGTCCAACGCGACCCCAGCGCTGGCAGTGCTGTTCTCCGACCAGGGCAGCGGTCCAGACCTGACCAGCGTCCGCTTCGCCCTGGACGGCCAGACGCTGACCGAGGGCCTGGTGGTCTTGCGCACACGGGCGGCAGTCCAGGCCCCGGCGTTGACGGCAGGCCTGCACCAAGCGGACTTCACCGTCAAGGACAAGGCGGGCAACGAAAAGACGCGGCGCTGGAACTTCACCGTGACCCTCGCTCCGGATATGCCGCTGATTGGTGTGAGCCAGGACGGGCTGCAGGCGCTGACCGAGGGCGACACCCTCACGGTGCAGGCTTACGCCGTGGCCCCCTTGACTAACCCGGTGGCCGATCTGGGAACCTTCAAGACCGACCTGCCGATGGTGGAGGTCTCTGACCAGGCGGGGCTAATCACCTACCGAGCGACTTACCAGGTGGTCCCCGGCGACCGGGCGGTGCCCGCCCCGGTTACTGTCCGCGCCAAGGATGACGCCGACCAGGACCTCCAACTGGCCGCTACCACGCCCTTCGCGATCCGGATGGGCCTGCCCAAGTCGCTCAAGGTGAACCAACCGACCGAGGGCGACGTGGCCCCGCGCGATCTGACCATCGCCGGGCTGGCGCCGCCTGCCTCCGAGGTGCGGATCACCCTCACCTACAACACCCGCATCCTGGTAGAACTCAGTGGCCAGGTGGCGCAGGTGACCTGCACCGCGAATGAGGACGGCCAGTGGCAGACCGAGGCGATCGACCTGAAGCTGCCGCTGCTGGGCGTAGCCGACAAGTACCAAGTGGTCGCCGAATTACTGGACGCAGATGGGACGGTGGTGGAGACGCAGACCATCAACATCAAGGGCGAGTGAAATGGCGGCATCCCGCACCTCATGCTCTCGCGCCTGAACCTGAGCGCCAGGGGACCCGATAGCCGGCTGCTCCCTGGCCTGCCCTGCCCCTCGATGACGGGAGCAGCGGACTTGTTGCCAGTGCTCGGGCAGGCTCTAGCGTATGCGGGCTTCCCCGGCGCTTTCCCTGCCTTAGCGGCGGTGAGCGGCGAGGCCTTCCGGCTGCGAGGGCCCGTTTGTGCGTACACTCCACGGGCGCCGGCGCTGGACTTGAGCTCCGTCTTGGCCGCGCTGGGCTACCGCCGGGCCGAGGTTCTGACCGCCTCAGAGGGTATCGCGCCGGAGAGGATACTCCAACTCGTGGCGCAGGAGACGGCCGCGGATCGCCCCGTAGTGCTAGGCGGCTGGCCGCCGGCGGAGCCGAGCTGGGCGCTACTGGCGGGTTGTCCGACCGGGGGCCTGATCTGCGGGTATGGGCCGCACAACGCGCCCGGAGACCCGTATATCGCCGCTCCCGCCCAGGGCAACCTGCTTCTCGCCCTCGGCCCCGGCGAGCCGGCGCATGCTGAGACGCTGCGGGCCGCCGCCGCCGCCGCGGCGCGCGCCTGCTGGGAGCAGGACCGGCCGGGCTGCGCCGGCGCGTACCGGACCTGGCTGCATCTCTTGTCGGACCAGGTCGAGCCGACGGCACCGGTGGCGGGGGAGGCCGCGGCGGCCCTGACGGCGTTGGTGGGGGCCCGGACCGCGGCGCGCGACTTCCTCGAGGCGCAACGGGAGCAGCTCCCGCAACCGGCGGCAGCCTGGGTCGCGCGAGCCGCCGCCCTGTACGATCATCTCCTCGACTTGCTGGAGCCGCTGAGCGTGGCCTTGGCCGCACCGGAAGGGGAGATTCTCTGGGCTCATCCAGAGTGGCGCGCCGAGCACTACGAGCGCCTGGAGCAGATAGCCGAGCTGGACGCCGAGGCCGTCAACTGTCTGCGCCGCAGCGGGGAAGAGTACACGCCGGACGAGGTGTAGGGGCGGGGGAAGAGAGCCTCCGGGAGGCCCGCGCCGCCTGCCGGGACAGAGACAAAATATGCCACTACCCACCTGCTCCCAGTGCCAAGGCCCGCTGCCACACAGCGGTACGACCTGCCCGCAGTGCGGCACCTATGTACCCGCCTGGCTGGCGCGCGAGGGCCAGGTGCATGGGCCGTACGACTGGGAGACGCTGGAGTTGCTCTACTTCCAGGGCCAGCTGCGGCCCGAAGACCGGGTGACCTGGGACCCGCAGGGCAACTGGCTCGTGCCCACCGAGGTCTTCTCCACCCCAACTCTCCCCGCCCCCCCACCCCCGGTTTCGCCGCCGCGACCGGTGGGACCGCCTCCGACTCCGCAAGCGGCGCCGGTTCAGCCTGCCGCGGCTCCCGTTCAGCCCGCGCCCCGGGGCCGCTCGAGTCGCTCGCTATGGCTGGGACCACTGCTGGCAGTGGTGATATTCCTGGCGGGAACCGTAGTGGGAGGGCTGCTGGCGCGACAGGGGCTGGGGTTAGTGCGGGAGACGGCCGACCGGGAGCGCTGCGGCGGACAGTTGAAGGTGATCGCCCTGGGGATGCGGATGTACGCGATGGACTACGGCGCGCCGCCGCCTCGCGGGGACTGGTCGGCGGCGCTCGAATCGCGCGGCATTCCCCACGCCACCTGGGTTTGCCCCGCCCGCCACGACGGCATGCCCTACCCCACCGCGCGGCAGATGGACTTCCAGCGTCTCCAGGACGGCAACCAAAGCCTGGCGGTAGCCGCCGACGCGCCTCTCCTCAACGGTAAGGGCCCCCACCGCGGGAAATTCAACGTGGTCTACGCCGATGGCCACGTGGAGAAAGCCGACGCCTCCCCGCTGGCGCGAGGGAAGGCAGAGATGGTGACGTGGAGGCTCCCTGGGGGCTGATGCTTCTTCGGTCCACCGAAGAGGTGTCCGTCCCCTTGAGGGCTACAGGTCCAGATAGATCGGGAACGCCGCGCAGAGCTCCTCTACCTCGCCCCGCACTTTGTCTAGCACCTGCGGATTGCTCTTCCCCTCGTGGATGACCCGCGCGATCCACCTGCCGACCAGGGCCATCTCCGGTTCCTTCATGCCCCGCGTAGTCAGCCCGGGGGTGCCGGGGCGAATGCCGCTGGTCACCGCCGGGGGCGTCGGGTCGTTGGGGATGAGGTTCTTGTTAACCACCATCCCCGCCACTTCCATCCTGTCCGCCGCCTCCGCGCCGGTGATGCCCTTATTGCGCAGGTCCACCAGCAGCAGGTGGTTGTCCGTCCCTCCCGTCACCAGAGTGAACCCCTCGTCCAGCAGCGTCTTGGCCAGGGCGTGGGCGTTGCGGACGATCTGGCGCTGGTACTCGCGGAAGCCGAACTCGCCAGCTTCCTTGAAGGCCACCGCCTTGCCCGCCACGATGTGCATCAGCGGCCCGGCCTGCACGCCGGGGAACACCGCCCGGTCCACCTTCCCCGCCCATTGCTCCTTGCACAGCATCAGCGCTCCGCGCGGCCCGCGCAGGGTCTTGTGCGTCGTCGAGGTCACGATGTCGCTGAAGGGCACCGGGGTAGGGTGCACCTCCGCCGCCACCAGCCCGCAGATGTGGGCGATGTCGGCCATCAGGTAGGCCCCGCACTCGTCGGCAATGTCCTTGAAGATGCGGAAGTCGATGACGCGCGGATAGGCGCTCGCGCCGCAGATAACCAGCCGCGGCCGCACCTCCATGGCCATCTGCCGGATCTGCTCGTAATTGAGTTGATCGGTGTCCGGGTCCAGGCCGTAGAAATGCGACTCGTACATCTGCCCGGAGAAGTTGACCGACGCCCCATGGGTCAGATGCCCCCCCTGGGCGACGCTCATGGCCATGATCTTGTCACCGGGTTTGAGCATCGCATAGTACGCCGCCATGTTCGCCTGCGAGCCCGTGTGCAGTTGCACGTTGGCGTGGTCGCACTTGAACAGAGCCTTGGCGCGGTCGATGGCGACCTGCTCCAGCTCGTCGTAGTACTGGCACCCATTGTAGTAGCGCTTGCCGGGGTAGCCCTCAGCGTACTTGTTGGTGAACACGGAGCCGCAAGCCGCCATGACGGCGCGGCTAGCGTAGTTCTCCGAGGGAATCAGCATCAGCGTCTTCTCCTGGCGCTCGGTTTCCTTGGCCAGGATCTGCGCAATCTGCGAATCAGCTTGCGCGAGAGTGCGATTTACCATAGGGAGTCAGACCTTTCTCAATGAACGACGAACCGCGCGTCGAGGCCCGCGCCGGACCATCGGTAACTTATTCCCCTTCCCCGAGATGAGAACGAAAACCTCCCGCGCCCTCCGAGCCCCACCCCCTGCCCCCTCCCCTGGCAGGGGAGGGGGAACAAACAGAGAGAAGGAGGAATACGGGCCTGGCAAACCCGACTACTGCCTTTCCATGCGGGCTTGGCAGGCCGCGCGGATGGCCCTGAGCACACCGAAGAGATCTGACTCAACCTCGTGCGCAGGAATCCTCAACGTAGCGATGCCCATCGCCGCCAATCTCTCGTCACGCCACTGATCATATGTCTCCTGGTCCGCGTGGTGCCCGCCATCTACCTCTATCGCCAACCTCACCTCATGGCAGAAGAAGTCCAGGACGAAATCGTCGAGCGGGTGCTGCCGTCGAAACTTGAAGCCCTGTTTCTTGCCTCGCAGGCATTCCCAAAGCGTCTTCTCCGGATCGCTGCCCTCGCGCCGTTGCTCGCGCGCGAACGTGATCTTGTCATCCGTCGCGACACCCTCCACCAGGCGCTCCAATGGTTGAGACCGGTAGACTCTCTCCCCCTCCCGTTCGTCGCCCGACCGCGCACTGCCGGACATCCTTTTCCTCCTCGTTCTCCCTTTCATTGTTCCCCCTCCCCTGCCAGGGGAGGGGGCAGGGGGTGAGGCTCCCCTCAGTGCCAGAAGTGCCGCATCCCGCTGAACACCATCGCGATGCCGTGCTCATCCGCCGCCGCGATGACCTCCTCGTCGGCCTTGGACCCGCCCGGTTGCAGGATCGCCACCGCCCCGGTAGCCGCCGCCGCGTCGAGGCCGTCGCGGGCCGGGAACATGGCGTCCGAAGCCAGGCAAGCGCCCAGCGCGCGCCGGCCGGCCTTGCGGGCGGCGATGACGCAGGAGTCGAAGCGGCTCATCTGCCCCGCCCCGCAGCCTACCAGCCGCGTGCCCTGCACCAGCACGATGGCGTTGCTCTTCACGTGCTTGGCGATACGGTCGGCGAAGAGCAGCGAGGCGATCTGGTCCGGGGTGGGCGCCTTCTTCGTCACTACCTGCAGGTCCGCCTCCGTCACGAAGTCCAGGTCCGGGCTCTGCACCACCAGGCCGCCAGGGATCTTCTTCAGGTCCAGGTCTCGCCGGCGGCCCTCCGGGCAGAAATCCTCCAGCAGCATCACTCGCAGGTTCTTGCGCCGCTTGAGCAACTCCAGGGCCTCCGGCTCGTAGCCGGGGGCGATGATCGCCTCGACGAAGGCGCTGATGATGTTGGTCTCGGTATCCCCAGACTCCTCGCGGTAGCGCGGGATGATGGTTTCCTTGAGGAAGTTGCCGCTGCCCAGTATCCGCGCGGTCTCGGCGTCCACCACGCGGTTGAGGCCGATGACTCCACCGAAGGCGGAGATGGGGTCGACCGACCAGGCGTCCACGAAGGCCTCCTGCAGCGTCGCCGCGGTGGCCGCGCCACAGGGGGTGAGGTGTTTGATGACGATCGCCGTAGGCTCGGCGAAGTCCCGGGCGGTCTCCAGTGCCGCCGTCAGGTCCAGGTAGTTGTTGAAGGACAGCTCCCGCTCGCCGTGCAGCTTGACCGCCTGGGCCAGCCCCGGCTCCGGCGCGTCCACCTGCGCATACAGCACCGCCGACTGGTGCGGGTTCTCCCCGTACCGCAGGTCGCTGCCCTGCTTGACGTACCACGGCGCGAAGTAGCCGGGGAACTGACTCTCCTCAGCGGCGAACGCCTGCGACAGCCACATGGCGATGGCCGCGTCATACTGCCCGGTATGGGCGAAGACCTCCAGGGCCAGTTGCCGCCGGGTCTCCGCGGAGACCTCCCCGCCCGAGGCGCGCATCTCCTCCAGGATGGTGTCGTACCGCGCCGGATTGCAGATGACGGCGACGGCGGCGAAGTTCTTGGCCGCCGAGCGCAGCATGGTCGGCCCGCCGATGTCGATATTCTCCACCGCTTCCTCCAAGGTGACGTCGGGCTTGGCGACGGTCTGGCGGAAGGGGTAGAGGTTGACGCAGACCAGGTCAATCATCTCGATCCCATGGGCCGCCGCCTGGGCCTGGTGCTCGGGGATGTCCCGCCGCGCCAGCAGGCCACCGTGGACCTTGGGGTGCAGGGTCTTGACGCGGCCCTCCATCATCTCGGGGAAGCCGGTGTAGTCTTCGACAGCGGTTACCTCGATCCCGGCCTCCTCCAGGGCGCGCTTGGTGCCGCCGGTGGAGAGTATCCTCACCCCCCTCTCCCGCAAGCCGCGGGCAAAACCGACGAGACCGGTCTTATCGGAGACACTGAGCAAGGCGAGCTTGATCTGAGGCATGGTGAGATCCTCCGGGTGAGAAAGCAGCGTGGTGAGGAACGGCGAGGGGATTATAGCGGGGGGTAAGGGCGAAGTCAAAAAAGCGCGCGGGGCGGAGTCTACCCGATCTCCACCATCCTCTGCACCGCCCGGCGCGCCCGCACCGCCATCTCCTCCGGTACGGTGATCTCGCCCGTCATCTCCCGCAGGCAGGCGACTAGCTTGGGCAGCGTGGTCATCTTCATGTTGCGACAGACAGCGGTGCCGATCCCGTAGAAGGTCTTGGCCGGGTACTTCTCCTTGAGCTGGTGCAGCATCCCCACCTCGGTAACGACGATGATCTCGTCAGCCTCGGTCTCCCCCGCGAACTTGACCATGCCGCTGGTGGAGCGCACCGCGTCAGCCAGGGCCAGAAGGTCCGGCGGGCATTCCGGGTGGGCTACCACCGCCGCCCGCGGGTGCTCCTGCTTGAGCTGGATGATCTCCTCCGGCTTGATGGCGATGTGCGTGGGGCAGAAGCCGGGATAGCGGACGATCTCCTTCACCGGCACCTGCTTCGCCACCCAGTCGGCTAGGTACTGGTCGGGGACGAAGATTACTTGGTCCTCGGGGAGGGAGCGCACCACGGCCGGGGCGTTGGCGGAGGTGCAGCAAATGTCCGACTCCGCCTTGACCGCCGCGGTGGTGTTGACGTAAGCCACCACCGGCGCGTCGGGATACTGGGCCTGGAACTCCCGCAGCCGCTCCGGCGTGACCATGTCGGCCATGGGGCAGCCCGCGCGGGGTTCGGGCATGAGCACCGTCTTGTCCGGGGAGAGCAGCTTGGCCGTCTCGGCCATGAAGTGCACCCCGCAGAAGACGATGACCTCAGCGTCGGTGGCGGCCGCCTGACGACTCAGACCCAGCGAATCACCCAGGAAGTCAGCCAGGTCCTGAATCTCCGGGGGTTGGTAGTGATGGACCAGGATGACGGCCTGGCGTTCGCGGCAGAGGGTCTCCAGCTCCGCCAAGAGTTCTGCGTTCTCGTTCATCAAACTCACCTCTGCCCACACGGCCGGGCAAGGATGGATTCGGCAAGTGGAGGGCAGTATCCTCCCTCTCCGCGAGGAGGGGCCGGTCGAGGAGTCTGGCCCCTGGTCGCCTTCTCCCGCGAGGGCGGGGGAACAGAGGGGTACCCCGCAGCCGTTCAGCCTGTCGTTGCGCTTCCGTTCATGCTATAATCCCGCCCATACCACGGAGAGACTGACCCCCTTTGGACTATCGGCGTCGCTGGCAACAAACCCGACTGCGCCGGATGCGACAGCGGCTGGGGATAGCACTGGGCGCCCTGCTAGTGCTAGCCCTGATCCTGCTGCTGGTGCACTATGCCCACCGGGGCGCAGCGGCGTGGGTCTACACCCCGCCTCGCCCGGGCATGGTGCACTTCGCCGTGGACGGCCCCGACTTGTGCGCGGTTTGGGACACCGGACGGGTGGTGGCCCTGGAGGTCGCCTCCGGGGCCGAGCGCCCCAACAGCGAGTTCCGCCGTGCCTTCCCTTTCCTGGCTCCGCCCTTACTGATCAAGGGACGGGCGCTGGTGGGCTCGGAAGACGGGCGCCTGCGCTGCCTGGACCTGGCCACTGGCCAGGCCTTATGGGAGCAACGCACCGGTGGCGCGTTACGTACCCTCCCCGTGATCGCAGGCGATCAGGTCTTGTTTGGCTCGGATGATGGGTTCTTGTACTGCGTGCAGCTGGGCACTGGCGCCCGTCGGTGGCGCACCTACTGCGGTGGCCCGGTGGGGACTGCCCCCGCGGTGACCGGAGATCGGGCCGTGGTGGGCACCCTCGGCTACGGCATCGGCTGCGTCAACCTGGCCGCCCCCGAGGGAGCCTCTTCTTCCGCCGCTCCCCCTGAGACCTCCCCGAAGCCCGCCTCAGGCCAGCCTACGGCTGGCCTCTCCGCCCCGGAGCGCTGGCTGTGGGGAATCGCGGTGCCGGCAGCGGTGCTGGGAGCACCGGTGGTCTATGCCGATGACAAGGTGGCGGCGGGTACTGACGAGGGCGCGCTGTACCTGCTGGACGCGGGGACCGGTAAGGTCCTGACGCGTCTGGAGATGCCCGGTCTGGTGCGCGCTGCCCCGGCCTTGGTCGCCGGCCGTCTAGTAGTAGCCGACTCCTCGGGCGCGGTCCGGGCAGTGTCACCGGACGGGCAGGTACAGTGGTCCCGGCGCCTGCCGGACAACCCCGTGGTCGGGCCGGTGTCCACCGACGCCGCCGTGTACCTGGGCACCACCGGCGGTGAGGTGGTGGCCCTGCGCGCCAGCGACGGCCGCCTCCTGTGGCGGCGCGACTTGCCCGCCCCGGCCGCCGGGTCGCTGGCCGTGACTGGCGATCTGGTGCTGGTGGGCCTGGATGACGGCAGAATCTGCGCCTTCCGGAGACCCGCAAGGGGGTAAGCCCGCCGGGGTGGATGTTGCGGCTTTGCCCCAGCGCACGTCCCCGTCAGCACCATACCCGCCCCTGCAATTCCCAACCATGGCCGCCGCACCCATCACACTCTCTCGCCGCAACTTCTACCTGGGCCTGTTCAACGGCTCGGTCACCATGCTGGGTGGAGCCTTGCTGGACCCCAGTACTGTCCTAGCCGCCTTCGTCGTGCAGCTCATGGGCGGCAACGTCATCTGGGTAGGCTTGATCATATCCATCTTCGCCTGCGCCACGCAGTTGCCCATGACCCTTCTCGCCAACCGCCTGGAGACCGTCCGCCACCGGATGCCCTACTACTGGTTGTCGGCCACGGTCCGCTCCCTCAGTTGGCTGGCCCTGGGCCTGGTGCTGGTCTTTTCGCACGGGCTGTCGCACTTGACGCTCTTCGTGATCGTCTGTGCGTCCTTCCTGCTGTGGGGACTGGGCTTGGGCGTGGGCGTTATCCCCTTCTGGAGCATCGTCAGCAACAGCATCCCGCCCAACTTGAGGGGACGCTTTTTCGGCATTCGCCAGTTCGCCGGGGGACTGCTGTGCATAGGCGCCGGCCTCTATGTGCACCGCATACTGGGGCCGGAGAGCGACCTGCCCTTCCCGCGCAATTACGGGGTACTGGCCCTGTGGGCTACGGTCGCCTTGGCCCTAGGCGTCTCCGCCTTCGCTGCCAGCGAGGACCGACCGGCGGTAACGCAGAAGCGGCTGGTGCCGCTGGGCTTCCAGTTGCGGCGCGGCCCGCGGGCCTGGCGGCGCGACACCAACTACCGCCGTTTGCTGCGTGCCATCATCGGCTACGGTCTCACCATGGCCCTGGTGGTGCCGTTCATCGTTCCCTACGGCCTCAAGCATCTGCACACCGACGTCGGGGCGGTGGGTATCTTTCTCATCTGCCGACAGCTTGCCTTCAGCCTTTCCTCGTCCCTATGGAGCTACCTCTCCGACACCCGCGGCAACCGCCTGCTGATGATCATCACCTCCTCCCTGGCCTTGCTGGTGCCGCTGGCTATGCTGGCCGCACCGCTGGTGCCGACCGGCTCGCAGGTGTCGCTGCTCGGGCTAACGACTAGTGCGCCCGTAGCGTACCTGGCGATGGTCTTCGTCCTGCTGGGCCTGGCCACCGGCGGCCTGGAGTTGGGCTACAACAACTACCTGTTGGAGGTGGCCCCGCCCCGCAAGCGCTCCACCTACATCGGCTTCCTGTCCACGCTGAACCTGGTACTCGCCTGGGCGCCGTTGGCCGGAGCACTACTCATCGGACAGGCCGACCGCTACGCTTTGGGCTTCGCGCTCAGCCTGGTGGCCGCCGGGGTGTGCCTGTACAACGTGGTGCGGCTGGGAGAAGTGCGAGGGGAGAACGGATAATCTGCAGCGCTGGAGTGGCCTACCTTTGCGGTGGCTTGGCCTTCTGCATCTGCGCCATGGTCTCCGCCAGGTCGACAACCCTCATGCGCATCTCCGGGGTGGCTCGCTCGTCCACGCGCTTGAGGATCGCATCGGCCACCCGCTGGCTGCGCGCGGGGTCGGCGTACACCTTCTGGCCCAGTGCCTCGAACTCCTCCTCCCCCACCCCCGCCTCGCTCAGGCTCTTCTCCATGATCGCCGGGATGAGGTCCTTGGCGTCGGGCCGGTCCTGAATCTGCGCGACGCGGATGAGCACGGTGGCGGAGATCTCGATGAACTGTTTCTCCTCCAGCGACCCGGACGAGGCGGGCGGGGCCAGGGAGGACGCGGGACCAGTCGCAGGGGAGGCAGCCGGCTCGGGCGCAGGAGCTGGAACCGGGTCCGACTGGGGGGCTGGCGGAGCGGGGGGCATCGATTCGGCCAGAGTCGCCGCCAACCTCTGCGCGGGCGGGGGCCGCAGGGAGAAGTAGGCGCCGATGCCCACCCCCGCTATCACCATCACGGCCACCAGGGCCACCAACCAGGCTCTGCGCTTGCGTTTCATCATTTGGGTCAACTCCGCGCACCAGTATAGCGATCCGCAGAGGGCGGGTCAAAGCACGCGCACGGAGGAATGCCCCTCGCTCTCAGCGAATCCGCCCATCAGAGAAGCCCAGCAATAGGAGTTGGTCCACATGTCCACCAAGGTCGGCTTCATCGGCGCCGGCGGCATCGCTGCAACGCACCTCAAGACCCTGAGCCGGCGCGCGGACGTGCAGATCGTCGCGCTGTGCGACGTAGTGGAGGCCACCGCCCAGGCCAAGGCGGAGCAGTACGGCGGCCGCGTCTACACCGCATGGGCGCCCCTGCTGGAGCAGGAGGAACTGGACGCGCTGTTCATTTGCGTACCGCCCTTCGCGCATGGGGAGATGGAGCTGGCCGCCCTCGCCCGGGGTCTGCCGCTGTTCGTCGAGAAGCCGGTCGCGCTCAACCTAGCCATGGCCGCGCCGATTCTGCGCGCGATCCAGGAGGCGGACCTGACCACCACCGTGGCCTACAAGTACCGGTGGGATGACCATGTGCGGCAAGCGAAGGGGATGCTGGCCCAGCGGACGCTGGGACTGGTCATCGGGCACTTCTGGACCGGCATGCCCGGCGCGCTGTGGTGGCGGGTGCAGGAGCAGAGCGGCGGGCAGATGGTGGAGCAGACCACGCACATCGTGGACATGGCGCGGTATCTATGCGGGGAGATCACTCACGTGCAGGCTTTCGAGGGACACCAGGCCATGCACCAGGTAGCGCCGGATGCCACCGCCGCCGACGCGGCCACCGCCAACCTGCGCTTCGCCTCCGGCGCGGTAGGCAACATCAACAACACCTTCATGATCGGTGCGGGCGGCACCAGCGGACTGAATATACTGGGGCACCAATTCCGCCTGATGGTGGAGGGCGGTACGCTGCGCTGGTGGGGCGAGGACGGCGCGGGGGAGATAGAGAACGAGGCCGATGGCTACGTCGGTGAGGTGGAGGCCTTCCTAACCGCCGTGCAGACCGGGGACCGCTCGGGAATCTACTCAGACTACGCCGACGCCTACCGGACGCTGGCCGTGACCGAGGCGGCGAACGTGTCGGGGCAGAGCGGAGGGGAAGTGGTGGAGGTGGAGGGGTTGATCGGAAACGCGGGGTAGGGCGTCCCTTTGGGTTGTGTGCAAGCAGGCCTTGTCCGCGTGGGGCGGGCTTTCTAGCCCGCCCTCCGAGCCGCCAGTTTATCCGACGCGGGCTAGAAAGCCCGCGCCACGCGGAGTTTGCCTATGGTCGCTCCTCTGATTCCTCCTCCCCTGCTTGCGCACGCCCGCGTGCACAGGGAGGGGCCAGGGGGTGAGGCTCGGCACCCTCCACCTCCGCTATCGCCGCCTCGATATCCTCCCGTCGGCTCTCGGCTTCGCTTTCGCGGACTAGTACCTGGTAGGCCTCGGGATACCACATCCCCCCGGCGCCAAAGTAGACGTCGGGACGGGTCAACTGCAGAGCGGGGATCCCCTGGTCCTCCAGGAGCGCTACCAGGAACGACGCAGCTACGGGGTCATTGGTGCCGTAGACCTTCACGCGACCTTCCTGCGGCTGGGGGGCCGTATCCGGCATGGTCTTCACTCCCCTCGGTTGCTGAAGACTCCTTCCCGCTACAGCCGCCGCGCACCTCCTACTGTGCCTGCGGCAGGTATGCACACGAGCGCCGGGGAAATGGCCGGCGTTGCCCAATCTTCTTCCCTTCTGGAGTATCACCCATGATTGACGGACTGCACACCCTCGCCGAAATCCTCGCCCCCGCCGAGGCCCAGGGCTTTGCGGTCGGCGCCTTTACCGTGTGGAATGCCGAGTCGATGGACGCGGTACTGGCCGCGGCGCAGGCCGAGTCGGCGCCGGTTATCCTGATGGTCGGGCCGATGGAGATGCCGCTGCTGGGGGGCGACAACTACGCGCGGCTGGTGCGGCTGTTCGCCGCGCAGGCCGACGTTCCTGTCTGCCTGCACCTGGACCACGCGGTGCAAATCGAGATGGCGGAGGAGGCGCTGGCGGCGGGCTTCAGTTCCGTGATGCTGGACTACTCGGACTATCCCACAGAGGAGAACACCGCTGCGACCTGCCGGCTAGTGGAGGCGGCGCGGCAGACCGGGGCGAGCGTGGAGGCGGAGATCGGGCACGTGGGGATGGCCGACGGCTTCAGCAGCGAGGTCATCACCGCCGAGAGCACCCTCACCGACCCGGCCGAGGCCGAGCAGTTCGCCGCGGCGACCGGCGTGGACGCCCTGGCCATCAGCGTCGGCACCGCGCACGGGCTGGCCCCCGGCCTACCGGTGCTGGACTTCGACCGGCTGGGCGAGATCCACGGGCGGGTGCCCGTGCCCCTGGTCCTGCACGGGGGGACCGGCCGCGGCGCCGACCAGGTGCGGCAGGCCATCTCGCTCGGCATCCGCAAGGTCAACATCGCGAGCGATCTGAATCGCGTCTTTGTCAATACGATGGCGGAGGCGTTGCGGGAAGGGCAGGGCTCCTTCTGGCACAGCGTCGCTCTGGGCAAGATGAAGGAGCGGCTGCAGCCGGTGGTGCAGGGGCATATCCAGGTCCTGGGCGCCGTGGGCAAGGCGGGGCTGTACGGGTAGGGCCCCCTCCGCCCCTCGCTATACCGCCGCGAGTAACCTCCGCACCCCGGCCACCGCCCGCGTGACCGCCTCGTCGCCGGGCATCTCCTTCAGCGCCGGGCTGAGCACCTCGGGCGAGACATGGTCCGCATACCCGATCTTCGCCAGCGCCCCGAGGAATCCGGCCAGGTCAATGACTCCCTCGCCCGGCAGCACTCGATCGGTCCCATCCCCCAGCGTCGCCTTAGGCCGGTCCGGCGCGTCGTTGATGTGCACGTGCACCACCTGCGCCGCCGAGAGCGCCTCCAACTCCGCCACCGTCCCGTCCTGATGATACCAGTGCCAGCTATCCACCAACAGCCCCAGGTTGCTCTCCCCCATCTCCTCAATCCACTCCAGCATCTGGTCCATGCGCCAGATGAAGGGCCGCAGCCCCTCCCCCTGCCGCGCGGTAAACGGCGCCACCCACTCCAGCCCCATGCGCACCCCATACTCCCCGGCGATCCCCGCCGCCCGCTTGATCCGCTCCCCCGCCACGCGCCGGAACAGGTCCGGGTCGGGCAGCGCCGGCATGAACCAGGTACACATCCGCGGGCAACCGAGATCGGCGGCCAGCTTGGCCATGCTCGGAAATTCAGCGATAGACGCCTCGTACCCCTCGTCCGACTCCACCTCCCGAAAGTCCAGCGGCAACCCCCACGCCGAGGGCTGCACTCCATACTTCTCAAATAGCGCCAGCCCCGCCGCGACGGAGTCGCCGGAGTCCAGCGCCACGATCTGCTCCAGCCCAATATCCGCCCCCTCGTAGCCATACTGCGCCGCTTTGGCGAGGAAGGGCTCGAAGTCGAGGGGGGCGGAGAGCAGGGAACCGTTGAGGGCGATCTTCATGGGTTGGGAGGCTCCTGTATTATCAGAATGTTGGTCATAGATGGCCGCAAGGACGAGGGGGCGACCGCAAAGGCTGAGTCCGCTTCAGCACCGCAACGAGGCCCGCAGCCCGCCGCCAAACCTCATTCGCCGGCAAGGTCTCTTCGGGAGCTCTCGGCAGCGTCGTGCACCGCTTCTTCCCTCGAGTCAATGCCTATCCACTAGCGATTCAGAGTGTGTCGAGAATGTCGTGAGGACCGACGCGTAGCAGCACGTAGGCGTCCGCGGTGATGCTGAACAGGAATCGGCAAGAGTCGTTGACTCTACCCTCGTGCACGCCCGGCGCGCTCCGCAGATGCTTTACGCGCAGGGACGGATAGCTGATGTCGTTCGCCAGAAGGGCCAGTTTCGCGTCCACGCGTGCCTGCAGAGGGGGTGGCAGGTTGCGGTAGTCCTTCAGGAACCGCTTCGTCTTCAAGACTCTCATTGTGCAGTGCCTCTATCAGGTCTTGCATCGTGGCGTATTCGGTCACGCGCCCTGCCTTCACGTCTTCCAGCGCCTCCTCCAGCATGCGTTCACCTTCAGCCGAAAGCGTCACCGGCGGACGATCGGCTATGTTCTGGGCGGCCATCAAGATGACCCCATCCTCGATCTCCACCCGCAGGTAGTCACCCTCCTTGATGTTCAGTGCGCGGCGCACCTGCGCCGGGAGGGTGATCTGGGCCTTGGATTTCACTCTGACTAGGGGCATAGTGCACCGCTCCTCTGGGTCCTGCCGAGAGCAACCCCGACCTGGAAGTTGGAAAATACGACTTTCCAACTATATCCCACTCTCCCCGGAGCGTCAAGTGCCCCCTACACTTGCTTCCCACACCCCGGACAGAACTTCGCCCCCGCCGGCAGCGCCTCCCCACATTCGCACTGCGCCGGCGCCAGGCTCGCGCCGCAGTTGGGGCAGAATCTCGCCCCTCCGGGAACCGGCTGGTGACAGGAGGGACAGGTCGGCTGCGGACCGACAGCAGGCTGGGGAGCGGGAGGTTGCGCGCCCGCTGCCGGAGGGGCCTGCTGCTCGTCGCTGCGGGAGGCGTCGCGCATCGCCTCCATCATCGCCCCGCCCATGGCCACGCCCGCACCCAGGCCAGCGCCGATGGCCGCGGTGCCCCCGGCGCCGCCGCCACCCTCCGATTGGGGCATGTCGCCGATGGCCTGGGCGGTGCGGAACTGCAGGAACTGCCGCATATCGCCCACGCCCCGCATCGACGCACGCTGGTCGATCATCTCCGCGACTTCCTCTGGCGGGGTGATGGCCGCGATCAGGAAGTCGATCAACTCCAGCCCATAGCGGGTGAAGTCCTCGCCCACCCGCGCCTTTATTGCCACGCCCAGGTCGTTGTAGTGCTCGGCCAAGTCGAGGATGCTGTCCAGCGTCTGCCCCAGCGTCGAGGTCAGGCGGGTGACGATGAAGTTGCGCAACCACTCCTGCACCTGGTCCTGGGTGTAGACATGTTCGGTGCCTACCACCATGTTGACGAAGAGCTGCGGGTCGGCTACCCGCATGGTGTAGGCTCCGAAGGAGCGCAGGCGCACGAAGTCCAGCTCCTTGTCGCGGTAGATGATCGGCTCGGGCGTACCCCATTTCAGGTCGGTGAAGACCCGCATGTTGACGAAGTAGACCTCCGTCTGGAAGGGGGTATTGCCACCGAAGGGCACGTTAATGATGCTCTGCACCAGCGGCAGATTGAGCGCGGTCAGGGTGTGCCGCCCCGAGCCGAACACATCCAGCGCCTGTCCGTCGCGGTAGAAAACCGCCGCCTGGCTCTCCCGCACCACGAGCTGCGAGCCCAGAGTGATATCCCCCGGCCCCTCCTCGGGCCAGCGGTGCACAATCTCCTGCCCGGTTACGTCGCGCCATTCCACAACATTGATTGCTTCCATGGGTTAACCTCCCAATCGGCTTGCTCTGCGTGGGGCGGGATCTATGGCCACCCTTCCGCGGCACCCCAGGGGAGCCGCGGGATAGAAAGCCCGCGCCACACGGAGGGGTCAGGGAACCAGACTGGCCGTGATCTCCCCGCGGTGATCCACCGCGCTCTGCAAGCGCTCGACTTGCTCCTGCACCGCGGCCATCTTCGCCGCCAAGTCTTCCTCCGTTGCCGCGGCCAGGTCGGTGACCGCGGCGTCTATTGCCACGACCTCCTCGCGCATCTTCAGATCGTAGGCGTACATGGCGTCCAGCTCGTCTTCTTTGATCTTCACCGCGTCCCACCAGCCGGTGTAGCCGTAATCGGCGTAGCGCAGGTTGTCGCGGACCTTGCGCAGCTTCCCGGCCAACCGGTCCAGCTTGTCCAACACCTCGAGCTTTCCGGCGTCCGCCCATCGGCTGACGATCTGCTTGGTCCGGTTCAGGATGTCGTCCAGCAGGCCCACCAGGTGCATACGCACCAGCTCGTCGGCCTTGCGCCGGATACCCATCTCTCGGTAGCCGGCGAAGCCCGGGATGCTGGCGGCCAAGCGCTGGAAGGTCCCCTCATCGCTCACGATACGGGCACGCAGATCGGACATGGTTTATGCCTCCCGATGCGTTCGTTGCTAAGGTATTCGCTGCGGAAGGGTGGATTCCTGCCACCGCAGGCACCCGTCCGCGTGGCGCGGGCTTTCTAGCCCGCGCTCGGCGACCGACGGGAAGGGCGGGATAGAAAGCCCGCCCCACGCCGAGAGATTCCTCCCAATTCCCCCTCTCCTGCCAGGAGAGGGGACTAGGGGGTGAGGCTCCCCTGCCCTCTCCGCCGTATCTCCCCCTTCGCCTCCTCGTACACCTTCTTGATCGCCTGGTGCCGCTTCTCGCTGTAGCGTACCGACAGCGTATCCAGATACGTCATCCCGCCGTCGAGCAGCGTGAGCATGTAGGTCGCGTCGCTGGGACTCCACAACTCCTGGCCGCCAGCGACGACATAGACCGGAGAGGTGTGCGCGCCCAGGTGCATCGGCCAGCAGTGATTCACCTGCAGCCTGCTCCCGCAGCGGGCGGCGATCCAAGCGCTGCCCTCTAGGCGCACCTTCTGCCGCAGACTTAGGCTGTGTGCGCCCTTAGCCTTGCGAGTATCCGCGACAACTTGTCCGTTGACGACTACCTCCAGCGCGTGGATCGGCCACTGGCACTGCGCGCTCGCCGCGATCTCCACCTCCCCCCCCCTAGCCTTCATCTTGATCTCGGATCCAATCGGCTTGCCGTCCACGGTCAGGTCAATCAGCGGGCCGGAGGTGGTGAAAGTGCGCCCGGCGCGGACCGCCTGGCCCCAGTTCTCGAAGCTGAAGGGCTCGTTCTTTCCCAGCCGGGCATAAGTGCGCACGCCGCCCACCGGCATCCCCGCGCTCATCTTATCCGTGCCGCCGACCGCCGCCACCCTGCAGCCGCAGTTGAGGTAGCGGTACCACTCGGAGAACTGAAAGACCTCCAGCGGGCCGGCCGCGGGATCGGCGAACTGGCGCAACTCCGCCCCATCTAGCTGCCCCAACATGAAGTAGGCTGGCTCCTCGCAGATCGGCGAGGGGAAATGCGGCCGGATGACCACGCCGTCCTTCGCTTTGCACTCGCGGGCCCATTCCGTCAGCGCCCGGAGCTCCGGGTCGCCGATATAGGCCTCATCGACCCCGCCAGAACACATGGGGAACACCGGGTCGCCGTGGGTACCCAGCATGGAGATATGCCCCAGTAGGTGGTGACGGTTCTCGGTGCCCACCCAGACCAGAGTCTCCTCGTCCGAGCAACCCGAAGCCTCCCCCGTGATGTCGGCCACATTGGTGTAGAGCCGCCCCCACTGGGAGGCGAGCAAGTTAATCAGGTTGAGCCCCTCGGCCTTCCCCTCCAGCGCCGCGGTCTGGGGGCTGATGAAGTGGACGTGGGTGTCGGCGGTGACCCAGCCCTCCTGGCGCCAGTCCGCGCCCCGATCGACCGTCAGCCGTAGCTCCCGCTGCCCCGGCTTGATCACCAGCTTCCGCCGCACCGGCTTGTACTCGAAGCCCTTGTTAAGTTCGACGTAGCATTCGCCCACCGGCAGTTCGATCTGGAACGACCCGGGCACGTAGGCAAACGGCTGCCCGCCCAGTTGCAGATCGCCGGCGTAATCCTCAAACCACTGGTCGTTGACCTCCCAGTGGTGGCCGTAGGGGGCGAGGTAGTCGCCGAACTTGCCCCGGAAGTGCGCCCGCGTCGCCGTCGGCTGGCCCGTGGACTTATCCACCACCGTAACATGCACCCAGGAGGTGCGCGGGTTGACTAACTCAATCCGCGCTTTGCCGTCAGTGGTCTTGCCGCGTGAGTATGCCTCGCCGAAGTCCAGCGCGTGCTTGCCTTTGCCTGCCACCTGCACGTTGAGTGTGGCCCCCTCGGCGCCAGTGGCGTCCAGGAGGAACTCGCGCCCCGCCTTGGACACGCGCTTCTCCCCCAGACCCCGGTCGGGCGCCTTGAGCCAGGTCTCGTCCACCTGGGCGGGAGCCGCGTACAGCCGCGTGACCACACCCATGTCCAGCTCCGCCTGCACCTGGTCGGCGGTCGCCTTCTCCGCGGCGGGGAGGACCAGCCGGTAGACCTTGCGCGGCACATGGCGCAGCGGATGCCCCGGTCCCTCATACAGCGTCACGCCCAGCACCGCGACCGGGCCGGCCGCGGCGCCGCGCAGGACCACGCGAGCGATCGCCACTTCCGGCCGCGGGTTCTCCAGAGCGTAGACCCAGGTCAGGAAGCGCCCGCCGCCGCTGGTGGCTCCGGTCTGCCGCCAGCCCCAGCTGAACGAGGTCGCATCCGCCTCGGTTAGTACTCGCGGCTCGGGGGCCTTCGCCGCGGCGAAGGCGTAGGTGCCCCACTCGCCGGTGAAGGGGTTGACCTCAAAGCGGCGCCGGATGGGGACCGTGTGCGTCTCACCGTCGGCGTACTCCAGGACGTACTCCGCCAGCACCTCCCCGCCGGCGGAACGCTGAGCGTCGTCGTTGGTCACGTCGCAGAAGTGCAGGAGGCAGACGTGGGTGGCGGTCTGCTTGACCGGCACGCGGACCTCCTTCCGGCCCGGCGCCAGCAGCACCAGGCCCGGCTGGTCCAGCTCCGCCGGCCCCAGCCGGAAGGGGAGGCCCCAGAAGGTCTGCTGTCCGCGCGGGAGATGGGGGAGCACCTCCGCGACGCGCGGGTCCCAAGTTGTCTCTCCCTTACGGCGCTTGGTGGGCAGGCAGGCGGGGGAGTTGAAGTAGCGGGTCAGGGACAGGGGCGTGAGGCGTGAGGACATGGTGGGATTCCTCCTTCAGGTGATGGGAGTCAGATTAGGTTCGCGCGGCCAGCCCGGCCCCACCCTCCTAGCTCCTCCTCTCCTGCCAGGAGAGGGGGAGGGGGGTGAGACTTCCCCCTACGGCCCCGCCTCATCCGAAGGCTCCGCCGGCGGCGGCTCGGGAGCGGGGGCTGGCTGTTCACCGGCCGGGGCGAGCGTCAGGCGAATCGCTCGCGCTCCGCCCGGGGGCAGGTCGAAACGTACCGTCCGGCTCCGGACGTTGGCCTCGCCGGCACCGTCCAGGTAGGTGCCGTGGGTGACGACCATCGGCAGGCGCACGGCGCCCTGCAGCGGATGGGTCGACTCGTTGAACAGCACCAGGAACACCTCCTCACCCAGCTTCACCGCCTGCGCGCTGACCTGCTCAACGGAGAGCTCCAACTGGCCCAGTGACTCCCCTTGCTGGAAGGCCCGACCTAGCTGGACGGCTTCGGCGTTGAGCCGGGGCAGCTCCTCCCAGAGCGGCGAGGCGGTCAAGTCCCAATCGCCTTCGCGCAGGGAGAACCACAGCGCCCCGGTGGAACCGTCCACCATCGCCCGGTAGAGCCAAGCCCGCGCCTCCTCCACCTCCGGCGACCCCTGCCCTGGCCAGCCGGCGGCCAGGACCGCCGCCCAGGGCTGGGTCGCGCGCACCGCGTCTCCCGCCTCATCCAGGCGCTTGGTCACGGCTCCCGCCTCCCCCGCCCGGGGGAAGGCCTGCACCAGCAGCGCGTCGCACAGCGGCGCCCAGGCCGACAGATCCGCCTCCGGCCCGGCAGTGAGGAAGCACGGGTGGGTGGCGTCCGCTTGCCGCACCCGAATGTACAGGTCGGTGAGCGGCCCGCTCAGGTCGGCGCGCACCTCGGGCTGATCGGCCAGCAGCCAACCGAAGATGGTCTCCTCGCCGCTGAAGTGCTTGACCAGCCCGGCCGCCGCCTCCGCCGCCGCGCGATTGGCCAGGCCCGGGTACAGTGGCACCAGCAGCCGCAGCTTCGCCTCCCGCGCCGCGACGACCGCCGTCTGGAGTTCGCCTGCCTGAGCCGGCGGGCCGATCTGCGCCACGGTGAACCCGGCCTGGGCCAGCGCCGGGAAGTCCTCCGGCCTTACATGGTATACCCCCACCGGGACGAAGACCTCCCCGCCCTGCACGAACCGGGCCTGGTCGTCCATCTCCGCCGGACGCTGGCCGCTGGGGAGCAGGACCAGGTCCACCGTCGCGGGGATGACCTGGGGCCAGCCGATCTGCAGCCGGTAGAAGCCCGGGGCGAGCTGCGGGAGGGTGACCTCCAGCTTCAGGCTGCGACGGGTCGCGCCGGGGGCGGAGGCCACGGCGGCCCTCTTCGGCGTCTCGGCTCCGCCGCCGACCACGAACGCCTGGGGATCGCCCTTGAGCTGGGTGGTGGGCGCCAGGTCAGCGGTGAGGCTGACTTTGGCCCCCGCCTCCACCGGTGCCGTCAGGCGCGCCGGAGACAGGCGGAAGGCGGGCGGCGGGGCCACCAAGGAGAACGAAACGTCGTCATAGTAGACCGCCCCTGCCCCCAGCATTCGCAGGATCACCGCCGCCTTGGCCGCGTTGTCCGGCGCCCCGGCCCTGACCTGCACCGACGTCCAGTCGCCGGTCGGCGTCTCCGGCTCCAGGCCGTAGTGGCCGCCCAGGTACTTGTCCTGGGCGTCGTAGAACTCTAGCTTGACCGCTCCCCGCCCGACCCCCTCGTCGTGCTGGACGTAGACGGTCAGCAGATAGGTGGCATGGGGTATGATGTCCGGTAGGCCCTGGGCCACCCACGGGTTCTTGCCCTCCTCGGCCTTCAACTCCAGGGACAGCTCCCCGTCGTGCGTGTTCACCTTCACCGCCGCCACCGCGGCTCCAGGGGTCTCGGGCATGGGATGCCAGCCATCCATGCCGCCCTCAAAACCGGGGTTCTTCAACGCCGGCGCCTGAGCTGCGAGAAGGAGGGTGGACAGGACTGAGAGTAAGACGATGGCGGACAGACAACGGAGAATGGACAATACGGTTCCTCCTGGAAGATGTATATGGGAAGGCAGATGTGTGGGTCCAGCGGCCGCTCTGGTTCCCCCTCTCCCGCTGACGGCCTCTGCGCCCAGGGGAAGGGGGGTGAGGCTCCCTATCTCCTCCTCCCCAACCACTTCCTCAGCTTCCCCAGCGGCCACGTGTTGATGACCGTCGGCGCCTTGATCCAGCCGCGCCTCGCTACGATTACCCCGTAGCGCAGGTGCTGCAGCGAGTCCACGGAGTGCGCGTCAGTGTTTATGCACAGCAGGCCGCCCTGCTCCTGGACCAGCCGGGCGTGCACGTCGTTCAGGTCCAGCCGCTGGGGGGCGGCGTTGATCTCCAGCGCCACGCCCAGTTTCGTCGCGGCCTTGAGGACTTCCTCCAGGTGCAGGCCGTACGGCTCGCGCTCGCCCAGCAGCCGCCCGGTCGGGTGGCACAGCACATCCACCTTCCCGCTCTCCAGCGCCGTCAGCACCCGGTGGGTGATCTTGTCGGCGTCATTGGAGAAGCCCTGGTGCACCGACGCGAGCACATAGTCGAGCAGTTCCCAGGTCCCCTCCGCCAGGTCCAGGCTGCCGTCGGTCATGATGTCCGCTTCGGTCCCCAGCAGCACCGTGAACTTGCGCTTGCGCTTCGCCAGGTCGGCGTTGATCTCATCCACCGCCACCCGGTGTTCCCGCAGACGCTCCCCGTCCACCCCGTGCGCGACGTATAGCGAGGGCGAGTGCTCGCTGATCCCCAGGTACTCATAGCGGCAGGCGATCGCCGCCTCCACCATCTCCTTCAGCGAATTATGCCCGTCGGAGGCCAGGGTATGCACGTGTAGGTCTCCGCGCAGGTCCGTCTCCTCGATCAGCTTCGGCAGCTTGTCCTGTTCGGCGGCCTGTATCTCCCCGCGATCCTCCCGCAATTCCGGCGTGATCCAGGGCAGTCCCACCGCGGCGTACACGCTCTCCTCCGTCTCTCCCGCCACTCGCGGTCCGGCCTCCTCGCCCTCCAACTGGAAGACGCCGTACTCGTTGATGGTCAGGCCTTGCTTCTGCGCCCGCGCCCGCAGGGCCACGTTGTGCGCCTGAGAGCCGGTGAAGTACTGCAGTGCCGCGCCCCAACTCTCCGGTGCCACCACCCGCAGGTCCACCTGCCGCCCCCCGGGCAGGCGGCCGCTTACCTTGGTACCGCCGGCCAGCATCACCTCGGCCAGGTCGTCGCTCTGCGCGAAGGCCTGGCAGACCTCCGCCGGCGTCTCCGAACTGGCCAGCAGGTCCAGGTCCCCCACCGTCTCTCGCCCCCGCCGGGCGCTGCCCGCGTAGTCGGCGGCGATCACCCCCGGCTGCTGCCGCAACCAGTCTCGCAGGCGCTCCGCCACAGGCAGGATATCCCCCAGCCGCGAGCGCTTGCCGCTCTCCTGGTACACCTGCAGGTTGTGCAGGATGTTCTCCTCGGTCTTCGCCCCCATGCCCGGCAAATCGCGCAACCGGCGCTCCTGGGCGGCCTCGGCCAGGTCCTCGAGCGAGGCCACGCCCAGCTCCCGGTAGATCTCCGCCACCTTCCGCGGCCCCAGCCCCGGCACGTGCAGCAGGTCCAGCAGCGTCGGCGGGTACTTACTCAGCAGCTCGTCGTGGTAGCCCAGCTTGCCCGTCTCCACCATCTCCACAATCTTCTTCGCCAGGCTCTCGCCGATGCCGGGGATGGTCTGCAACGCCTTGGCCCCGCCCTCGGCCACCACTGAGGCCAGCTCCCGGCTCTGATTCTGCACCACCTCGGCTCCCCGTCGGTAACTGAGGATACGGAACCGATCGGCCTCCTCGATGTCGAGCAGGTCGGCGATCTCCTCCAGAATCCGCGCGATCTCGGCGTTGGTCATAGTTAGTCGCGAGTGGCGAGTCGCGAGTGGCGAGTAGGGGCGGCTTGCGTGGCTTTCGAGCCGCGCCAGCCGCCCGGTCGGCAGTGCTGCCGGCGATAGCGGGCAGCGCCTCCAGCCCTAACGCCGCCCCCTTCTGTCGTGGTATGGTTTCTGCACCCTCCCGCCCCCGGGAGCCGCCGCCGGGGGGGCCGGCGCCTAGTTCTTCGTCGGCCACGGAATCGTCCATTTCTCCTTATTCGCTTCCCACCACACGAGAAAAGCATGTGCCCTCTCCGTCGTGCTCAGCCCCAGGTCCGGCAACACCGCTTGCTCGCCGGTCAGGGTGAGCGCAATGTCCAGGAATTCGTAATGCCCTTGCTTGAGATCCGGCACCAACTCAGGCAAGACGGCAATGCCCAGATCCTGTACCGCCAGGTAAACCTTGCCCGCCTCGGTCACATCCGTGCGCTGCACCTGCACTGCCCGGTCCTGCTTGCTGTAGAATGTCTCTGTGGTCCACAGCGCCATTTTCTCCGCGGTCGTGAGCAGGGCCCACTTTGTCTTTAGACCCGCGAAGCGGTCGTCAACTCCCTTCTGTCCCTCCCTCCACCAGCGCTGCCATATCATCACTGCATCAGGCACGCGGCTCTGCCGTATGTCGGGGTATTCCTCCACTGTCCACGTACTTACGCCATTTTGCTCGATTCTCACCTTGTGATAGCGCCACTTGCTTATCAGAAACAGGCAATACCCGAGGAAGTGGTCGCCAGGGAGGGCATCCATGATACAGGGGATGGCTCCCGGACCCAAGGCAACGATCGCGCGAACGGCATCGTTATTGAATATCGCCCCAAGGTCAAGCTTGCTGGATGGACCGGAGGCACGGGTCACCCTGTCGCGAATCTTCATCCATTCTTGGTACTTCGCTTGGAACACCGCTCTCATGTGCAGATCAGCAGTGTCATCGGCCTTCGTCGCGCTCCCACAGAGCGGCAACAGCGCCATACAAACTGCCGCCGCCATCGTTAGGTGTCCGAGTCTGGTCACGGTCGTGCCTCCTTGGCGTGCTCTATTTGTAGAACCACCCTCCGCGTGGGGCGCGTTCTTCGTAGGGGCGGCTGTCGCGGGCGGCCGCGCGAAAGCTGCCCCTACGGGGACAACTGCCTCAGGAACTCCTCACTCCTCAACGTCAACCCCAGGTGGTACCCCAGGTGCCTCCGCACCAGCTCCAGCGCCTCCCGCGCCTCCTCCGGCCGCACCTTGAGCCCCCGCAGCCTCTCCGGAGGCACCCGCCGCAGACCGTGCAGCAGCCCTCGCGCCCCGCCGCCCACCGCGATGCCGCCGCCGGTCGCGCGGCACTCGGCGCAGATCAGCCCCCCTGCCGCCGCCTGGTAGAAGGCCGGTCCTGCCAGCGCTTCCCTACACACGGCGCACTCCTCTAAGACGGGCGCGACCCCGAGTAGTTCAAGCAGGGCCAGCGCATACGCGGCTGCCACCAGTGGCCCCTCCTCACCCGCCGCCAGCGCCCGCACACTGGCCAGGAGGAAATCGAACAGGTCCGGCGAAGCCTGCCCCGGCTCGGTCGCTCCCGAGGTCAACTCGGCGATCCACGAGGCATAGCCATAGGTCTCCAGGGACGCGGGTATCTGGGGAAAGGCCTCCAGCGCCTGGGCCTGGGTCAGGCGATCCAGATCCCGGCCCTGGACGAGGAAGAGTCGCGAGAGGGCAAAGGGCTCCACCACTCCGGCCAGGCTGCTCCCCGGCTTGCCGATCCCCGAGGCTACGGCCTCCACCTTCCCCCGCTCGCGGGTGTAGAAGGTAACCACCCGCTGGCTGCCCTTGAACTTGCGGGCGAGGAGCGTCAGGCCGGTAGCGGTGTAGGTGGGCATATCTGAGGGGGTGTCGCAGCTACACGTAGGGGTGGCGCCGGCGCCGCCCGCCGTTTCGTTCAGGGGGGGCCATCTTCACTCGTCCAACTCCTCCGCAATCCTCTCCGTCGCGCTGGTCCCGATCCGGTCCGCCCCCGCCTCGATCATCCGGCGGCAGTCTTCCACTGTCCGAATCCCTCCCGCCGCCTTGACCTTCACCTCCGGCGGGGCCAGCTCCCGCAGGAACTCCACGTCCTCCACCGTCGCCCCGGCGGGGCCTAGGCCGGTGGAGGTCTTCACATAGTCGGCCCCCGCCGCCACCGCGAACTCCACCGCCTGCCGCTTCTCCCCCTCGGTCAGGTAGCACATCTCCAGGATAACCTTGACCACGATCGGCTGCTGTCCCAGGCGCTGGGCGGCATACCCGCAGGCCCCCACCACCGCCCGGATGTCGGCCTCCACCAGGCCCAGCAGCCCCGAGCGCAGCGCCGAGTAGTTCATCACCATATCCAGTTCGTCCGCCCCGGCCACCACCGCGTCATAGGCCTCCACCGTCTTGGTAGCGGTGGCGTTGGCCCCCAGGGGAAAGCCGCAGGTTGTCACCGCCGCGATTCCCGTCCCCCGCAGGCTTGCCACGGCCAGCGGTAGCCACACCGGCGGCGCCACGAAGGCTGCGGTCCGGTAGTGCAGGGCCACCTCCAACCCCGCCAGCACCTCGGCCTCCGTGCAGGTGGGGGAGATCACGGCATGGTCGATCAGTTGGAGTATCTCACGGTCAGCCACAAGCAACACCCTCCCCGGAACAGCGCTGGCACTGACCCCTGACTCGGCGGAAGCGCTATTCCTCTCCACCGTGCCTAATACGAGCACGCGTCAGCGCGCGAAATATCCGGCCCATTCCCTCCTGGCTGCTCTGCTACCCCCTCTCCTGCTAAGGGCGTCCGCGCCCAAGAGGGGGTAGCGGGTGAGGCTCACCTCCGTGTCGCCTCCGCCAGGGCCTGTACGAACCCCGCCACCTCCGCCCGGTCGGCGCACTTCTCCCCGATCATCCGTACCACCGCGCTGCCCACGATTGCTCCGTCTGCCACCCGCGCCACCACCGCCACCTGCTCCGGGTTCGACAGGCCAAACCCTACCGCCAGGGGCTTGTCGGTCAGGCCTCGCAATCGCTCGACCAGGCTGGTCAGGTCCTCCGGGAGGTCCTCCCGCACCCCGGTGGTCCCCGGTCGCGAGACCACGTAGACGAACCCGGTGCTTAGCCGGCAGGCCAGCGCCATCCGCTCCGGTTCGGTGGTCGGCGCGACCAAGAAGATCGTTTCCAGGCCCTCCCGCGCGGCCAGGGCGCACCACTCCTCGGACTCCTCCGGCGGCAGGTCGGAAACCAGCACCCCCGATATGCCCACCTCGGCGGCTCGCGTCGCAAACTTCTCCGGGCCGAACTGCAGGATGGGATTGTAGCACGTCATCACCACCAGCGGCAGGCCCGTGTTCTCTTTGATCTGCCGCGCTGCCTCCAGCACCCCCGCTACCGTTGTCCCCGCCCGCAGCGCCCGCTGCCCCGCCGCCTGGATAATCGGCCCATCCGCAATCGGGTCGGAGTAGGGGATGCCCAGCTCCACGATGTCCGCGCCCGCCTCGGCCAACGCCGCCGTCATGTCTACCGTCGCCGCCAGGCTGGGGTCCCCCGCGGTGACGTAGATGATCATCGCCGCCCGACCGTCCTCTGCTGTCTTCTGGAATATCTCGGGGATGGCCATTAGGCTGTCACCTCCGCGAGGCGCAGCTGCTCCAGGAGCCTCCGCACCTCCATCACGTCCTTGTCGCCCCGGCCGGAGATGTTGATGACCACCAGGCTCTCCGGCGGGAACTCCCCCGCCATACGCAGGACCCCCGCCACCGCGTGCGCGGTCTCCAACGCTGGGATGATCCCCTCCAGTTCCGCCAGCATCCGGAAGGCCTCCAGGGCCTCCGCATCGGTGGCGACGTGGTACACCGCCCGCCCCGTGTCCCGCAACAAGCAGTGCTCCGGCCCCACGCCGGGATAGTCCAGCCCCGCCGAGATGGAGTGCGTCTCCATGACCTGCCCGTCCGCGTCCTGCATCATGTACTGCGCCCCGCCGTGGAGAATTCCGAAGCTCCCCGCGTTCAGCGGCGCCGCGTGCTTGCCCGTCGCCAGCCCCAGCCCCCCCGCCTCCACGCCGTGCAGCTCCACGCCCTCATCCTCCAGGAAGGCCGCGAATATCCCAATCGCATTGGAGCCACCGCCCACGCAGGCGAAGATATGCGTCGGCAGCCGCCCCTCCTTCTCCAAGATCTGCTCCCGCGTCTCGCGCCCGATGACCGACTGGAAGTCGCGGACGATCGTGGGGTACGGGTGCGGCCCGGCGACGGTGCCGAAGAGGTAGAAGGTGCTCTCCACGTTGGTCATCCAGTCGCGGATGGCCGCGTTAATCGCATCCTTGAGCGTCCGCGAGCCGCTGGTGACGGGCACCACCTCCGTCCCCAGCAGTTGCATCCGGTAGCAGTTCAGTTCCTGCCGCCGAATGTCTTCCTCGCCCATGTAGACCACGCCGGTCATCCCAAACAGCGCCGCGACCGTCGCCATCGCCACCCCATGTTGCCCCGCGCCGGTCTCGGCGATGAGCCGCTTCTTTCCCATGCGCAGGGCCAGCAGCGCCTGCCCCAGGCAGTTGTTGATCTTGTGCGCCCCGGTGTGGTTGAGGTCCTCGCGCTTGAGGTACACGCGGCAGCCCACCCGCTCGCTGAGCCGTTCGGCCCAATACAGCGCCGAGGGCCGCCCCGCGTAGTCCCGGAAGTAGTACTCCAGGTCCGCGCGGAACTGCGGATCGTCGCGGTACTGCTCATAGGCCTCTTCCAGCTCCCGCAGCGTCGCCATCAGCGTTTCCGGAACATACTGCCCGCCAAATCGGCCGAACCGGCCTTGGGTTGTCTCCATGTTACGACTCCTTCTCTCCGGGTAGCGCAGGCTTCCAAGCCTGCGTCTCCTCCCAGGACCACAGGCTTTCCAGCCCGTGTTCCCCTCCGCGTGGCGTGGGCTTTCTAGCCCGCGCTCTACTCTCGCCCGTCCTCGTGGCGCCGCTCCTGCTCGATGAGCGGCGCAACATGCGCCTCCAGGGTCCCCCAACCCGCATTGATCGGCAGGGGGTGCTCGGGGGGGAGCTGGAGCATCATCGTCCTCTGCCAGTAGTCTTCGCACGACCGCCGCGGCTGTATCGTGAGCCAACTGTGGTGCAAGGTATGGGCCATCTGGTAATGGTTCCGGCAGATGAAGTCCTTCCAGTTCTCCTTAAGCTCCCTCTGAGGCCGGATGTCGATGATCTCGGTCCGCCCAAGCTCGTGAATCTCCGAGTTTCCCCACGCCTCGACCATAAGTCTCATGGCCTCTCTGTCGGTCGCGGGAGCCCTATACCCGAACACCGTGAAGAGGTAAGCGCTTTCCAGAGTCCTTCTCGCGGCTTCCCACGAGCTCGCGATAGCGGGGTCCTTGCTGTAGTCTTTCTGCCTTACCGGGTACAACAGACGGCTACTCACCAGATGATGGCCGCATCTCCTGCACGCGGCTCCCGGATGCCCTGCAGAGGGAGGGTCATGCCGCATGCAGTAGCCCACCGCCACGTTTCCGTGAAGGAAGACGGGCGTCGGGAGAATGTCCTTGTCAAATCGTCCAGCGATACGGCACATGGACTGCCAGAGGAGGGGATCCCAGTTGAAGCTTGCGATCACGTCCTTGGGCCGGAGAGACAGTACCAGCCTGTCATACAGTGTGGGACGGTCAGGAAGCTCAAGTGCCGCGAAGTACTGGAACACCTCGCGTTCCAGACGCTCCAGCAGATCGGGGTTATTCCCGCTGTCGGCCAGAGACGAGTACAGAGCCTCGAAGTCGCTGTTGCCTGAATCAAGCCCGTAGTCTCGAAGAAGGGGGCGCAGGCCAAGAATGTCAACAAGATCGTTCATGAGGGGCACGACGCGCCCGTACTGGTCGCCCTTCGGCAGTGCCGCGCGGCTTGCCCCAGCACCAAGGAGCACCATGTGAGGACGACCGAAGTCCGGGGGCAAGAATGACATGCTCATTGTCGTTCTCTCGCGTCTCGCGTCTCGCGTCTACTCCCCACCTGCGTCAGCGCGCGCAGCAACCACACCGGGTCCTCCGCCCGCATCAGGCTCGTCCCCACCAGCACCGCATCCACCCCCGCCCGTGCCAACCTCTCGACGTCCTCCGGCACTCGAATCCCGCTCTCACTCACCAGGACGTTCTCCAGCGGCACCCGCCGCGCTAGCCGCTCGGTGGTCGCCAAGTCCACCTGCATCGTCGCCAGGTCCCGATTGTTAATCCCGACTACCTTCGCCCCCGCGAACAGCGCCTTCTCGATGGCCGCCTCGTCGTGCGTCTCCACCAGCGCCTCCATCCCCAGCTCTCGCGTGGCCATCAGCAGCGCCCGCAGCTCCCCCTCGCTCAACACGTCCGCAATCAACAGCACCGCATCGGCCAGCAGCATACGCGCCTCGCAGACTTGGTACTCGTCCACGATGAAGTCCTTGCGCAGCACCGGCAGCGGCATCCCCGCCCGCGCCCGCCGCAGGTACAGCGGATCGCCGTCGAAGTAATCCTGCTCGGTGATGACACTGATCGCCGCCGCCCCGGAGCCGGAATAGTCCTGCGCCCGGCTGCGCGGGTCCATCATCTCCGCCAGCTCCCCCTCGCTGGGGCTGCGCCGCTTGATTTCCGCGATCACCCGCACCCGCTCGCCGCGCAGCATCTGCGCGAAGCTGCGCGGCCGCTGCTTCAGCCCCGTCATTTTCTCCAGCCGCGCCTTGACCTCCACCAGTGGCAGTGCCGCCTTTTCCTCCTCCAGCCGCTCCCGCCGGCGTTCGATTATCTGGTCGAGTACGGACATGGTTCTGCTCCCCCCGCGCCTGCAAGGAAAGGGGGTGAGGCTCCCTAGGCCTCGTGTGACGCCTTCACCAACTCCTCCAACTTCTCCCTTGCCATCCCCGTGTCTAGCGCCTCTTTCGCTCGTTCGACTCCGCTCCCCAGGTTCTCCGCCTGGCCGCTCACGTAGATCGCCGCTCCCGCGTTAACTAGGACGATATCCCGCGCCGCGCCCTCCTGTCCCTCCAGCACCTGGAGGAACAGCGCCGCGCACTGCTCCGGTTCCCCGCCAGCCAGGTCCTCCGGGCATGCCTTGGGCACGCCCAGTTCCCCCGGCGTGAGGTAATACTCCCGCACCTCCCCCTCCCGCACCTCCAGGACCTGCGTCGGACCGCAGGTAGAGATCTCGTCGAGGCCCTCCAGGCCATGCACCACCAGTGCATGCTCCACCCCCAACGCACACAGGGCCTCCGCCATCAGCCGGGAGGCCTCCAGGGAGAAGGCCCCCAGCAGTTGTCGCCGCGCCCCGGCGGGGTTGGTGAGCGGGCCCAGGATATTGAAGACGGTGCGCATCCCCAGCTCCCGGCGGGGGCCCGCGGCGTAGCGCATGGCGGGATGCAAGGTGGGGGCGAAGAGGAAACCGATGCCGACCTCCCGCAGGCAGCGCGCCACTTGCTCGGGGCCCAGCTCGACGTTAACGCCTAGTTCGCGGAGCACGTCGGCGCTGCCGCATTTGCTGGAGACGGCCCGGTTGCCGTGCTTGGCCACCATCACCCCAGCCCCGGCGGCCACGAAGGCGGCAAGCGTGGAGATGTTGAAGGTGTCGAGGGCGTCCCCGCCGGTGCCGCAAGTATCCACGAGCCCCTCCGCCTCCACCGGCACCCGCAGGGCGTGGTCGCGCATGGCCTGGGCGAATCCGGCCACCTCCACCGGCTGTTCCCCCTTCATGCGCAGGGCCGTCAGGAAGGCGCCAATCTGCGCCTCAGTCGCCTCACCCTCCATGATCTCCGTCAGGGCAGCATAGGCCTGCTCCGGCGTTAGGTGCTTGCCGTCCGCGACCTGTTGTATCGCGTCCTTGATCATACCCTTGGGCCTCCTTGAATCGATGATTGATGATCGATTCCCCTCCGGTGATCTTCCTCACCAGTGCGCCACTCTCCCGTGGCCCGTAGGGTGATGGACAGTTGATCTCTGCGAAGTACGAAGTGCGCTCGGCTCACGGCCGTTCTCGCCGCTCTCAGGCTGCTCTGCTCCCCCCTCCCCTGTGTATAGACGGGGGGCAGGGGGTGAGGCCTCTCCCTACAGGTGCTTCTCGATAAACTCCAGCGACTCCCCCATCACTACCTCATGCCCGCCCGGGTGCGTCGCCAGGACCAGCCTCTCCCCGATCCCCAACTGGTCATATACCTGCCGGATCTTCGGATACTCTTCCTCCGGTTCCTCCTGGGTGAGCACCGGATCCTGCAGACCGTACTCGATGCACAAATGTCGCGGGCAGATCAGCGAAGCGATGTCCGCCTCGGAGAACTCCAAGAGCTCCCCCTGGATGAACTTGTCCTCCTCGCTGGTGACGATGTAGGCCAAGTACTTCTCCCCCGGCACCACCATCTTCACCTTCATCCAGTAGAAGTGCCCGGACGCCACCGATAGCTTGATCCGCTGATCCAACGCCGGGAAGTACAGCGCCGCCATCCCGCCCTGCGACAGACCGTAGAAGCCGATCCGCTCCGGGTCGGCGAACTCCGCGCAGTCCGGCCCCTGCAGGTAATCCACCACTCGCGACAGGCCAAACATCTCCGCGCCGAACAGGTTCTCGCCCATCAGCATGGCCTTGCGGTACAGCCAGTTGCGCTTGTTGGCGGGGCCCATCATCCGCGGAGCGACTACGACATAGCCCGCCTCCGCCAACTGCGAGCCGAACGCGTTGTAGCAGCCGGGATCGGGCACGAACCCGCAGGCGTCCTCCGGGGTGGAGCCCAGGCCGTGCATCGCCATGACCACCGGCGTCGGCCCCGTCAGGCCGTTGGGCACCAGCAGCAGGAAGTCGATGCGGACGTCCTCGAAGAGGGTGATGAAGATGCGGCTGACGGTGTAGGGGCCGCACCTGTCGATGACCATCCCCTCCGGCGCCAGGTCCCCACGCTCCCTAGACCAACGGTCAGGCCAGCCACCCAGCAGCGCCCGCAGATGCTCGCGATTGGGCGCGACGGAGGCCTCGTAGGCCTCCAGGCTGGAGAAGTCCCGGTGCCAGCGCCGGGCGATCTCCTCGTCCGACTGCTCACACCGCCGCGTATAGTACCGGTCGAAGCTCTGGTAGGCGCGTTCGTGCAGCTCCTCTCGCATCTGGTAGTCGAACTGTAGCTTGGGTACTTGGTATTCCACTTCGTGTAATCCTCCCCATAATGTGGGGCGGGAGCTAGGCTTCCCGCCGTTCCGTCCTTGCTGTTCGGAGGGTGGGACCCAGCTCCCCTCCTGTCTATCTCCACAAACACCAAACGCGGGCTTCGGAAGCCCGCGTCGTGCGTGCCTTCCTCTCGTCCCCGCCTCTAAATCCAGAACAGACTCGTCCCCGCATGCCCCGTCACCTTGTCTATCCCTACCCACAGGACGTTCAGGGCAAACTGCCCCATGATTAGCCCCACGAAGAAGGGCCGCATGAACAGGTACGCCCGCATCCCGCCATAGCGCAACAGCACGCTCTTGATCAGCCACGTCACGAAGGGACTGAACCAGATCGCGTCCATGATCCAGGTCTGGGCCATGGCAAACCCGACCGGGTGGAAGGGCCAGTTCATGAATCGGAACCGCGCCGCCGCCAGCAGCAGGTACAGACCCCCGCCCATCAGGGTGGTGATCCACCCCAGCTTACTGGGCCCGGCGTCGGCGGCCGCCCGCTCCAGCGCCCACTTGTAGCCGATGGTGGGCACGCCGGTGGGGCCGAAGAACCACGCAGACATCCCCGCCGCCCCGTCGCGGTAGCCCGCCGATAACGTAATGTAGAAGGAGGCGGCGAAAGCCAGCACGATGGCGATCAAGAATCCCCAGAACAGCCTCCGGTGCCCCTTTTCCACCACCGTGGTCATCCGCAGACTGTTGGCCGCCGAGGCCATCACGAAGGTGCGGATGTCGCTAGCCCACACGTAGTTGAGCACCAGCGCGATCATTCCCGCCTGACCGAAGACCGGCGTCCCCATCAGCGCCGCTGTCATCCCCGGCGCGATCGAAGGCGCCACCGCCTCCGCCATTCCCGACTCCACCACTACCCGGGTCAGGCCGATGAAGATCACCATGGCCAGCAGCAGGAAGACGGGGATAACCACCCAGGGCAGCCCCGTCGCCCCCAGCCACACCGCCATCACCACCAGGCTTATCACCAGCAGCCAGAAGGCCGTGGGGTAGGCCAGGATCTCGTCCTTGTCCACCTCCGGCCCCAGTTCCCCCTTCACCCGCCGCCAGATCATCAGCAGGTGCGGCCGGGCCACCCACAGCCCCGAGGCTACCAGCGCAATCCACGCCCCCGTGCCGCTGTACTTGAACAGGTCCACAGTGGCCCCGAAAGGCCCCACGTTCTCATGCGGCATCAGCTTCAACACCGTGATCCCGGCACTCAGCGCCTGGAAGATCAGGTTGAAGAACCACAGGCTGAAGCTCACATCCAGGTTGACCAGGTAGAAGAACCCGATCATGGGCATGGACATGCGGAACCACAGCCACCAGATGTTCTTGACCACCTCCGCCCGGGGGGCGAGATCGGGCGCGGGAATGGCCGGGAAGTAGGCGTGCAGCCCCACCATCGCTGCCAGCCCTCCCGCCAGGGCGAGCCCCGCCCAGAACATCGGCTGCTTGAGGATGACCGGCCAGCCGCTGCTACGCGCTCCGGCCAGTTCCAAGGGCAAGAAGGTGAGCGGGTAGGCCAACCGCTCGTTCTCCACCCATTGCTTGCGCAGCAGCACCATGGCGGAGATCATCGCCACGTACAGCGCCCCCAGCATCGGCGCCCAACCCGCCAGGCACGGCATCCACGCCCCCCACGGCACCCCTTGCCCCGGCGGCAGCCCCTCGTACAGGTACTTCACCACCGGCGCCCCAGGCCCGGCCCCGCTCGGCATCAGCCACGGCTTGATGAAGGGCAAGATGTCAGTGGCGTACTTGTTCTGCGGGTTGGCGTAGTACGCCGGTCCGCTGACCACCGGGATGATCTGTGAGGTCAGCCCCATGGTGACCAGGGCCGAGGCCATGATCATCATCCCGTAGATCGCCACCAGCTCCGCCGGGGTCAGCGCCAGGCTCTTGCGCAGCCGCATCACCAACAGGTTCGGCCCCGCCGCCAGCACGAAGAAGAAGAACAGCGCCATCGGCGTGGAGAAGTCCAGCTCCATCCACGAGCCCTTGATGACGTGCACCGAATACGGCGCCAGGTACCCGATCACGGTAGCGCCGAAGGCGCCGATGACCAGCGACCGCACGGTGATGCTCCCGCGCCGGTGTTCGCCGGTGACCGGATGCCGCTCCGCTCGACTCCCGCTGGTTGGTTCCACGACCTGACTCAAGGTGTCCCCTCCGGTGGCACCGGCGTCTCGCCGGTACTTCCACGCCCGGCACTTCTTCATCGCCTGGCCGATTACCTCCCGCCGCACGCCTCGGCAGGGGCGGCACTTTCAGCACCGCCCGGAGGTGGCTGGCGCTGTGAAACCGGCGCAATCCCCGCCTCGCCTTCTCGATTGTCAAGGTCCCCGTCTCCCCCTCCTCTACCCTTCCGCCATCCTCAGGAAGTTCCTCAGCAGGTCCTTCCCCACCGCGGTCATGATCGACTCGGGATGAAACTGCACCCCCTCCACCAGCATCTCCCGGTGCCGCAGCCCCATGATCTCGCCTTCCTCAGTCTCCGCCGAGATCTCCAGGCACGCCGGCAGGCTCTCCCGCTCCACCAGCAGCGAGTGATACCGCACCGCCTCGAAGGGATTGGGCAGCCCCACAAAGATGGTGCGCTCGTCGTGGTGGATCATGGAGGTCTTCCCATGCATGACCCGCCCGGCCCGCACGACGTTCCCCCCAAACACCTGCCCCAGCGCCTGATGCCCCAGACACACCCCCAGCACCGGCACCCTACCCGCCGCGGCCAGAATCAAGTCGCAAGAAATCCCCGCCTCGATAGGCGTACAAGGCCCCGGCGAGATCACAATAGACCCCGGCCCCTTCCCCAGCGCCTCCTCCACGGTGATCCGGTCATTCCGGTAAACCTCCACCTCCTCCCCCATCTCGGCCAGGTACTGCACGAGGTTGTAAGTGAAGGAATCGTAGTTGTCGATTACTAGAATCATGTGTCTTAATCAGCCCCTATGAGGCAATGACATGGGCTTCTTGAAGCTCCCGCCGAATCTCAACGTATCTGTTCGTAAGAGGCTCGTTGCCGGCCAGGGTGATGTTTACAACGCCGGCGATGTCACTAGGGAGAGTCGGATCGCCCCTATATATCGTGAGCGTGCTTCCCTTTCTGCCTAGCCTTCCCCAGAACCATCCGAGCTCGAGCAGGACATTGGGCCGAGGCTGATGGTATTCCTTGCCGCCGGACGTCACCAGGTCGTCCGGGGTGAAAAGAACCACGGCATACCGGCACGGCTCTCCATAGCGTTCCACCTTCTCGATCAAGGTATCGCCGAGGGACGCCTTGTCATTGAGGACGATCGGTCGGAGACCGAACTCTTCCTTGAGCATGCTCTGGCACTCGAGCAGCAGTCCCCTGTCGTGGCCGTGGACGATGAAGACCTCATTGCCCGTGGGCAGCACGGTGTTGTGCGTGACCTGCGCCATGGGGTCGTCCTCCCCTTGCTGAGCATACGAAACCGCCTGCCGCAGAAGTGCCAAGGCGTGCTCGAACTCCGAGATCTGGTCCTCTTCCCGCAAGTTCGCCATCCTGTTGGCGAAGTCACGGGTGCGCTTGTCGTCCGGGCCGTAGAGCGCCTCGAGTTCCACCTGCACAGCGAGGCCCCAAGCATGTGCATCGGCCAGTTTGACCACCCGCTCGCGGGTCGTACGGCGTCGCACGACCAAGCCAGTGGCATCACCGACCAGACCTTTGAGCGCTTCCAGCCTGCCCGCGCCTACCTCCCCTACACCGCCCGTGGGGATTCGGCTAGCAGACCGATAGAGGCCTTCCTGAATCTCGTCGCATATCCCCTCCAACACCGCGATGCCATGCTCTATCTCCGTCTTTGCGTCGGCGATGAGGTCCTTGGTTGCGTCGGCAGGAATCGGGTACACCTCGCGCTCCCTAGACTGATAGGCCCGCGCGATTCGCTCGTCAGAGAACAGGAAGACTAGCAGCGCGATATTGTGCCGTTCCCAGTTCTGGGCAGCGAATCTCAGGCGGTCCAAGTCCTTTCGCGTGACGTACTGCTGGCCGACCAGCTTCCGGCCTTCCCCTATTCGCGCCGCCAGCTTCGACAGCGCTTCCTCACGAGTAGGCACTAGCCACGGGAGACCACCGTCGGGAGATGCTTTTTCCATCTTGTCCATACTCACTCTCCAGTGAGCCGTCCGGGCGGACATTGCGCCTGCGGCGCAAAGTCCGCCCCTACAACAGCCCCTCTTCCGCAAGTCGGAGCGCCTCCAGCAGCGCCCCGGCTTTCATCATCGTCTCCTGGTACTCCGTATCCGGCTCCGAGTCGTACACGATCCCGCCGCCCGCCTGGATGTACGCCGTCTGCCCCTTCATCACGATGGTCCGCAGGGTGATGCAGGTGTCCATCTCGCCCGCGAAGCCGAAGTAGCCTATGGCCCCGCCGTACGGCCCTCGCCGCACCGGCTCCAGCTCCTCGATGATCTGCATCGCCCGGATCTTGGGCGCGCCCGACAGCGTCCCCGCCGGGAAGGTCGCCCGCAGCAGGTCGAACTGGTCCTTCTCGGGGTCCAGCTTCCCCTTGATGTTGCTCACGATGTGCATGACGTGGCTGTAGCGCTCTACCGTCATCAGGTCGTCCACCGTCACCGACCCCGGCACGCACACCCGCCCCAGGTCGTTGCGGTGCAGGTCCACCAGCATGATATGCTCCGCCCGCTCCTTCACGTCGGCCAGCAACTCGGTCTCCAGCGCCTTGTCCTCCTCCTCGGTCTTGCCCCGCCGCCGGGTCCCGGCGATGGGCCGGGTCACCACCTCGCCCTTATCCTCCGTCACCAGAATCTCCGGCGAGGCCCCGATGAGCTTCAGGTCGCCGAAGGAGAGGTAAAACATGTACGGCGAGGGGTTGATCGCCCGCAGCGCCCGGTAGATGTCCAGCGGGAGTACCTGTACTTGCGCCGTCATCCGGTGCGCCAGCACCGCCTGGATGATGTCCCCCGCGCGGATGTACTCCTTGGCTTTCTCCACGGCCTTCCGGTGCTGGGCGCGGGTCATCGTCGAGGGCAGGGCCGAGGGGTCATCGGGAACGTGGCGCGTGGCCGGTCGCGGCTCGGGCGCCGCCAGTGGCTGCCGAAGCTGCTCCACCACCTTGTCGATCTTCTCCAGCGCCTCCCAGTACGCCACCTGCGGGTCATCGGTCACGTGCGCATGGCTCAGTACCCGCACCCGATGCATGACGTGGTCGAAGATCACCAGGGTGTCGGTGAACATGAACTGGCAGTCGGGTAGGTGCAGGTCATCGGGGTTCGTCTCCGGGAGATCCTCGAAGAAGCGCACCAAGTCGTACCCCAAGTACCCCACCGCCCCGCCCGCGAACCGCTCCCAGCCCGGCATCGCCACGTACCGGTACTCTTTGAGCAGACCCTTGAGTACGTCCAGCGGGTCCTCGCCCTCCGGCAGGGCGAACACCTCCCGGTGTTCCCCATGAGCCACGGTGATCTCGTTGCCCTTACTGGAGAAGACCTGGTAGGGCGCAGTGCCCAGGTACGAATACCGGGCGATCCGTTCCCCGCCGGCCACCGATTCCAACAGGAAGCAGTAGCCATCCCCGGCCGCCTGCAGCTTCATGAAGGCCGACACCGGCGTCTCCAGGTCCGCGATGATCTCCCGGTATACGGGTATCAGGCTCCCGCGCTCCGCCCGTTCCATGAATTCCGCCAGGTTGGGTGTATGCATAGCGTCCTCGTTTACAGATCTCCCCCCCCCCTCTCCTGGCAGGAGAAGGGGGGTAGCACAGTGCGCCGGGTGAGACTCTCTGCCGTTCCGCTACTCCGCCCCCACCTTGAACACTCGCACCCGCGGCACCAGAAAGGTGATCCGCTCCTGCGGTCGAATGAGGGTCCGCGTACCCGATACCGAACCGATTACTGTCACCGGCCAGGGCCCCTTCCAGTAGGCCTGCGTGAGCTCGGTGTCACCGCGGAAGTCCAGCAGGACCTCCGTCTGTTTTTCGCCCGCCCCTTGCCCCAGCCGCCCCACGCGAAACCGGTCGCTCGGGGGCAGGATCGTGTAGAACTCCGTGTCGTCGTCGGTCAACTCCAGCTCCACCTGCGTGCCGTAGAAGAAGACCGTAGGAGACACGCGCGCCGCGGTCATGGGCACCAACGGCGTGAGCCGAATTGTCAGCCCCCCCATCAGCAGCACGGCGGTGGCGATCACGTACGCCCACTGCTCCGTCTCCGAGCCGAAGAGGAACCAGCCCACGATCACTAGCGCCCCCACCACCAGCATGTCGATCAGGAACTGCACGCCCATTGCCCAGCGCAGGTCGGTCGTGGTCACGGTCTTGAGATCGCCCTTGCCCGCGATATCCCCCGCCGCGCTAAACTGCCCCGCAAAGTTGCTGATGGCAATCGCCAGCACCAGCGCCGCCGCGATGAAGAACACTATGCCCGCCGTCTTGGTCACAGTCGTCAACCTCCTTGGGAGGAATCGATGATCGATGATCGGGGAGGGGAGGAGCGTGCTGGGCATGGCTCCCCCCTCCCAACCATCGATTATCATTTATCGATTATCGATTCCCACTTCTCTTCCCTGCTCCGCCGCCTTATACGCGGCCAGGGCTACCTCCAGCGCCCGCAGGCCGTCCTCGCCGGTGATCGGCACCGGCCGGTCCTCCTGTACACACGCCAGGAAGTCGCTGAGCAGGGCCCGGTTCATGTCGTGCCCGTAATCGAGCCACGCGTAACTCGCTTCGCCGTTATTGTAGGCGTCTACATGCTCCGAAAACAAGTCCAGGAACAGGTTGCCGCCCTCGGCGATCACGTTGAGCGTCACGTCGCCCCAGGTGGGATAGTGCGGCGGCCGCGACCAACTGCAATCGAGCGTAGCGAAGGCCCCCTGGAAGAAACGCATGCTCACCAGTCCGCAGTCCTCCACGGCCAAGTCCGGGTTGAAGATCGTGCTCTTCTCGCAGAAGACCCCCACGACTTCGTCCCCGGTGAGCACCCGCATGGCATCCGCGACGTGGACCGTGTGGTCCATTACCGTCCCGCCCCCTGCGAGGGCCGGGTCGGTGAACCAGCCGCCGGGATTGCGCCCCCGGTTGGTGCCGGTCATGGCCAGGATCTTCCCCAGTTCACCGCTCTCCACTACCCTTCGCGCCTCCAAGAACGCCGGCGAGTAGCGGCAGGGGAAGGAGATCATCAGTTGTACTTGCGCCTGTTTGCAGGCGGTGATCATCTCCTCCGCCTCGGCGCGGGTAATGGCGATGGGCTTCTCGCACAGGACATGCACGCCCGCCTGGGCCGCAGCGACCGTGGCCTCGCGATGCCCCACGTTCTCCGTGGTGACGACGACCGCGTCCGCCCTCTCTAGCAGGCCCTCGCGGTCGGGGAAGAAGCCCACGTCGTACCGCTCGGCGAAGGCCCGGCCGCGGTCCGCGTTGTCGTCGTAGATCCCCACCAACTCCGCCGCCGGCAGGGATTGCAGTGCTGAGGCATAGGCCTCCGCGTGCAGATGGGCGGCGCTGATCAAGCCAATCTTAACGGGCATCCTGCTCACCCCCTGCCGCCGGGACGTACTTGTCCCCGTCTAGCACCATCACCTGGCCGGTGTCCGCCGACGCCAGGCAAGCCAAGCTCACCCGCAGCGTCAGCAGGGCTTCCTCCCCGGTGATGGGCGTCATGGTGTCCTCCCGGATGGCCTTGACGAAGGCCTCCGCCTCCAGCACGCAAGGCGACTTGACCGCCGGGGCGCTGGGGATGGTCTGCGGGGCCACCCCCTCGCCGCCGCGCCGCTGTACTACCAGCGTGGGGCTGGTGGTGCTGTCATGTCGTAGCAGCCCGCCGTTGCCGGCGATGTCGAAGCTGGTGCGGAAGCCTCCGGCGTCGGCGAAGGACCCCTCGACATGCGCGATCTCCCCGTCGGCGAAGCGCAGAGAGGCCAGGCCGTAGTCCAGTGCCGGTAGCCGGTCGGCCAGATTGCGTGCCCAAAGGCGTACCGGCGGGCCGAAGGTCCAAGTCAACCAATCGAGGTCGTGGATAGCCAGGTCATGCAGCGCCCCGCCGCTTTGGCTGTAGTCCCGGTACCAGGGCTTGCGAGGGGGCAGGTTCACGCGTGACATCCGCGCCATGCCCACCTCGCCCAGTGCCCCGCTCCGGATGTACTCGCGGGCGGTGACGTAGGCCGGGAAGTAGCGGAGCACGTGACCGACCATCAGTTTGACTCCAGCCTGGCGGGCGGCCTGCACTATACGCTCACCGTCGGCCAGCGTCCTCGCCAGCGGCTTCTCGCAGAAGACGTGCTTGCCCGCGGCGGCCGCGGCCAGGGCGGGGGCGGCATGGTCAGGCGTCGGGGTGACTACGACCACCGCGTCGAGGTCGTCCGTCAGACACTGCTCGAGGCAAGTCGCGACTTGTGCTCCCACCGGCGCGGCGGCGCTCTCCGCCGCGGCCCGGTCCAGGTCAAAGACGCGCTTGACCCGGCAGTCCGGCACCGCCGCAAAGTTGCGCACCTGCCGGCTGCCCAGTCCTCCGGTTCCGATCACGGCAACGTTGATCATGCTGCCCTCCTTTCTGCTAACGTTTGCATGGGTATCCCTCCTGGCTCCGGGTAGCACAGGCTTTCCAGCCTGTGCGTCCCCAATGCCCTCGGCGGTCGGGGCCCTCCGGCCCCGTTAAGGTTCAGTGCTCTGCTTCCCCTACCGCTTGCGGATACCCTCCTTCCGGGTAGCGCCGGCCGCCGAGCCTGTCGCGTCCCGGTGGCGCCGGCGTCTCGCCGGTGCAGAGGTAGCCATCCCTGGTTTCCCTCTGGGGCCGAATGCTCCACGCCGCCCTCTCCGGCCGACGCTCACCTCCGGCCCCTCCCCGCTCCCCTTCCCCCCTCTCGTACCGGCGCACGTCTACGCGCTGAGAGGGGGGAAGGGGCTGAGGCACCCTCTTTGGGACTCGGCTCTCCCGCCGGTCCACTAACCCTCGGCACTCCGCTTCGGGCCTTCGGGCACCTCCGTGTTGTCAATTCCACCAACGCAAAAAACCGCGAGCACCCTGGGTGGGTCTGCTCGCGGCCGGTGTCTTCTCTCTTCTCTTCAGTCAAGTGTCAGGCAGGGTAGCAGGCCCACTAGGGATTAGCGGCACCACCACCAAGCAAAGGAATAGCTGACAGCCTGACTCATGTTGGCTGCCATCATACCGGGTGTCGGGGAAGTTGTCAACGACCTGACAAAAGAAAGGTCCCTCCCGCGGGGCGCGGGCTAGAAAGCCCGCGCCCCGCGGAACATACCCAAGAAGGAATCTCCTCTTCCCCTGTCCAATTACCCCTCCCACAGGGGGAACGACCTTGCCGCCATCCCTAGCCGACATCCTGCAGATCCAGACTGCTCTCTCCAGCGTGAGTCTCGCTGACCTGGAGCCTCTGCGTGCGGCCCTGGACCGTGAGGTGGAGGCCATGTCCCTGGTCACCCGCGACCAGGTGGGCTCGCTGGTCGGGGACTACGTGGCTTGCGACGATGAGGTGGAGGCCGCCCTCCGCCGCCTGCTGCCCGTGCTGATCGGCGACGCCCCCAGCGGCATGGCCGCCCTGGTACAGGGACCGGCCCGCTGCGGCAAATCCCACCTGCTCGCCGTCCTGACCCTGCTCTGCGAGTACCCCCAGGTCTGGCCCCTCTTCCTGGAAACCCACCCGCAGTTCACCGCCCTCCACCAGACCCTCCGCCCCCAGGGCAGTGTGCTGGTCGTCCCCGTCCCCCTCGCCGAGCACCGCGGCCAGGAGGAGCGGCTGGAGAACATCATCTTCGACCGCACCGAGCGGGAGCTGAACCGCCCCGGCCACAACGTCAACCTCCCCCTCTCCCACGAATCGCACGCCCTGGACCTCATCGAGCGCCACGCCCTGCCCCGCTACCGGGACGAGCTCAATGAGCACGTCCGCAAGCACGTCGCCCCCTTCAACTCCTGGGAGCAGCTCCGCGTCCGCCGCCCCGGCGAGGCCATCCAGGTCGCCCAGACTGTCGCCCGCCAGGTGGGCTATCCGCTGGACTTCCGCCAGTCCCGCACGGAGCGGCTCTCGCGTCTGCTGCAGATCCTCCCCCAAGCCGGCGCCGCGGGGGTGATCTGGCTCCTCGACGACCTCTCCGGCTTCCTCGCCGCCACCGGGTCGAAAGCCTCCCACGACGACTACGCCTTCCTGGAGTTCCTCGGCCAGCGCGCCCGCATCGAGCCGGTCAGCATTATCGGCGCCCTCGAGGCGGGGCTGGAGGAACTGGGCGACGCCGAGCCTTACCTGCTGGGTAACCTGCGCTCGCTATACGTCACCCGCGTGGAGCTGACCCCCGAGCCGGTGCGCAAAGTTGCTCACCTGGCTCTGCGCTTCGCTGACGGCGACCGCGGCCGCCGCCAGGCCGCCTCCGAGTCTTACGCCGCCTACCAGAACGCCTTCAATCCCCCCAGCTTCACCGAGGAGGAAGCCCACCGCTCCTACCCGCTGCACCCGCTCACCGAGAAGTGCCTGGAGGCCATCGGCCGGCGCTACCTGGGGCAGGCCGATACCGTGCTACAGTTCTTCCTGGCCCCGGCCGGGCGCGGCGGACTGCACGATCTCCTCAGCCGCCCCGCCAGTCATCTGGTCGGCCCCGGCGATACCTGCGCCTATCTCGAGCCCCTCGCGGGGACGCACCCGCAGGCCGCGCCGTACTTCCGCGAGGCCCTAGACTTCTACCGCAAGAACGTCGCCCAGCTAGCCCCCGAGAACCCCGAGGCCGCGCTGGATCTGGTGCAGACTCTCCTCGTCTTGCGCCTGGCTGGGATTACCGCTCCGGTCAGCCTCCTCTCGGAGCTCCTCGGTCCCGACGCCGCCAACGCCCCCCGTCTGCGCTCTGCCGCGGCCACCGACCTGCTGGAGACCCTCCGCCTGATGGGCAGCTACGTGGACGTCCGCCGCGGCCCGGACCCCGACAGCGCCCTGTACTTGCTGGACGTGCAGACCAACCTCACCGAACTGGTCCGCCAGCGGCTCAATGCCGTCAAGCAGACCCTGGCCAACGACGACCAGCGTCTGTGGCGCCGGGTCCTGGCCGCCTCCGACAGCCCCTCCCTTCCCCTGGGGGAGCAGCTCCGCCCGCAGCCTTACGAAGTCAACTGGGAGAACAGCGTCCGCGTCGTACAGGCCCAGGCAATCAACTTCTCCACCCTCCGCGCGCTGGAGGCCGCCGCCTACTGCCAGGAGGCCGCCAATCCCAACAACCCGGAGGACGTCTACCTCCTGCTCGGCCAACTAGCCGCCCCCGGCAGCCAGAACGCCGCCTGGCAGGCGCTCCTGCCCGCCCTGCCCACCACGCGCTGGGCTCATGCCCTGCTCGCCTGGATTCCCCGCCCCCTGACCCCGGCGGAGCTGGACACGCTCAAGCACTGCGCCGCTTGTCACGAGTTGCTGCGCCAGCCCGCTCCCGACGGCGAGGTCCAGGTCGCTTGGCGAGGACGGCTGTTGGAGGAGCGCCTGGCCCTGGACAACGCCGTCCGCGCCATCGCCGCCTCCGCCTATTACGAGGGCGCCGTCTACTGCGCCGATGAGGTGGCGGCCACGCCGGCGGACCTCGCCGTGGTCAAGGGCGACTGGTCGGCCACGCTCACCCGTCTGGCCCAGCCCGCGCTCGCTCGTCTTTTCCCCGACTTCCCCGCGCTCGCCCCGCGCTATCCGCTGACCTCCCGCGAGCAGATCGACCTGCTGGTGGGGCAGCTCATTCAGCGCCTGGAGGTCCCCCGCGGGGCCGACGACGACCTGGACGCTCTGGCCCAGGGGGTCCTGGCGCCGCTGGGTCTCGTCTCTGCGCGCGACAGCCGCTGGCTGGTCGGCGCCGGGGGCCGGGCGGTGGAGGAGGTCATGTCCCGTATCCGCCAGCGCGACCAGACCCCCGAGCACGAGCGCGGTCGGCTGCTCTCCTGCGCCGACCTCGCCCAACATCTGATCAAGTCCCCACTGGGCCTGCCCCCGGAGTTGTTCGAGCTGACCCTCGCCGTCCTGGTCCGCCTGGGACACCTGGAGGCCTTCGACGCCGAGCGCCGCGCCCTCCCCGGCGGGCAGTTGCCCCTCCCCTTCGCCGCCCAGGTCCACTACGTCGCCCGCCCCGCGCTGCTGCCCTGGAGCGGCTGGCAGGTCCTCAGTCGGGTCTCCCGGGTCGTCCTGGGCCGGGGCATCACCAACCCCAGCCACACCGAGCAAGCCGCCCTCTGGGAGGCCCTGCTGGCGGAGCGCGAGACGCAACTGGCCCGACTGGGGAAGATGCGCACCCGCCTCGACGAGGTCCGCGCCACCCTCGGCCAGCCGGAAACCCTCTGGCGCGAGTCCCACGCCGACCTCGCCGCCGCCGCGGACTTCTTCGGCCATCTCGATCCGCTCCTGCCCGCCGCGGAGGGCCTCGGCCAATTCGTCACCTGGCTAGAGCCGCACCTACAGGAGGGCCAGTCGGTAGCCATACTCAGCGGCCTGCTGCGCCGCTTGGAGCGCCTGGAGACCTTCCTCGACCGCGAGGCTGACGAGGTCATCTCCGCCCAGCGCTACATCGAGAGTCCCCAGCTATCCGGCACCAACTTGCCTGAGCTGGAGGGCCGCCGCCAGACTCTCGCTGAGACCATCGGCCGCGGTGAGTCGCTGGTCGAAGACCAGGCCGGCTTCCACCGCAGCCTGCAGATCTTCCTCACCACCTACCAGCGCCGCTACCTCGCCTGGCACAGCCGCGTGCACCGCAACACCGCCTTCGAGCAGTTCCGCGCGGTCAAGTCCACCCCCGAGTACCGCGCCCTGGCCCAACTCCAGCCGCTGGAGGTCAGCATCACCCACGACCTGGCGCGGGTCGGAGAGATGATCGAGAGCTACGCCTCCCGCCGCTGCACGCTGACCGACCTGGGCGCCGTCCTCACCCGCCAGCCGGTCTGCCCTCAGTGCGGCCTGCGCCTAGGGGAGGAACTCAACCTCCCGCCGGTGGATGACCTCGTCGAGGCGATCAACCAGGGCCTGCGCGAATACCTGGAGGCCATCACCACCGACGACTTCCGCCAGAAGGTGCGCGAATACGCCGCCGCCCTCCCCTACCGCCGCGAGCTCTCCGCCCGCCTGGAGGCCGCCGCCGACCTCTCCCCCGAACCCAGCCCCCGCGAGGTCATGCAGGTCTTCACCGACGAAGTCCTTTCCCACCTCAACCGCATTCTGGCCGGCAAGACGGTGACCCCCAGGAACATGGGTGAACTAAAGCGCTCCCTGGAGGGCCGCACCCTGACCAAGGAAGAGGCGCAGAATCTCTTCACCCAGTGGATCAGCGGCGGCGGGGAGACCGACGAGGAGGACATCTTCCGGATCGAGGAGTAGCGAGGCTAGGGGGCACGGGGCAGGGGGGCAGGGGTCGATCGGTCGCGCTAAAGGGGTCACGTCGTGTCGAGAAAGCCACCGACGTCGATCTAGTTGAACCGACCATCTCAACAGGTGATAACGCAATGGCAACCGATGACACCACCGCCGCGGGAGAAGTCCAACTTGAGGCGGACGACGACGTCGAGGGGGCGACCCAGGTCTGGTCTCCCCAGCAACGGATGCTGGTGAGCGAGCCCAAGGACTACGCTATCGGTGACCTGTATACCCGCTACGAGGACGGACGACTGAACGTCCATCCTGAGTTTCAGCGGTACTACGTCTTCGACGCCGCCCGGGCCAGCCGCCTGGTCGAGTCCGTTCTGATGGGCGTCCCCATCCCAGTCGTCTATTTGGCGGAGGAAAACGACTATTCGCACTCCGTTATTGATGGGCAGCAGCGTCTGACCGCTCTCTTCCGCTTCCTCCACGGCGACATCATTCTGCGGGGGCTGAAAGTCTTCGACGAACTGAACGGACAGCGCTTCTCGGGCCTGCAGCCGGACCTTCAGAGACGCTTCCGAGAGGGTAGTCTACGCTGCATCATCGTCAAGCGGGAGTCGGATCCCGACATCCGCTTCGAGATCTTCGAACGGCTCAACACCGGATCCGTAAACCTGAACCCCCAGGAACTCCGCAACTGCATCTACCGGGGACCCTACAACGACTTGCTGAACAAACTCGCCGGCGACTCCGACTTTCAGAAGCTGTTCGGGCGCAAGGGTCCGGACAAGAGGATGAGGGACCGCGAGGAGATTCTGCGGTTCTTCGCTCTCTGCCACAACCAGTCGACCTACAAGCCGCCGATGAAAGGCTTCCTGAACCGCGAGATGCGGCGGTACAGGAGCGTGGACCAAGCGACCGCCAGCGAACTGACACAACTCTTCGCGAAATCGGTGAAGCTCACACTGACGGTGTTCGGCGGGTACGCCTTCCGGCGCTTCTACCCGGGTACCGCCGACGATCACAGCGGACGCTGGGAGCCCCAACGCTTGAACATGGCCCTATACGACGCGGTGATGGTCGGCTTCACCCACTACGAGATGCAGCAGGTTGTGCCCAGGGCGGACGCAATCAGGGACGGCTTGATCGAGCTCATGGTCGAAGACGCAGAATTCGTGGATAGCATAAACCTCGGTACGAGCGAGAAGGCCCGGCTGAGTACGAGAATACTAAAGTGGGGCTCCAAACTGCACACAGTCCTCGGTGCCCCCGGAACCCACCCACGCCTGTTCCCGCCGGAGCTGAAGAGGCAACTCTTCGACGCGAGCCCCATCTGTGAGATTTGCCGACAGACGATCCTCGTGCTCGACGACGCCCATGTCGACCACATCGAGCAGTGGCACCTCGGCGGCCAGACGGTGCCCGAGAACGCCCGGCTGACGCACAGGTACTGCAACGTCGCGAGGCCGAGAGGCTGACCGCTCCCCCTCCCACACATGCCCCATTCCCCCTGCCCCCTCTCCCTACCCCTTCATCACCGCCAGTGGCCTCACCCTCGCCACCTTGCTCGAAATCCCCGCCCCGTGGCAGACCTCCACTACCCGGTCCACGTCCTTGTACGCGTCGGGCATCTCCTCCGCGATGGTCCGCTTACTCTGCGCCCGCAGCAGGATGCCCTTGTCCGTCAGTTCCCGCACGACCTCCGCCCCGGTCTTGGCCTTGGTGGCGGCGTGGCGTGACATCTGCCGCCCCGCGCCGTGGCAGGTCGAGCCCCACGTCTCCCGCATGGCCCGCTCCGTCCCCACCAGCAAGTAGGAGGCGGTCCCCATATCCCCCGGCACGATCACTGGCTGCCCCACCGCCCGGTACCTCTCCGGCACTTCCGGATGCCCCGGCGCAAAGGCCCGCGTCGCCCCCTTGCGATGCACGCAGAGCCTTCTCGTCTTGCCGTCTTCCACGTTCCACGTTCCACCTTCCACTCTCTCCCCGTGCTCCTCCATCTTCGCGATGTTATGTGCCACATCCCACACCAGCCGCATCCCCATCTGCCCCCACGACTGCTCGAAGACCTCCTCGAACACCTCCCGCACCCGGTACATGATCCCCTGCCGATTGGCCCAGGCATAGTTGGCCGCGCAGGCCATCTGCGCGTAGTAGCTCTGCCCCTCCGGGGAACTCACCGGCGCGCAGGCCAGCTGCCGGTCGGGGAGACTGATGTTGTACTTGCGCGCGACCACCTGCATCTCGTCCACCGCATCCTGACAGACCTGGTGCCCCAGGCCCCGCGAGCCGCAGTGGATCATCACCGTGATCTGCCCCGGCTCCTCAATCCCCATCACCCGCGCCGCCGCCGGGTCGTAGATGGCGTCCACCACCTGCACCTCCAGGAAGTGGTTGCCGCTCCCCAGGGTAGCCAGTTGCGGCCGGCCCCGTTTCCGCGCCCGTTCGCTCAGACAGCCGGGATCCGCCCCCGCCAGCTCTCCGCCCTCCTCAGTGCACTCCAGGTCTTCCGGCGTCGCCATGCCCCTCTTCAGCATCCAGCGGGAGCCCTCGACCAGCACCTCCTCCAGCTCCTCCGAGCTCAGCTTCGCCACGCCCTTCTCCGATCCCACTCCGCTGGGTACCAAGGCAAATAGCCGGTTGATCAGCTTCTCCAGCCGCGGCCGCACCTCCGCCTCGGTTAGGTCCGTGCGCAGCAACCGCACGCCGCAGTTGATGTCATACCCCACGCCGCCCGGCGAGATGATCCCTGTCTCCACGTCAAAGGCCGCCACCCCGCCGATAGGGAAGCCATATCCATAGTGCGCGTCGGGCATGGCCAGAGACGGCCCCACGATCCCCGGCAGACAGGCCACATTCGCCACCTGCCACAGCGCATTGTCCTGCTTGATTCCCTCCAGTAGCACCTCGTCGGCGTAGACAATCCCCTCCACGCACCTCCCCGCCTCCCGGTCCACCGGCAGCCGCCAGCGGTAGTCATCAATCTGCTCAATCTGTCCGGTGTATCTGTCTCCCATCGGGTTACCTCCCGGTACGACGGGCGTCTCGCCCGTCGCCCCAGAAACAGACGGCCCGCCGCCATTGGGTCAGCGCCGGACCCTCCGCATCGACTTCCACCCTCCCTACCTACCCCTGCGCCTCGACCTCCTCCAGCGTTATCGGCAGGCCGTTACGCTCCATCGACAGGTCCGCCGCCAGGCAGGCTAGCGTTGACAGGTAGGCATCCCCCGGCGTGATGTATTCCTTGTCCCCTCGCTGCACTCGGTTGACGATGTCCGCCGTCTCCTCGTTCACGTTGTGGTACAGCTTCCAGCTAGGCAGGTCCGCATAGTCCTCATACCGCGCCATCTCGGGGCGGTACTTCTCTCCCTGGTAGTTGTGCACCACCCGGATATTCCGGTGCCAGATGTCCACAAACGCCGACCCGTGCGTGCCCACCACCGTGTACTCCAGCCGGTGCCCGGCCCGGTAGCATTCCGCGTCGGTGGTCCCGTTTGGGTGCGCCGTGCAGGTCTGGTTGAATAGAATATGCGCGATGGCCCCGCCCTCAAAGTTGTACGTCGAGTTCGCGTTGTCGGTGAACTCGTAGTAGGGCACGATCTTGGGTGCGCAGGTGCAGGCCACGCTGGTCATCGGCTTGCCGACCAGCCAGCGCAGGATGTCCACGTAGTGGTTGAGCTTGTTGGCAAATAACCCACCCGAGGAGGCCTTGACCTTCCAGGCCGCGCTTTCCAGCGTCCACACGCCCGGGCTGTAGTTGAAGTAGATCTGCACGATCTCCCCCAGCTCCCCGGCGTCGATCATCTCCTTGACCCGCGAGTACAACAGCGAGTAGCGGCACTCGAAGCCAATCTGCAGGTAGACGCCGGCCTCGATCGCCGCGTCCCGCATGACCTGGGCATCCTCCAAGGTAATCCCCATCGGCTTCTGGCAATGCACAGCGATGCCGCGCTTGATTAGCTCCTCGGTCATGTAGCGGTGGGTGTCATTGGTGGCGGCGATGGCGACCAGGTCGAACTCGTGCTTATCCAGCATCTCCAGCCAGTCGGCATAGACCGGCACGCCGAAGCGCTCCTGCAGCGCGATACGGGCCTCCGGCGTCCGCCGCACCCCGGCGACAAACTCGGCATTAGGCAGGTCCTGCACTATCTCCGCCTCATTGGTCCCAAACGCCCCCATCCCGATGATCCCGACGCGAACCTTATCCATAGTAGCCCTCCGGTATGTCTCTCGGTAGCCCAGGCTTCCCAGCCTGTGTCTGCGGTCCATTTCGCCCTTCCCTCCTCCCTCTCCTGCAAAGAGCGGGACAGCGGTATGAGGCTCCGACTCCTGTCTCCCCCCCCTCTCCCGTGAGGGAGAGGGGGGCAGGGGGGTGAGGCGCAAGCAAGAGGGGCGACCCCCTGGGGTCGCCCCTACTCGTCTTTCCCTACTCAAGTCTCGCGACTTCCCCTACTTCATATCCACACACGCCAGCGCCTTCGTGTTCCGGATCAGCAGCTTCCCGTCCGCCATGATCGGCGCCGTCCAGGACTGCCCCCCCAGCGGAGTGATCTTGCCCAGTATCTGCGGCGGCGCGGCGGGAGTGGCCATGACCAACTGCCCGTTGCCGCCATAGAGGATCAGCAGCACGCCATCCACCGCCAGCACGCTACCTTGATCGAATCCGCCTTGCTGGAAGACCACGTTGCCGGTCGCCGGCTCCATGCCTACGAACTTCCCCTCTCCGCCACCCCACAGGTAGCCCCCGTAGGAGACCGGTGAGGAGAACTTCCCCTTCATCTCCTTGCTCTGCCACAGCAGCGTCGCGGTCTGGTTGTCGGCGTCGCCGTTGATTTGCAGCATCGCGCAGCCGCTGTTGTAACCGCTGGTGATGAAGACCTGGTTCCCCGCGATCAGCGGCGTAGCCGCGTTGACGTCGTAGGAGGTCTTCCACGGGTACTGCCACAGCACCTGACCGTTCTCCGCCGACAGGCCTCGTACGCCCGCGGCGGAGAAGACCACATACTGCTTGACGCCCAGGATCGTCGCGATAGCCGGGGTAGAATACCCCGCCGTATCGCTCCCGCCCCCCGCCCAGAGGGTCGCCCCGCTGTTCTTGTCCAGCGCCGCCACCAGGTTATCCCCGCCGGGGACCACGATCAGCTGGTCGCCGTCGATCAGCGGCGAGGCGGCATAGTCCCAACTCCCGCGCTTCCCGCCGAGCTCCTGCAGGATATTCCGCGCCCACAGCAAGTTGCCGGTGTTCTCCTCCAGGCAGTTGAGTTGCCCCAGCCGGCCTAGCGTGTAGATCTTGCCCTCGTCAATCACTGGTGTGGAGCGGGCGAAGCCGTAGTTGGCCTTGGCGGCATCGGCGTAAGCGTACCGCCACACTTCCTGCCCGTCGGTGAGGGCCAGCGCTCGCACGATGTCCTGGTCGCCCTGATGGTCGATGATGAAGACCTTGCCATGCGCCACCGAGGGCCCGGCGTACCCGCCGTCGCTCATCGGCACCTGCCAGAGCGTCTGGGGCGGTTTCTCGGCCCAGTTCTTGTTGATCCCGGTGTCCGGGGCAATGCCGTCCGCGTTCGGCCCGCGCCACTGCGCCCAGTCCTCCGCCCAACCCGCCACCCCCACGCCCATCAGCAGCGCGAAAGCTATTCCCGGCCAGAACCACTTCTTCATGTCATCGACTCCTGCCCGTACGGGATTAGGTAACGCTGAATATCTAGGACAACATCGCCCCCTGGCGAGTTCCCTGCACTTTCTGCTAGTCCTCCGCTAATCGTCAACCCTTGGGAACGGAGCCCGAAGCCCGATTCCCCCTCTCCGAGACCCCCTTTCTTCATTCCCCCTCTCCTGCAAGGAGAGGGGGCAGGGGGTGAGGCTCGGCGCCCGGCGCGAACTGCCCGCAATCACCACGATACTTCCACGTTGCGATACCAGTGTAGATGCCTGCCGCTCCCCGTAAGTTCGCCCTTCCTTCCGCCGCGCCGACAGGACTCCGGCTCCCCCCCGGCGAATTCCTTTGGTCACTAACCCCCATGCCGGGAGGCCCCACCTATGCTGCTGGCCACTACTGCCCGCGTTTTCCCGCCGGAGGTCCCGCTGGAGTCGCAACTGGAGGCCCTGGCCGCGGTCGGCTTTGACGGGGTTGAGCTCAACCTCGAGTCTACCTACCAGCTCGACCTGCCGCTCGCGGACCTTCTCGCCAAGCAGGTGCGAGTCATGCTCAAGGAGGCCGGCCTGCGCCTGGCCTCCGTTTACAGCCGCGCCCAGTGGGCCCTCCCCATCTCCCACCCCGACCCCGAGGCCCGCCAGGCCGGGCGCCAAGTCCTCGTCGACCTAATCCAGGCCGCCGAAGTGCTGGAGTGCGACGCGATCCTGGTTATCCCCGGCTGGGTGGACAACGGCCTCATCGCCCCCGACCAGCGTCAGGTTATCCCGTATCGCGAGGCGCTAAACCACGCCCGCGAGGTCATCGAGTCCCTGCTCCCCCGCGCTGAGCAGGCGGGCGTCACCCTCTGCCTGGAGAACGTCGCCGGCAAGCTCCACTTCGACCCGATCTCTTACCGCGAGTTCCTCGAGTCCTTCTCCTCCCCGCAGGTCCGGTCGTACTACGATCCCGCCAACGCCCTCACCTACGGCTTCCCCGAGCACTGGCTCCCCGAGATAGGCCATCTGCTGGGCCGCATCCACGTCAAGGACGCCCGCCCTGCCCTCTTCCCGATTAACGCGGTCGTCAACCTCTTCGAGGGCGAGATGGACTGGCCCCAGCTAGTCAAGCAACTCGCCGCCACCGATTATGACGGTTGGCTGACGGCGGAGGTCCTCCCCGTCCGCCATGACTACCCCGCGAGGTTCCTGGGAAGGCTGCGCGAGGATCTCGATTTCCTCCGGTCCGAGATCGAGAGAGAGCGCCGCGCCCGGGGGAGTGTCTAAGCTATGCCTAGCGTCCGCTTGCCCTTCGCATAGTGCACGTTGTCTCCGGGGCGGGCCGGTCCTGCCCTTTCCCGGCTACTCTGCTTTCCGCTCTCCTGCCAGGAGAGGGGGCCGGGGATGAGGCTCCGCGACGGCCGGTAGCAACCGAACTCCCGGCACCCTTCAGGCGTTAGATCAAGTGGTGGATAGGGTACAATCGGAACGACTATCCCACGCGGGAGAGGTGTCTGGCCATGCCTGCTGTGGAGAGTTTCCGCTGTCGCTGCGGAGCCTGGGTGCTGCCGGGGCAAGTGTTGGAGCGGGGGGTGATCGCGGTCGGGCAGACTCCGACCTTCCTGTACTTGCGGTACCGCTGTGAGGTCTGCCAACGCATTCGCGAGAAACTGATCGCGCACCCGGAGCAGACGACGGGCTGGAGTGAACCGGCGGAGCCGCTGCCCCTGAGCGCCGCGTTGCGACCGGACCCTTGGCAGCGGGAGGAAGTCTCGGGACCGATTGACCGGGAGGAAATCGATTGTTTCACCTCGGCGCTGGGCCGAGTGACGGCAGCGGATTTCGCGCAACTGCGCCGCGACTGCCACTGCTGAAAACGGAGGACTCACTTTGCTGGAACACTTGATCCCCGGTCTGGGCGTTCTGGGCTTGGGAGGACTGCTTGGTTACGGCGTCGGCCTCGCCTTCAAGAGCGCGGCTAAGACTCTCGGGTGCCTGCTGGGGGTGCTGTTCATCTTGCTGCAGGTCCTAGCGTACTATGGGATTGTGCATGTGAACTGGTCGGCGGTCATGCACCATGCTCAACCGGCGACGCAGGTCGCCGAGACGGCGCTGCAGAAGCTCTGGCACATCATGACCTACAACCTGCCCTTCGCGGGGGGGTTTGTGGCGGGGGCGGTCCTGGCGCTGCGGCGGCGATAGGAGTACGTCTGGTAGATCGAGGTTGACCATCGTAGGGGTGCATGTGGCGGCTACTAAACCGAAGTATCCGCCCCTACGGGGGATCGGCGTCCAGACATCACACAGGACGGACTGCCCAGCGAATCTCGCTGCGCAGCCCGCCCTGTGTGTTTAGCAGCCCGCCGACCCGTCCTAGACGCTCGGGTCCCAGCCCGTGGCGAAGTCCGCTATCCCGGGCAGCTCCGGGCGCGCCCACTTGGCGTGGCCATCGGCGAAGGCGAAGTTGGCGCCCTCGCGGTGGCGGATGGCCGGATTGGAGCCCGCGGTGGCAGCGTTGCCATCGGGGTCCGGGTCCGCCACTCCCACGGGAAACATGTACCACGACACTGGTTCGGTGGCATCCGCAAAGGTTATCTTCTCCGCCGACTTCTTCGCATTGGCTCCGCCGGTCCCGATTATCCAGAAGTTGATGGCGTAGCCCACCGGAGCGCCTTGGAGGGTCGGGCAGGCCACGATCTGCTTGTTCTCGGTATACGGCAGGAGCATGTCGTCCCAGGCGATGACACTGGTGCCCCCGGCCGGGATGTACGGCAAGCCCGGGTACAAGCCATCATAGTCCTGGGAGTACATCATGGTGGCCATCTGGATCTGCTTGATGTTGGACAAGCAAGCTGTCGACTTGGCCTTTTCTATCGCCCGGGAGAAGACCGGAAACAAAATGGAGGCCAAAATGCTGATGATGGCCATGACAACAAGCAGTTCGATGAGGGTGAATCCGCGTCTCATCGCTCTACCCCCTTCACGGTGCTGAGCGTTGTTACTACTAGATAGACATTATACCCCGCACGCCGGTTCCCTACTTGCGGATAGCGGCCTTCGTGAGCCGCCGACCGCCTACTCCTCAGTCCTCCCCCAGCGGCATGTCCGGCATGCCTTGCAGCATGCCCATCTTCATCCCCGTCCACCTGGCGCGGATCTTGCCGACCAGGGTCACGCCGTTGAGGTGGTCGTAATAGTCTTGGCCCACGGCGATGACATCGAGCATGAACATGTCCGGTTTCTCCGGGAAGATCCCCGCCGGCACCTGGCAGGATACCGTCTCGGGCGGGAGCAGGAGACCGTTGGCCAAGTCATCAGCGATCGTCGTCTCCTGCTGGTAGTCGTCCTGCACCCGCGGCGGCGGCTCCTGGAGCGTACTCACCCAGCGGATGATGGTGGACTTGTTGCCCTCGCGGGTCATCGAGAGACCGTGCAGGATGAAGCCCCGGGTGCCGGGGACCGGGTTCCACTTCACCTCGATGCCGTCAGGGAGGTTGACCTCGTTGAGCGCGACGGGGGAGGTGACCTTCAAAGGCGGCAGGAAGCCGGCCAGCGGCATGGTGAGGTCGCCGGTGTTGAGCGTGTAGTTGCCTTGACCGACGACGTTGTCGGGAAGCGTGTCGGTGGTGCCGGTCGCGGTGCGGTCCCTCTCGGCCTGTATTTGCTGCCACTGCGTGGAAGGGATCTGCATTTGCCCCGGCCCGCTCTGGGGCAGTTGGGCGGTATCGATGGTCTCATCGGTGGCGATGGGGCCCTCGGCGGTGTCGGGATGCCAATACAGCTTGGTGACTAACTGCACCTGACCGGGCTGGGGCTGGGTGCCCGGCCCCTGGCTGCCAGGGGTCTGCCCGCCGCCGGCCATCGGCTGCTCGACCTGCAGGATCAGCTTGTTGTTCTGTAGCTTCAGGTCACCCGGCACAGTCACGAAGATGGGGGCCACGGCCCCGGTGGGATAGACGGCCTCACCATGGAGCAGCCGTCGGGGTTTCATCATGTCGCCCAGCCCCGGGATATTCGGCATGCCGGGAATGGCGGGCAGCGCGAAGGGCAAGGCAGTGGTGTCGGTGGACAGCTCTAGGACGTATTTAGTGGGTCTCTCCTGGTCGGTAGACCAGGCGACGAGAGTGGCAGAAAGTAGGAGAACGGCGCCAATCGCAAAGGTGACACGAGAGGGTAGGCTCATGGCAGGCTCCGGTGAGGGACAGAATGGCACCACATACGACAGACACGTTAGTGTTCGCTGCGAGACCGGAATTCCCCTGCTCAGCGGTCGCTGATCTTGCCGATCCACGACCACTCCTCCCCTGCCGCGCGAGGAGGACTCATCCGCCCCGGTCGCGAAGGATACTCTCGTCATGACTCCTCGGTCACTCCCTGCCCAACTCTGGAGGAACAATCGTGTATACCCGCCGCGGGCTTTGCCTACTGGCCCTCTTGCTTCTGCCCCTGCCCCTGCTGGCCGCTACCGCTGTGGAGTCCACCAACGCCGCCGGCAAGCGCGTGGTGGTCATGGAGAACGCTGCGCTGGAGCTGACCGTCGATCCCGCCGCGGGGGGGCGGGTGTCCAGCTTCCTCTGGAAGGCCACCGGCACTGACTGGGTCCTGCCCGGCAACGCCGGTTTCTTCATGGACCACGTCTGGCAGCAGTCTTGGCCGGGGGAGCTGCTGGACCGGCCCTACGAAGTCAAGATTCTCCCCTCCGAGCCGGGTGCGGCTGCGGTGGCGGCGAGTGTGATCATCGAGGGCCGCGGCGATCAAGCCATCGCCGGCGTCAAGCTCACCCGCACCATGACCCTCACCGGCGACAGCCCGACCCTCGAGGTCCGCTACCGCTTCGAGAACCCCACTACTGAGCCGCGTGCGCCGGGGCCCTGGGTGCAGAATGTCATCAACGTCGGTAGCTCCCGGGATGACGATTGGACCTTCCGCCCCACTACCCGCGGTCTCGTCAGCGGCTCCTGGTTTGACTCTAAGGGCGTGATCATGCCGCCCACCTACAACGCGCGCACTGACGACTTCTGCTACGACCCCGTAGCCGGCTGGAGCGCCGAGGTCTACCCCGCCACCGGCGAGGGCGTCGTCTTCTTTATGGACTACAACAACCTGCGCTGCCTCTACAACAACTCCGCGTCGCAGTCGGTGGAGTGGTGGATGGAGCAAGTCTACCTGGCGCCGGGCAAATCGTGGGAGACCACGGTGACCGCCTATCCCTTCCAGGGGATGCAGGGCGTGACCTTTGCTTCCCCGCAGGTGCTGGGCTACTTGAGGATGGAGGCCGGCGATACCGACGTGAAGCTGAGCAACCAGCTCTTCCCCGGCCCGCAGCCGGTCGCGGGGGCGGTGGCGCTCAAGCTGCAATTGCTGGATTACGACACCGGCAAGGAGCTCTTTGCCAAGGATCTCCCCGGACTGACGCTGGGGGCTACGACGGTAGCGAGCGAGGCTGAGGTAGCCAATGCTCCGCTGACTCGGAACCTGCTGGCGCGGGCGACGGTGACGCTCCCCGACGGCAAGACCGTGTCGTACGAGCAGTACCGCCCGGCCCCCGGCGTGATGGGTACCGAGAAGCCCTACCGCCTCGCCAAGCCCCGCCGGGAGCGCTCCGTAGAGCGCCCGACCCAGATCGTCAAGACCCCGCATGAGGGCTTCCGGATTCTCCACCTGCGCGGTCTGTACCACGACTACTATCGCCTGCCCACCGCCGCCCGCCGGATGGGTGCGGCCCTCGACTTTGGCAGTTACCGCGTCTTTGTCTACGGGCCCTCGATATCGTACTTCCCCAGCGACTACGAGAAGCTGATGGGATACGACGCCCTGGTGATTAACAACGTGCCCAGCGAGGCGCTCGACGAGATCACCATGCAATACCTGGGCGACTATGTCGAGCACGGCGGCGCGCTGCTGGTGATCGGCGGGCACTGGGCCTTTGGCGGGGGCGGGTACCAAGGGACACCGCTGGAGGAGCTCCTGCCAGTGACCATCAAGGGGCCGTTCGACGTGGTTACGGTAAAAAGTGGCATCATCACCCCGGCGCTTAGCCCCGACGCGCCGGTCGGTACGCTTTGGCTGCAGGAGGTCAACGTCCGCCCGGAGGCCCAGGTGACAATGCGGGCTGGCGGTCGGCCCTTCTGGGTCCAGTGGCGCCAGGGCCAGGGCGTGGTCGCGGTGATGACCGGCCTCTGCTACGGGGAGCGCGAGGGAAACCTGGTCCCCTTCTGGGAGTGGCCCGGCTGGCCGGAGTGGCTGGGCCGGCAGTTGCAGAACCTGGCGGCGGAGACGGAGTAGGGGCGGCTCCCTCCGCGTGGGGCGGGCTTTCTAGCCCGCCCTCGGCGGCCGGCCAGGGAACGCGGGCTAGAAAGCCCGCGCCACGCGGAACGAACCCGGCGCCCGCATGACTCACGAAAGGACAACCACCATGCGCAAACACCATCTGGCCCTGAGCCTTCTCCTGCTCGCCCTGGCCCTGCCGGCCTGGTGCGGCGATCTCACCGTTACTCGAGTCTGGCCGGAGAAGATCTGCTACCAGCCCGGCGAGACGGCGCGGTTTGCGGTCGACGTAGCCAACTCCGGCGAGGCCGCGGTGGACGCCGCCGTGACCATGGCCGTGCTGTATGGCCTGGAGGGCCGTGATGACCTGACCCCCCAGACCCTCACCGTCCCGGCCCAGGGCCAGGCGACTACTACTTTCACCTACCCCGTCCCCGCCGACCGCAAGTGGGGGCATGAGGTGATCGCTCATGTGGCCGAGTCCGGGGCGGAGGCGGTCAGCGGCCACGAATTCTTCACCGTCGGCAAGAACCCCTGGGAGGTGGGCCACTACCTCACCTTGTTCAGCATACGCGGCGCGAAGGAGAACGGGCAGATCGACAACTCGCTTCTCCCCAAACACCGTAAGGCCTACGTCACCTGTCTGGAGGCCTACTCCAACATGCCCTCCCCGTTCGACGACATGACCCCCGACAGCGAGACGTGGCGCTCCGGGCAGGGCTGGTACCCCGAGGGCAAGAGCGATTGGCAATACATGGTCCAGCGTGCCCATGAAAACGGCATGGCGGTGGTGACCTACATCCAGTATTTCTCCTACGGGCCTGTCGGCTTCGATTTCGCCCGCCGTCATCCCGAGTGGCTGACCTACAACAAGGCGGGTCGCCCCAACGCCTGGTTCGACGTGGACCAGCTCACCAAGGACCGTTACCAGCCGGAGTTGCAGGACCCGCACACCCCCGGCGGCATCACGACCGGCTCCTTCCTCCCCTCCAAGCAGGTAGTGGGGGATTTCTGGATCGACGAAGTCTCCCGCTCCAAGGAGATGTTCAACTGGGACGGCTTCCGCAGCGATGGTACGCCCGGCGTTGTCGGCGGTTACGACGTGACCGGCAAGCTGGAGGAGCTCAAGGACCCCGCGGCGGCCAATACTCAGTTCGTCCGCAAGCTCCGCACGGAGCTGACCAAACGCTTCCCCGACTTCCTCTTTGGCTGGAACAACGTGGCCGGCGGCTACCCACAGATGTACAACAGCGAGACCGAGGAGGACATGATGCTGCCCGGCGCCTACAGCCTCTACGAGCACTTCAACTCGGCCGGCAACCCCGCCAGCGTCTACCACCCCTGGAAGAAAGCCGCCTTCTACCTGCAGCAGGAGTGCGTGCCCATTCGCCGGCGCGGTGGGTTCTCCCACGCTGGCTGGATGGGGAGCAACCGCTACCTGGAGGCAGTGGCCTCAGCCAGCGGCGTGCAGATTGACGGCTGGGGCGACCCGGACAACTGGCCTAACTACCGGCGCTTCGAGTTCCGCTGGTCGGAATACTTGTGGGACTGTGACCTACGCTATGTACGGCCCGGCGCCGAGGCCGTCACGGTGACCGGTCCGGAGCGGGTCTGGTGGGAGGACTTCGTCAACGCTCGCGACCTGCCCGACGGTGGCAAGCGGACCATCGTCCACCTGCTGAACATGCCGGAGAATGACGACGACGGCTGGGCCGACCAGCCCCCGGCTCCGGCGGAGAACGTCCGGGTGGCCTTCACCGTTCCGGCCGGGATGAAACTGAGCAAGATCGCCGCCATGTCGCCGGATGTGCCGGGCGACGCAATCCCGGTTACGCCCGCCGCCGACGGATCGGTGACTATCCCCTCGGTGACGGTGTGGACTGTCGTGGTGGCGGAGTTCGAGTAGGGGCGCGGCGACCCCTTCCGTCGCGTGGGGCGGGTAGTGTACGTCCTGGGCACCGCTTACGGCGAGGCCCCGGCGGGAAAAACCGCCTTTTGGGAAACGGAGGGCTGGCAACAGGCGGCAGTCAAGCTGCTGGCGTGGCTGGGGAGGGGGAAGTAGGTCCGCACGGGCCGGGCCGGGATCCGCGTGGCGCGGGCCTTCTAGCCCGCGCTCCCCGCAGCAGCTGCTGAGGGCGGGCTAGAAGGCCCGCCCCACGCTGAGGTCCATCAGGCGACACGACGCGTCACTCCACCCCCACCGACCACCACGGCCACTCCGTCGAGTCTTTGACCAGGCCCGCACGTCGCGGATTGTCCAGGATGTATGCAGCCTTTTCGACGTAGTCCTTCTGGTTGCGGACGATGTGGTCGTGCCTTTCGTCCTGCCACAATGGCCCCCGCCGCCCCAGGTGCGAGTTGATCTGTCTCGCTGTCCAGCCTTTGAGGCCCTGCAGAATGTGCCCCAGACGCATTGTTAGCCCGCGTTTCACCAGCGGCTTGATGATCAGATGCACGTGATCCGGCATGATCGTGTGGTCCCAGAGAGTGTACCGTCTATCGTGGAAGAACCGCAGGGCCTCGATGATGATGGCCGCAATCGGGGGACTGGTCAGATCGACTACGGAGCGATCCCTGAGGCGGAAGGTAATGAAGTAGGCCTCGTCAGGCGACTCCCAGTGGGGCAAACGGCGCTTGCGTCGCTCAAACTCCCCCAAGGGGGTAAAACCGGGATGCTCGGACATGTGCACCCTTCCCTCCGCGTGGCGCGGGCTTTCTAGCCCGCGCTCCCCGTAGCAGCCGCTGAGGGCGGGCTAGAAAGCCCGCCCCACGCGGACCGGATGGCCCACCCCGACCTCACCCCGCCTCCCTCTCCACCTCCCCAAACCACCTCGCCTCAATCTCCCCGAACGGCCTGTCCCTATCCTGCACGGCCCCGAAGTAGGCCCACTCCTCCTCGCTGATCCACTCGCCCCGGCCATACCTCCGCGCCATGTTCGCTACCCGCTTGTAGTCCCCGTGGTGGTGGGCGATGCGCTCGCCGGCGTAGTCGCGGGCCGACCAGGTGGTGATCAGGAAAGGCCAGTCGCTGGCCTGCAGCAAGAGCAACTCTCGCTCCGCCTGCTTGATCAGCGCCTGCATGGCCTCATCGTGGCCGTAGCCGTGGTCGGCCAGTAGCGCCCCGAAGTCCTGCTCGGCGTCGTAGATCTCCCGCCAGACCCAGTTCACGTCCTCATTCAGCCACACCCCATGCCCTCCGCCCGCGCCCCAGGAGCCCTCCGGGAGGGTGATCGCCGTCTCCGGCGAGTTGTGCCGCAGATACTCGCTCCCGGTAACCACCGCGATCTCCGGGTCTTGATGCATCCAGCGCAGGACGTGGGTGAGAAAGCGCGGGCCCTCATGCCACCAGTGGCCAAACAGCTCCGCGTCGAAGGGCGCGCAGAGCACCGGCAGTCGTCCGCCGGGGTGGGGCTGCGAGCGCAACGTCTCCTTCACCGACCACAGAAAGTTGCCCGCGTGTTGCCGCACCCGCCCGTCCGCCCACTCCGGGTGATACTCCGCCTTGTCCCCCAGGGGGCAGTCCGGCCCGGTGATGCGCCAGTAGCGCAGGTCGCCAGGCTGGTGCTTCTTGTGGAACTCCAGGTAGTCGCGGTCGCCGGGGTAGCCGTGCTCGCCGCTCCACACCTTCATGCCGGTGCTGGGGTCACGCACCAGTACGGCCACCGGCGGGTGGCTCTCGTAGCGGTCGCCGACGAAGTAGGGGAAGTACGGGCTCTTCTCGCCGTAGTACGGGCGCGGCTCGCGGGACCTGCGCAGACGTCCCCAGAGCTTGCCCAGCGTGTGTTCCCAGTCGATGTCCACCGGCTCCGGCCCGCCCCCGGCCAGCAGGTGCGACTCGACGATGAAGTAGTCTAGGCCGTTCTCGGCGAGGAACTCCTCTATTCCCTTGCGCGGGCAGGGGGGCTCCGTGCCCCGAATCTCCGGCGGCGGGGCCCAGGCCGCTCGCGGCCGATAGGCGCACTCCGGCAGCCAGAATCCCCGTGGCCGCCGGCCCATGAACTTCTCGTAGGTGCTCACTGCCTGCTTGACCTGCAGTTGCACGCTGCCGGCCTCGTGCAGCAGCGGCAGGTACCCGTGGGTGGCCGCACAGACCATGACCTCGATATTCCCGGCCTCCTGCTGCGCGCGGAACTGGGCGGGGATATCCCGGCCATAGCGGTTGACAAAGGAATCCCGCAGGGCCTCGAAACGCTCGCGCCAGCGCCGGGCCAGGTACTCCCGGTGCCCCTCGCCACTGGCGCGGGCTTGCTGCTTGTCCTCGTCGGCCCAGCGGATCTTGTCGTTCAGGTAGTTGACGAACCACTCCTTGAAACGCTCGTCGCCCAGTTGTTCCAGGGTGATGGCGGAGAAGCTGATGGTGACCTTAGCCGGGGTGCCCTCATAGGCCAGCTCCTCAATCGCCCAGAGCAGAGGGATGTAGGAATCCGCGGCAGCCTCGTAGAGCATCTCGCTGCCATGCGGCCACGTGCCGTGACCCAGGACGTAGGGAATGTGACCGTGCAAGACCAGCGCAAAACAGCCGACCGGTTCAGGCATGTTGGCTCCTTATGGGTGTGCAGAGGCGCACAAGCTTTCTGGCCTGTGCCCAGCCGCCTGCCCCCCTGCTGCTATTCGCCGGGAGGCTCCGGGCAACCTCGTAGGCGGCTCCGAACTCCCCCTCTCCCCAGCGCCGAGCGTAGCGAGGGGCGCGGGGAGAGGGGGCAGGGGGGTGAGGCACCGACTGGCACCCCCTCACCGTCCATGCTACACTACCTCTGTGTTGTACTCATGAAGCGCGCCCGTGGTTTCGCCATTCTGCTCTGCCTCCTCGCCGGCGGGATTCTGGGCTGGTGGATTCACCACCAGCGGCCCCAGACGCGCTCGGACCCGGCGACGCTCATCCCCACCCCCACCGGGCCGGCGGACCCCCCACCCCTGCAGGAGGCCTCGCCCCTGTCGCTCACCTCGAGCTGGGTGAAGGCCGCTCCCGGGGCGGATTACTGGGTGCGAGAAGCCGCCGGCGGCCGGGCGCGGATCGCGGCCGTGCGGGTGGACCTGGACAAGTGCCGTGTAGAGGTGGCCGATCTGACGCACGACGGGAAGACACCGCAGACCGTGCGGAGCCTTGCCGCCGAGCGCGGGGCGGTGGCGGCGATCAACGGCGGCTACTTCGACGAGCACTGGCATCCGCTGGGAGTGCTGATCCACGAGGGTAAGCAGACCAACCCGCCCTTCAAGAAGGCCGGGGGCTACTTCTGCGTCGTGCAGGGCCGCGCGATGATCCGCCCAACCGAACAGGGCTTGCCCGCCGGCGTCACCGAGGCTCTTCAGTGCCATCCGCGGCTAGTGACCGGCGGCCAGGTCGTCTCCCGCTTCAAGCCGGGGAAGCACGTCCGCGCCGCAGTGGGGGTGACGGAGGCCGGCGAGGTTATCCTGGCCGTCACCTGCCAGGGGGAGCTATCCCTGCGCGACTGGGCCAGGGCGATGAAAGCCCTGGGCTGTCAGGACGCCCTGAACCTCGACGGCGGCCCCTCTTCGCAACTCTACTTCCACGCGGGCGAGACGGAGCTGGACCTGCCGGGGGCGTACGGGATTCCCTCCGCGCTAGTGGTACTGCCGAAGTGAAGCCGCTTAGGTTCCCTCCCCCTCATACTCCTCCACCGCCTCCCGCAATCTCTCCAGGTCCCCTGGCGTGAACGCCGCCCCGTCGGAGGTCACCATCAGCAGGAAGGCGTGCTCCTGGTAGACCTCGTGCGGGAGTATGCGGCGCAGGCTGTTCAGCATCTGCTCCTTCGTCCGGCCTATCCACTCCAGCGACCCGAAGCGACCCATGAGGGTGAAGCCCTCCGGCATGATGTCAAAGGCGGCGCGGAAGTCGGCGTCGCCCACCGGGGGTGGGGTGAGCAGGTGGATGCCGTCCATCTCCGTGCGCCGCAGCAGGGGCAGCAGATCGCGCAGCAGGCCGCACATGTGCACCACCGCCCGCGCGCCGCAGCGGTGGGCAGCGGCGGTGAACTGCCGGATATGCCCCAGGCTGTAGCGCTCGTAGTAGACGGGCGAGATCATGGTAGTCGAGGTGTTCTCCGCTTGGTAGAAACGCGGCTCCCCCAGCGACACCATGATCCGGTACTGCTCCTCCAGCCGCGCCTGCCACAGCGCCATGGCCTCCTCGACCAGCGGCGTACCGTCGGCCAGCAGGTACCAGAATCCCGCGACGCCGGTCTCATGCTGAAGGAGGTGCTGGACGGCGGAGGCGTCGCTGGTGGTGACCACCACCGGGGCAGCGGCCGGGCCCCCGTCCCGGGCGCGATGGTAGCGCTCCAGGGACGAATGCACCTCCAGGTGCCACCACATTTCCACCAGGACGCGCAGCTCCGCGACCGTTTCCACCTTGTGCTGCAGAATCTGCCCCGCCCGCCGCACTTCGCGGAGCATGCCCGCCTCGCAGCGATACTCAATCAGCCGGTCCTCGCCCTGCACCTGCTCTACTATCTCAACGAAGGGGTGGCGCCTCTCGGCCACCGGGGCCCACGTACCCCACAGCAGGCAGCCCAGCGCGTCCTGCATGAAGGCGCCCACGTCCTCCACCACCGGCGAGCAGCGCGACCAGTCCACATCCAGCGACCACAACAGTCCTGCCGAGGGCTTACCCTCCCACAGGCGCAGCGCCAACTCCCGGTTGTGCGCCTTGTCCACCAGCATCGCGAGTCTCCCGCGATCAGTCGGCTCCTCTGGTAGGGACGGATACTCCACCGTCCGCGGTGGAATATCCGCCCGCGACTACGGCGAACCGTCCGGATTGTCGCGGATCGGCGCGTCTTCCGGTTTGTTCTCCGCGCCCGCGGGCGGATGTTGTACGCTCGTGCCGAGCGCCCAGCATCCGCCCCTACCCGTGCGGAACGCGACCCGCGCGACACCCCAGGAGACACGGCACCGCGCGCGAGGGCTGGCCGTAGCGGACGTGCTCCAGCAGCGCCGTCAGCTCCGGCAGATCGGCCACCTCCAGCAGGCCAAAGCAGTACAGCGCCGGCAGCGTCTCGCAGCGCTCACCGGTTTCCAGTAGGGATATCAGTGAGGCAATGTTGTTGTACGAGAGCAGTGCCTCGAACAGCCCCGGCTCCAGGGCCGCGGCTAGCAGGCCCACCACTCCGGTGCGGGTACCATGCGTCACCAGCCGCACGCGTTCCGCGCCGGTCGCGGCGGCCACTGCCCGCGCCAGGGCCAGCGTCTGTGCCACCTGGTGCCCCAGCACCCGCTGCCCGACGGTCTCCACCAGCATCTCCATTTGCCAACCGCAGGCGTTTTCCCCGGTGCCCAGCAGGTCAGCCATAAAGCGCCGGGCGGCTCGCGGGTGGCCGGCGGGGAGCGGCCCGAGGCCCGCGCGTCCGCCGTCGCCCAGGACCAGCTCCGTTCCCGTGGCCTTCGTCTGCCGGGAGACGGAGACGGGGAGGCTCCAGGGACCGGCCGCCAGCACGCCGCCGCGGGTGGCGAAGCCAGTCGGGAGCGAGGCGAGGGGGAACTCCGGTAGCCGCAGGACCTCCCGCAGGCGCCGGCGCAGGTCCCGCCGCTCGGCGGCCGTCCGCAGGCTTTGCCGTTGCTGGCCCAGTCGTCGCGCCCGGCGGACCGCCAGCGTCTGCATGGTCGCCTGGTCCAACGGCAGGCCCACCCGTAACTGCCCCTCAGGCAGCACCTCCCGCTCGCGATGCGTGTCCCGCGCCGGGCCGGGCAGGCCCCACTGCTCCCTGAGGAAGCGGTACAGCGCCGCTCGGTTGTCTGCCTCGTAGTTGTGCGTCCCGGGGTCGAAGTTGCTGTGGAACTGGAAACGCTCGCCCGCGCCGAAGGCCTCCCAGGTCGGCTGGAGAGCGTCGTAGATCACCGGCCGGGTCCGCGGGGTCGCAAAGCAGCAGTCGTCCGTCTCGTTGAGGATCTGCAGCACCGGCCGGGGCGCCAGCATTGCCGTCATCAGCTGGTAGTCGAGGACCGTGGTCAGGTCCACCGGGCACTGCTCTAGGTCGCCGATGTCGTTCGGCAGGGCGCACTCCACCCGCCCGCGCATCGAGGTATACCCCGCCACCGGCACGCTCAGAGTGACCCGTTCGTCCAGGGCAGAGATGACGATGGTCTGCCAGCCGCCGCCGGACAGGCCCGTCACCCCCACCCGCTCAGGGTCGGCGTGGGAGTGCTGCAAGAGCACATCCAGGCCCTTCTGCAGCGCCAAGTAGAACAGCCCCACCCCGGATAGGCCGGTGAGGTTCAGCATCGCCTGCCCGCCGTGGTAGCGGTCGGCCTCCAGCTCCCCCATCCCGATGAACTCCATGTTCAACGCCAACACCCCGCGGCGGGCGAGGTTGGCGCAGCGGATCTGCTTGTACCCGGCCGCCTTACCGCCGGTGTGGTGCCCGTTGGGGTTGAGCATCACCGGCATGCGCCCCTCCAGCCGCGCCGGCTCATACAGCAGCGCCGGAATCCAGTAGCCGGGGTAACACTCATAGCGGACCTTGCGGATACAGTACTCCGGGCAGGGCTGCAGGACCTCGCCCCAGACCACTCGCGGCGGGGACTGGACGGCCTTGCGGGGATAGCCTCGAAGGAACACTTCCCGCCGCGCCTGCTCCCGCAGCACCCGCGCCTCCGCCGACCAGGTCTCTGGGTCGGTGGGCGCCACAAACGGGGGAATCTGCTCCAACAGAAACGACTTCAGATCAACGCCGGCCTGGCCTTCCAGCAGGGCCTCCGTCAGCACGGGCTTCCAGGTCATCGTTGCGACTCTCCTCGCCACAAGACTGCCGTTCTCGCAGGGGCGGATATTCTGCGCACGCGTTAGGCCTGCCGTACCACCATCTCATCCACCCACACGGTCCCCTCGCCCTCTACCACGATTTCCGGGCAGAGGCAGTGGGTCATGGGCCCCTGCGGGGTGAACTCCACCGCTACCTTGGTCCACTCCGACTTGCCGCTCACCGGGACGGACAGGTACTCCTTCGTCAGGTTTCGTGGCGTGAAGCACCACTCCCATACCCGCAACTGCGCCTCGCCCTCGCTCAGGTCCGTCTTGATCCACGCGGTCACCTCGTAGGTCGCTCCCTCGGTGACGTGCAGTGAGGTCCCGTGCTGCGGACCAGCGCTAACCTTCTTACCCCCTCTCCTGCAAGGAGAGGGGGCAGGGGGTGAGGCCCCGCTGGTTTGCACCCGCAGGCAGGGGGCGGTGAGACGCCCGCCCGCCGACAGAATACTGACCGGCGCCGTCTCGTCGTCATCCGGGCACAGGAAGCACTGGTTGCGGTCCGAGGCGCACGGGTCGAGACGTTCAGTGAAGTCGCAGGTAGTGCCCTGCCGAAACACCACATGGTCCAGCGGCCGCACCGGCCCGGTCTCGCCCCGCGTCCAGGGGTACCTTCCCGCCATCTCGCTCGGATAGCGCTCCAGGATGAGGTCATTGAGCTCCGCTCCCTCCGCCAGCTTCGCCCCCACCTCCCCCGGCAGCGAGGCCAGCGTGAAGGCCACGTCGTAGGTGTACAGTCCCGCCTCGTCTTGTGGCGGCTCAAAGTCGCGCCCCACCACCCAATGCAGGTGCTCGTCGAGCATGTTGGCGCAGGTGGCCGCCGCGATCGGCATGTTCGCCCCGCGGAACTCCGCCACCGGGCAGCGGTCCTTCTCCCCGAAGAAACCGAAAAAGCCCTCCGGGTCGATCTGCCGCAGGCCGTGATGGTCGCGGTTCCCATAGGCCTCGGCCCCGGCGTTGTTCTGGTTCCAGCGCAGAATCCGCCCGTCGGGATGCTGCCACAGCACGAAGGGCCAACGCTGCAGTCGGTCGTCCACCACGTGCTCCGGCAGGAAGTTGGCGAACTCCACCTGATGCGACACCGGCGACTGGACGTGGCTCTCCACCTGCACCACGTACCCCAGGTCCGCGTCCACCGCGAAGGTGCAGGTCTTGACCGCATGCATCCGCCTCCCCCTCTCCTGCATGGAGAGGGGGGCAGGGGGGTGAGGCTCCCCAGCGAACCATTCCTCGAACTGCACCGTCAGCGTCTCCCCGCCACCCGAGAAGGTCAGCTCGTTCCGCTCGCTGGTCGTCTCTTGGTTCCACTTCACCCAGTTCGCCAGGGGGATCCGATCCCCCGGCGCGGTGGGCGCATGGTAGACCTCGGGGAACTCCACCGGCCGCGGCGCATGTGGATCGAAGTTGACCAGCTCCAGGAAGCCGCTCTCCGCCTGCACCGATCCCACGCGCGTCGCGCCGTCCAGCACCCACCAGGCTCCGGGCTGGAATTCCTCGACGCGGAAGTTGGGCGTGTAGTCGGCATAGCGGCTGGCGAGATGGAGATTCACCATCGTCTGGCGGATGAGGGAGTTGTCTTGCATGAATATGTCCTCCGTGTAGTATTGTCCTATCGGCAGCCAGCCCCGCAGCGGCGAGACGCCAGTGCCACCGGGGCCGGGATTCTTCTTATGTATCCCCCCTCTCCTGCCAGGAGAGGGGGGGTGAGGCTGGGCCTACCACTCCATCTCCGGCACCAGCACCACGCCGCCTCCGCTGCGCATGGACTCTGCCGCCGCGCAGCCCGCCGCGACCGACATCCTTCCCGCCAGCGGCGGGGCTACCGGCTCCTTGCCCTCCAACACCATATCCAGGAAGTCCTCGGTGATGCGCGGGTCCCCGCCCGCGTGTCCGCCCTGGTATTCCTTCACCTCATACACCCGGTCGGCCAGGTGCTTGTACCCCTCGCCCTGGCGGGTCTTGACCCAGACCTTCATCTCCGGCTCGGAGTTCTCCACCCGCCCCTCAGTGCCGATGATGGTGTAGTTGCGGTGGTAGTCGGGGGTGAAGTGACACTGCAGGTAGGAGGCCTTGATCCCGCCTTCCAGCTCCATGATCACCGTGTTGTTGTCCTCGACCTCCACCTCCTGCCGCCACACACATCGCTCGTGGCCCGGCCAGTCCACATACTCGGTGCAGGTCCGGCGGTCGGGGCACTCGCTGCAGCGCAGGTCGTTGGACCGCTCGCCCCCGTAGAAATCTAGGCCCCCAAAGGCCGCCACTCGCCGGGTGTAGGCCCCGGTCAGCCAGTGGATCATGTCCAGGTCATGGCTGCCCTTCTGCAGCAGTAGCGAGTTGGTCCCTTCGCGTTTGGCGTGCCAGTCGTGGTAGTAGAACTGCCCACCAAACCCCACGAAATGCCGGCACCATGCGGCCTTCACCTCGCCAATGGTCCCCGCTTCGATGATCTCCTTCATCACGCGGAAGATATTCATGTACCGCATGTTAAAGCCAACCATGAGCTGCTTCCCCGACGCTTTCCACGCTCGCAGGATATGGTCACAGCCGGCGGTAGAGATAGCCAGCGGCTTCTCGCAGAAAACGTGCTTGCCCGCCTCCAGCGCGGCCACGGCGCACTCCTCGTGCAGGAAGTCCGGCGCCAGCACCGCGACGGCGTCCACGTCCTCCCGCTCGACCAGCCGCCGGTAGTCGGTGGTGGTGAAGACCTCCTCCCCGGCCCGCTCGCGGAAGGCCGCCAATTCCGTCTCCGCCACCTCCGCCCCGGCGACCACGGTAGACCGCTCATTGTTCATCCAGCCGTCGCCCAAATGCCCGCGGCCTCCGAGGCCGATGATGCCAACGCGTAATTTGTCCATCAGTTGGTGCTCCGTCCGTTCTCGCTACGGCGGGCGTCTCGCCCGTCGCTCTGCTGTTCGGAGGGCTAGTACGCCCCGTACTTCCTCGCCAACTCCACCACGCGCGAATACTGCGCGAAGCTCACGTCATCCGGGATCGAGTGATCCGAGTGGAAGATATACCCGCCGCCCCGCTTTGCGGCCGTCACCTTCGTCGCGATCTCTGCCTCGATCACCGCCGGTTCGGGGTGCGCCATCTTTCGCGCGTCGATCCCGCCCATGAAGGACAGGACCTCGCCATAGTCCCGCTTGAGCTGCAGCAGGTCCATCCCCGCCTTGACCTCCAGCGGCTGCAGGCCGGAGAGCCCCGCCTCGATCAGCCCCGGCACCAGCGCCGTCACGTTGCCGCAACTGTGCAGGATGGTCTTGAGGCCGTACGCCTGGGCCAACTGGTAGAAGCGCTGGTGGTTGGGGAACTCGTACTTGCGGAACATCGCCGGCGAGAACAGCGGCCCGCCCCGGTAGCCCATGTCGTCGTAGATGAAGCAGCCGTCGAACTCAAAGCCGTGGCCGACCATGTCCTCCAAGGCGTCGCAAAGCAGTTGCCCGCAGGTATCGTACATATCCTGCGCCCACTCCGGCTCGGAGGCCATTGCCATCAGCAGGTTCTCGTCGCCGACGAGGAGGATGAGCCAGTTGTAGCCGAAGGCCCCCGTGAAGTGGAACCACTTCCCCTGCGCTCGCGCCTGGTCCCGCACCCGCGCCGCTTCCTCCCAGTTCACCCGCCCCGAGTCCCACACCATCCGGTGCTTGTGCTCCTCCCAGTCCTTCCGCGTCTGGATGGTGAACCCGGTCATGTGCGGCACCGAGGTTTGATGCTTCCAGTTCTTGACCAGCGCCCCCCAGTTGTTGCGCATCAGGAAGTATTCGTCAGTCTCCTCGATTATCTCGTCAGGGAACCGCGTGGTCAGATCCGGCCAGTACCCCGCCAGCTCAAACCCAAAGTGCTCCACCGGCGAGACACCCTCGGGCAGCCCCTCCCGCTGCCAGCGCTCGATGGTAGTCGACCACGGCGCGTCCTGAATAGCCACCCGGTCGGCTTCGCGATGGTCGAGAGCGAGATTGATGCGTTCCTGGGAAGTCATTAGGGGGAACCGTCCTATCTCTACCTACTCTCCCTCTCCCCAGCGCTGAGCGGAGCGAAGCGCGCGGGGAGAGGGAGCCGGGGGGTGAGGTCTAGTACCTACCGTACTTCTCCACCAACTTCATCACGTTTACATACTGCTCAAAACTCACGTTATCGGGCACCGAGTGGTCGCTGTGGTAGATGTACCCGCCCCCTACCTTGGCCGCGCCGATCTTGGTAGCGATCTCCTCCTCGATGAATTTCGGGTCGGCCATTGCCATCTTGCGCACATCGATCCCGCCCATGAAGGCCAGTTTGTCGCCGAAGTCCCGCTTGAGCTGCACCAAGTCCATCTGCGCCTTGACCTCCAGCGGCTGCAGGCAGGCCAGCCCCGCCTCGATCAGCTCCGGCACGAAGGCGTTGACATTGCCGCAGCTGTGCAGGATGCAAGGTAGGTCGTGCGCCCAGCCGCAGCCGTAGATCCGCTGGTGGTTGGGGAGCTCGAACCGCCGGAACATCGCTGGCGAGAACAGGGTGGCGTTGCGGTAGCCCATGTCGTCATACACGAAACAGCCGTCGAACTGAAAACCCAGCCCGACCATTTCGTCCAGCGCGGTGCACGCCAACTCCGCCACTGTGTCGAACATGTCCTGCACCCACTCGGGGTCCTCCGCCATCGCCATCAGCAGCCGCTCGGAGCCGATCAGCCCTTGCACCCGATCATAGCCGAAGATGGCGTTGCAGGAGAACCACAGCCCCTTGGCCTCGGCGTCCGCCTGGGCCGTCCGCGAGGCCTCCACGTCAATGCGGCTGGAGTCCCACTCCAGGAGGTGCTTGTGCTCTTCCCAGTCCGCGCGGGTCTTGATCATGAAGTCAGAGTACTCCGGCGTGGAAGTGGAGTGCTTCCAGTTCTTGAGTGTCTGCCCGTCCCCCCCGGTGGTGATGGTGTACTCCTCGGTCTCCTCGACTACCGCGTAGGGCACCCGCATGGACAGGTTGGCTCCGGTGGAAGCCATCTCATACCCGAAGTACTCCGTCGGGCTCACCCCTTCCGGCAGGCCCTCCTTATGCCAGCGTTCAACCGTCGTCTCCCAGGGCCCGTCGGAAATGGCGACGCGGTCGGCCTCCTTAAGCTGCAGGGCCAGAGCAATCCGTTCTTTAGAAGTCATGGGAAAGAGCCTCCTTGGCTAGTCGCAGGCGGGTATCGGCAAGTCGCAAATGCCGGGTGGAAGGCTATTCCTCGGGCACCGTGCGCCTTCCTGCGCAGGAAAAAGGGGACAGGCGCGATTTCCTGCGGCGGAAACCGTACCTGTCCCCTTTTTCCTGCGCAGGGCCAAGCCCCTCCGCCCTGCGCTTCCCTACTTTCCCACCACCCGCCCCGGCCGCTCCACCGTCATCTCCCGGAATCTCGCCTCGCCGCCCAACTTCCGCAGTGCCGTTGCCGCTCGCGCCAGCAGCGGCGGCCGGTGCAATGCGTCGTGGGCATCGGTGGCCAGGACACACGCAGGGAAGTCACGCACCAGCCCCTGCGCCAGCCGCCGGGTCACGCGCCCCGCCCCGCCCGTCAGACTGGCGACGTTGATCTGGAGTACGCAGCCCCGCTCCGCCAGCCGCGAGAATACCTCCGGCTTGACCCGCATTATCTGTGTCCGCTCCGGATGCGCCAGTACCACCTCCGCCCCACTCAATTGCAGTCCGAAGACCAGCTCCTCCAGATAGTTGGGCAATCCCACCAACGGCGGCTCCAGCAGTACGTACCCCCCGGCTCCCAGGCGCGGCAGAGCGGCCAGGTGCTGTAGTACCTCCGGCGCCGCCACCACCTCCGCTCCCGGCAGAATCTGCAGCGGCAAGCCCTCCTCCCGGCAGGCCGCGTTGAGACGCGTCACCGATTCCTCAATCCAGGGATGATCGGCGAAAGCGTGGGGAACCAGGTGGGGGGTAGCCACGACGATGCGAATACCATCCGCCGCTGCCAGCCGGGCCATGGCCAGCGACTCCTCCAACTCCCGCGGCCCGTCATCCACCCCCGGCAGGATGTGACAGTGAAGGTCAATCATGGGGGAAACGGCCAGCGCCTGCGGCCGGTGCGGCCGGCGCTGGGCTGAACCTCAGCACAACGGCCGCTCAACGCCACGACGGCAATGCACGGGCTCCCTGCCGTTCAGCGGTCGTTCAGCGGCCGTTCAGCTAAGCGCCCGCACCGCGAGCGCAGTTCAGCTTACTGCTCTCTACCGGCGGAACGTCACATATAGCCGCTGCTCCTCGTCGTTCCAGGCCGAGGGCAGGCCCAGCACCGAGCAGAGCGACTCCACCGGCACGTAGGTCCGGTTGGCCTTGCGCACGCACGGCCCGACCAGGTTCTGCGCGGTGCCGTTGACTACGCAGGTGACGCTGCCGGGGATGATGCGCACGGTGATGTCGTTGCGGTGCAGCTCGATCCAGTTCTGCGTCGGCCCCCACACGATCGTCCCGCCGATGTGGCGAAACAGATCCACGGCGGTGAGGTAGATCTGCCCGCTCTTGCGGAAGCCGTGCTTCTCCAGGTCCCCCTCGCGCCCGTTGAACCAGACCACCTCGCGGGGGATGTACTTGCGGTACAGCATCATGAAGGGCGGCGCGGGGGCGGCGATGGTGGCGCCGATCTGCGCGTGCAGGGCGCCGGGGAGGTTGGCGACGTTGAGCACCAAGTCGGTAGCGCTGGCCAGCTTGGTCCCATCTAGGCCGGTCGCGTCCACCTTCAGGCGGTGTTCGCCCTCGGCCAACTTGGTGGTATCCAGGCGCAAGGTGGGGCGCGGATCGTTGCTGATTAGCAGCGGCGCACCATCCAGGGAAATCACAGTGGTCGAATTCGCGGGGGCCTCGGTCTTGACCATGACCTGGTCGCGGACCGCCACCCCCTGGTCAAGGGGCAGCACTCCTGCCGCCGACTGGATGATGACCGGCAGTGTGCCCTGCATAACCGTCATCTGCACTGCCGACACCGGCCCGACCAGCAGGCCCACCAGGGCTACGACCACTACTGCGAAAAGGGCTTTGGACACGGTAATCCCTCCCTGCCGAAAGACGCCTCCGACCGGAGAATGCTCTGACCCGCGCTGGCAATACCAGCGGCCTACCACCACGTCGCGATTATACCACAGCACGGCCCACGGGGGAAATGCCCCCCTGGCACTTTTTCTCCCCCGCCCCGCCCGCCGTTCCGCTCACCGCTTCTCAGAAGTACCCCTTCGCCCCCTGGAATCCCTCCGCTATCTCATCCTTGCAGATGCGCAGCAAGTCCTCACACAGCGCCCAGTAGGCCTTCGTGTTCTGTTGGATGGGGTAGGGCCACAGGGCCTCGTAAAGTACTCGTGGGTCCTCGGTGGCGATGGCGTCGCCCAGGAGGGTCTGATGGGTGGCCAGGGAGGTGAGGGTCCCGTGGAAGACATCCGGCACGTAGAGGTTCTCCACCGGCCGCAGGCCCTCCGGCCCCAGCCACTGGGAGTACTCCAGCACCGTGCGGTCCTTGAAACCCTCCACCGCTCCCCGGCTGGGGAAGCTGCTGACGATCTTCTGCGGCCCGTCGCCGCCCAGCGCCCGGGCGATGCGCGCCGTAATCTGCGCCCGCTCCCAGGGGTGGGCCGGCTTGAAGTAATCCGGCGGCAGTTCCCCGGTGGCCAGCTCCTGGAACTCCCGGTCCATCTTCGCCCGCCGCTCCCGGCCCCGCTGCGCCCCGGTAAGGATGTCCTCCTCCGTCTCCTGCCGGTCCCACTGCTTGCTCCACTCCGTCTGCTCCTCGTAGCGCAGGTGGGCCGTCCCGTCGCCTTCGTTGGAGAAGACCGTGACCCCGTGCTTGCGGTACATCGTCACCATCTGGCGCAGCGCGAAGTCCAGCCACGCCGCCTGGACCTGGGTGTAGGTCATCCCCGACGAGGGGGCGTGCTGTCCCTCGGGGTCGTCCTCCACTACAAAGTGCATCGGCTCCCACCCGGGCCCGAGGTACCGATCCAGGTAGCTCCACAGGTCCTCCCCCTGGTACGAACCGCGCAGGATCAGGCTGCCGTGGTTGATCCCGGCCACGTCCACCTCGAAGCCCTCATCTACCTCATCCCTCCCGGTCAGCCGCGGCAGGTCCGACATGTGGTTGGTGAAGCCGTCGCAAATGCCCAGCGCCCGGATGCGCGTATGGTTGTTCACCACCGCCGACAGCACCGGCACCGGGTTGGCGCGGAAGATGAGCCACGCCTGGGGGCAGTGCTTCTCCATGGCCCGGGCGCACTCCAGGGCGATCTTGCCGCCCGCCAGGCCCAGGAAGGCTCCGGAGGGCGAGATCTGGTCCGAGCCCATGAAGCCATGCTTCCTGCAGGCCAGTTGGCTGAGCCCGAAAACTTCACCGCTCAGCGCCATCAGGCTGAAACTGACCAAATCAGCGCCGGGGAAGGCCTCGTCAAGGTTGGTGCTCCAGGTGACCCTGGCGTCCGCCGCGGCGAACTCCGGCGACCGCTGAATCATCCGCCCCATCGCTTCCAGCCGCGCCGAGTCCAGGTCATACAGCGCAATCTCCCCGGCCTGCAGACCGGGTACGGTCTCCAGCAGGAGCCGCGACAATCCCAGCGTCCGCAGTCCTCCGCCGCCGAAAAACACGATCTTCATGAGGATGAGTCCTTTCCATCTTTTGGGTCAGACATGCGCTCCCGGGGGGCCGCATGCGAGTCCCGCTCGGCACGAGCAAGGCGCAGCGTCCGGCCCACCCGAATTGCCACCCACAAAGAACCGACGGGCCGCGTTGCGAACTGCTTCTCGCGGCCCGTCGCACTGTCCGCGTGGGCGAGCCGGCAGGCCCGCCCCGCGCGCCTATCTCACTACTCCGCCCGCAAGGTACCACTTGTCCCCCCGCTGCACCAGCTCGAGCGTCTGGCTCCCTTGGGCCGTATCTACCGTCACCGTGGCCGTCTCACCGTTCACCTGCGCCGTCCCCACCTTGGCGTCCTCCCACTGCGCCGCCAGCTGCGTCATGCCCGCCTCCAGGGACTCCGCGTTCCGCTTGGCTTCCTCCTTGAGGATCAGGTCCTGCTGCCCCTTGGGTATGTCGTCCCAATTCTCGTTCTGGCGCTTGGCGTCCTCTGCATAGTCATACAGCGCCGCCACTCCCTCCGCCTCCCCCGCCTGCACCGCCGCCAGGAAGGCTTTGGCCGTCCCCTCCGGCGTCTTCGCCGCCCCCTTCCCTCCCTGGCCACAGCCCAAGAGCGCCGCCACCATCACGGCAGCCGCTATTGCTATCACGGGTTTCCACATAGAGGTTCTCCTGTTTCTGTCTCAATCCCCCCTCTCCCGTAAGCGCACGTCCCCGTGCGCAGGGAGAGGGGGCAAGGGGGTGAGGCTCCCTACCTCTGCCCCACCAAGAACATCCTCTCCGCCATCGCCCCCACCGGGTACAGCGTATACGCGTCATAGCTCTGCACGTACGCGAACCCCGCCTCGTGCAGCCACTCCTTCACCTCCGCCTCCTCGTAGGCTCGCTCGTAGTGCGTCTCAGTGAACTCCTCCTCGCCCGCCGGACCGCGACAGCGGAACCACATGTCCACCCGGCAGGTCTGCGCCACCTCGTCCCAATGCGCGTCCCAGCGATACTGCACCGCCGCCAGCGGGCTCAGGTCCCGCTGCGTAAACAGCCCCACCTTCAGCGCCCGCGTGGTATTCAGGTCAAAGATCAACAGCCCCCCGGGGACCAGCGCCTCCTGCACCCGCCGGAAGCACTCCCGCAGGCCTTCGGGCTCCAGCACGTAGTTGAGGCTGTCGTACAGGCACACCACCAGGTCCAGCGACTGGGGCCGTAGGCCCAGACGGGTCGCGTCCATCACCGCCACCGGCAGGGCCGGCTGCTGCCGGGCGCACCCCCGCGTCATCTGCTCGGACAGGTCCGCGCCCACCACCACATACCCCCGCCGCCGCATTTCCGACCCCACCTTCCCCGTCCCGCAGGCCAGATCCAGCACCCGGCGCGGCTGGGCCTTGCGTGTTGCCACCAGTTGCTCGACGTAATCCACCCACCGCCGGTAGGGCACCCGCGCCATCAGCACGTCGTAGCACTCCGCCACCCGCCCAAACTCGCCGCGACCGGGCCGGGTCGGCTCCGGCGGCGCCGGCGCCGTCCGCCCTCCCCGGCGAGGACTTCGCAGCCACATCTACCACTCCACCCCCGCCTCAGCCAGTCGCTTACGCAGCACCATGATCGCCCGCATTGCCGACACCAACAGCGGCACGTTGTGCGGTTCTAGGATCAGGAAGCCGGGATAGTCAATCTCTTTGAGCTTCGCCAGAATCCAGCGCCAGTCCGAGTAGCCCTCCCCCAGGTCGGCCACCTGCGGCTTGCCCTGGTAGTAGTCCTTGACATGTACATGCCCCAGCACTGGCGCCACCACCGGCCACGCCTCCGGCCCCGTGCTCTGCCCGGAGGAGGCGTCATTGCCGGGGTCCCAGTTCATCTTGACCGCCGGGTGCGCCACCAGCTTCACTAGTTGCGCCACCAGCGGCGCGCTGGAGCCCACGCACACCGGCTCATTCTCCACCGCCACCATAATCCCCCGCGCTTGCGCCCGCTCGCCCATGGTGCGCAGTTCGTCCACCAGCCACTCGTCCCACTGCCCCCGCTGCTCCTCCGGCACGATGGGGGTGAAGGTCACCAGCACCTTGGCTCCCAGCGTATCGGCCAGGTCCAGGCTCTGGTCCAGCAGGTCGCCGGTGTGACTGGCCCGCTCGGGCGCGTCCGGGGCGATCTTCAGCAGCCCCGGCGAAACGGACGAGAACCGCACTCCCCAACCATCGGCCTCTCGCCGCACCGCGTCCATATCCGCCTGCGTCATCCCTTGTGGCGCCCGGTGGCGGTACCACATCCGGAACTCCAGCCAGTGGACCCCATGCAGCGCCGCCATCTCACAAGCCTGCCCCGGCGTAGCCGACAATTCATCCGCGAACATTCCGAGTTTCACTGTAGTCTCCTCTCGGTAGCACAAGCTTCCCAGCCTCTGTCGCGGTGGCACCGGCGTCTCGCCGGTGCTCTCCTCCCGGTACGACGGGCGTCTCGCCCGTGCTTTCCTCCCGTAGGGGCGGATGTTGCGCGCTCGGCACGAGCGCGCAACATCCGCCCGCGCCCACCGCTGGAGTTACCACGACAGTCGCACCGCTCTCCAGAGCGGTGTCCCCTATCCCCTCATCTCTCGATCCCAATCTCACGGTTAGGAATCGCCTCCCACCCCACCTTCCACGCCGGTGAATCCTCCCTCAAACGGAAATCCCCCTTCTCCTTATCTACAAACTTCGGGTCCACGTCCACCAGGTTGTTCCCCACCTGCACCATCTCCGGCGTCGCGTGCCAGTAGATCTCCAGCCAGGGGCCGTCCACCGAAATATTCCGCCGCACCACGTTACCCTCCGGCGGAATCCCCTCGTCGGTCGCGTAGTACTTCGCCAGACCCGCCAGCTCCGGGTAGCGCGCGCTGTAGGGCGGCTGCGTCCAGTTCATCTCCTCCAGCCGCTGCTTCATCGTCTGGTAGACCATGTTGTGCCAGACCGGGCTCTTATCCAGCCCCCGCCCGTCAATCGCCACCGAGGGCTTGCACTCCACAAAGATGTTGTTCTCCACCACATTATCCCGCCCGCCCCCGATGAACACCCCGCGCTGCAGCTTGTAGAAGACGTTCCCGAAGACCGTTATCCCGCTCGCGCAGTCGTCCAGGTAGACCCCCATCGAGCCCAGGCCCATCCCCCCCAGGTCGTGGAAGTAGTTGTACCGCACCACGTTCCCGCGCTCAGTGTAGTCCCGCCCGAGGTAGAAAGCCCCCACGTCGCCCGTCTCCAGGCACAGGTGGTCCAGTTCGTTGTACTCGATCAGGTAGTCGTTGCCGTGGATGAGGATGCCGTTGTGCGGGCCGTGGTGAATGTGGTTGTGGGCCAGGTGATGCCCCACCCCGTAGGCCAGGATCCCCGACTGGTAGCACTTGCTCCAGCGCCCCATGTCGTGGATGTCGCAGTTGATCACGAAATGCTCGCCCGGCGTCAGCGTCCGGCGATCCCCGCCCTCCAGATACACCCCGCCGTCGCCCAACTGGTACAGGTTGCACCCCTCCAACCCACTCTCCACCCCTCCGGCAATCCGCACCCCCCAATCCCCCAGGTTCCGCACGGTACACCCCACCAGCCGGCAGTGGCTACTCCCGCTCATCTCCACCCCATTCCCCCGCGCGTACTCCAGCGTCACCCCCTGCAGCGTAACGTACTCCGCCCCTTGGAGCGACACCAGCGCCTCCTCCAGCACCGACACCCACACCTCCCTCCCGGTAGCGCAGGCTTCCAAGCCTGCGTCCCCCTCCCCACTCGCGACTTCTCCCTCCGGCTCCCAGAAGTACATCTTCCCCGCCTCCCGATCCACCCAGTACTCTCCCGGGCTGTCCAGTTCCTCCAGCACGTTCAGGAAGTAGTACCTCTGCCCCGCCCGGAAGCCGTACAACCCATAGGGCGGCGCGGTCCTTATCAGCCGGGTCGCCGTATCTAGCGACTCGACGCGCTCGTACGAGTTCGCCCAATCCCACGCCCAGTACCCATGCACCCAAATATCTCCGGTGTTCTTCCACCCCGCCGGCTGGTCGCCCTCATAGAGGAACCCGTCTTTCAGGTCCCCCAGGTCCCCGCCGTGCTCGTCCTTGTGCGCCTGCGGGATGGCCGCGATCTTGACAAAGCCCTCATTGGGCCAGCGCGCCAGGATCATCGGCCGACCGCCACAGAATAGCTCCAGGTGCGCCGGCGACACCGGCCGCCCGAAGCCTCGCGAGGTCAGCCGCCCATAGTCGGCAATCCCCACTCCCGCCAGGTCCGCCACCCGCACCTTCCCCCGCGCCACCTCCGGCAGCCGCGCCCGGATCGCCGCCTCGCGCACCGGCTCCCAGGTCGTCACCTGCCGCCCGCCCACCAGTCGCGCTACCTCCCCCGGCCACGCCCGGTACACCACCGGCGCCTGAGCCGTTCCGCTGTCCTGCGCGGTCAGGACGAAGCTGTCGGCCAGTTCATAGTCCCCTCCCCGGACCCACACCGTCACCCCGCCCGGTGGCAATCCCTCCCGCCGCTTCAGCGCCCGCACCGCATTCCGCCCCCGCTCCAGCGTCCGAAAGGGCCGCTCCTGCGACCCCCGATTCCGGTCACTACCGCCGGGCGACACAAAGAAATCAGCCGCCGAGACCGCGAGAAGATCTCCCATGAGCATCGCCCCCATCACGAGCATCAGTAACCAGAGCCTACGCATGTCCCCCCCTCCCCGCGTTCCACGTTCCACCTTCCACGTTCCACCCTCTCCTCCCCACTCGCATCTCGCGTCCCCTCACTCCCCGCTCCAGCGATTCCAGAACGCCACCGACTCCTTCTTCCGCTTGGGCACGTGATGCACGCTTGCCTCATCGCGCCAGTACTTCACATCGTCGTCCCCCTGCATCTCCTCCATGACCGCCGTCTCCGACGCATAGCCCAGGGCGATGACCAGAATGACCTCTCGGTCCTCCGGCACGCCCAGCACCTTGCCGATCTCCGCCGCGTTCATCGCCCCGATCATGCACGAGGCGACGCCCTCGTCTAGCGCTACCAGCGTGATAGACTCGGCGGCAATGCCAACATCCTGATGCGCGGCGGCCTTGGAGATGGCATGGTTATGCACGATCACCACGTACGCCACCGGCTCCTCCTCCGGCTTGGGCGCTCCGTCCTTCAGGTATCCGGCCCAGCGGGTGTGGACGAACACCTGTGCGCAGACCGCCGGGTCGTCCACCGCGATGAATTCCAGCGGCTGGATATTCCCCCCCACCGGCGCCAGCCTCCCCGCATCCAGCAGTTTATCCAGCAGCTCCTTCGGCACCGGCTTCTGCTGGAACTTCCGAATGGTACGCCGCTGCAAGATCAGATCGTAGACGCTCACGATGCATTCCCCTTTCGCGTGGCGCAAACTTTCCAGCCCGCGCTCCCGTGCTTACAGCACCAACCTCTTCAACAGCCCCACCAAGACCCCCAGCCCCACGATTACCAGCACTACCACCCACACCAGCCTCATCCGCTCAGGGCTTCTGCGCACCCCCTGCACGAAAGGCCGCAACGCCGCCCACACCATCACCGCCGCGAACACCACCCCCAGCAGCGCGAAGAGCAAGATCAACTTGGCGGTCGCAACCATCGCGCGCCTTCCCCCGGTCCGCCCTAAGGCAGCAGCTTCTTCGCGCGCCCCAGAGCCTGGGCCAGCCCGAGCAGCACCAGCAACACCCCCACCACAAACCAGATCAGCCGCAACTGCCCCTTCCCTCGCACCTGCCGCATCAATGGCCGCAACACTAGATACAGCATGAGCGCCACGGCTCCGAACGTCACCAACACGATTAACGCTGCCCGGGAGGGGTCGTTCATGGCTCTGTCCCTCTGCACTTCCGCCTTCCCGTCACCGCCGACGCCGCAGCTTCCACCTCTCCTCACCCGGCAGCATCCTCCGCACCACGAACATATTCCTCCGGTCCTCCTCCACCGTCCCCGGCGTCTCCATGATCATCGGCAGCCCCTTCAGGCGCGGATGGTTCACTATCCTCGCCAGGCCTTCTCTCCCGATACATCCCTTCCCGATATGCCAGTGCCGGTCGCGGTGCGTGCCGAATTCATAGCGGCTGTCGTTCAGGTGGAGCACGCCCAGCCGCTCCGGCCCCAGTGCCGCTACCACCCGCCCCAGGACCTCCTCCAGCCCCTCCGCCGTGTGCACCGACAGGCCCGCCGCGAATGAGTGCGCCGTATCCAGGCACAGCCACAGCGGCTCCGCCGATTCCGCCAGCGCCATCATCTCCCCGATCTGCTCCGGCGTCCCCCCCAGCGTGTAGCCCGCCCCGGCGCTGTTCTCCAGGATCAGCGGCAGGGCTACCTGGGCCCGCTCCCGCACCTCCCGCAGGGCCTTCGCCACCCGCCGTACGCCGTCCCACGCCCTTCCGCCCTCGCCTACCGACCCCAGGTGGAGCACCACTCCCGCCGCCCCCACCAGCACCGCTCGCCGCAGCTCCTCCGCCAAGTGCCGCACACTCCGCCGCCACAGCTCCTTATCCGGCGAGGCCAGATTCAGTAGGTAGATGGCATGAACGAAATGCGGCCGGATGTCCGCTGCCGCCAGCCCCTCCCTTAGTGCCGCTGCTTCCTCGGGATCTACCGGGACCGTCCGCCACTGCGAGGGCGAGGAGGTGAACATCTGCGCCGTCGTACAGTGCCTCTCCACCACCCGCTCCAAGACGCGGCCTATCCCGCCGGCGATGGAGACGTGAAACCCAAATCGTCTGGGTAGCGCAGGCTTCCCAGCCTGCGTCCCCGGCCTGCCCTGTGTAGCTTCAGCGAAGCCGGGCGGTGCCAGCGCCTTGCCAGTGCAGGGCGGCGCTCCCCTCCTCACGCTTCCTCTCTCTCCTTCTTCCGCCGCCGTTTGGCCTCCAGCGCCCGCCGGGGGTAAGTGGCCTTCTGGTAGCTATACGCCGTTACTAACCATAGCCCCATCACCACCAGCGGCGCGAGGAAGCACGCCGGCAGCCACAGCCACCAGGGATACCCCCGCGCGAACAGCGCCCACCACACACCCAACACCCCCAGAACGACCAGCGCATCGCGCACATGCGGATGCAGCACCCACCCCATCACTCGTTCGCCGGGTTTGCGGGACTCAGATTTCATCGCCCCTATGTTCCCGCCACACGACGGAAGGACCTCCCACGGAACCCAGGAAGGAAACCTGCCGCCAACGGGGAAGAATACTAGGGGGAATTGCTCTGGCCTCGGCAAGCTCTTCCCGCTTCCCCAACTCGCAACTCGCGGCTTTCGACTACCTATGACAATCGCCTACCTCGACATCTTCACTGGCATCTCCGGCGACATGTTCCTCGGCGTCCTGGTTGACGCCGGCTGTCCCCTGGAGGTGATGCAGCAGGCGCTGGTTAGCCTCCCCCTGGAGCTGTCCTCCGAGGAGGTCACCCGCGGCGGCCTGCGGGGTACACAGGTCCAGGTCCACCTGCTCGACGCGGGCCAACACCACCCGCACCACGGCCCCGCTGCCGGACACGACCACCGCTCCTACACCGACCTCCAACAGATCCTGGACTCCCTGCCCCTGGCGCCGTCCGTCGGCGAGCGCGCCGACGCGGTGCTGCTGTGCCTGGCCTCGGCCGAGGCCAGCGCCCACGGCGTCCCGGTGGAGGAGGTCCACTTCCACGAGTTAGGCGGCCTGGACACCATCGCCGACCTGGTCTGTACCCTCATCGGCCTAGACTACCTTGGCATCGAGCGCCTCACCTGCTCCCCGATCCCCCTCGCGCATGGCTTCATCGACACCGCCCACGGCCGCTTGTCCGTCCCGCCGCCCGCGGTGATGCAGCTTCTGCAAGGCGCGTCCACGCGCCCGGTGGACATCGAGGGCGAGACCGTCACCCCCACCGGCGCGGCCCTGGCGCTCACTCTCTCCGCCGAGCAAGGCCCTCCGCCCCCCATGACCATCGCCCAGGTCGCCTCCGGCGCCGGCATGAAGGAATTCCCCGGAACCCCCAACCTTGTCCGCCTGATAATCGGCGAGGCCACGGCGGCAGAGCCGGCCCTCCCCACCGACGACCTCGTCCTGCTGGAGACCAACCTCGACGACATGAACCCGGAGTTGCAGCCCGCCCTGCTGGCCGCGCTCTTCGAGGCCGGCGCGCTGGACGTCTGGCTGACACCGATTCTCATGAAGAAGGGCCGCCCCGCCCTCCTGATCACCGCCCTGGCCCCTCCCGCCCGCGCCGACGCCGTCACCCGCGCCCTGCTGGAGCACAGCACCACCTTCGGCGTCCGCGTGCTCCCCTGCGCTCGCCGCTGCCTCCCCCGCGAGATGCGTTCGGTGGACACCCCCTGGGGCCCGGTAGCAGTCAAGGTAGGCTTCCTGGACGGCAAGCTCATCACTGCCTCCCCCGAGCACGAGGACTGCGCCCGCCTGGCCGCGGAGCACGGGATACCGGCCAAGAGGGTCTACGCCGCCGCGCTGGGCAAGGCGGAGGAGCTGCTCCAGGACCCGTCGTAATCACCCGTGGCGCTGCCGCCTCGACCGCCCCCCGACAACCCCGGCGCCGCCCCCCGCCCGGTCACACGACCCTCTCCTCTCTGCCCCCCCCCAGCAACGTCCCGCAAGCCGCCTCACACCAACGTCCCCCTCGTCGCCCCAGTGACGCTCTGTTCCTCAATTGCTCCCTTCCCCTCCGCCACGTTCTACCTTCCCCGACGCGCTTCCCCCTTCCGACCGACGACTTCCCCTCCCTACTTGCCACTGGCCGCTCCTCACGATATACTGCCCCCATCCCCTAGGAACGGATCGTACTTCTCACTATGCGTGGAATGGGAATGGGCCGCCACATGCGCGGCGGCGACGATGGCGGCAAATACGGCCAGGACGTCAAGCCTTTGCGCTTGAGCGATCGCCGCATGTTGGCCTGGTTTTACCGAGAACTCGGCCCCTTCTGGCTGCGTATCCTCATCGGTACCGTCGCTACCCTCACCGCCTCCGCCGGCTCCTTGGTCTGGCCCTGGGTCATGCGCCCCCTAGTGGACGAGGTCATCGTCGGCCGCCGCCTGGAACTGCTCGCCCACTACATGGGCATCCTCATCGCCGCCTACATCGCCCAGCAGATCTTCAGCGCCCTGCGCATGAATGTCATGCACATCCTAGGCCAGCGCTTCGTTTTCAACCTGCGCATGGAGACCTACGAGCACCTCCAGAACCTCTCCCTCTCCTACTACGACGACCACCCCACCGGCGACATCATGTCCCGCCTCTCCAACGACGTAAACGCGGTGGAGGACATGGTCGTCCACGGCGCCGACGAGGTCGTTGCCAATGTTGTCATGTCCGTCGGCGTGGTCTTCCTGCTGTTCTGGGCCTTCTGGACCACCCCGCTCGTAGTCTTCGCCGGCCTCTGGCCCCTGCCCGCCTTCGCCCTGGGCATCTACATCTTCTCCAGGTTTGTCCGCCCCATCTACCGCAAGATCCGGGAGGACCTCGGCGACATCAACAACGAACTGCAGGAGTCCATCGCCGGCATCCGCGTGGTCAAGGCCTTCGTCCGCGAGGACTACGAGCTGGCGCGCTTCCGCAAGCACTCCTGGGCCTACTTCCGCCAGAGCGTGCGCGGCATCTGGATGTGGTCCACCTTCTTCCCGGTGCTCGGCCTCATCACGTCCATGGGCACCATCACCGCTCTGTGGTATGGCGCCGCCGGTTCTACCCCTTCCGGCCAGCCGCTCCTGACCGCTGGCGGCGTGGCTTTGCTCATGGGCTATCTGGGCCAGTTCTACGGCCCCGTCGGCGGCCTCATCCGCGTCTACGACATCTTCAACCGCGCCCTCGCCGCCTTGGCCCGTATCTTCAACATTCTCGACGAGAAGCCCGAGATCAAAGACGCTCCCGACGCTACCGAGCTGACCGACGTGAAGGGTGCCATCTACCTGGAGAACGTCTCTTTCCGCTACAAGACCGGCGAGGTGGTCCTCAAGGACCTCACCATCAACGCCGACCCCGGCGAGACCATCGCCCTGGTCGGCCGCTCCGGGGCGGGGAAGACCTCGCTCGTCAACCTCCTCCCCCGCTTCTACGACCCCATCGAAGGCCGCGTGCTGGTGGATGGCATCGACGTGCGCACCGTCACCCAGGCCTCCCTCCGCCACCACATGGCCATCGTGCTGCAGGAGACCTTCCTCTTCGACGGCACCGTCAAGGAGAACATCGCCTACGGCCACCTAGACGCCACCGACGAGGAGATCAAGGCCGCCTGTCAGGCCGCCTACGCCGAGGAATTCATCCTCGACCTGCCGGACCAGTACGATACCCGCATCGGCGAGCGCGGGGTCAAGCTCTCCGGCGGCCAGCGCCAGCGTATCGCCATTGCCCGCGCCCTACTCGCCGACCCCCGCATCCTCATCCTCGACGAGGCCACCTCCCTGGTGGACACCGAGGCCGAGCAGAAGATTCAGGCGGCGCTGGACAACCTCCGCCAAGGCCGCACGGTTTTCGTTATCGCCCACCGCCTCTCCACTGTCCGTAACGCCGATAAGATCCTGGTCCTGGAGGACGGCGAGATTGTGGAGGAGGACACCCACGACGCCCTCATGGCGCGCAACGGCCTTTACGCCGAGATGTACCAACGCCAATTCCAGTTGGGGATGTGGGAGGAAACCACCGAGCTCCCCGAAGGACCGGGGGTCTAGCGCAGGGGCTCGAGGGGGGACGGGCCTTCTTGCTCGCCCTTCCCTGTGGGCCCCGGTCTGAGTAACGCAGGTGTCTCATCTACCTCTGCAGCGCCCGCGGCAGCTTCAGCACGGGCGAGTGGCGCCACCGGACCAGAACGCGCTAACCGCTAAGGGAGGGTCGCCGTCTCTCTGGAGTATGGACACTCATCTCTTCCGCGACATCGTGGTCGTACTGGTCCTGTCCGTCGCTGTTCTGTTCCTCTTCACCCGCCTGCGCCTCCCCGGCATCGTCGGCTTCCTGGTCGCTGGCACGCTGCTGGGCCCCTACGGACCCGGCCTGATCAGCGACACGGCCCGCGTCGAGGAACTGGCTGAAATCGGCGTTGTCCTGCTCCTATTCACCATCGGCCTGGAGTTCTCTCTCGCGGAACTCGTGCGCCTGCGCAAGTCCGTGCTCCTGGGCGGCTCCCTCCAGTGTCTCCTCACCATCGGCGCCGGTTACTGGGCCGGCCTCTGGCTGGGCCTGCTGCCGCTGGAGGCTATCTTCCTCGGATTCCTGCTCTCGCTCAGCAGCACCGCCATCGTGATGCGCCTGCTCCAACAGCGGTACGAGTTGGACACCCCGCATGGGCGCACCAGCCTGGGCATCCTCATCTTTCAGGACCTGGCCGTAGTCCCCATGATGCTGCTCACGCCCTTCCTGGCCGAGCGCGCCGAGGGGGCGCCCGTGGTCTTGCCGGCCGGACTGGGTGTCCTGGCAGCGCTCCTGCTGCTGCTGGTCGTGGCCCTTTGGTTGATTCCCCGTCTCCTCGACCAGGTCGTACGCACCCGCAGCCGAGAGCTCTTTCTCCTTCTGGTCGTCACCCTCTGTGCCGGCATTGCCTGGCTCACCTCCGCCGCCGGCTTGTCCCTGGCCCTGGGCGCCTTCCTAGCCGGCTTGATCACCTCCGGGTCGCCCTACGGCCGGCAAGCCCTGGGGGATATCCTCCCCTTCCGCGAGGTCTTCACCAGCTTCTTCTTCATCTCCGTGGGCATGCTGCTCGATCTGCACTTCTTGTTGGCCCATGCCGGGACGATTCTCCTGCTCGCCGTCGGCGTTGTCTTGGTCAAGGCCTTCCTGGCCGGGGGCAGCGCCTTGCTCCTGGGTCTACCCCTGCGCCTCGCCGTACTGGTCGGAATCACGCTCAGTCAGGTCGGCGAATTCTCCTTTGTGCTCTCGCGCAGCGGCGCTGGCCACGGGCTGGTGGCGGGCGAGATCGGGCAGTTCTTTCTGGCCGTCTCCATCCTCACCATGGCCTTCACGCCGTGGCTGATAGCGGCTGCGCCGCGCCTGGCGGCGGCGCTCGGCTCTCTGCCCCTCCCCCCGCGGCTGCTGCGGGGCTGGTATCCCCTGCCTCCGCCACCGGCCCCCCCCTTGGCCCAACACCTGGTCCTCGTCGGCTTTGGCGTCAATGGCCGCAACGTCGCCCGCGCTGCCCGCGCCGTCGACATCCCCTACCACATTATTGAGATGAACCCCGACACCGTGCGCCGGGAGCAGGCCCGGGGTGAGATCATTTCCTATGGCGATGCCACCTCCCTTCCCGTGCTCGAGGGCGCCGGGCTCGACCAGGCCCACGCCCTGGTCGTGGCCATCGCCGACCCCGTCGCCACTCGCCGCATTGTAGAGCTGGCCCGCCGGCTGCGCCCCGACCTGTATATCATCGCGCGCACCCGGCTGCTCGAAGAGGTCGCCGACCTGCATAAGCTGGGGGCCGACGAGGTCATCCCCGAGGAGTACGAGACCGCGCTGGAGATCTTCGCCCGCGTGCTCCACCACTACCTGCTTCCCCCCGAGGAGATCCGGCGAGCGGTAGCGGAAATCCGGGCGGACGCTTACCAGATGCTGCGCTCCCCCGCCCGCCCCCCCCTCAATCTCTGCGACCTGCGCGCGGCCTTCCCCGAGGTGCGCGTCCGCGTCGAGCGCCTGACCCCTGACTCCCCCCTCGCGACTCTCACCCTCGCCGAGGCCGACCTGCGCCGCCAACGCGGCGTGACCGTCCTGGCCGTCCGCCGTGAACAGGAGACTTTCCCCAATCCCTCGCCTGATTTCCAGCTGCAGCCCGGCGACCTGCTCGTCCTGCTCGAGGGCGGGGGCCCTGGAGGGCAGGCATGATGGTGGGGACAGACGCGACTTTCGGTCCCCCTGGAATCGCGCCTGTCCTCTTTGCTCTGCACTCCCGCTTCGCCTCAGCCGCCACCATGCCACCCACAAGCTCTGCCGTCCCCCTGTCGTTGTGCCCGCCTCTCTGCCTGCCGCTCCGCCTGTCGCCCTGAGACTACCCTCCGGCTCCCTCCTCTCCACCGGCAACCTCCTCAATCCCGACTCCCGTGCTCCCCCCTCACGACTTGCGATATACCTCGACTTTTTTTTCGCCCCAGCAGGATTCCCTTTCCCTCACGGTGAACACGAGCACAATAGCTTGTATTAGCGTGCAACTCTGTCTGCGATCCTCATCCCTGTCTTCGCACACAACCTGCGCCAAGAGGGAGGTGATTCGCAATGCCGGCAGCCAAAGACATCATGACCCCCGCCGCGAAAGTGGTGACCGTTGGCCTCAAGGACAAGGCCAAGGTCGTCATCGCTAAGTTGGTGGAGAACGAGATCAGTGGCATGCCCGTGGTTGACACGGACGGCTGTGTTCTCGGGATCATCACCGAGGCCGACGTCCTCGGCGCCAAGATGGCCGACACCGTCGAGGCCCTCATCGGCAAGAAGAAGGCCATAACGGTAGCCTCGGGCGACTCGCTCAAGGCCGTGACGGAGTTGCTGCTCAAGAAGAAGATCAAGCGCGTGGCCGTGGTAGATGCCGCCAAGAAGCTCGTGGGCATCGTCAGCCGCGCCGACGTTTTGAAGGCTAAAGTGAAATAGCCTTCAGTCACCCCCTCGCAGTTCATGACGGCCCCTCCGCCCCGAGGGGCCGTCATGCTGCGGGAGGTCGCTGGTCGTTGGTCGCTGGTGCCGCCGTTCCACGTTCCACGTTCCACCTCTCCCCTCCCCCCAGACCAACGGCCCCGCGGGAATTCCACGGGGCCGTTATACCGAACCGGCTGAGCAACTCGAGGGGAAGCACTTACCGAGTCGAGCCGCCCTGCCGGGCGCGGGAGTGCGTCTGCCGCTGCTCCTGCTGTTGAGTCTGGCTCTGGTCCTGCATGGTGGCACGGCCGCCTCGGCGCTGGCCGCGGGCCTGGGCCTGCAAGCCTTCACCTGAGCCCGAGCCGTCCCGCGAGCGCAGGCGCTGCTCGGTCCCGTCGCACTGCAGGTCCCGGGTGCGCGGCTGCATCTGCCGTATCTGCTGTCTGTGCTGCGAGCTCTCCTGACCGGAACCGTCGCGTAGGCGCTTGCGGTCCCGCGTCTGAGTCTGGTCACCGGAGCCGTCGCACACCCGCGTCCCGTCCCGGTGCTGCGCCGGCGTATCCGCCTGCAAGCGCACGCCGCCATCCCCCGCCGCTATCTCCGCGGCATCCGCCCCGGCCCACGCCGGCCCGCCGCTCATCGCTATTAGTGTCACCGCCAGCGCTACTCCTGCCGCTAGCAGTCCGTAGTAGACTTTGTTCTTCATGATCGTCCTCCTTGTGCGAATTGGCCTGGTTGTGGCCTACTATATAATTAGTCGTTTTCCCGCCCCCAATGATTCCCTTCATCCCGCGTCTTGTCTATTTATACCAGACTATCTTCTGTTTTCCATCTTCTTTGCTTCTTTTCACCGGATTTATGCTATAATCCTAATTGCACCATGGACCTGCGCACACCCAAAGGCAGACAAGAGCTCGGCAAGCGGATCCAGGCCGCCGTGGCCGACACCGACTACGACTCCCTGCCTGCCTTCGCCCGCCACCTGGGTTGCTCCCGCGCCCTCATCTACCAGTACGTCAAGGGTGACGTCCTGGTCCAGCTTGACCGCCTGCAGGAGATCGCCGACCTCACCGGCCGCCCCTTGGCTTGGTTCCTGCTGGGCGAGTCCGGCCTGGAGGGCTCCGACGCCCAGCAGCTCCGGGCCGAGCTGGATCGCTGCCGCGAGGCCACCACCGCCGCCGAGCAGGCCCTCGCCCACGAGCGCGGGCGCCGCGCCGCCGAAACCGACCAGTACCGCCATACCCTCGCCCAAGACCTGCGCGAGATCTGCCTCGCCTACCGCCACGCCGAAGACGCCGCCGCCCTCCTGGAGGCCTGCCCTCGTTGGCTAGAGATTGCCCGCGCCCTCGGCGACCAGTCTGCTCTGGCCGCCGCCCACCTGCACATGGGCCACGCCTGGTACCAGGTGGGTAACCTAGACATGGCCCTCCGTGCCCTGCAGGAGGCCCTGCGTCTCGCCCAGGACACCGCCGACCTCCCCGCGGAGTATTCCGCCCGCCAGGAGCTGGTCCGTGTGCTCCAGGGCTTGGGCCGATCCGCAGAGGCCCGCGAGCAGGCTCTTCCCCTCACCACTGCCGAGCGCTGGTGGCCCCGCTGGGCCGCGCTGGTCGCTCTCGCGGCGCTGGAGGAACAGACTGGCCATCTCCCCGCCGCCGAGCAGGCCCTGGATCAGGCCGCCGCCGTGGTGGACTCCGGCGAGGAGTCCCCTGACCGCCGCGCCCTCGCTCGCGCTTATCTCGCCTCCAACCGCGTCAACCTCGCCCTCGCCCGCGGCCACTACCACCTCGCCCTCGCCCTCAGCGACAACCTCCACGCCCTCGCCTCCGCTGCGGACCTGCCCGACCAGATCCGCGAGGCCGCGCTCGACACCGCCCTCGCCGACCTGCGCACCGGCCGCCTCGCCGCCGCCGGAGACCACCTGGAGCGCCTGCAGGAGTGGTCGGCCCTGGCCGGGGATCAACGCCTGGCGCTGTTGGCCTCGCTCTTCCATACCGAGTACCTACGCCGCTGTGGAGACTTGCCTGCCGCCAAGCGCGAGGCCCTCGCGGCGCTGGAGCAAGCCGCGGAGGGCTCCAGCGGGCACCCGCTCGCCGAGGCGGAACTGGCCGTGGGGGAGGTCTACCGCGCCGAGGGGAAAACCGAGGAGGCGCTTCACTACCTACAGCGCTGCCGCGCCCGGGCCCAGCGCCTGGAGCTGCACCGTCTGGCGACCCGAGCCGCGCTCAGCCTGGCCCTACTGGAGGACTCCGCTCCCGACGCGCGGCAGCAACTGCGGGATATCGCTCGCCTGGCGAAAGCCACCGGCTATGACGATCTGCAGGCCGAGTGTCTGGTGGCCCTGTCGGAGCGCGCCCGCTCGGCCCGGTCCGCGCTCAAGCTGGCCCAGCAGGCCGCGGCCCTGTCCTCCGCCGCGGGTGACTTTTGGGGCGAACTGGCCGCCGCCCTCGCCGCCGCCGCCGCCCACCTACGCCTGGGCGAACTCACCCAGGCCGCCCAGCTGCTCATCGACGCCCACTCTCGCCGCCCGGCCGCCCCTTGCCGGCCCGACCTCACCGCCGCCGAGCGTTCTCTACAGGAATCCCTCCTGGCGGCCTTCGCGACAGCCGAGGAACCCGCCCCCCCTGCCCTACGTCTGATGACCGACGCCGGCAACGAGAGGGCTCAACTCTCCGAGGAGGAATCATGAAACCGCAGGCGCTCGCCCTACTAACCGCGCTCCTGGCGCTCGCTCTAATCCTGGTCGGCTGCAGTTCCGCCACCGACCTGCTCATTGCCTACACTGGCGGCGGCCTCCCTCCCGGCGAGACCGACATCGGCGGGGTTGTCCTCGCCGCGGTCCCCACCGTCGCCGCAACCGCCTCCGCTCCGGCCGACGTGCTCCCTCCCCTGGCCGCGCCCGCGCAGGCGACCACTGTGCCCGTCCCCGGCGCCACGGTGACGCTCTTCACCGGCGGTCGCCAGGTCGGCCAGACCCTCACCGGCCCCGAGGGCTACTTCCGCTTCGAGTGCCCGCGCGGCGGCGCCTATGAGGTAGAGGTCGATCCCCCCGCGGGCTCCGACCTCCGACCCGTCCGCCACCAGTTCCGCCACCGCTACGCCCAGCGCACCTTCCTGGAAATCACCCTCCCGCCGACCTAGCCTCACTACTCCCGGGCGGGGAGCACCCTCGGCTCCCCGCCCTCTCCCCACCTCCCGGCCTTCACGTTCCACCTTCCGCCTTACACGTCTCGCCTCCCCTCCCCCCGGGTGTGACCTGTGTCTTTCGGCAAGAGAAGCAAGACCGAGAGCGATCCCCGGCGCTTCGGGACAGATACTCCCCCTCTCCCCAGCCGCAGGCGCGGGAGAGGCGGCTGGGGGGGTGAGGTGCAACTTGCCGGCCATCGCTTGCCGACAACCAGGGCTCACACCGCCCCCCCCTTGCCCCCTGCCCCTTGACCCCTTATACTGCCCTCACACTTACGACAGGAGCCTCCCTACCATGCCCATTCACGGCCATGCCCACAAATACGGCGATCACGTCGACACCGACGTCATCATTCCCGCCCGTTACCTGGCCTCCAGCGACGCCGACGAGCTGGCGGCGCACTGCATGGAGGATATCGATGCTGACTTTGTGGAGAAGGTCGAGCCGGGGGATGTGATCGTGGCCGGGCGCAACTTCGGTTGCGGTTCCTCCCGCGAGCACGCGCCGCTGGCGATCAAGACCGCCGGCATTGGCGCGGTAATCGCCGAGTCCTTCGCCCGCATCTTCTACCGCAACGCGCTGAACATCGGTCTACCCATCATCGAATCGGAGGAAGCCGCTCAGGGGATTCAGAGCGGCGACGAGGTCGAGGTGGACCTTGAGTCCGGAGTCATTCACAACCTAACGCGCGGCCAGGACTACCACTTCCCGCCCCTGGTAGGCCCCGCCGCCGAACTAGTAGAAGCCGGCGGCCTCCGCCAGCTAGTATCCCGCCGCCTGGCCGGGCGGGGCTAGGTCAGCCTACAAAACAAACGCGACGGGCACGGCTTCGCGTGAGAAGACGGGGTCTGCCCGCTCACATGGACCGGGACCACGAATTGCCGTAGCGCTTCGCCGCTCTCGACATGCCGTACGCCTAGCGGGGACCATGGCCGAGCGCCTATTACTCGGGCAACTCCAGGACTTCATCCTGGTGCGACTTCTCCCAAGCGTGCTGAACGACGTTCCACACCGCAATGGCGGCAAAGACGGGGATCGGCCACAAGCACAGATACACCAGCCAGTCCAGGCACACCGAGACAGGCCGACTACCGTCGACGCCAGCCGGGGACGCGATGAGGAGAAGGTCACAGACCATCCCCAGCACCGCAGGCAGGCCTATTGAGATCAAGACGAACAAGCGTGAGATGCTCAGCCGCATGTGGTCGCGGTAGAAGGAAGCCAGTGGCACGATGCCGTAGATTACGGCGACGTTGAGGGCGAGGACTATGAACGGAGGAGCGCTACCGTCTATCAATCGGGAGGTCACCACCTTACTTAGCGGGGCGGAGTCTCTACGTCCGACTGTACCTATGGCTCCGAGACACTATGGACCGGAACTGACGCTCCAAATCCGCACCGGCAAGGGACGCGTTCCTCGCTGACTTGAAGCGTCGCGCTTGCTCCCCCGACGGGTGCAGTCCCTCGATCGACCAGTGTCTGCCGTCAGCCAGCCTGAAGTGCGGTTGGGGGTGAGGGATATCGTCATCTCTCGATACCAGCAAGGTGATCAGGTTCTCTCTGGCCAGTTCAGCGAGTGGATGGCCCTCTCCTTCAAGGGGCGAGTGAGAGACAACAATCACTATGTTCTCAGGCTTCAGGCGTTCGGAGGCCTCCAGCATCGCGGGCCTGACTTCCTTCAGTCCCCACGCGCGCGCGTCGCCGCCAGCGAACACGTGCAGATACTCTTGCGCCTCCTTGGCCAAACCGAGGAGGTCTTCGATCGCTACGCTATCGGTGTTGTCGATCACCTTTCTGAACTTAGGGGGGGTGCGGACAAAGGCCACGAGCTGTACGATGCAGTACCCGATCAGATAGACGGTGGCCGCGACGGCAATTGTCGCTCCCGCGTAGAAACAGACGTAATGGAGCATACTCATGGATCGTCCAACTTCCTGATCGCAGTGCCAGAAACACCGGGCGCGGTGTCTGACACCGGACCGTGTCAACTGGGAGGTACAACAGTCCGGCTTGCCCACGCGAAGTGCCTGACGTCGGCCGCCGGACAATCCGAACTAGAGATAATTCTCCATTCCCGGCGAATCACCTTCCCCTTCGGAAAACGGTGCAAAAGAATTCTGGTTCCCGGAGTCAGTTGCGGACGCGTCCTCGCCAGCAACAAGGGCTCGCCACGGGGCCGACACCAAGTGGCACAATCATGCCGACGCCGAATGGCTCACTCGGTTCGTTTGTCGGCCACACATAGGACCGACTGTACCCGCCGCCTGGTTCCCGATCCCTGCCCAGCGCGATCCGTTCGCCGCGCGTTTGCCTCCTGGCACGTCTATCCTACCTCAACTAAAGATAAACTAAACTTCAAGAACCGTGCGCCCAAGTACGCAGAAGCCCTGCGCGGGCACCATGGTAGGTATCAACGCAGGACACTAGGCCGCCGAAAGCCGCTTGGAATAGCAGGAAACACCCGTCCTCCCCAAGTCAGGTTGTTCCTATGCGATAAGCATATCCATAGATTGCTTGTTTGTCAAGATGACGTGTTGCCGCTTTGGCCCTAAGATCAATTTATGCTCAAGCCATCGCAGCCCCTCCTCCTCACCACCCCACTCCCCAGTCCTCCCTCTCCTCCCCCTCCATCAGCACCTTCCCGCCCGTCTGCACGCTCTTGGCCCCGAAGGCCTCCACCGCCAGCGGCCCCGCGCCTTCTCGCACCACCACCGCTTGCGCGTCCGCGGTCACCGGCCCCACCTCGTGCGCCTGGCCGTCGCTGATCACCGCCAGCGTCCACGTCACCGCGCCCTGCCGGACCTCCACCACCGTCGCCCCCGCGCTGTCCGACACCACCCGCAACCCCTGGGCCGCCTCGACCGCGCTCTGGTCCTGGGCCAGCGGCAGCAGCAGGCTGGTGAACCACGCCGGCTCCGTCGCGCTGATCTGCAGCGGCCCCGCCTCCTGGTAGACGCAGTACGGCGCGGACGTGTACCACGGCTTGCCCTCCCGCACTCTCGTCGGCATCTCCGAGTAGTCCACCCCAGCCCCCGTCTTCGGCGCAAACCAGATCAGCAGGTGGTCGGTCCCGTTCGCGGTCGGCCAGGCGAAGCTGTACGGCGCCGGGTTGTCGATATCGAACCAGTTCTCCCCGCGTGTCCGCATCCTCTCCACCTGCCAGGTCGGCCCCAGGTACCATTCCGCCGTCTCCTGGGCCTCGGTCCGGTCGTGAATCACCCACCCCAGCCCCTTCACGAACAGTACCTGGCGCACAAAGCCCATCCCCCACCCCGGGTAGTCCTGCCAAGCGATGTCCGCGTACGTCGCTGTCTGCCCGTCGGCGAAGCTCCGCACCACCGTCTCGCTCGGCTCCGCGCCCAGGCTACCTCCGCTCACCCGCACGCCGAACAGTTGGTTGTGGTCCTCCCAGCGCCGGTCCATGTACGTCGAGTCGTCCAGGAACAGCGTCCCGTTCGCCGCCAGCGCCAGGATCGCCGGGGCATCGGCATGTCCATGCCCGGCGTAGGGCAGCAGCCCCAGCAGTGCATAGTAGGCCGTCTCCTCCGCCGAGGACCGCAGCGCCAGCTTCCACGGCGTCTGTCGGCGCTCCAGCTCAAACCACCCTTCCTGCCGCTCCCCCTTGGGCCGCAGCTTCGGGTAGGCGCAGGTGAGCATCGCGCTCTTCCCCGCCAGGGCCACCGGCTGCACCGCGTCGTCGGCCGCGATGAACGCCAGCGCCAGGCTGGGCATATCCTCGTACACGCACAGCAGCGGCTCCTGGTCCAGGATGTACCGCTGGTGCGCCTGGACCGTCCGCCGCGCCGCCTCCTTGAAGGTCCCCTCTCTGGTCACGGCCGCCGCCGTCTCGAACATCGCTGCCCAGCCGCCCCAGTCCCCACCGATCCCCATGCTGTCCCCCCAGCCCACCATCATCCCGTTTGGCGCCAGCACGTCCCGGTACCGCTCCACCCACTTGACCATCCCCGGCCGCTGGAAGATCTCCTCCTGCTTGGTCACATGCACGTACCCCAGCATGAAGAAAATGAACACGTTGTTGTAGTGGGAGCTGTCTTCCTCGGTGTCATCGAAGTCCGACCAGGAGTGCCACACCTTATCCGCATACGCCCGCCACTCCCCGGCTTGCGCCTCTTCCGGGTACAACTCCGCCGCGGTGCGGAAGACCATGGCGCTCCACATCGGCCGGTTCATCGCCCCGTATTCCCGGTTCGGCCACATCCGCCCCGCCGCGGTCAGCAGGATGTGTCGGGCATCCGCCTCGTTCTGCGCCGTCCACTGTGGGTTGCCCCGCAGCCACCAGATCCCCAGCGCCATCTCGCTGGCAAACCACGGATTGGCCCCCGCTCCCTCCTCCTGGATGTAGGTCATCCCGTCCCGCAGCCAGCCGGCCACCTGGGCCAGCGGCCGCTCGTCCCCGCCGTACTTGTACAGGAACCCGCCGTAGTACATCAGCTGCGCCACGCGCCCCCCACCCGCCGTGGCCCATGCCGGCGCATTGCGCTCGGCGTAGGTCCGCACCGTATCCAGGTATACTTGCTTGCTCAGGGGAATCGCGGCGCCCGGGGGTTGAGGCTGCACCGCACTAAGTGGAGGCAGGGGCCGCGGCGGTACCACCGTCGCCGCGCCCTTCCCGAAGGTCCGGAACCACATGTCCCACCCGGTGCGCGGGCTACCGTTGCCCACCACGAACCCGCCCGGGTAGGCGTCTTCCTGCACTCCGGCAATGTAGAATGACTCGCTGGGCCGGGCAATCTCCAGCAGGTACTGCTGGCCCGGCTCCACCGCTACGCGCGGGAAATAGTGCCGCAACACCGGCATATCCGCCCCGGAGAAGTCCGCGTCATCTTCCCACAGGGCCGCCTGCTTAACGGTATCGGCATAGTTCCCCGCCCAGGCCAGCAACCGGATCTTCCCCGGCGTGTGGTCGGTGCGGTTCTTGAGGATGACATCGACCCGCTCCAGCGACGCCATCCCCGGTGTGAACACCTGCCCGATAACCGACCCGGAGAGCAGCGATTCCTTGACCTGCTCCTGATCCACCGCCAGCCCCACCGCCATCTCCCGATCCCAGGGGCTATCCGAGTAGATATCCTCCGCCACCGCCGCGGTCACCATCATCAGCACCAACATCGTCATCAGCCAGGGCAAGACTCCGCGCATAGCAGCTCTCCTTCTCCGTATCGCGATTCAGTTTACCAGTTCCCTTTCTCCGCCCCAGCCTCATTCTCCTGCCAGAACGCGCTTCTCCCCCACGTTCCACCTTCCCCTACGCGCCTCCCTCCCTCACCACCACTTTCCCCTCCTCCCGAATCCGGTCCACCACCTCATACCCCAGCCCCTCCGCCAGCGCCCGCAGGTCCACCCGCGTCGTGTCGCTCTCCAGCCGCGCATGGCAAGGGATCATCTTCCTCGCCGGTTCCACCACAATTTGTAGCTCCTGGCTCATTTGCTCCACTTCCTTTCGGTAGGTCGTCAAGTCCAACTTCATGCCGGGGCAGGTTTTGTCGGCGAATTCCCGATGGAAATGTACCGCCTTGACGCCCAGCCCGAACCGCTTCAGCACCGCCTGGACAACGCGCTGCCCGGTGACCATCCCCCCGTAGCTACGCGGGTCTTCCGCATCGAAGTTGGCAATATACGACAGCCCCACCGAGTGCGCGTTATGCCCCAGGCAGTGCCCCCCCGCCCGTTCCAGCGGTCGGCACAGCCAGATATCCGCGTTCGGCGCGATCATGATATGGTAGCCGTTATCCGACCACCCCCGCACCTGCATGTGGTACCGCCGGACGCCTTGAATGGTGGACAGCCCCCGGTACTGCGCCGCCCTCGGCTCCTCGGTATGATGGACGATCACCTCGTCGATCATCCGCGGCATCCGCAGGTTGTTCAGGTGCTGCTCAAACTCCGCAAAACTGACTTGTCTCTCGCTTGGCATGATGTTTCTTGTTCTACCTTTCTACTCCCTCTCCCTGCAGGGGGAGAACGCAGGGGGGGGTGAGGCATGACTCCTCTCGCCGACGCCCCGCGGTGGCGTTGTCCTCGCTCCCCCTCTCCCCAGCCGCAGGCGCGGGAGAGGGGGAAGCGCACGTCCGCGTGCGCAGGGGGTGAGGTTCACCCGCCGTTTCTCATCTCATACACCGCCGCCTCCAGCTTCGCGCTGCTGACGCCGGCCAGTCCCTGCGCCCGCGCCTGTTGCAGGACGTAGTCCCGCTTCAGGTCCCCGGTCCCCGCGCCATAGATCTGCTCCGCCGCCTTGACCAGGGCCAGGAGCAACTCCCGCAGCCGCTGGTCCTTGAGCCGCTGGATGTACTTCGCCGCCAGCGCGCACAGGTACCCCACCAGCAGCGTGCTCGTCCCCGGCAGCACTATCGCCTCCAGGATCCACTGAATCTTCTGCATCTGTCTTCACCTCTCTGTGTCTTTCTTAGTCGCCATGCGGAGGTGGGGCGGGCTACCCCCGCTCCGACTATCGTTGTGCCTGTCATCGTGCCTGTCGTCTACCGGGCCAACTCGCCACCGCTCTCACCCTCGCCAGCTCCACTACCCCCGCCTCTTCCCTAACCGCGCCCGCCTCCCGCGCTCCCACCACCAGCCGCCCGGTCTGCCACATCGTGTAGATCACGATCAGGGCCGCCCCGGTGCGAATCAGCCACCCCCAGCCGGGCGTCTCCGCCGCGCCGGCCAACTGCCCCAGCGCCACCAGCGCCATCCCGATCTCCGCCGGCCGAAAGCCCCCTCGCCGCGCCAGGTCCAGCCCGCCCAGCCCGGCCGCCACCAGCACCACCCCATTCACTGCTACCGCCATTCCCGTGAGCAACTCCATCACCCTTCACCTCGCTTGAGCCGCTCCAACTCCTCCTCGAAGGCCCGCTCGATGCGCCGCTTGAGCGTTCGCAGGATCATCGTCCCCGCCAGCGCTGCCAGGAAGGCGGTGGTGAAAGAGTGGTCGGCGATCTGCGCGGTCACGGAGCAAGTGGCCAGATTCCCCAGGAACCCCAGCTCCAGCCGGTTCCCGCGCAGCCGCGGCAGCACTACCGCCCGCTCCTCCAGCGCGCAGTTGACCACCGCCCCCAGCGCCCCCGCCAGCCCATACCGCACCGTCGCCCCCTCGGGCCCCTGCAGCCAGTTGAGCATTACCTGCCAGTCCATGCTTCCTCCCCGGTACGGCAATCATCCCCGCTGCCCTCTCCTCTCCCCCTCTCCTGCAAGGAGAGGGGGCAGGGGGTGAGGCTCCCTACCCCATCCCCTTCCTTTCCCACGCATACACCAACTCCGCCGTCTCCGTCCCCTCGTTGGTCGCCTTCACCAGGAGCCCGTCTCCTCGCCACGCCTCCTCGACCACATACGAGAATCCCTCGCTCACCGTTACCGCGATCGCCCCCGGCACCGCCAGCGCCGCGTGAGTCACCTCGATAGCCACCGTCTCATCCGGGTCCACCTCCGCCACCGTTCCGCTCCCCTGCAGCGTCCGCGTCACCAGCGGGAACACCCCTCGATCCACACCCGTTGCGTCGTTGTCCAGAGCCACGACCGCCCCGGCGGCATCCAGCTCAATGGTCCCCAGGTACAGCGCCCCCGCCGGCCCCACCGATCCGGTCTGAGCGGCAAAGCCCACCACACCCCCTGGCGCAGTCTCCTCGGTAGCCACGGCGAAGACGTAGTTGACGGCCTCGTTAGTCAGCCCGCCGATCTCCTGCCCCGCCTCGGTCTCCCCGATCGCTGCTTCCAGCACACCCCACCCAGCGCCCACCTGCTTGTCCTGTCCGAGGAGCCATCCCTCATACACCCCCGCCGCCAGCAGCTTCCCGACCACGCCTCCCAGCACCCGATCCACTATCTGCGCCGCTCGATCCACATGCGCCGGCTCGATGAAATCGTCCGTAACCATCCCGACCCACAATCCGTAGTTGTCACTCTGCGTCGGCATCTCTCGCCTCCGTCTCTGGGTAGCCCAGGCTTCCAAGCCTGTGGCTCCTCTACGTGGGGCGGGCTTCCAGCCCGCCATCTAAAAGTGAACAAGGCCCGCGCGGTAGCGCGGGCCTTGTTCACCTCAATGAACCAGAACCAGCCGTCCCCCAGTGGCACCGCTCTCCCGAGCGGTGTCCCGTTCTCCCTGCCGTTCCAACTGCCGCTCAGACCGCCATATACCTCTCGTCCCCATACCTCCCTCTCCCATACCACCCGTACCGTCGCACCTCTCCCGTCCCCGCCTCATACACCGCCGCTACCGTCGTCTTGCTAGCCCCGATGACCTCCGCCCCCGCCACCCTCTCCGCCACCGTCGTCGCCCCGCTTTGCCCCGGCCTTACCCGCCGGTCAATCTCTTCCCTCACCGCCGCAATCAGGTTCTCCATGAAGTCGTCTCCCTTGGCCCTCTCCACTCCCCCTCTCCCCAGCCGCAGGCGCGGGAGAGGGGGCCGGGGGGTGAGGTTCTGATTCCCCCTCTCCTGCAAGGATGGGGGATCAGGGGGTGAGGCTCCCCACCCACTTCCCCTTCACCCGCGTCACCGCCACCCTCTCCGGGCTCCTCTCCACCCGATGCTCCAGCGCCACGATGCGGTACGCCTGCCCGCCCGCCCCGATCTGCTCCGCCCCCCGCACCTCCAACACCTGCCCAATCCGCATCCCCGGCTCCAGTGGCGTCAGCAGGCTCAGGTACTCCGGTCGCCCGCTCCGCGCCGTGTAGATATCCTGCGCCAGACGGTTGGCCTCGGCCTGTGTGGTGTACCCGCGCAGCGCCGCGACCTCCATCTTCCGCCAGCCTACGAAGCGATCCGAGGTCGGGTCATACAGCGAGGCCGGGTCCCACACCACTGACCGGATCGGCCGCCCGTCTCGCCCCACGCCGCACACCGCCACGTAGTTCACATACTCCCGCTCGCTCAGGCTCAGCCGTGGCCGCGCCATCGCCAGCACCTCTCCAGGCTCCTCCGGTTCCGGCGCCTCGCTCGCCCGGGTGTACAGTTGCCAGTCCACCTCGGCCGGGCACGCCCCCGTCAGGCTCCCGTCATGCCGGGCCACGTCCGCCGCCGTCCGCAGCTCCCGGCAGTGCGCGCAGGCCTTGGTGAAGCGCCCCTCGGCATCCACGAACAACCCCGCCCCGTAGTCAAACCGCGCTACCTCCTGCAGGAACTCCAGCCAGCCCCGCCCCGGCTCCGGCAGCCACAGGGGCGACTCCGGCTCCCCCAGCGACAACCGCACGCCCGTGTCCTCCAGGTTCTGCTTCGCCCGCGGAATCCCGCACCGATCCAGCGCCCAGCGGAAGACCTCCACCACCGCCCAGCCGTCAAACACCGGCACGCGCCCGTCGGCCTTCTCATCCCGCAGCCGCAGCAGCCCGTCGAGCAGCGCCACTTCCAGCTCCGCCTCCCCCCCGCCCAGCACCTCCGGCGGCGGCTCCACCGTGTACCCCTCCGCCGTCGCCGTGTATACCTCGCTCTCATCGTCCAGCCGCCAGCCCAACTCCACCGCCACCCGCTGGTACTCCCGCAGCTCCCGCCGCTGCCCCAGTTGGTTGTCCAGCGCCAGGGCATACCGCACCGTCGGCAGCTTGTCCGCGTGGCTGCCCTCCACCCGCCGCACCTCCGCCGAGATGTCCTCCTCCGTCGGTGTCTCCCGCTCCTCCACCTCCGCGTACTGCCCCATGTTGACCGCATACAGTTGCGGTGACACGCACGTCTCAAAGTCCACCGGCTCCTCCGTCTCCGGATCGGTCCCCACCTCGGTCTGGCTCCAGACATACGGCGCGATCTCCGCCCGCCAGGCCCGCTGCGTCGCCGACAGGTCCCCGCGCACCGCCGTCGTATCCACCACTCCCGCCTCCGCCAACACCGTCCCGCCGTCGCTCAGCACCGGCTGCTGCCGGTCGGTGACAAACACCTGCCCCACGCTCAGCCGCGTATCGTAGCCTGTCTCCACCGCCGCGCTGTCCAGCCGCGCCGTCGGCATCTTGATCGGCAGGAACGAGAACATGTACTGCCCCGCGTTGTGCCAGATGGACCACTTCCCCGACTTGACCCGGATCGGCCCCTCCGGCGCCCGGTACACCCACACGTCCTCCGCGAATCCGTCCGTCGACAGCACCAGCCGCCCTCGCCACACCGCCACCCACAGGAGCAAGCGCTGCCCGCTGCCGTATCCGCTCAGGCTGGGCACATGCACCGACCGCTCGGTGTCCGGCACCTTCCACCACTGCCCGCCCACCCGCCGCATCAGGTACAGCGGCGCGCCATACGGCAGGCACAGCACCCACTCCTCGCTCGCCGTGACGCCAAAGTGAATCTCCGTATACGGCGACACCTGGTCCCAGTTGAAGTCATCCGGCGGATGGGTCCGGTACAGCGACATGGCCATGACCGGGTCCAGCGGCAGCGTGAAGTTGCTGACCGCCCCGATCACCTCATTCCCCACGCCACGGCACTGGAACAGGTTCATCTCCCCGTTGAAACCATGCTTGGGCAGACTCACCCAGTCCCCGCCATAGGTGGTAAAGTGCCCCAGGCCGATCTGCTGGGCGGTATCCAAGAACGGCCGCGCCACCACGCAGTTCAGCCCGCTGCGCTCCAGCACCATCGCCGCGGGCACCTGCACCCCGGCCTTCCCCGGCGCCGGCAGTCCCAGCGCCCCAAAGTCCACCGGGCTGACGCTCACCCGCCCCTCCCGCATCAGTTCCGCCGACAGGTCCTGCTGGCCAAATCCGTCATACTTCACCCCCCACCGCGCCCCCGGCGCCTGCAGTTTCACCCGCGCAATTGGATACGATCTCTTAGCCATACCTCTCTCCCTGTAGGGCGGGGGCTACGTCCCCCGCCGTCCCGTCGGGCCGGAGTGTAAGCGCTTCCCCGCGCGCAACCTCCGCCCGCACCCTCTCCGGTACGACGGGCGTCCTCGCCCGTCGCGGGGCGGTCAGGGGTCTGCTTCCTCCGGTGCCCCAGACTCCTCGCCGGTCCCCCTGCCTCTGTGCCTGCCTCTGTGCCTGTTGTCGTGCCTGCCGTTCAGACCTCCCCTTCCCTCTCCCACGTCCAGCCATCGTCCCGACTCACATAGATCACCACGTGCGGCGTCTGCGGCACTCCCACCACCAGCCGCGCCCCTTGCGTCTCCATCTTCACTAGGGCCACCCGCTCCGGGTCCGACTCGGCGATGTCGCTCTGGATGCTGTCCCCTTGGTACTTCAGCCAGGTCTTCCCCCCATCCCCACTCCGCCGGATCAACTGCCGCCCCCCGTAATAGCCGATCAGGTACAGGATCCCGTTATGGTGAAAGGCCATCGGATACTGCAGCGCACTAGCCATTGTCAGATTCCTCCCGAACCACGATCTCTCTCCTCCCCCCTCTCCTGCCCAGGGCGTCTGCGCCCAGAGAGGGGGCAGGGGGGTGAGGCGCCCTCACACCTCCTCCCACGTCTTCCCCTCATCCCGCGAGTGCGCCACCACGGTTAGGCCCCCGCTTACCTGCCGCACCAGGATCATCCGCCCCTGCTCATCCTTGATCGCCCATGGGTAGTCGCTCTCCCCGTCCGTTACGATCATCCGTGGCGCCTCCCACGGCAGGCACACCGATCGCCGCCGTCGCATCTCGATATTCCCCTCCCACGTCCGGAAGAGAAAGAGCTGCCCCACCGCGTCCTCAAAGATATGCGGCCGGCACTCCGGCGGCGCCAGTTGCAGGGCGACGAAAGCCGCGGCCAGCCCCTGCACCTCCACCCCCTCCGGTGTTGCCAGGTACGGCACGTCCGCCGTGACCACCGCCCGGCTTCCCGGCGCCGCCGCCCCCACCAGCCGCATGTCCCGCACCGCCCGGTACAGCCCCACGGTCTCATACGGACTCTCCAGCCCTTCCGCTCGCAGCTTCGTCATCGGCGCTAGCGCGATCACGTCCCCCAGCGGATGCAGCTCATTCGGCCCTTCGGTCCCTTCCGGCACCGTCACCAGCACCGTCTCGATCTCCTCGTCCTCCCGCTCGCAGTCCACCTCCAGCGCAAACTCTTGCCCCGCCACCCACTCCGGTGGGAAGGCCAGCTTGAATTGCGCCAACCCCAGTGCCCGGCCCACCGTCCCGCCGTACTCCTCCAGCGTCCGCCCCGGCGTGTAAGGTGGGTTGACGTCCCCGTTCCACACCCCCAGGCCCCGCCCGTCCAGGACCTCATGCGGATGCTTCGCCCACCACCGCGGCGCATTGGTCCGCATCCCCGGCCCGTCGGTGCGCAGGTACTCCTCGCTTTCCTCGTAGAGGTCCGGCCGCCAGTGATAGCGCACCACATTGGCGAACCCGCCCTGCGGCGTCAGCGTCAGCGCCCGGTGCTCCCACCGTTCCCCCAGCCGGGAGGCCAGGGCCACGCTCTGCGCGAAGCCCCTGCCGTCCGTCGCCCGGGGAAGATACCAAGTATCAGCGCAATGCTGGCAATACCCGCGCTCCCACCAGGTGCCCTCCCACCGCATCACCGGCCCGCCACAGTATGGACACAGCCAGTCAGTGCAGCAACTATCCGCGTGAAGCGCGCCTTCCAGCTCGCGCACTCCCGCCCTCAACTCCACGAACCCCGCGTGCTTACCCCACTCCAACCCCACTCTCGCCGCCTCCGGCCACTGGTGATCAATCCTCTCCCGCCCGGCCACCACCACGTTGTACTTGATCTTCCCCCCCAGCAGAATCTTCTTCTCCGGGTAGTAGCCCGCCGCTCGGTAGTAGCTGGGCTGATCGTCCCAGCCGCTGAAGGACTGGTCTCGTAGATGGAAGTCCGGGTCCTCCACTCCATGGTCGGTCTCCAGCCGGTAGCTCCGCAGTTGCGGCCCATACGTCAGTAGGGCCACCGGGTCCTCGATGCACTTCCACTTCGGCAGCGTCTCCTGCGTCATCCACCCGCCGTACGGTGACTCTTCGGTCTCGTAGACTTGCCCCGTATCGTTGTCCACCACCCCCGTCGCCCCCGGCACGTACGGGAAGTTCTTGTGCCCCCGCGATTCCCTCCGCCAGGCCTCACTCATGAACTCGTCCATCCACCCGGCGTACGCCCGTGCCCCCAGCACTACGTCCGAGTACGGCATCCCGTAGATCGGCATCGACCCCCAGTTCGGGTCCATGATGAACAGGTTGCCGCCCAGCCCTTCCGCCGGGATGTCCACGCTCCAGAAGCCCGTGCCTCCGGTGGTCGCCGCCGTCCCCACAATCTCCCCGCTCTCCTGGCTGATGATGACGATCTGCACCCCCACCGCCGGCACCCCCACCGACCAGTACACCCGTCCGCAGGCCACGGTCCCATCCTCCGGGTACTGCTCCAGTTCCCCCAGGTCCACTTCCACCATCTGGTCCTCATGGACCGGCAGCAGCACCCGCGGCGCCCCGTAGCGCGGATCCCACTCCCCCGTCCCGGCCCGCTGGAACTGAGCCAGGCTCACCCACCCCTCCGGCAGGCCCCCGATCTCCACCACCCCCGACGCCGGCACCAGGTACATCTGCCCCGCGTCCTCCATCACTCCCGCCCGCACCGTCGCCCCCGGCGTCGCGGTGATCCGCGCCCCCGCGCTGTCGATATTGATCAGCGCCTCCTCCCCCTCCACCACCACAGCCCGCCGCCCCCGGTAGGCCACCTGTACCTCTTCCACATACCGCCGCAGCGGCTCCTGCGCCGTCTCCGCCGTGTCATCCCGCCGGTCCGTCTCCCGCTGGTACGGTGCCTTGTGCCCCTTGGGCACGATGTGCTCCCACTTCCCCTGCCAGTCGGTCACCACCGGCGCCGTCACCTCGGGCCCCGACACGTACGTTTCCAGCTCTCCCGACCAGATCAGCTTGTTGTACTCCTCGCTGTCCCAGAACCGCACGGCCCCATCCTCAGCGGTCTCCAGCGTCACCTCGAAGCTCACTGGCGCCGTTACTACCAGCTCGTCCCCCTGCCGCACCTCTCCGCGCAGCCGGTAGCCCATGACGAAGTCCTCGGTCCAGGGAGGCTCGGCAAACTGCGCCGGCTGAATCCTCCGCCCCCAGTAGGGGTCATCCACCATCAGCGCATACCGCCCGGTCCCGGTCCCGTTCACCTGCTCCTCGATCAGCGCCACCTCCACCACTTCCAGCGGCACATCCAGGTCGCGCACCTGGTAGACATGGCCCGTAACCAGCCCCTGGGGAGTCACGATCTCCACGATTCCGTCCTCGCTCACCACTCGGCTGATCACCACCCCCCACTGCTGCCCCAGTTGTATGCCTTCACCCACTCCGTCAGACATAGTCCCCTCCCGGTGGCACCAGCTTCTCGCCGGTGTTCCGTATGGCGCAAGCTCTCTCCGCGTGGCGCGGGCCTTCTAGCCCGCGCTCCCTTCCCTGACGTTGTGCCTGTCCCTGCGCCTGCCTCCGTGCCTGTCGTCCTGCCTGCCGTTACCTCACCCACTCCACCCTCCGCCGCCTCTCCTCCCTCTCTTCCGCCACGCTCTCCTGCACGCCACCGGTAACCCGCCGCGGTTCTACCTCCCGCCTCTCCTCCGTCCCCACTCTCGGGCCCGCCTCGTGCTCCCCCTCATCTGCTCTCCGCGCTTCTTCTGGCCTTGCCGCTTCCCTTAGCCTTTCCGTACCTCGGGCCCCCTCTTGACTCTCACCTCGGCCGTGCCTCGTTCCTCTCTGCGGTTGGACTCTCCCTCCCCTGCCAAGCGCACGGAACGTGCGCAGGGAGGGGGCAGGGGGTGGGGCGATCCGAGTCTCCGCCCGCCTCTGCCTCAGCTCCGCCTGCTTCCGAAAGTCCCGCCCCTCCCGCAGCACCTCTCCCGCCGTCTCTTCCTCTTCCTGCCCCCAGTCCATCGCCTTCTCATCCTCGTCCTCCTCCACCGTCCACCTTTCCTCCCACTCCCATTCCGCCGTCCATTCCTCCCCCCGTGCCGACCCTCTCCCTCGCTTCTCGCCGGTCACCCTCATGCCTTGACAACTCCCCCCACCAAGCAGAAGAGCCCGGCCCTCCAGGCTCCCCTGCTTGCGTCTTGCGACTCGCCTCTACGCCAGCACCGCCGGCGCTGTCGTCCCGTCCTCGCTCCCCAGGGCTAGGAACTCTACCTCCTCCACGATCCGTCGCTCGTGCGACCCCGGCAGCCCCAGCCCGTCAGCCACGTGCAGCATTCGCGGCAGGCTGATCTCCGCCGTCGCCGCTCCCCGCTGCAGCGTCACGGCCAGTGCCGCCTCGGTCCCCGCCACGAAGTCGGCGTAGACTGCGCTGTCCACGAAGTCCCGGTTCAGGCTCCCCCAGGCCCGCAGGCCCGCCAGGTTGTACAGCTCCTGCGGCCCGCTCGACGGGGTCAGTCGCATCCCCTTCTCCGCCTCTTCCAGGCAGGTGTCCACCACGATCCGCAGCTGCTCGCAGTTCCCGTCCAGCCCCGGCGTCCCGCCGGTTGCCAGTTCCACCGTCGCCTCCCGGAACAGGTACGGCGGCTCAGTCGGCATCACCGCCGTCGGCGTCACCCCCGTCGCCATCGCCAGCCCTACCACTTCCAGCGTGCACATCACCGGCTTACCCAGCGCACAGTCGAAGGTCGCTCGCCGCACCTTTAGGTCGGTGATCTTCTTGACCGTGTGCACGCAGTCGATCACTGCCGACGCCCATTTGCCCTGATTATCGCTGTCCCGCGCCTGGATCCAGTCCAGCAGGTCGCTCACCGCCCCCGGCACCAACGGAAAGCGCAGCGCGCCTTCCACCCACGCGCCGGCGGAGTAGTACGCGGTCTGGAAGGCCCGCATGTCCGCCATATCCAGGGGCACGTAGTTGCTGCGCAGGGCCACGGTATCCGCCGCCCCGCGTCCGCCGTCCATGAGCGGCAGCCAATTATCCGGCGCCACGAACATCCCCTTAGTCGTCTGCAACGCAAACCCAAACGCCCCCTCATGTCCCAGGGCCACTGCCATTATCAATCACCTCTCCACATACATGGTCATTTCGCCGTAGCGCAGGCTCCCGGCCTGCCTCCCTTTGCTGCAGGGCGGGGGGATTCGGTTCCGTCACGGAACTCCGTTCCCCGTGGTGCCGCTCGCCAAAGCGGCCCCCTCTCTGCTCCCCCCTCTCCCCAGCCGCAGGCGTGGGAGAGGGGGCCGGGGGGTGAGGCCTCCCCTAACCCATCCTCTGCGCCACCAACTCCACCTCCACCCCTACCACTTCCGCTCCCGCCTCCCGCATCTTCCGCACCGCCTCCGGGTCCGGCTCCACGCGGATCACCTGCGCATACCACGCCGCCCCGCCCAGGTACGGGTCGCTGCTGAGCAGCCCAAACAGCGCGTCGGCCTTCTCCAGCAGGTCCACGCCGCTGACCTGCCCTGGCACCGGCTGCTCCAGGTAGTAGACCGAGACGTAGTAGTCCTGCCGCCGCGCGCTATTGGTCCCCGCCGCCGGCGGCTGCTCCATGCGCCCCGGCCCGATGATCACGGCCGGCAGCCGGGTCTCCGGCGGCTGGGGCATGATCTCCGGCCGTCCCTGCCCGATCCACTTGAGCCCGGCCAACTCCGCCGGCTCCCGCCGCAGGGCGGCCCCCTGGCTGACCAGGAACTCCCCGCTCACCGCGCTATCGAGGCGCACCTGCGTCAGCCCCATCAGCTCCGCGACCGTATGGGCTTCCTGCTGCCCCGTCTGATCCGCCAGCGCCACCGCCTGCCCCTCGGTAAACAACCGATTACTCCCCACGCTGACCGTATCGCTCCCGCCGGCATCCGCCGTCAGCGCCACCCCACTGCGCACCAACCCCCGCACTGCCTCACAGATCTCCCCATAATGTAGTCCCTGGCTCATCTCTCTCCTCCGGTACCACAGGCTTTCTAGTCTGTGCTCTGCGCAGCGGTGGCGGGCGTCCGCGCCCGCCCCTCCTGCCACTCTGGTACGTTCCTTTGCCCCCAGTGGCACCGCTCGCCAGAGCGGTGTCCCCTCCCTCTGGCTCCCCCTCTCCCCAGCCGCAGGCGCGGGAGAGGGGGCTGGGGGGTGAGGCCTCCCGCCTCTATCGCTCCCTCGCCGCCACCCTCACATGGTGCCCTTCCCCGCTCTGGTCCTCCCCGCCGAGCACCTCATAGCTAGCCACCACTTCCACGCTCGCCCCCGTGCCGAAGTCCCTGTCCAGCGCCTCCCGCAGCGTCACTGTCGTCCCCTCCACGCTCTCCACCACCACCTCGCTAAGCGCCGCCCCTTCCCGCAGATGCAACCGCGCCCCCGCCTCCATCCCGGCCGCCGTCACCACCGCGATCTCGGTGGCCCCTTCCTCCGCCTCCGCGGCCAGCTCCGTCGCGCTCAGCACCACGCCGACCCGATCCAGCGCCCGCGTCTGACCCGGCCACATATACAGCACCGCCGTCGCCTGAGGCCAGCGTCCCAGCAACCCATAGTCAACCGTCGCCCGCACCGGCCGCACCCGCAGCGCCACAGCCACCGCCGCGACCTCATACCGCGCCTCGCGCGCCAGCCCGTCGCCTCCCACTTCCACCACCGGCCGGGTCACATTCCCCCGCCGATTCAACACCTCATCAAACAGGTAGTCACTCATGTTCTGTCTCTCCATCCGCGTGGGGCGGGCTTCCAGCCCGCCCTCCCGTGAACATGCGCCTCCGAGGGCGGGCTGGAAGCCCGCCCCACGCGGAGGCGCTTCTCGCCTCCCGCCTCTACACGACTCTGATCCCCATCCTCCGGTACCCGCGCACCAGCGCCTGTGCCTCTCGGGCCAGGCCCTCGATCACCGCCCCGTACTTCCCGGACGCCGAGTACCGTACGGCGTAGTCCCCGATCCGCACCTCCGCTGCGCTGATCTTCTCTCCGGCCGCTTCCGCCAGGATCTGCGCCGCGGTCAGCTTCGCCTGGGCTAGTGTCACGTCGCCCGGCACCTGCGGATAGCCCCAGTCCAGGGTCAGCTGCACGTTCTGCTGCCCTACCGGGAACCGCCCGCCCAGGCTCGCGCCCGCGCCGCCCGGCCCCGGCCGCAGTTGGATCTCTCCCCGCTGCGGGTACACCACATAGTCCTCCGCGGGCACCACCATCCCGTTAACGATCAGCTCCAGCACCGCCGCCAGTGGCGCCCGCCCCGTCTCCAGCAGGCTCAGCCGATCGCGCCCGTTGCCGTCCAGGATCACGGTATCGTTCCCATGCCACAGGAAGTCATGCCCCACGGCGGTATCCAGGCTCCGCTTGGTGACCGGCAGGAGCTGTTGCATCCGCTCCTCCACCACCACCGTCTCTCCCAGCCGTGACAGGTCATACCCCGCCAGCAAGGCAAGTACGTCCTGCTCACTGCAATAGCTACTGAGCAACCCCGTTGAGAAAACTGCTTCCGCTACCATATCCAACCATACTCCTTCCGGTGGCACCGACGTCTCGCCGGTGCGGGGTGGCGAGGTCCTGCCTCCCCTCCGCGTGGCGCGGGCCTCCCGCCCGCCCTAGCTCACGGCCAACACACCGACCCTAGTGGCACCGTTCTCCAGACCGGTGTCCCCGCCGATCCCCTCTCCTCCCCCTCTCCCAAGCCGCAGGCGCGGGAGAGGGGGCCGGGGGGTGAGGTTCCCCTCTCCCCCGCCGCCGTCCCGCCGTTCCCTACCACTCCTCCGACCACACGCCCTTCTCATTCCTCACCCTCACCCGCCAGAAGTACGTCTCGTAGTCTCCCAGCGCCTCGCCCGCGTACACCACGCTCGTCTCCGCGCCTATCCGCACACCCGTATCCCACATCTCCGCTTGGCCTGTCTCCAGCGCCTCCCGCGTGGCGGCCACCTGCACCTGCCAGGCCGTCTGCACCAGGCTCTGCGGATCGCTGTAGCTCCAGCTCAGCGTTGGCTGCGTGTCGCCCACTCCCGCCGGCGCTACCTGCCCTTCCACCTGCAGGCTCGTCACCTGCGGCGCCAAGATTACGAGCGGCGCCGTCTCCCAGGCGTACAGCTTCGGCGTCGTGTCAGTGGCGGAGGCCCGGCTCAGGTAGAATCGCAGCCGCAGGTACTGCGCCGTCTGCTCACCCAGTCCCGCCCCACCCCAGGTCACTTGCCCCCGCACGCTGTCTCCGATCGCGCTGCAGTCCCCCCGCGCCCAGCCGGTCACCGCCGTCTCCGTCACCGGATCTCGCAGCTCCACCTGGACCGTCCCCTGCTCCGGCGCCGCGTTCACGTACAGCTCCCCCCAGCCGCTTTCCGGCCGCTCCAGGATCGCCGTCTCCAGCCACGTCTCGGTCTGCTCCGCGTCCATCTGGTACGAGGTCTCCCCATTCCAGCGGACGGTCGCGAAGTTCAGGGACGCGTACTCATCCCAGCCGTAGTAGTAGACCCGCAGGTCCCCCAGCCGGAAGGCCGGCCCCGGCTTGAGGCAGAACGACTCCCCCGGCAACTCCGAATACGGCAGCAGCGGCTCGCCTACTCCCGACTGCACATACAGCGACTGGAAGTGCACGCCGTCCTCTGAGGTCATCAGCCCCACGCCCGACGTCACCCCGTCCGAGAACAGCAGCCCGATCGCGTCCTCCTGGCCCAGCATCGTGCCGGTGAACATGTGCATGTTCGCGCCCGGCAGCGGCGTCAGCGCGTTGCCGTGCGGCAGCGGCCGCAGGCTGCGCAGATCTGCCCCCTGACAGCCTATCACCGGCCGCATGTCCACTGAGTACCCGGTCCCCGAGTTGAAGATCGTCTTGCCCCCCACGTACGCCTGGTACCGTCGCTGCGGCGAGGTAGCGTACGGGTTCTCCCACACCGTCCAGTAGGCGTGCATGTTCACCCACGGCACGAACCCGTTCCCGTTCAACGGCTCCCGCGTATCCACCCCCCCGAACATCGGGACCAGCGGCCCGGCGAACTGCTCGGCGAAGTCAAACGACCAGCGGTCCTCCGCCCCATGCAGGCACCAGATTTGCGCCCCGTCTACCGCATCCGGCCGCGCGTTGTACAACAGGCTCCACGTCCCGTCCGGCGCCTGCAGCACATTGCACAGTGACTGCGGCTCCTGATACGGCGCATCCGACTCCCGGTCCGTCCGCAGCGTGCTCATGTCGATGACCGGATTGGCCTTCCCCACCGGCGCCGGCTCCTCCGTCCAGCCAATCCGCCCCGTCTGCTCATCCCAATGCCCCTGAATGTATCCCAGCCGCCGCACTCCCGCCGCATCCTTCCCGGTGATCGCGCAGGTCACCACCTGCGTCGCCTCGTCATACGCCAGCGGCATCGGCGGGCAGTCCACCGTCGCCCGCCACGTCCCCGTCGCCGTCAGGTCCGCCCACACCGCTTGGTAGTCCGTCTGCTTCACCGGCCGCTCCCGCACCAGGCTCGTCCCCGTCTTGCGCCACAGTTTCACCGAGTCCCCGCCTACCGCATGCGAATCCCTCGTCCGCACCAGGAAGTTGTCCGCCAGCGTTGCTCCCTGCCTCTGCGCCTGCCGCCCGATCAACTGGTACTTCTGCGGTCCCGCCAGCTCGATCTTGCGCAACCAGATCTCCAGATTCGTCGAGGGGCTGTCCGTATAGCCATACCCCTTCCCGTACATCACATTCCGTCCGCCTCCGTTGTACGCCGATCCCGGGATGACCGCCGTCCGCCCCCGGTCGTAGCGCAGGAACCCCGCGTTGGGGCTCGCCTGCCACTCCAGCATCGTGAAGTGCTTCGAGCTGTCATGCCGCGACCACAGGTTCGCCTCCACCGTGTAGTCGTACAGCATCCCCCCGCTCGCGTTCTGCCCGATGACTCGCGGGCAGAAGTTGATGAACCCCACCGACTCCGCCGCCGGGATCTCCGGCAGCGTCGTGTCCAGCGTGATCACCTTGGTCGTCCCGTTGAAGTCCACCACCTTCCCCCGGTACCCCCGGCAATTGCCGCTGTACAGGTGCACCCACGCCCCGATCCAGTAGCTCGCCGCGAACGGCGTGGTCAGATTCGTCTTGAAGGCCGTCTGCGAGTTCCCCGCGTCCGCCACCACGGAGAAGTTCCGCCCGCTCCCGTACTGGTCGAACACCCCCGTGCTGGTCGAGGGATAGTGCTTGTACGCCAGCGGCCCGATCCCCATCTCGTACCCCGCCGTGTTCCCCTCATCCGGCACGTGGATGAGCTGCCGGTACGTCCCCGGCGAGGGCGGCTCCGGGAAGAAGGCCCCGGCCACGTGGCTGTAGGTGTAGCCCTGCACCTGCAGTCGGCTGTAGGTGCTCTCGTTGAGGTCGCTCACCGCCGCCTGCTGCTGCGCGATGTCCAGTGACACCCGGCATACTGCCGCCAGCGGCTTGCGGTCATCCTCACTGCCATCGTGCCGCGGCGTCCCCAGCGGGTATACCGCTGTCCCCAGGTTCCGCGTCCCCTCCTCCATCAGGCACCAGCGCGGTCCCGAGGTCGCCCCCGGCGTGCAGAGCGGGCTCCCCCCCGCCACCTCCGCCGTTAGCCCCTCATTCATCCGCAGCAAGAAGATCAGGTTCCCCGTCCCGTCCCCCGCCTGCAGTTCGTCCTGGTACCCCCGCGCGTAGATCGCCTGCATCTGTGGCACGGTCAGCAGATCGTCCCAGATTGCCAATCCATGCCACCGTAGGTCGCTGTCCTTGTACACGGTCGGACTGGAGTACGGGTAGCCGATCTGGATATACTGCGCCGTCCCGTTCGGTGCGGCCACGCCCGTACGCTCCGGGGCCGAGGCCACGCCGTCGTTGTAGTAGCTCCACAGCTTGCCCTGGGTGAAGTCCCACTGCATCATGTGCAGCTCCCAGGCGCCCGAGTTGGCCCAGTTGATGTCGGTCTGCCCCCCCGCGGACCACACCCCATCACGCCGCACCCCGATCCCCCGCCCGTACCGGCTCCGGACCATGTTGCTGTCGTCGCACACGATCCCCCACATGAAGTCGTCGTACCAGCGGTTATTACCAAAGGGCTTGCGCACCCAATACACCAGGCTCCCCTTCCCGCTCGCCCCAATGTTCGCGTTCCCCAGCGCCCCCCACCGCAACTCCGCCCCTCGCCGATCTACCCACAGGTATTGCTTATGCATGGCACCTATCCCCTCTGCTATAGGGCGGGGGCTATGTCCCCCGCCGCCTCCCTAGGTACAACGGGCGTTCTCGCCCCTCGCTTCCGGCGGCACCGCTCCTCGGGGCGATGTCTCCTCCGGGTACGACGGGCGTCCTCGCCCGTCGCTCCGCGTGGCGCGGGCTTTCCAGCCCGCGCTCTCGTGGGGGCGGCTTCCGCGCGCAGCCGTCTGCGATCACACCCGCCAGCCGCCCGTTCGCTAACCTTTGCGTCCCTCTCCCCGCCTCCGCCCCCTCAAGTCCTGTCCTGTGCAGCTCGAACGAAGCAGGCTGGCCCCGCTCGCCACGGCGGCATCTTTCCCCCTCTCCCAAGCCGCAGGCGCGGGAGAGGGGGCCAGGGGGTGAGGTTCTCCTCCCCTACCCGACATTCACTCCCATCACCACTGCCTCCGGGTCCTCAAACGCCACCGAGATCCGCGTGGAGATCACGTACACGTTCACGCCCCGCAGCACGTCCCGGTCCCGGTCGATCCGCACCCGCCGCTGGATGCCGAAGATCAGGTTCTCCCGTGAGGTCAGGAACCCGAAGGAGTAGTCCCCCTCGCCCGCGAAGGGCGCCACGGCGTCCAGATTCGTCGGAATGAGCGGCACCGGTACCGCCGGCACGCCCATATACGGCGGCGCGATCCCCGCCGATAATGCCGCATCCCCCGCCGCAAGTAGAAGCGCAGGTCCCCGTGGTTGCGCTTGTACTTATCCGGCAGGGCCTTGTACATCAGGCCCAGGGCGGCCTTATCCAGGGTCGCGCCCTCCAGGTCCACGATCTGCCCGCCGTCGGCCAGCTTGCGCCACCCGTCCTGGCCCTTCAGGAACGTGTCCAACGAGTCGGTATCGCCCAGGATCGCCAGCTCCTCGAGATCGGTGGCCGTCTGCCGGCTCATGGCCTCGACGATGGTATTCTCCAGGTCCCCCTGCTCGATGCTGTCCTCCAGCGCCTCGAAGGTAATCTCAAAGGGCGTAACCACCTCGACACTGCTCAGATTGACCTTGCTGAAGGCGGGGGCGGCCAGGGTCTCTGGCGCCACGCCCTCGGTCTTGAGCTGACTGACGCGCCCGGTGGTCGCGATCTTATCCAGCTCCATGACCGGCCCGCGCATCCGCACCACCCGCGCCTCGCGCAGCATCGCCGACTGATCCACCACCAGCGAAATGTAGCGATCGGTTTGCTGGGTATTCAGCAGCCCTCCCGCCTCCAAGTCTCCCGTCTCCACGGCTTTCTCCAACAGTTCTTCGGTACCCACTTCACAGCACTCCCTTCCAGAGTTCATCGTTGTCGTTGCGCAAGCTCTTGACTTGCTCCTTTGTCCGTCCCGTCTTCCCCACCAGCAGCGACCGTCTCCGCCCCGGCTCCGCCGACGGGCCGGAGGAACGAGCGGGATGGGAAGCACAGGCTTCCGCTTCCGCAAGCTCCTGCCTTACCGCCCTTCTCACTTCCCCCTCTTCTCCTCGGGGCGGCGGTGTCGCGAGAGAGGGCAGGGGGTGAGACTCCCCTCCCAACTCCCCCTCTCCCCAGCCGCAGGCGCGGGAGAGGGGGCCAGGGGGTGAGGTATCTCCCCCCTGACACTCTCGACTGCCGACTAACACTCCCCCTCCGCCACTTTCGACCTTCGACTCCCCCTCTCCCCAGCCGCAGGCGCGGGAGAGGGGGCCGGGGGGTGAGGTTCCCCTCTCCCCGCTCGCGACTACCTCCGTCTCCCCATTCCTGGCTTCCTCCTCCCCACACACCGCCACATGCTCCAGCGAGGCGTCTTCAATCATCCGCACATACCGCCCGGCGACGGGGCTATACCGCCGCACCACGCGCTTGCGCCCGCCCACGCTCAGGGCCATCCGCACCCCCCGCCGCAGCCTCTCCCACAGCGCCCGCGCCCGGGGGCTCTTCTCTTCCAGCCTCCCCTTCACTCTCAGTCTCTCCCCTTCCCGCCGGCACTCCTCCACGACTCCGATCTTCTCTCCCCGATGCCCTGCGCGCAGCTCGACGGGGCCGACCTGCACCATCCCCTCCAACGCCCCCGTCGTCATCTGTTCGCCCTCGCGATCCACGGCAGTAGAGCTCGCAATCCCGTCAAATCGCATCTGTTGTCGTTCCTCCCAAAACGCAGCCATGCAAAAGGGCCGCAAGCTCTCGCCCGCGGCCCCGTCCTGCCGTTCTCACTGTCGTTCAGCCTGCCGTTGGGCCTGTCCCTGTGCCGGCCGTTGTGCCTGCCGTACTCAGCCCTTGCCTCCCTCTTATCTCCTCCACCGTCCACGCCCCTATCTCTGAGTAGATCTTCGCTATCTCCGCCTCCTCGCGGGCCTCGGCCAAGTCCATCTCCTCGAAGCGGAAGCGCCAGTCGCCTATGCCCATCTCCTCCCGGACCATGCGGTTGATCCGGTACTCGATCCGCCGCTGCTCCGGGCGGATCACCTGCTCGCGGAAGGTCTTGTCCTGGTCCTTCGAGTTGGACAGGTTCGCGTGCTCGACAATGGTGATCTTGCTGGGCGGCACCCGGTGTACCATCAGCACCTCGTCCCGGTTGGCCTTGCGGTAGTCCAGGAAGGCCGCGTCCTGCTGCACGCCCACTGTCAGCGGCTCCAGGCGGATGCGCACGTCGCTGCCCGGCACATCCAGGATGAGCGTCTTGTGCCCCTGGCCGCGAATCTCCGTCTCCATGTACTCCTGGATTTGCGCCAGCACCTCATCGGAGAGTTGTCCGCCCTCCACGATAATCGCCATGCGGGGGACGGCGTGGTTCTCGAAAAAGTCGATATTGTACTCCCGCGCCTCTTTATCGCCCACCACCGCCGCCATCGCCGCCACGATGTCCGGGATGCCGTAGTAGGAGGACTGGGGCGTGTACTTCTTCAGGTGCATGATCTCGTTCTGCGGCTCCCCGGTGACCGGGTCGGCCTCCTCGGGCCCGCCCAGGGGCCGGAAGGAGCGCCGCTCGGTCTCCCGGATCTGCAGGAACCCCTGCCCGCCGCCGCGCACCCGCATGGTCGTCCCCGGCACGTGGTAAAAGCCGTCGATCTCGCCGCGCGAGTTGCGGGTGATCTCCAGGTACCCGTTGCCCAGGCACTCCACATCGGTCCACACTCCCGCGAGCGCCTCTGTGAAGGTCTGCTCCGGACTGCAGTTACCGAAAAGGTGCTCCAGCAGGGCCAGGTTTGCCCGGTTGGCTCCCTGCGGGTTGTCGGTCATCGGCACAAACCGATACCCCAGGCCCACGCAGTTGGTGACTTTGGCGTCCACGCAAGCCTTGTGCGCGGCATTGGTCTCATACAACTGCGCCAGCGCGTCCAGATCATACGGCGGCTCGATCACCTCCCCGCTAGCATAGGCCTCCACCCAGGCGCTTTCCGGCAACTGCCGGCTCCGCCCGGCCCCCTCATCTCCGCCTACCACATACGCTTTGAGCATCAACTCGGACATGCTGCTTTCTCCTCCATCTCGGATAGGCGGCCCGGGGCGCCGATGACCGGCGCCCCGAGGTGTGTTCGCCGCCTGGTTGTTACCAACTGGGCGGGCTAGCAGGCCCGCCCCCACACGAAGCACCGGCGAGACGCCGGTGCCGCCGGAATCAAATGATGCGGCTGCCGATCCTGCCCCCGCCCCAGTGCTTGATCGCTTCGCTGGTGGCGGCGGCCAGGGCGTCGGCAGCATCCTTGCTGCCGCCGCGGGGGTGGTCCACCTTGCGACCGTCTACCAGCTCCAGGCGCTTGAGCTCCCGCAACAGCGGCTCGTAACGCGGCAGGTGCAGGCGGCCGGTGTTGACCAGTTCCTTGAGCGTCTCGTAGGGCCCCAGGTCCCGGTCTACCGAGACCAGCGCCGTGCGGAAGCCCTGGCGGCGCAGAATCTGGCGGCTGTCTACCGACTGCCAGCCGTCGAAACTGACCTGGGCCAGGCTGTACCCACGCCGGCGCAGGTCGTTGATCAACTCGCGGACCCGCGCGAAGTCTATCTCCCCGCCCGCCGGGGCGGTGAGGCGGACGACCAGGTCGGCCCAGACCTCCGGCTCGTCGGGACGCTCCGGGGCCGGGCGGCAGTGGACCATGGCGATCCCGCAGCCGTCGCGGCGCAGGCCCAGGTCCACGTGCAGGTAGCGGGGCAGGCTGTCCGGCGCGCGCAGATCGCCGCGCCAGCGGCCGCCCTCGTCCAGCGGGCTCTCGCCCGGTAGGTCGCAGCAGGCTTCCAGGGCCTGCTCGTCGGTTAACCAGGCGCAGTAGGCCTGGGTGGGCCGGGCCGCGAGATCGCGCAGCGCTCGCTGCGGATTGCGGCGGAAGTCGTCCTGGTACTCGACCGGGACCTGCAGGCCCTCGTACTCGAAGAAGCGGCCGCAGTAGAGCTGCGGCGGCTTCATCTCCCACAGGGCGCGGCGACTGGTGTAGAGGCGCGGGCTATCCGGAGCCTCGGCCAACTTGCGCTCGATGAAGTCGCCCACATGGCGAGGTGACGAAATCAGTACCAGCAGGCCGCGGTTGAAGAAGCGGCTGGTGATGCGCTGGCGTAGAGCATGGTAGATCTCCTCGGCGGCGTCGCGACGACCGTCGCCGGTAGTGAGTAGGAAGGCAGCCTCGTCCAGGACCGCCCCCAGCAGGTTGTACCCCAGGGGGCAGGTCTCGGCGGAGTTGCCGGTGACGACCACGAGGTGCTTGGGCAGGCGAATCTCGCCGCTGAGCACCTGCAGACCGTGCTTGCCGTAGCGGGAGCAGAAGCGCCGAAACCACGGCGAGGCGATCAGGCGTTGCTTGATTTCATTGAACACCACGCGCTGGGCTTGGCCCGCGCTGGCGCTCATATTCAGGAAGGCAATGGCGCTACCGGGCGCCAGACCGTAGTAGGCCTGGGGGTCGCGCAGGCACAAAGTGCGGTGAAGTAGATAGCTGATGGCCAGCGAGCTGAAGAAGGATTTGCCGCTACCGATGCCCCAGCAGATGGCGGCCTCGTTGTAGGGACCGTTGAAGAGCTCCTCCAGGGTGCGCAAGACCATCGGGTAGACTCGGTTGCCCAGCCCCAGATACAGGGGACTGGTGACGAACTCGGCGGGCGGGGCCGGCGGCTGCTCATAGACGGCCGTCAGCTCCCGCCACGGTGGGCTCCCCTGGCTCAGGAGCCGGGAAAGCGAATCCAGTTGCGGCCGCCATGCGTCGAGCGGCAGTGTGTACATCTGCTGAACCAGGTTCAGCTTGTTCAGTGATTCCGGCCGGGGGTTGCTCATGATTCATAGCCTCAAGGAGATTCAGGGCCGAGGCAACCTCCTCGGCGGCTCGGGTCACGGCGGCGGGCGGTGAGGCCGCGCCGCGGCTGGGTAGGTCATGCTCGAGCAGGAGCGACATCAGTTCGCGATACTGCTGCAGCAGGCCAGCGAAGTCGCGGTCGAGAGGGGGATCCGCCCTCTGGAAGCGATCTTCGAGGTAGAGGCAGACGGCATCGAGTCGGGCGAGGCGGCGCGCGCGACGCGCCTCGGGACCGATCAGCGCCGGAGCCAAGCCGGACTCGCGGAACGCCGAGATGGCCCGCTCGGCCGTGCGTAGGTAACCTTCCAGTCTCTGGGGCGAGACCTGCACCCCGTCTCGTGCCAGCAGCACCTGGGCCTCTGTGGTGTCGTTGGCCTCAGCGAGGGCGGCGTAGATCTGGGCTCGTTCGAGCCATTCGTTTTTCCGTTTGCCGTTTTCGCTCATGATCTAGCACGCACGTTCGATTTATTTCCTCCCTCCATTAATACTAAGGGCCGAAAACGGGTTTTGTCCTCGAAAAAGGTGCTCTTTGTAGAAATAAATAGCTACTTTTGAGTTTCTTGGGAGGAGTGGTGGGTAGTTTCGTGCGACATTGGGGGTCCGCGCCCGCGAAAGGCACAAGTGCCCTTCGCGGACTGGGGAGAGGGTAGGGAAGCGAGGGGAGGGACGTGGCCCCGGGGAGAGGGGATCCGCCGGGATGAAGGTGCGTAGAACCAGGTGCGAACGTTGGTGAACGGCGGGGACTGACGCCGATCGCGAAAGCGCGACCGGCGTCAGTCCCCAGGGGAGGGCGGGCTAGAAAGCCCGCCCCACGCGGAGCTTAAGCCTCCATGATGAGGTTGTCTACTGACTTGCCGGCCGGGATCATGGGCATGACGTTGGCCATGGGCCAGACGCGGAAGTCCACCAGCACCGGACGGTCGTCAATGGCGTTGGCGCGCTCGATGGCCGGGGCTACCTGCTCCGGCTCGGTTACCAGGATGCCCTCAGCGCCGAAGGCCAGCGCCAGGGCCACGAAGTCCGGGTTGCCGGAGAGGACCGTGCCGCTCAGGCGATTGTGGTAGAACAGCGTCTGCCACTGGCGCACCATCCCCAGGTAGCCATTGTTTAGGATCGCCACCTTCACCGGCAGCTTGTTGATTACCGCCGTGGCCAATTCCTGGATGTTCATCTGGATGGAACCATCGCCGGCGATGTCCCAGACGGTGGCGTCCGGGTAACCGACCTGGGCGCCGATGGCGGCCGGGAAGCCGTAACCCATCGTGCCCAGACCGCCGGAGGTGAGGAACTGGCGAGGGCGGTCGGCCAGGTAGTACTGCGCCGCCCACATCTGGTTCTGCCCCACCTCGGTGGCCACGATGGCCTGGCCCTCAGTGAGCCGCCACAGCTCCTCGATCACGAACTGCGGGGCGATGCCCTCCTCCGGTGCGGGGTAGCTCAGGGGGTAGTCGATCTTCCACGCATTGACCTGCTGGTGCCAGGCGCTCAGGTCCCTTGGCTTGACCAGCGGCAGGAGGGCCTGTAGAGCCAGACGGGCATCGGCGGCGAGGGCTACGTGGGGGCGGACGATCTTGTTTAGCTCGGCCAGGTCGACGTCGATGTGCACGATGCCGGCGCCGCGAGCGAACTTGCTCAGGTCTCCGGTCACGCGATCGTCGAAGCGCACACCCACGCCGATGATGAGGTCGGCGGCGTTGAGGGACTTGCTGGCGTAGGCCGCGCCATGCATGCCGGGCATCCCGAGGGAGAACGCGTTAGTCTCCGGGAAGACGCCTTTGCCCATCAGGGTGTGTACCACGGGAATGCCGGTTTTGTCCACCAGCTTCTTGAGCGCCGAGGCGGCGCCGCTGCTGATGGCGCCGCCACCGACGTAGAGGATGGGGCGCTGGGCGTGGTTGATGAGGCTGGCGGCCTGGCGGAGCAGCCCCGGATCGCCCTCGGTGGGGGGATGGTAGCCGCGCAGGAGGGTGTCGTGGCGCTCGCTGAGGCCCCCGGGCGCGGTTAGGACGTCCGTGGGTATGTCGACCAGCACCGCACCGGGGCGGCCGGAACGGGCCAGGTGGAAGGCCTCGCGCATCACGTCACCCAGGTCGGCGGGGTTCTTCACCAGGTAGTTGTGCTTGGTGATGGGCATGGTGACTCCGCGGATGTCGGCCTCCTGGAAGGCGTCCTTGCCGATCACCTCGGTCTTGACCTGCCCGGTAAGAGCCACCAGGGGCACCGAGTCCATATTGGCGGTGGCGATACCGGTCACCAGGTTGAGTGCGCCCGGGCCGGAGGTGGCGATACACACGCCGACCTGGCCGGTGGCGCGGGCATAGCCGTCGGCCATGTGCGCCGCTCCCTGCTCGTGGCGGGTGAGGTAATAGCGTAGCTCCCCGGCGTTGACGGCGTCATACAGCTTGTCGAAGAAGGGGATAAGCACCCCGCCCGGGATCCCGAACATGGCCTCGACGCCCTCTTCGCGGAGGACCTGGAGAAGGATCTCGGATCCGGTCATGGGGCTGGGCTTGGCGGTCGGTTTGGTTCTGGTAGGCATGAGACTGTCTCCTGTTGTGACGGAGTCGAGAGTCGGAAGTCGGGAGCGTGGGAGCAGGAAGCTGGCCCGCACTTGCGGCTTACGATCTTGGACTTGTTAGTCGTATTCCATTCCCAGGCTCTCGGCCTGCTTGAGGTCCGCTTCGGCCTTCTTCTCGTCGCCGAGGGCGCCGTAGATGTTAGCGCGGCTGGCGTAAGCGTAAGGCTCCTTCGGGTCGAGCTTGATCGCCTGGTTGAGCTGCTCCAGGGCCTGGGCATACTCCTGCTGTTGGTAGTACCGGTTGCCCCGGCCGTGGTAGGCCCCGGCGCACTTGGGGTCCAGTTGTGTGGCTTTGTCGAAATCAGCCAGGGCCTTGTTCAACCACTCTTTCTCGTCGCGTTCTTTGCCGAAGGCCCGGTAGGCGTATTCCATGTAGAGGTCGCCGCGATCCACGTACGCCGCTACCAGCTTGGGGTCCAGCCGGAGGGCCTCGTCGTAGTCGGCGCGGGCCTTCTCCACCCGGCTCTCACCATCGACGTGGATCAGGTTGGCATGGGCCAGGCCGCGAGCAGCGTAGGCCGCGGCGAAGGACGAATCGAGCTGGATGGCCGTAGTGTACTCGGCGAGGGCCTCGTCATACTTGTGGCGGTTGGTCAACTTCTTGCCGGCCTCCAGGTGCTTCTCGGCACCGGCGCGATCCGGGCCGGGAGGCGGGGAGGGAGGGACGTCCGGGGGTAGCTCCAGGGCCGGGGGAGGCTCCTTGACCGGGGGAGGCCCCTTGACCGGCGGCGCGTTCTCGGGCATGTCCGACAGGTCCTGGAGCGCCGGTGGCGTGGGCAACTTGGGGCACCCGACAACCAGGAAGAGGCCGGCGGCCAGGGACAAGATTGTGCACAGGCAGAGGAACCTGGTCATAGTGCTACATTCCTGACTCGGCTTGTGGCAGGTACGCACGCCGGGCGCGGCCCGGATCCGCGCCCTACAGGGACGCAGGCTTGGAAGCCTGCGCTACCCACGCGGGCGCTACCCCATCACCGCCCCCTGGGCGGCGCTGGAGACTTGCTGGGCGTAGCGGGCAAGCCAGCCCCTGGTGATCTTGGGCGCGGGAGCCTGCCACTGGGCGGCGCGGGCGGCTAGCTCCTCCTCGCTGACCAGCAGGTCCAGGCGGCGGGCGTCGAGGTCTATCTCGATCTCGTCACCATCCTGGACCAGCGCAATCGGCCCGCCGGCGGCCGCCTCCGGGGAAACGTGGCCGACGCAAGGGCCGCGGGTGCCGCCGCTGAAGCGACCGTCGGTAATCAGCGCTACGCTGTCTTCCTTGCCCATACCGGTGAGGGCCGCGGTGGGGTTGAGCATCTCGCGCATGCCGGGGCCGCCACGCGGGCCCTCGTAGCGCACGATCGCCCAGGAGCCGTCCGGGATCTGGTCGGCCAGGATGGCCTGCATGGCCTCCTCTTCGGAGTCGAAGCAAAGGGCCTGGCCGCGGAACCGGCGCATCTTGGCGGAGACCGCCGACTGCTTGATGACGGCGCCGTCTGGGCAGAGCGTGCCGAACAGAACGGCGATGCCGCCCTCCGCGCGATAGGCGTTGTCGAGAGAGCGGATGACCTCCGGGTCGCTGACCTGGGCCTCGCGGGCGATCTCGCGGATCTCCACGCCGCTGACCGTGGGGTTGGGCTCGATCAAGTCGCGTAAGTTGTGCAGCACGCCGGGCACGCCGCCGGCCCACTCCAGGTCCTCCATCATGTGCTCGCCCGCCGGGCGCAGGAAGGAGATCTGGGGCGTGGCCTGGCTGATCTCGTCGAAGGCCTGCAGGGGCAGGTCGACGCCGGCCTCGTGGGCGATGGCGGGTATATGCAGGCAGGAGTTGGTGGAACCGCCCAGGGCCATGTCGATGCGGATGCCGTTGCGCACGGCCGCGGGGGTGAGGATCTGGCGGGCGGTTACGTCTTGGCGAACCAGGTCGCAGATGCGCTCGCCGGAGCTGTAGGCGAGGCGCTGCTTCTTGGCAGAGCCGGCCAGGGCGGTGCCGCAGCCGATCAGGCTCAGGCCCATCGCCTCGGTAACGCAGGCCATGGTGTTGGCGGTGTAAAGCCCCTGGCAGGAGCCCTCGCCGGGGCAGGCCTCCAACTCCAGGGCGCACAGGTCTTCCTCGCTCATCTGCCCGGCGCGCACGCGGCCGACGGCCTCGAAGGTGTCATGCACCAGGTCGAGGCGACGGCCTTGCAGGCGGCCGGAGTACATGGGCCCGGCGGTGACCACGATTACCGGCAGGTCGAGACGCCCGGCGGCCATGATCATGCCGGGGGTGATCTTATCGCAGTCAGTGAGCAGCACCAGGCCGTCGAGAGCGTAGGCCTCGGCCATGGACTCGACGGTATCGGCGATCAGCTCGCGGGAGGGCAGGGAGTAGAACATGCCCCGGTGGCCCATGGCGATGCCGTCGCAGATGGCCATAGTGCCGAACTGGAAAGGCACCCCGCCGCCGGCGGCGATGCCCAACTCGACAGCGCGGGCCAGGCGCTGCATGCCGATGTGGCCGGGGACCAGGTCGGAGAAGGCGTTGGCAATGCCGATGAAGGGCTTGCCGAGCTGCTCGCGGGTTATCCCGCACGCATGGAGCAAGGCCCGGGAGGGGGCCTGAGTGAGGCCAAGTTTGGCACGGTCGGAACGCATGAAGGGTCACTCCTTGTTGCACTTCGCACATTTTCGCAGGATCATTTCAGCGGTCGGCTACTTCGTCAGTGAGTTGTACCGGAGTACAACCAAGCTAGTTCTAGTTATACCTGAAGGCGGATAAGTATAACTTCGATTGTGGCTACTCGCTGCATGACGTGGGAGTTGTATACCAAAGTACAACCCGGCGCAGTGTAGTTATACTTGTGGCCACCAAAGTATAATTCGACAAGCTACGTGTATTCGAGTATTCGTATTACTTCTGGCGCGAAGAAGGCTCTCGGATGGGCACCTGCGATTTCTTGGAGTAGTCCGGCGTCTGCCAGCTTCTCAACATTGAGTTGGGCACTGCGGTATGTGACACCGAGCGTTTCCTGAACCTGAGGAATGGTCACAACGGGCATCCCAAGGAGACTCTCGGCAAGTCGCGGGAGCAGAGATGATCCCCTCGGCTTCGTGAGAAGAGTTCTCCATCGCTTCTGCAGTTCCAGGAGGGCGCGGGCCTTGTCGGCCGTCACAGTCGCTTGCTCTGCGACGGCACGCAGGAAGAACTCGACCCAATCGTGCCACGCACCGCGTTGGCTCACACCCATAAGGAGATCACAGTATAGATCTCGGTTCCTTTCGAAGAACTCAGACAAATAGAGCAGCGGTTGCGACAAGATCTCCCAATGGACGAGCAGCAATGCCAGCAGCAGCCTGCCGATTCTGCCATTTCCATCTAGGAATGGATGAATTGCCTCGAACTGATAGTGTATGAACGCCAGACGAATAAGCGAGGGATACTCGTTTTCAGCATGGACATACTTCTCAAAGGCATCCAGAACCTCGTCCATCTCGTCTGGCGGTGGCGGAACAAAGGTGGCCTCGTTGAGAGTGCAGTTCTCAGGACCAATCCAATTGGGAGAAGTCCGGAACTCCCCCGGTGTGAGATGCTCACCTCGGACGCCGTGAACGAGAATGCTGTGGATCTCTCGAATGAAGCGCAAGGACACTGGAAGTGACTCTCGTAGTTTGAGTCCGTGTTCGAGCGCACGAACGTAATTGTATACCTCACGGACATCGGCCTCGGGCGCTGGAGCTTTGTCCGGAAACAGAGTGCGCTGCCCAGCCTCGAAAGCAAATATATCCGAGAGGTCAGCTTGGGTTCCTTCTATCCGGGATGACAACACTGCCTCTCGCCTGATCAGAGGGCGAATCAGGAGGTGGGGGTTCGGCAGGTCGCGTCCCAGTCCGTCGAGCCGTCCAACCGCAAGGTCCGCCGCCGACAACGCCGCCCACAGACCCTTGTTAGGCTCAAGATCCGGTGGTAGTGGGTTGGGAACGAAGGCGTGGTATGCTGCCTCCCCGCGGCCAACCTTAATGATCCGGCCAGAAGGAGTGTCCTTGAATGCATCAATATCCATGTGTAACACGCCCTCCCATGGTGTCGTGCCCCCACCTGACAGAAAGCCCCCTCGTCCATCACGGGACGAGAGGGCTTGTAGATCGCTCTCGCGGTACCACCCGAGTTCTCCTGCGCAGCTCCAAGAGCCGTGCAGGAACGCTCTGACGCTGTAACGGGCGTGCCCGGCTGGGCCTAGTGGGAGGGGAGCACCGGCGAGACGCCGGTGCCACAGGAAACCTCTGTTCGGTCCCGCGGCTCGGGGGCGACGTTCGGCGGGTCCGAGGCGCCGGCACTTTCACCTTGCCGCCGGCTCGCTACGCGCAATCGCAAAGCGCTTGCGCAGCCTGGATCTCCGCTTACTCCTCCCCGTCGTAGCCTGAACTGATAGGTTGTAGGGGAGAGTATAGAGGAAGGAGAGGGGAGGAGTCAAGGCGGCAGCGAGGAAGTCCGAAGTAAGGGGTAGGAAATGGCCCGAAGAGTGCGGCCGGGGTCGGCAGCCATCCACCCAGGAGGGCCTACATAGCGGGGCTGCGGGCCGGTCGTGGGGCCGCTCTCGGGGCCCGCCGCTCATTTGACTTGGGGGCGGGGCGTTGCTATAATCGCGCCTGCGTCCCCGGAGCGAGGGGATTCGACGGGAACCGCCCAGCAAGGGGGCAGTGGACAGGAGGGAAGAGCCCTGGCGAGCGGGTCTAGATCGTCTCCGCCGCTCTCGCCTGACTCCGCCTCACCCCCTGGGGATGGCACGCACCCATGCGGAAGACATCCGCCGAGAAATTGCCCCGTCCCTTGCGTTGGCTGTACCCGGGTCTGGGCGTGAAACGCTGGTACGCCCTGATCATTCTGGGCATGGCCGTGCTCAGCGCGGGTGTGCTGTTGTGCTTCAACCTGGCGGTTTCCGACCTGCGGGAGCTGGTGGGGCCGGGGAATGAGATATGGACCGGGGCGATAGGAATCATCCTGGGGCTGGTGGCGATGGTCTCCGGGGTGCGGGGAATGGTGCGGTCGGTGGCGGGGACCTTCCTCCCGGAGGAGGAGGGGCGGCTGGTAGATGTGATGTTGAGGCGCCGCAGCCGGGGCGACTGCCGGCTGGTGGCGATTGGCGGCGGGACCGGACTGTCCTCGCTGCTGCGCGGGCTCAAATTGCACTCTGACAACCTGGCGGCAATCGTTACCGTCGCTGACGACGGCGGGAGTTCCGGCCGGCTGCGCGATGAACTGGGGCTACTGGCCCCGGGGGATGTACGCAACTGTCTGGTAGCCATGGCCGACTCCGAGCCGCTGATGACGCAACTGTTCAACTACCGCTTTGACCGACAGGGCGGGGACCTGGCCGGACACAGCTTCGGCAATCTGCTGATTGCGGCGCTGACCGCGATCAGCGGAGACTTCGTCCAAGCCCTGCGCGACAGTAGTCACATCCTCGCCATCCATGGCCAGGTCCTGCCCCCCAGTGTGCAGCCCGTAACCCTGTGCGCGCGCCTGAAGAACGGCGAGACGCTGCGTGGGGAGTCGGCGCTGACCGAAAGCCGCGGGCAGGTGGAGTACGCCTACCTGGACCCACCGGCGCCGCGAGCGCTGCCGGAGGCGGTGGAGGCCCTGGAGCAGGCGGAGACAGTGGTGATCGGGCCGGGGAGTATCTACACCAGCCTGCTCCCCAATATGCTGGTGCCGAAGATCGCGCAGACGCTGGCGGAGCTGACCGTACCGCGGATCTATGTCTGCAACGTCATGACCCAGCCGGGGGAGACGGACAACTTCACGGCGGTGGATCACGTGCAGGCGATCCTGGACCACGTGGAGGAGCCAATCTTCGACTATGTGCTGCTCAATACCCGCCGGCCCAATGCGGAGGTGCAGGCGCGCTACGAGGCCGAGGGGGCGCACCTGGTGGAGGCGGATGAGCGGGGGATCGCGCGGCTGGGGCTGGTGCCGGTGTGCCGGGATCTGATCGCCGAGGGCTCCTGGGCGCGGCACGATCCGGTGAAGCTGGCCAAGACGATTGTGGAGCTGGTGGCGGACCATCGGTAGAGGGGAAGTCGCGAGTGGGGAGGCGGAGGGCGGTTTCCCGCGATAGGTTAGAGGCCGGCGCGGGCGGATAGGGCCCCGCGGACGGGGCAACGTTCGCCCCTGAGTGAGACGCAGGCTGTGCGTCTGCGCCAGGGGACAGGCTAGAATCACGTGGACAGGAAGGAAAGCCTGTCCTACCACTTCAGGAGGAAATATCATGGCTGAGAAAGTCAAAATCGGAATCAACGGCTTCGGCCGTATCGGTCGGCAAGTTTTCAAGGTCATCCAGGAACGGTTCGCCGACGCCCTGGACGTCGTGGCCGTCAACGACCTGACTGACAACAACGCTTTGGCCCACTTGCTCAAGTACGACTCGATCTATGGGAAGTTCCCCGGCGAGGTCAAGGCCACCGAGGACTCGATCATCGTTAACGGGAAGGCCGTCCACGCGCTGGAGGTCCGCAACCCGGCCGAACTGCCCTGGGGCGACCTGGGCGTGGAGATCGTGCTGGAGTCCACCGGTTTCTTCACCGTCGTAGAGAAGGCCAAGGCGCACCTCACCGCGGGGGCCAAGCGGGTCCTGATTTCGGCCCCGGCCAAGGGCGACTGCAAGACCATCGTGCTGGGTGTCAATCAGGAGGAGTGCGATCCCCTCGCTACCGTCTTCTCCAACGCCTCCTGCACCACCAACTGCCTGGCCCCAATGTGCAAGGTGCTGAACGACAAGTGGGGCATTGTGCACGGGCTGATGACGACGGTGCACTCGTACACCAACGACCAGAACTTGCTGGACCTACCGCACAAGGACATGCGCCGGGCGCGGGCAGCGGCGATCAACATCATCCCGACCTCCACCGGAGCGGCCAAGGCCATCGGCCTGGTCATCCCCGACCTGAAGGGCAAAATGGACGGCTACGCCCTGCGCGTACCGACGCCGACCGGTTCCCTCACCGACCTGACCGTAGCGCTGGCCAAGCCGGTGCCAGGCGACAACGCCAAGGACAAGGCCGCGGCTATCAACGCAGCCTTCCAGGTGGCGTCTTGCGAGGGCTCGCTGGCGGGATACCTGGAGTACACTGACGAGCCGCTGGTGCTGACGGACATCGTGGGCAACCCGGCCTCCTGCATCTTCGACTCCGGCCTCACCAACATAGTCGGCGACAACCTGGTCAAGATCTGCGGCTGGTATGACAACGAGTGCGGTTACTCGAACCGCACCGCGGAACTGCTGGGCATCCTGGCCGGGCAGCTAAGCTAGATGAGGTAGAGAGTGCCGGATTGGGTAAGACAGTAAGGGGCCGGATGAGCTGTGTAGCTTAGCTGCGCGAGGCGAGTCCGGCCCCGACACCTCATCCCCCAGCCCCCTCTCCCTCGCTACGCTCGGGAGAGGGGCAACAGAGACGACTCGCTTGTTCCCCCACCACAGTCAGGGAGGCAGATCAGCGATGGATAGGAAGACCGTTGCGGATGTTGACATAGCCGGGAAAGTCGTGCTAACGCGAGTGGACTTCAACGTACCTCTGGACAAGGCGACGGGAGCCATCACCGACGATACCCGCATCGTCGCGGCGCTGGCGACGATCAACTACCTGCGCGAAGGCGGGGCCAAGGTGGTCCTGTGCTCGCACCTGGGGCGGCCCAAGGGTACGCGGAATACCAAGCAGAGCCTGGCGCCGTGCACCGAGGTGCTGGGGGCAAAGCTGAGGCGGCCGGTGCCATTCGTGGCCGATTGCCTCGGGCCGGCGGTCGCCGAGGCGGTGGCGGGGATGTTGCCGGGCGACGTGATCCTGCTGGAGAACACCCGCTTCTACCCCGGCGAGGAGTCCAAGGAAGAGGCCACGATGCTGGCCTTCGCCGAGCAACTGGCGGCGCCGGCGGATATGTTCTGCAACGACGCCTTCGGCTCCAGCCACCGCCAACACGCCTCGGTCTACGGCGTGACCAAGTTTCTCAGTCCCTGTGTCGCCGGATTCCTGGTGGAGAAAGAAGTCACGGCCCTGACGCGACTGCTGTCGGCACCAGAGGCGGGACTTGTGGCAGTGCTGGGGGGGGCCAAGGTCGCGGACAAGATCGGGACCATCAAGAGCTTGCTGCAGAAGGTGGAGACGCTGCTCATCGGCGGGGCCATGGCCTGGGCGTTCCTCAAGGCCCAGGGGCACGAGATCGGCCTGTCGCTGTACGATGAGAAGAGTGGCACCGCTGCTGAGGAACTGATGGCCAGCATGGGGGAGCTCGTGGCACGCAAGCTGCGCTTGCCCGTGGACATGATCAACAAGCAGATGGAGACCGGGGAGATCCGGGTCCACCCCTGGGGGGACATCCCCGAGGGCTGGTCGGGCAAGGACATCGGCCCGGAGACGGCGCGGCAGTACACCGAAATCATCCTGAAGGCCGAAAACGTCTTCTGGAACGGGCCCATGGGCAAGTTCGAGGAGAAGCCCTTCGACGAGGGGACGCTGGCAGTGGCGAAGGCAATGGGTGGGTGTCCGGGGTATAATGTGGTGGGCGGAGGCGACAGCGTGGCGGCGATCACGCAGATGGGTCTGGCGGACAAGATTGACCACGTGTCGACCGGCGGCGGGGCTAGTCTGGAGTTCCTTGAGTTTGGGAATTTGCCGGGCGTGGAGGCGCTGGATAAGAAGTAGCCCCTGGTCGAGTGAGGGGGCCATCGGCCTCTCAGGTTTGCTCTAGAAACGAACGGAGGACACTCACATGCGTATCCCCATGATGGTCGGTAACTGGAAGATGAACAACGACAATGATGAGGCGTGGGACCTGGCGGTGGCCATTGCGGAGGGGCTAGAGGACCTGGAGGGGTGCCAGGTGGTAGTGTGCCCGCCCTTTACCGCACTAGTTAGCGTGGGCGAAGCCATGGAGGGCACCGATATCGCCCTGGGCGGGCAGAACCTGTACTGGGAGACCTCCGGGGCGTTTACCGGGGAGATCTCGGCGCCGATGCTGACCTCCTGTGGGTGCGAGTACGTCATCGTTGGGCACTCCGAGCGGCGCGGGCGGTTCGGGAAGGCGCCGGCCGAGGAGTGCCTGCTGAGCGTCTTTGGCGACAACGACGCTACTGTGAACAAGAAAGTCAAAGCGGCGCTGAGCGGGGACCTGATCCCCATCGTCTGCGTCGGGGAGCTGCTGGCGGAGCGGCAGGAGGAGAAGACCGACGAGGTCGTTGAGGGTCAGGTAGTGGCGGCGCTGGCCGAGCTGGTGGAGGACGAGATCGTGGACGTGGTCTTCGCCTATGAGCCGGTGTGGGCTATCGGCACTGGAGAGGTCTGCGAAGCCGGAGAGGCTAACCGCGTGTGCCGGATCATCCGGGAGGCGCTGGCGGAGAAGGTGGGCGCCGACGAAGCCGAGCAGATGATCGTTCTCTATGGCGGCAGCGTCAGTCCCGGCAACATCCAGGGACTGATGGAGCAGCCGGACATTGACGGCGGGCTGGTGGGCGGGGCGTGCCTGAAGGACGAGTCGTTCTGCGAGCTGGCGAAGGTGGCGGCGGAGGTGAAAGGGGAGTAGGCTCGGGTCGGAGACCAGGAGATGACCCCCAGGGGGCCGGCGATAGGAGCCGGCCCCCTGTTGCTTTATTGGGGGCGGGGAACACAGGGCCGTGTCAAGAAAGGCCCTCTCGCGTGACGCGGGCTTCCCCACCCGCGCGGGGGACCGCATGTGCATGGGGGTCCTCGACGGGCGAGGACGCCCGTCGTACCGTTCCCTGACGCGACCACAGCTCCCGCCCTTCTAGGTTTGGCGAGGTCCCACGCTAACCCGCCGGCTGGAGCTGTTCGCCCTCGACTACCAGCCGCACGGTGTCGCCGGCGGGGATGGTGAGGGTGGCGCTCATCCCGGCGAAGACGGGCGTGTGCGGAGGCGAAGAGAGGCGAGTGGTGACCGGGGCCTCGCCGGGGTTGTGGACCTCTATCCGGGGTGGCCGACCGGGGGCCTGGCCATCGACGATGACGGTAACCTTCAGGCCGGGCTGGTCGCAGCGGAAGATATTGCCGACCCAGAGGTCGTCGGCCTTCTCGATACTCTCCTGGAAGTAAGCCGCGCCTTGGTGGACCGGGACGAAGCGGAACCAGGGGCGGAGGCTGGAGTAGACCGCGACGCAGCCGTTGTCCTCCAGGCCCTGGATGCGCAGGGGGAGATCCACGATCATCTCCTGGGGGCCCAGAGCGAAGGCGGCCTCGCCGTCCTGGGCCTGGGCGGTGAAGAAGAAGGTGGCGTCCACGGCCTGGCCGGCGGTCATCTTCACCGGATACCCGTCCATGCCGCCGGCGAGGTTCATGGCGCGCTGGAGGTTGGCGATGGTTCCGTTGCCCTCGAGCTCGGCGGCGACGTCGGTGGCTCCTTCGCCTTGGCTGGGGTCGGGGGTCGCGATGGTGGCGACGGCGAAGCGGTAGGGGATGACGGTGCCCGCTTTGATCTGCTGGCCGTTCCGGCCCAGGCCGATGTAGAGGCGACCGGGGAGGGTGTAGCTGTAGCCGAAGTCGCTGCCGGGTGGGCTGTAGAAGACCAAGTGGCCGACCAGGGAGGGTAGCAGCGCGGCGTAACCGCCGGGGCGGAGGCGGCCGGCGCCGCGGATGGTCTCGCCGTCCGGCGGGAGCGTCCCCACCCGGGTAACGCCGTCGGCGTCGGTGGTTAGTATGGAATTCCCCCAGCCCTTATCCACGTCAGTCGGGACCTCGAAGAAGGCGAGGGAGATGGGCACGTTGCCGGTGAGGGTGACGTCTTTCTTGAAGCGGATCTCGCCCTCGTGCCAGATGATGCCGCCCTGGTAGTTCTGCATCCCCTCGCGCAGGCGGCGGTTGTTCCAGATGACGTAGTAGTCCTCGCGGTCCTCCGGCGCGTAGATGGTGTGGGTGCGCTCGAAGTATTCATTCTCGCCGACGTCCTTGGCGACGGTAGCCAACGCCGGGGTGGGGCGCTCGGCCGTGTCGTAGCGCTGGGAGAGATTCCTCATGCGCATGGTGGCGGTCTGCAGATTGTAGCTGGACAGGCCCATGTCCAGCTGACGGCCCTGCATGCCCGGAGCCGTGTCCGTATGGGGGTAGGGGCCGAGGTCCTGGAGGTAGACGAAGTCCTCGTAGCGGACCTGGGGCATGGGGCACAGCGCCCCGCCCCGGTCCCAGCCCTGCAGGGTGTAGAACTCGCCGTTGTGGAACCCCTTGGCCATGGGAAACATCTCCATGCGGTCGGGGTGCCAGATCATCCCGGTCGCGCCCAAGATGTTGAGGTTGTCCCCGCAACGGAAGAGGCCCTGCTTGTAGCAGTAGACGAGCAGGTAGGGGGAGAAGGCGCGTCTGCCGTCGTTGTCGATAACCTCCAAAGTCAGGTAGTGCTGCTGGTCCTGAACCATCTCGAAGTCGCGCGCCAGGACCTTCTCCCCGTTCCCGGCGAAGCGGCGGAAGAGCCCCTGGTCGGCATCGTGAACGCGCACCTCGCGGATCCCGGCGTCGCTCTGGACGGCGAAGCGCACGCGCACGCGCTGGGCACCGCGGGTGTAACGCCAGTTGCTCTCCATCTGAGGGTTGAGGGCGTTCCAATAGAGCACGCGGGGGCCCTGGCTGACGTACTGGTTGGCCGCGAGCGCCGCCCAGTAGGGGGCGCCACGGGTGTTGAGGGCGGCTTTGGCGGTGGGAATGTCGCGGAAGCCGGTGAAGAGGGTCTGCGCCGCGGCGGCGACCTCGGTGGGTGAGGTGATCCGGGTGAAGGAAGCCAGCGCCGACCAGCGCATATCCCGCAGGCCGTACAGGAACTCGGAGTAGTTGTCGGCGACCGGCTTGCCGTGGTCGTAGACCAGGGGGAAGTAGTCGAAGAACCACCAGAGGTTCTCCGGGTGCGCTCCGTTGGCGCGGAGCTGCTTATGGTCGAGCAGGGCGCTGGGGGAGAAGCCGCAGCGGATGGCGTAGTGGCCATAGTGAAGGACGCGCCGGCCGTCCCACAGGTTGTACTCGCGGTCGGGGCGGTAGGGATCAGTAAAGGTAGCGTCCGGGAACTCTATCTTCTCTCCCCACATGGCCCAGCGGTTGCCGATTCCGTCAGTGAACTCGACGCCGGGACAGGCGTAGAAGTCACCGGCCTGGCTGGCCGCGGCGCAGTCGGCTTTGAGCTGGGCGAGCTTTACGGCCGTCGTGCTCTCGAGGGGCTCGGCGAAGACGATAACGGACAGGCCGGCGGCTTGGGCGGCGGCGACGTAGTCAGCCACGGAGCCCTGGCCGTCGCTGAGGGCGGTGTGGACGCCGAAGATCGCGCGGAGGCCGTAGGCCGGGGGGGTGACGGTGGGAGTGCCCTCGGGGGCATAGGACAGGCCGGGTATAGCCGAGAACTGCGCCTTATCCCAGTCCACCGACGGAGGGAACTCGACGGGCTGGTAGGGCTCGGGGCGGTAGGTCCCAAAGGCGGGGTTCTCGAGTACGGGCTCGGCCAACCAGTGGTAGGCGTTCATCTGCAGCTTCATGCTGTCACTGGGCCGCCCGGCGGCGGGGTCGCCCGCAGTCTCTACCGTCTCGGACCACAGCGGGTTGCTGTGGTTCATGCCGGTGAAGAGCGGGGAGATGGGGTAGCAGACGATGCGGCCGGCCCCGAGTTGCCGGACAGCGACCACCGGCGGAGCCGTCGCGTAGGTGCCCTCGGTGTCGAGGTTGAGGGTGTTGGGGTTGCCGGGCTTGCCGCACTTGTAGCTCTTGGCTTCCGGCTCGCCGCTGACGATGACTTGCCAGTCGGGGGAGTACTGCAGGGCGGGAACGCCGGCCCAGGGGCCGTAGGCGTGCAGCGGCAGGTAGAGGCACTCAACTCCCTCGGTAACGGGATGCGGCTGGACGGAGTTGGTGTACCAGAAGGTGGCCGGGGCCAGGGTCTTGCCCTCGTACTGGCGGGTCTTGTCGAAGGCGCCCTCGTGGAGAATTTGGCAGCCGAGGGGCTCCAGGACCATGTTCCAGTAGACCTCATCCTGGTCGGTGGGGTAGCGCACGCCCTGCGGCTGCAGGAAGAGCCCACCGCCCTCACGGACGTAGCGGGCCAGCGCCGCGCCCGCCACCTTGGCCTGGGCGATCAACTCCGGCGTGAGCTTGGGGACGCCCTCCTCGGTGGTGGTTATGTGGATGGCGTGGTACTGCCTGAAGAGGTTGTAGAGCTGGTCCTCCGGCCAGTGGAGACGGTACAGGCCGCCGTTGTCCATCAGAGAGGCCTGGATGCCGTTCTCCTGGTAGACGGGGACCATGCGGTCGAAGCGGAGGAACTCGACGTTGAACTTGGGGGCATCGTACTGCCCGAGGCCGAGGACGACGAGGGCCTGGTCCTGGGCGAGGGCGAGCGAGGGCGCCAGCAGGGAGAGCAAGAGGGCAAGCAGCAGTAGGTATCTGAGCATGGGGGTTCTCCTCTGGATAGCCAGGGACAACAGGGCTGTCATGTATTCGACACGGATTGGGTGGAGAGGTTCTGCGGGAGGAGGGAGGGGACCTGCGTGAGGGAGGGGGACCACAGACCGTAGCCACGGCCGGCGTGACTCGCCTCACCAGGCGCCGACCGAGGCGGCCCGCGCTATTGTACCCGGCGCGGCAACCTGGGCGTCGCCGAATCACTCGCACATGACGGAGGTAACCCGGGGGCAAGGGGGGAACGGACCAGCGTGCCGCAGGCCCAAAGGCGCAAGAAGGAGTACCGGCGGTCGCGTCGATTGGAGTCGGGCCGGTGCGTGTTCGGGAGGACAGCCATGAAGGTTCTTGCCTGGGTCGCTTATGTCTCGAGGCTCTTCTGGCCGTATCGCAGGATCTGGGAGGATGACGACGAGTTCAGGGATGCCGTGGAGTGGGCCAAGAGGTATGTCCCGAGACAGGACGCAAGCTACGGCGTTGTGGCGGACTACTCGGAGCAGATGTATCGCCAGTATCTCGAGCACATAGACTCAATAGATCAGAAGGCCAATGAGCTATCGAAGTTCGCGATTATCGGCGGAACGCTGATCGCGTCGGTCTCCGCGGTAGTCAGACCCCAAATCGCCGCCTCGCCTTGGGCGATCTGGGTCTTTGTGGCAGCGATAGTGGGTTTCGTCGGGGCGATAGCACTGTCCATTATCTCAACCAAGCCGGGCGACGTGTCTACACCCGTAACTGTTCGAGAGCTTCTCGGCATCCGCGAGGATACGAGGCTCGCGAACGATGGCCAAGTGGAGGCTCTGATTGCCGCGTCGCGCCACTGCGCCATGATCGGGCTGCGACTCATCTGTAGGGAGAAGAGCTGGCGATACGCGTGGGCGGCTGTACTGGTATTGGTGGCTCTGGGCAGCGTGGCCGTAGGAGCCGTGCTGATGGCCGCCACCTGCATCGTACGTCCCGCCGGTGCGTGACCTGACCCTCACTCCTCACCCTCGGTCGGCTGCACCCTCGTCCGGTTCAGCGCTTTCTCGATGGGCACTACCGGCTCCGTGAGGAACCCAGAGGGCTCTGCCGTCCCGTCGCTGGCTGGCTGCGGGGGCACGGTCACGCTTGCCGGGACCTCAGCGTCTGTCGGTCTCTCGGCGGCAGTCTGGCCGCCTGTCTGTTGGCCCTTGGACAAGTCGAACACCTCCTCCGACCTAAGTATACCCCGCACGACTGCGAGTCGCAAGCCGAAGGCTGAAGCTGCTCCGCGCATGCCCCCTTCTTGACTCCCCTCCTCCCCCTCCATATACTAGGCCTCGGGGGTGCGGGTTCGGGGAGGTTATTGCCTATGACACCTGAACAGCGGGTGACGGACAACATCGAGCAGCTTCTGGAGATCCTGCCGGCACGGGTGCGGCGGCCGCTGGCGGAGCATGCGCAGTTGGAAGAACTGCTGGAGATCGTCATGGACTTGGGCCGGCCCGTGGAGGCGCGGTTTCCCCAGCATTTTGATGCGCTGACCCCCGATGCTTGCACCTCCGAAGACCTCAAGTATGTGACCTCGCGAGTAGGGGAGTTTGACCGCGATAATCGGGCGGGAATCGAGCGGACGCTGCACCGGATTTCGGGTATCCGCAACCGGCGCGGGGAGGTGGTGGGGCTGACCTGCCGGGTGGGGCGAGCGGTGTACGGGACCATTGACATCATCCGGGACCTGGTGGAGACGGGGCGCAACATCCTCTTCCTGGGGCGGCCGGGGGTGGGCAAGACTACTCGGCTCCGGGAGGTGGCGCGGGTGCTGGGCGACGAGCTGGACAAGCGCGTCATCGTGGTGGACACCAATAACGAGATCGCCGGGGACGGGGATATCCCCCATCCCGGCATCGGGCGGGCGCGGCGCATGCAGGTGCCCAACAACCGGCAGCAGCATGACGTCATGATCGAAGCGGTCGAGAATCACATGCCGGAGGTCATTGTCATCGACGAAATCGGCACCGAGGCGGAGACGGCCGCGGCGCGGACCATCGCCGAGCGCGGGGTGCAACTGGTGGGAACGGCGCATGGGAACGACCTGGAGAACCTGCTGTCCAACCCCACGCTGATGGACCTGGTGGGCGGGGTACATGCGGTCACGTTGGGGGATGAGGAAGCGCGGCGGCGGGGGACGCAGAAGACGGTGCTGGAGCGCAAGGCGCCGCCGACCTTCGACACGGTTATCGAGATTGAGGACAAGGACCGGCTGGCGATCCACCACGACACGGCGCTGTGCGTGGATCGGCTGCTGCGGGGCGAGGCGGCGAGCGTGGAGGCGCGGTGGCGGGAGCCGGACTACTCGGTGCACAAGACCACGCGGCCGGTGCGGCTCACGGGAAGCGCGCTGGGCAGAGGAGCGACCGAGAAGGCGCAACTGCCGCTGGGGATCGAGGAGGAGGGGACGCGGCTGAGCGCAGGGCGGATCTACCCGTACGGGGTGAGCCGGCGCAAAGTGGAGAAGGCGCTGCAGGACATGGGCAGCCCGGCCGTGGTGACGCGCAACGCGGAGGAAGCGGACCTGATCCTGGCGCTGGAGAATCGCCTGCGCACCGAGGGGCCGGTGGGGCGCCGAGACGCGCAGGTGCTCACCGTGCGCAGCAACACCCAGACGCAGATCAAGGCGGCGCTCTCGGACCTGGCGACGGCGACGGAGGCGGCGCGGGAAGGCTACGCCCTGCAGGAGGCGCGGGAGGCGGTAGAGCGGGTCGTGGCCACCGGCGAGCCGGAGGAGCTGCTGCCGCAGAACTCGTACCTGCGACGCCTGCAGCATGAGCTGGCCGCGCAGCATCACCTGGAGTCGAGAAGCGTAGGGCGAGAGCCGCGGCGGAGGGTGAAGGTGATGAGAGGCTGAACGGCGCCTCACTCCCCAGCCCCCTCTCCTGGCAGGAGAGGGGGAGTCGGAGGGAGAGGCCCAGGGGAGAGGTTTTGGCTATGGCGGACGGACCCGGCAAATTCATCGTCCTCGACGGCGTCGAGGGGTGCGGGAAGAGCACGCAGGCGCGGCTGCTGGCCGAGTGGCTGGAGACGCAAGGCCAGGCAGTGGTGCTCACCCATGAGCCGGGGGCGACGCCGCTGGGAGCGGAGTTGCGGCGGCTGCTCCTGCAGGGTGACGCGGAGATGACCCCGCTGACCGAGGCGTACCTGTTCTGCGCCGACCGGGCGGAGCATGTGCAGAGGGTGATCGTGCCGGCCTTGCTGGCGGGAAAATGGGTGGTGTGCGACCGGTTCTCGGCAGCGACCTTTGCCTACCAGGTGTGGGCGGGAGGGCTGGAGCAGGAGAAGTTCCTGGCCCTCGATGAGACGGCGCGGGCGGGGTTGCAAGCGGTGCCGGGGCCGGAGACCTCCCAGGGGCGACCGGACCTGACCCTCATCCTGGACCTGGAGCCGAGTGAGGGCATGGCGCGTAAGGCGGGGGACGGCCCGGATAGGATCGAGCAGCGGTCGGGCGACTACCACCGGCGGGTGCGGGAGGGGTTCCTGCGCTATGGGAAGCACCTGGGCGGGCAAGTGGCGATCCTGTGCGCCGAGGCGGAGCCGGAAGCGGTGCGGGGGGAGGTATTGTCGGTGCTGGGATGGGGGGAACCTCCCCCCCCTACCCCCCTCTCCCGCGCCTATGGCTTGGGAGAGGGGGAGCAGAGCACCGGCGAGACGCCGGTGCCACCGACGCAGGCGGGGAAGCCTGCGCTACCCGAAGGGGAGGTCTAATGCCCTTCTCCGCGATCGTCGGACATGAACAAGCAGTGGCGGTGCTGCGGCGGGCCTTGCGCGGGGACCGACTGCCGACCGGGTATCTGTTCGTGGGACCGGCGCATGTGGGCAAGACGGCGCTGGCGATTGCGCTCGCGCAGGCGGCAAACTGTGAGAGGGTAGGGGAACTTCACCCCCCTACCCCCCTCTCCCGCGCCTATGGCTTGGGAGAGGGGGAGCGGAACACCAGCGAGACGCCGGGGCCACCAACACAGGCGGGGAAGCCTGCGCTACCCGCAGGGGAGGGCCACGGTGCGAGCCCGCGCCCTACGGCGGAGGCCTGTGGCGAGTGCTCCACGTGCCGACGCATTGCCGCCGGGCTGCATCCGGATGTGAGGATTGTCCAGCCGCGGCTGAGCCTAACCGCGACGAAGAAGGTCGAGGGGGACGGCGAAGAGGATCGCGAGGAAGCCGAAACGCTCGCGGCGGAGATGGAGGACGCGCGAATTACCGTGGAGGAGGTCAAGGACCTGCTGGGCTCGGCGAGCCTAGCGGCGGTGGAGGCGCGGCGCCGGGTGTATATCGTCTGCTCGGTGGAAACGATGGAGCCGGCGGTCTCCAACCGGCTGCTCAAGACCCTGGAGGAGCCGCCGCCTGATACTACCTTCATCCTGACCACCTCCCGACCGGCGCGGATGCTGCCGACGCTGATCTCGCGCTGCCAGCAGGTGATGCTGCACCCGCTACCGCCGGAGGAGATGGCGGCGAAGCTGGCAGCGGCGTACCCAGCGGCGAGCGCGGAGCAACGGGCGGTGGTAGCGGGGTTGAGCGCGGGGGCCTGGGGACGGGCGCAGGGGCTGATGGAGGAGCCGCAGATTCTGGCCGTGCGCAAGGAGCTGTTGGAGATGGCGGCTTCGCTGACCCGGCGGGAGCCGTGGGAGGCGCTGCGCCTAGGCGAGAACCTGGCGGCGGCGGCCGAGCAGTGGTGGCGGGCGGAGCACCCCGACGAGATCGGGGAGCGGATGCTCAAGGCCGGGCGCGACCGGGTCCTGCGCACGCAACTGCGGGCGCTGCTGGAGGTGCTCGAATCGTGGTTCCGGGATTTGATGGTGGCGGGTAGGGGGAGGCTGATAAACCCCGACTACCGCGAGGAAATTCTCTACGCGGCGCGGCGCTATCCCCCTCAAGCGGCGGTAGAAGCCTGCCGGGTCCTGGGCGAGTTCCGGAGGGACCTGGCCCAGAACGTGAACCTGAGGCTGGGGTTGGAGGCGCTGTGGGTGAGGCTGATGGGGCTGCGGGTGAACTGATGATCGGTGGGTAGTGGGGCAGTTCGAACTGGCCTGACGATCCGCGCGCTTTGAGAACTGGTATACTGCAAGGGGAAGGAGTTTCTCTCTTCGGGGCGAAATCAATTCGTGGAGGTAGGTCCACGCCCATGCTGTTAGAACCCCCCGTCGCCTTCGACTCGTTCGATCCGGCTGCACGCCTGGTCGTCATGGAATCAGACACGGCAGAGGCCTGCGAGCGTCTGCCTCGGGGGACCTTCTCGCTGATCGTCACTTCGCCGCCCTACAACATCGGCAAGGTCTACGAGAAGCAGGTTGGGCTTCAGGAGTACCTGGACTGGCAGGCGACGATCATTGAGCAGTTGGCGCGGTTGCTTACTCCTACCGGCTCTATCTGCTGGCAAGTCGGTAACTATGTGGAGGCCGGCGAGGTCTTCCCCTTGGACGCTCACTTCTACCCGATCTTCAAGCGCCTGGGGATGAAGCTCCGCAATCGAGTGATATGGCATTTCGGGCACGGCCTTCATGCGTCGCGCCGATTCTCGGGCCGGTATGAGACGCTGCTGTGGTTCACGCGGGGGGATCAGTACATCTTCAACCTGGACGCGGTGCGAGTGCCCTCGAAGTACCCTGGCAAGACCTACTACAAGGGCGACAGGAAGGGGCAACCGAGTGGCAATCCGCTGGGGAAGAACCCCTCCGACGTATGGGAGTTCCTGCGGGAGGAATGGGAGACCGGCATTTGGGAAATCCCCAACGTCAAATCAAACCACCCGGAGAAGACGACCCATCCCTGCCAGTTCCCGGTTGAGTTGGTTGAGCGGTGCGTCCTTGCATTCACTAAAGAAGACGACTGGGTCTTGGACCCCTTCTGTGGGGTCGGGAGTAGCCTGATAGCGGCGATCAAGCACGGTCGTCGCGCAGCGGGGATCGACCGGGATCCGGAGTACTGCGACGTGACCAAGAAGAGAATCGCGGCTTTCTGCGCTGGTGCCCTAAAGCTGCGGCCAATGGGTCAACCTGTCCACCAGCCGACCGGTCGGGAGAAGGTCTCGCAGACCCCGCTGCAATGGCTCGGAGGGAACGGGGACGACGCATGATTGTTGCGGCCCGGTATTCATTCAACGACGGCCAGGGGATCGTACAGGAGAAGTACCCGCACCTCTTGGCACAGATCGAGTCGATCATCCGAGGGGTAAATGCCCAAGCCTGCAAGGTGAAGGAGAGCAAGGAGAAGACCATGCTGGGGCAGATGCTCTTCAGCCCCGTCGCGCTCAACGAGCAGTTCACTTCCGGGTTCGAGGGCCTGGACTGGAGGAAGCAGCGCGTTAGGTGCGCCTACTCCGACGCCCACTACGAGGAACACTACCGACCTCACCGCCGACTCAGGCCCGGCTTCCGGGAAATGGACTTCCTGAAGGACAAGCTCGGTGTCGAGGTGCAGTTCGGCAAGTACTCCTTCATGGTCTACAATGTGGCGGCCAAGATGACGATCTTCCACAATCTGGGGTACATAGACACGGGCGTGGAGATCGTCCCGGTCAAACAATTCGCGGAGGAAATGTCCTCCGGGGTGTCCTATTTCGAGCAGTTCGTGTGGGACCTGGAGCAGCGGGGGCATGCAGATATAGACATTCCGGTCCTGATTGTGGGGATTGACGACGAGCCCTGACTGTGAAACGCACAGGGGGTGTCTGTCGACGGGGTTGGGACAGACGCCCTTCCCGGCGCGTCGGGGAGGGCGTCAGTGCCAGCAGATCGACGGGCGAGTCGCCTGTCGGACGCTCAGTACCTCAGTATCGCCCCCACCGGGCTGGCCGGTAGCTCCCCCGCGGGCATGGCCCAGACGCCGCCGCGGTGGGCTATCGTCTGCACTACCAGCAGGTCCAGCAGGTCCGCGTCGCCGGGGAGGGGGTCCTCGTGGAGTTCCACCTGCGCCGTGTCGGCGTCGTAGGTGCCCCAGACCTCCGAATTGAGCGGGACGAAGAGGGAGGCTACCCGGCCGCCCGCGGCGGCGGGGAGAACCTCGTCCAGATGGTGGCAGGTCTGCTGCCGGGAGGCCGCCAGGTCCCACTGCGCCAGCGCCCCGCGTTGGCTGGCCCGGAAGATGGGCTCCACTACCTCCCAGGCACGACTGTGCACAGCCTCGTTGCTTAGCGTCTCGGGATTGCCCGGCACCGAATCTTCCACCAGATGACCGTAGGTGTTGGTGTGGCGATAGTGGGCAAGTACCGACTCCACGCCGGCCAGCACCAGCGGCGCCACCTGCTCGTCACGGAGCGCCTCGCGGACCCCTTGATCCACCAGGTGGAAGAGCTCACGTAACTGATCCTCCTTAAGGTCGCTACCCACGCCGTGACCGCCATGGAAGATCCCCGACTCCTGGCGCTTACCGAGCCGGGCGCCGGAGTGAGTCTGCACCTGTTCCTGGACACCATACAACTGCTGGATCTCCGCCAGGCTCTGGGGGACGCCGTCCAGGGGAATCTCCGCGACGGACTGGCGGGTGCCCAGGAGCAGACGGACCTGCTTCTGGCTCAGCGCCAGGATGTAGAAGCGGCCGTCGAGCGTGAACAGAGGCCAGAGAGGGCGCAGGTGGAAGCGGTGCTCGACCTTGGCCGTCTCTCCGAAGGCCAGGGGCAGATGGTAGTCGCGCAGCTCACCCTCGCGCAGGAAGACCGCCAGGCCCTCCGCGGAGTGCTCGCGCCAGTCGTGCTCGGCCAGGAACTCCCAGGCGGGCCGGAGGTAGGCGCGGGCCTTGTCCTCACGCAGACCGCGCTCGTGTAGTCGGCCCTGGGCCAGGCGCAGGAGGTTCTTGAAGCGGGTCTGGTTGCCGCTGGCCTCCGCGCCCTTGCGGGAGATGGGCATATACAGCGAGACGCACCAGCCGTCACGCGTATTCAGGAGCATCTCGAGGTCGCCGCTGGTGAGTCGGTCCATATCTCAGCCTCCTCGGGGGTAGTGGGGTGGTGAAGCGTAGGTGGCTTCTATGACGACGAGGGAGGGCGGAGAGTTCGCGGGAGGGGGAAAGTAGGACAGGGCGAGGAGGAGGAAGATGGAGGTAGGAAGGATGCAGCCGGGCTTGCGCGGGGGGAGGTCGGGAGCGCCGCCAAGTCGCCCAGAGGAGGGGCGCAGTGAGGCAGACCACCCAGTGGGGGCTGGCCTCGGCGCCGCAGGAAGGACAGGTGAGAAAAGGCTTGTCCCTCGGCAAAATACTCTCCGCCGGCGAGAGCTTTTCTCGCGAGAAGGTATTGTCGGAAACAGGGAGAATAGTCGGAAGTTCGCACCGCCGGGCGGGGGGGGCACAGGTCTCAAGGCCTGTGTAGCTAGGAGGTTGGGTAAGCGCGGACGGGCGGGACACTGCTCGGAGAACGCTGCCACTAGAGATGGTTGATGACCCTGGTCGGGAACCGATCTGGAGACTCGTGCCCCGCGAGACATCACAGGAGGAATACCCATGGCTAAGGCCCTGAAAGTCGGGTTTGTCGGGACGGGAGGAATCGCTCAGGCACATCTGGCAGCCTGGAACAAGTGCGCCGACGCGAAGGTCGTGGCGTTGTGCGACATCAACCCTAAGGCGCTGGCCGCCAGCGCCGAGAAGTGGTGCGTGGCGCCGGAGAACCTATTCAGTGACTACCGGAAGATGCTGGACAGCGTGGAGCTGGACATTATCGACGTATGCACGCCCAACTCCTGGCACGCCAAGCCGACCATCGCCGCGCTCAAGGCCGGGGCGAATGTGATCGTGGAGAAGCCTGTGGCGACCTCGGCGCGCGAGGTGGAGCAGATGATCGCGGCCGGCCAGGAGGCGGGAAAGCTGCTGATGGTGGCGCAGGTGATGCGGTACTCCACTGAGGGGCAACTGTGCAAGCATTGGGTCAAACAGGGCCTAGTCGGCGACATCTACTGGGGACGGGCGGAGTACCTGCGGCGGCGCGGCGTGCCGGCGTGGGGGGCCTTCACCGACGCCGCGGCCTCGGCAGGCGGGCCGTGCTACGACATCGGTGTGCATGTGCTGGACATGGCCCTGCACCTAATGGACTTCCCGGAGCCGGCGACGGTGAGCGCGGGAACGTATCTGAAGCTGGCGAATAAGCCCTCACTGATGAAGCACAAGATCAAGCGCTACACGGTGCCGGAGGATTTCGCGGTGGCATTGGTGCGGTTTGCGGACGGACGGACGCTGTCGCTGGGCGCCTCGTGGGCCCTCAACACCCCGCAGGAGATCAATCAAGTGATGGTGTGCGGGACCAAGGGCGGCGTGACGCTGTGGCCGCCGACGCTGACCACCGAGCAGAACGGGGTCCTGACGAATGCGGGCTCGCAGGTGAGTCAGTTCGACGGGGCCGATGGGTTTTACAATGAGTGCAGCGCCTTCGCGGCGGCGGTCAAGGCGGGAGGGCCCTCGCCGGTTCCGGGCGAGCAGGCGCTTATCACGCAGAGAATCCTCGACGGGGTGTACAAATCAGGCGAGAAACAGCGAGAAGTGAAGGTCTAGCTGGCGAGGACTCGAAAGAAAGCTGATAGGAAGGGGACGGCCAGAGCGGCCGTCCCCTTTTCCTTGTCTGGGGGGGCCTATACCGCCTCTCTCGGGGAGGCCCAGGGGAACCGAGGCCGGTAAGGGGGACCCGAGCGAGGTTTCGCTCAACTCACCTCAGGGTATACTCAAGATATGCTCAAGTCGTCCAATAGATGTAGGTGTAAGGCGGCCTGAGGCAGTCACATTCGCGGTTGATTTGGGGTACAAACTCTAGTAAGGGGGGAACCGCGGTTCATGGAGGACCACGCCGCGGAAAGGCACCTGGAATTCGGCCTGATCCGACAGGCTGACAAGATACGCGTAGTCCTGGTCTTCTTCCTCATCGCCGTTAGCCTGACGGCCGGGGAGGTGATCCTGACCATCCCGTCGCTGGGGTACACCGCGCTGGCGCTGGCCGCCCTGGTGTGCGTGTGGAGCCTGTTCTTCCTGCGATGGGATGAGCTGCTGCTGCACGGGCGCCTGCCGCTGGCGGTCGCGCTACTGACCCTGTTTGACCTGGGCTGGATGACCATGTACGTGGTCGCCAGCGGCGGTTTCACCAGCCCCTTCTGGGCGCTGCTGCTGTTGGTGCTGGTCTTCGCCGGGGCCTTCTTCAGCGACGCCTCGTGGGCCCTCCCTCTGACTGCTGCGCTCGTGGCCGCTGTCTACGGTCTCCTGGCGGGGGCGACTTCCCGCGCGGATCTCGGTCTGGTCTGGGACCTGGTCGGCCGGGTGCTGGTGGTAGTGTGCGCGGGCTGGTTCACCTGGGGTCTGGCCTCGGTGCTGGAGCGGGAGCGGCAGGCCAACCAGCGGATCGTGCGGCACCTGACGGAGGGGGTGCTGCTGCTGAACGCCGAGGGCAGGGTGCTCTTGGCCAATCCGCAACTAGGCAGTCTAGGCGGGGTGCCGGTGCGCGAAATGGTAGGGAAGTCAGTGAAAGAGCTGTGCACGGCGCCGGGGAACGCCGTGCTGCGAAAACTGCTGGCAGACGCGCTCCAGCGACCGACGCGGTTCGTGACCAGCGAGGTAGTGCTCGAGGGGAAGCAGACGTACGACCTGCGCTGTGCAACAGTGCCGTGTGGTGGGGGGGAGCGGCCCTTGGGGTGAGTGCTGATCGTGCAGGATGTGACCGACCTCTTGGCGCAGACGCGCTTGAAGGAGAAGGGGCTGGGACTGGTGTCGCACGAACTGCGCTCGCCGCTGGCCTCGCTGCGAGTGATGGCGCAACTACTTAGCGGCATTAGCGGGGACCTGACCGAGCCGGAGCGCGACCGGGTGACGGCGACCATTGAGCGGGAGACGAATCGGCTGTCGCGGCTGGTAGCGGGACTGCTGGACCTGGCGAAACTGGAACAGCCGGATCTGGTCCTGCGACAAGATGAAGTCTGTCTGCGGGACCTGGCAGAGAAGGTGGCGGACCTGTTCTCGTTGACGGCGGAGGCCGAGGAGATAGACCTGACGGTGGAGGTACCGCCGGACCTGCCGACGGTGCGGGGGGATGTGGACCGACTGGCGCAAGTGCTGAACAACCTGGTGGACAACGCGCTAAAGCATACCCCGGAGGGCGGGAGGGTGATCATCGGCGCGGAGGCGACCCCGAAGCAGGTGCGGGTGTGGGTGCGAGACACCGGCTGCGGTATTCCGCCGGAGGCGCTACAGGTGATCTTCCAGAAGTTCGCCCAAGCGCCGGGGCCGGAGCAAGTGCGGGCCCGGGGCATGGGCCTGGGGCTGTACGTGGCCCGGCTGGTGGCGCTCAAGCACGGGGGAGACGTGTGGGTCAGCAGTCAAGTGGGGCAGGGGAGCACCTTCATGTTGGTACTACCAAGGGTGGAGGCGGGCGTGGAGAGAATAGACACAACGGCAGGGGTAGAGGCGGAGGAAGCGGTGGCGGTGGTGTAGGGGAGCCTCCCCCCCTGCCCCCTTTCCTTGCAGGAGAGGGGGAGTGGAAGCCTCACTCTCCCCGCGCACGGAGGCGGAGGACCCTCTCCGCGACCTTTCCTTCGTTCAGGTCTGGGGAGGGGGGTAACAAGAGCCAGAGGCCAGGGCCGGGCGAGTTGCTCGGCCCTTCTTGGTGGGTACGGTAGGGGCGGCTCGTAGCCCGCCCTCCCATGAACATGGGGCTGCCGACGCGGGCTAGAAAGCCCGCGCCACGCGGAGGGCCCCCCCACCCCCGGCACCGGCGAGACGCCGGTGCCACTGGGAGGGACTACCAGATGCCGCAGGCGTCGCGGGCTCTGTCGAGGGTGACGCGGGCGAGGGAACGGGCGCGGGCGGCACCGGCGGCCAGGATCTCCCGAACCTGCTCGGGGTGAGCCAGCAGCTCCTGGCGCTTTGCCCGGGCCTCGGCGAAATAGTCGGTGGCCAGGGCCACGGTGCGCTTCTTCAGGTCCCCGTAGCCGACCCCGCCCTCCTCGAAACGCGCCCGCATCTCCGAGAGTTCCGGTTCCGAGGCGAATAGGCGGAAGAGCTGGAAAAGGCTAGAGGTGTCCGGATCCTTGGGGGCCTCCACGGGAGCGGAGTCGGTCTTCAGCGACATGATCTTCTTCTTCAGAACCGACGGCTCGTCGAAGATATCAATGGTGTTGCCGTAGGACTTGGACATCTTGCGACCGTCGAGGCCGGGGATGACCGCCACGTCTTTCAGGATCAGCGGCTCGGGAATGACGAAGACCTCGCGGTCGTAGCGGCTGTTGAAGCGCTCAGCAAGGTCGCGGGTCACCTCCACATGCTGCTTCTGGTCCTGGCCGACGGGAACGAGGTGGGAGTCGTAGATAAGGATGTCCGCGGCCATCAGCACCGGATAGGTTAAGAGGCCGTGCTCGGCGGCGATCCCCTGCGCGACCTTGTCCTTGTAGGCGTGGCAGCGCTCCAGCAGGCCGACGGGGGTGACGCAGGCCAGCAGCCAGGTGAGTTCGGTGACCTCGGGGACGTCGGACTGGACGAAGATGGTGGCGACGTTGGGGTCCAGGCCCAGGGCCAGGAAGGAGACGGCGACCTCCAGGGTAGCGGCACGCAGGGCCTCCGCGTCGTGCAGGCTGGTGAGGGCGTGGTAGTTGGCGATGAAGTAGAAGCCCTCGTGCTCGTGCTGGAGCTCGATGTACTGTTTGATGGCACCGAAGTAATTGCCGATGTGAAGAGCACCGGAGGGTTGAATGCCGGAGAGTACGCGCATAAGAAGAAGATACGGGGAGGAGGGGGAGGTTGTCAATACGGGGAAGGGTCAGTGGATGGTCGTCAGTGTCAGTTGAGGAGGGAAGGTGGAAGGTGGAAGGTGGGGAACGACACCGCCGGCGATCCACCATCCTCGATCCTCGATCCCATGAGTAAGAAACGACCGCGCAAACGGAAGACGGAGCGGCTGACCGCGGCGGGGTACGTCAAGACGCGCAACCCCCTTGCGTATGATCACGCCCACGGGCCGCGCATCAAGGGCGGCTTGCATGGAGGCGACAGCCGCGCCCGCAATCGGCGCGATCGGCGCCGGTCGCGGCAGGAATCGCGCAGGAGCGGGGACTAGGCTTGTAGGGCGCGTCGGCCCGAGAGCACGAGCGATCAGAGGCGAAACGGCCGCCGGAGGACTCCGGCGGCCGTTCTCGATAGTGCCTACCCGGTTTCTTTCGACTAAGGCATGACTGCGCCCTTGAGGAAGCCCTCCGGCTTGTGCTCTAGGGACTCCATGGCTTCCTGGATGTTAGCCAGGGGGAAGCGATGGGTGATGATGTCGTCCATCTGGAAGACGCCCTGGTTGAGCAGGTGTACGGCGCGGCGGAGCTCTTCCGGCATGGACTGCGCCCAGGCGGGGTGGGTGCCGCGAATCTGCAGGCCCTTGCCGATCAGGTCGCGCCAGTCGAAGGCCGGGCCGGCCTCCTCGTGGCTGGACATGACCGATAGGCGGCCCTGGCCCGTGCGGAGGTAGGAGCAGGCCTGCTGGAGGACGCCGGGGACGCCGGTGCCCTCGATGACGAAGTCGGCCAGGTGGCCGTCGGTGATCTCGCCCAGGCGGACCACGGCGTCTTCGGACTGGGGGTTGATAGTATGGGTGGCGCCGTACTTGCGGGCCAGATCCAGGCGCCAGTCCTGGGTATCCACGGCGATGAGCCCGGCCAGCAAGTTGCCCTTGAGGATCTGCGTGCACCACAGGCCCATCGGTCCGCAGCCGAGGATGACGCCGAAGTCTCCGACCTGCGGCTCGCTGGCGCGGACGACGTTAGTGACGCAGGCCAGGGGCTCGCCCAGGGCGTCGGTGGGATTGACGGTGGGGGCCAGCTTGAAGTAGCTGCCCCGCGGGGCGCAGGCGTAGTCGGAGAAGCCGTGCTGGCCGGTGAGGAAGCCGGTGACCTGGTCGCCGAGGGCCATATCGTCAATCCCCTCCCCCAGCTCCACGACCTCCCCCGCCCACTCGTGCCCCAGCGGCTGGGGCGGGGTGCCGAGGAGGCCGTGCCAGTGGTTCTGCTCCCAGTTGCACAGCCCGCAGACGGCGATCTTGACCATCACCTCGCCGGGGCCGGGCGAGACATCAACCTCGCGGATTTCCATCTGGTGCGGCTCGATAAGGAAGGCGCGGCGGGATTTCATGGAGGGTCTCCTTGGGTAGTCGCGAGACGCGAGTGGGTCGCGGGCGGAGGTTGCGGCGCGGACGCCCCAACCTCCGCCCCTACGGGAGGCGGTCCCCGTCTAGAACGCTTGGATGGCCTTGGCGAACTCTTCGCTCATCCCCGTGTACTCGAAGATGACTACCCCGTCGGCTCCGGCTTCCTTCGCCAGTTGCACCTGGTCCGTCATGATCTCCACCGAGAGGCAGTCGTGGTAGTAGCACAGGCCCGGCCAGAGGGGGACCTGGCCCTTGACCATCGCTACGTAGCTTTCCGTCGACCACTTCACGACCTCCGGCAGGGCGATGTAGGTCATGGGGAAGAGGTGGTCGATGATCCCCTGGTCCGCCCAGCCGACCCAGTCCTGGCCCTGGTCGAAGTAGCAGACCGGGAAGTTGCTGAAGACCGCCGCGGAGACGACCTGCTCGCGGACGGCGGCGGCCTCGTGGACGCGGCGGACGACCTCGGTGACCTGCGCGGCGCGCCAGCGGCTGAGGGGGACGTAGTTCTGCGCCGATTGGCTGATGCCGGGGAAGGCCGCCATCGTGAGTTCCTCGCCCGTCATCTCGCGGAAGGCGGCGCGGCAGACCTCGCACTGGCACCCGAGCGGGACGGAGAAGCCGCCGTTGCGGATGTAGTCGAGATGCACACCGGCGACGGGGTAGTTGGCCAGCAGCTCCTCGCAGATGGCGACGTTGTAGTCGCGCACCGCCTCATGACTGGGGCAGGCCCAGTTCTTGAACTCGGGACCGTCGTCAGTGAGCTTGACGCCACGCGCCTCGGGGTGGGCCTGCAGCAGCGCCGAGCCCTGCGGGTCGGTGGACTCCACGAAGACGCAGGACCAGGGGTGGACCTCCAGGCCCAGGGCGTTAGCCTCCTCGGCCAGGACCATGAGCGGGTCGAACTCCTCCCAGCCGGGGCGGACGAGGGCGATCTTGCTGTGGTAGTCGGCCCAGCCGTCGTACATCTTGACGCAGGGGATGAGCAGATCAAACCCCCAGTCACGGACGCGGTGGACCATTTCCCGGACGGCATCAGGGGTCTGGAAGGGACCGAGATGGTGGAGCCAGAGGCCTTTGCGGAAGGTGGACATGGGATCTCCTTTGGTGTCAGTCGATAGTTGTCAGTGTCAGTTGGAGAGAGGCGTCTCGCGACTTTCTAGGCCGGCTGGCCGGTCTCCCAGGACTGGCGGATCCTGGCACAGGTGGCGATGGCGGCGCGGCCGTCTTCGCCAGTGACCGGCACGGGGCCTTCGCCGCGGATGGCCGCGCGGAAGCCGTCTAACTGGTAGCCCATCGGACTGTACTGCGGCTCCCATTCCACCACCTGGACGGCGGTGCTGCCGGGGCGGGTGATGGTCAGCTTCGGGCTCCAGGCGTCCCAGCGCAGCGTGGCCTCCTCGCCGAAGACCACGTACCGGGTCATCCCCTCGCCCTGAGCGATCTCCCCAGCCAGCAGGTGGCCCTGGCGGCCCTCCGGGCAGAGGGCGACGAGGTTGAGCAGATCGTACCCGCTCTCGGTCGCGGGCTTGAGCAGGTTGGAGCGCAGGGCGCAGACCGACTCAGGGAGGCCCAGGAGGGTCTGCAGGAAATCCACCTCGTGGACATTCAACTCCAGCAGCCAGCCGCCGGTGAGGGACTCATCGTCGCGCCAGGTGCGGGGGCGCTCCAGGGGGCCGGAGGTACCCATGCGAGTCAGGTCAGCGCCCAGCACCCGCCCCAACTCCCCGGCGCGGGCCATCTGTAGCGCGCGGTCGAAGGGCGGATAGAAGCGGAGAGCCTGGCCCACCATCAGCAGCACCCCAGCTTGTTCGCAGGTGGCGATCATCCGGTCGCAGTTCTCGACGATTAGGGCCATGGGCTTCTCGGTGAGCACGTGCTTGTGGGCCTGCGCCGCGGCGACAGTCTGCGGGCAGTGCCAGGGGTTGGGCGAGCAGACGATGACGGCCTCGACCTGGTCGTCGTCGAGCAGCGCTTGCTCGGCGGGGTAGGTGGCGCAGTGGAACTCGGCGGCGAAAGCCTCGGCCGCGGCGCGGTCGGGGTCCCAGCAGCCGACGAGCGTGGCATGGGGGACCTCGGCCAGCGCGCGGGCCCAGGCGCGGGCAATGCCGCCGGAGCCCAGTAGGGCGAAGGTTACAGGGGTGGACATAGGTACTCCTCTCGGTGGCTCCGGCGTCTCGCCGATGCCCGTGCGTTTCGCGACTTTCCCCGCCCACGGCGCAACCTCCTTCCCTAGACAGGTGTTTCCCTCTAGTGCCGCGAACGATAGGGAGCATCTCGACTGTAAGGAACCATGAGCATGAAGCGCGCGGTAATTACCGGGTGGGGAGCGGTTACGCCCCTGGGTTTGAACGTGCCGGAGTTCTGGCGGCGGCTGCTCGCCGGGGAGCGGGGACTGCACAAGATCACGCGGTTTGACGCGGCTGGCCTGCGTAATGATCTGGCCGGGGAGGTTAGCGATTGGCGCTTTGATCCGGCAGAGTACGGGCTGCCCCATGAGCCGGACCTGGCGACGCAGTTCCTGCTGGCGGCGACGCGAGAGGCGTGGGGGGCTTCCCCCCCCTGCCCTACGCCCCTGCCCCCCTCCCCAGAAGGAGTCGGGAATCACGACCCTTCGGCCCCACCTTCGCGACTGGGGGCCGTCCTCTCCTCCAACTTCGGCGGGGCGGAGGCGTGGGAGGAGTATGCTTACTCCCTGCGAGAGCCGCCGGTGGACCCGGAGATGCTGCGGGAGTTCCGCTTCGACACCGCCGCGGAGTACCTGGGGCGGCTGATCCCGCTGAGCGGGCCGGTGCTGTGCCTGTCCGTCGCCTGCGCCTCGGGGGCCTCAGCGATCGGGATAGCGGCGGATATCATCAAGGCCGGGGACGCGGAGGTCATGCTGGCCGGCGGGCATGACTGCCTCGCGCCCTCGCACCTGGCCGGGCTGTCGGTGCTGCATACCACCACCGCCGAGGACATCCGGCCCTTCAGCAAGAATCGCTCCGGGACGCTCTTCTCCGAGGGCGCGGGGATGGTGCTGGTCGAGGAACTGGAGCACGCGCGGGCGCGGGGGGCGGAGCCGAGGGCGGAGGTGCTGGGGTCGTGGCAGAACAACAACGCCTTCCACATCACCGCGCCGGACGAGGGCGGGGCGGGGATGCAGCGGGTGCTGCGTCGGGCGCTGGAGGAGGCGGGAATCGCGCCCGAGCAGGTGGACTACATCAACGCCCACGGCACCGGGACCGAGCACCACGACCCGGCGGAGACGGAGGCGATCAAGGCGGTGCTGGGGAGTCACGCGTACGAGACGCCCGTCAGTAGCATCAAGGGGGCCATCGGCCACATGATGGGCGCGGCGGGGGCGGTGGAGATAATCGCCACCGCCCTGGCCCTGCGCGACGGCGTCCTGCCGCCCACGGTCAACCTCGACGAGTGCGACCCCGCCTGCGACCTGGACTACGTGCCGAATGTGGCGAGGGAGAAGGCGATAAGGTACGCGGTGAGTATTTCGGCGGGTATTGGGGGGAGTAATGCGGTGGTGGTTTTGGGGAAGTGGTGAGTGCTGAGTGACCACTCGTCGTGCCCTCCCCTATCCGTCGATTGTCGACCATAGTACATAGACCTCCCATGAAAGACCCTCTCGGCCACAACCGGCGCCCTCCCGAGGAGGACATCCCCCTCCCGCCCGACCTGGAGCTGGCCATGCAGGACGTGGTGGCGCGGGTGCTGACGGATCATTACCTGCTGCCTAAGGAGGAGCAGTCCACCAAGGAGCTGCTGCGGCCGGGGCGGGAGGAGTTCACCGACTGGATCGCGGAGGTCGGGGCGGAGGGGCGCTACCTGCGCATGGCCAGCGGGGCGCGATGGGAGGTGGCCAGCGCCGACCGGACGGTAGTGCGCGGGTGGCTGCCGCACGACGAGGTGCTCATCTGGCGCCACGACCTCTCCCCCACGCACCCGTACGACGTGATCCAACTGGAGTTCGGGGAGATCGTGGAGGCGGGGTTGGTGAGGAGGTAGGGGACGGGAGCCTCACCCCCTGCCCCCTCTCCCGCGCCTGCGGCTTGGGAGAGGGGGAGTTGAAGGGGATGGACGCGACAGGGCCTTGCGGGCTACGTGACAAGTGAGACATATGGCGACTACAGATCAGAATGCTCCTGTTGTGACTTCTGTGGGGATCATCACCCCCTACGGCCTGGGGCTGGAGGCCTTTCTGGCCGGGTTGGCCTCGGGGAACGCTCCAGACTCGCCGGCCAAGTGCCCGGAGTTGGACGTGCAGGAGTGGCTACCCTCCGAGAAGACGTACCTGGACCGGTGCTCGGAGTTGGCGCTGGTGGCGGCGGCTATGGCGCTGGGGGAGGGGAGCACCGGCTGCGAATCGGAGATTCGCTTAACGCCGGTGCCACCGGGAGCGACGGGCGAGACGCCCGTCGTACCGGAGAGAATCGGCCTCGCCCTGGGGACCGCGTACGGGTGTCTAGATTCGATGTGCGCCAACACCACGCGGGTGCAGACCAAGGGGGCGCGGCTGGCCTCGCCCCTGCTGTTTATGCACTCCTTCGCCAATGCGCCGGCCAGCCTGATCGCCATCGAGTGGGGACTGCAGGGGCCGGGGATGACCTTCACCGATGGCGGCCTGTCGGCGGCCTCGGCGCTGTACTGGGCCTGCGATCTGCTGCGGCGGGGGCAAGTGGATATGATGCTGGTGGGAGGAGTGGAGGCGTTGAGCGAGCCGCTGGTGAGGTCGATGGTCGGTGGTCGATGGTCGCCAGCGGGGAGGGAGGCCTCACCCCCCTGCCCCCCTCCCCTTGCAGGGGAGGGGGGAGAGACGGAGACCGGCGTGCAGCCCTGGGAGGCGGCGGTGGTGTTCATGCTGGAGCGGGCCGAGGTGGCGGAGGCGCGAGGGGCACGGGGGCTGGCCGAAGTGAGAGAGGTCAGACTGGGGAGCGGAGGAGACGCAGCATCACCACCCCACACCGGCGAGACGCCGGCGCCACCGGGAGGGGAGGCAGGCGGGGCGGCCGGCGCTACCCGAACGGAAGGCGGGAGCGACGGGCGAGACGCCCGTCGTACCGGGGAGGGCTTCTACGCCTGGGGGGCGCAGTTTGGGCTGCTGATCGCGAAGGCACTGGGGGACCTGGCGCGGGGCAACTCGGTCACCGTCGAGCAGGCGGAGGGGGGGCGGACGGCGAAGATTATGCTGACTGCACCATGACCGCCTATCCGCTCGATCAACTGCTTTCCCACTACCAGTCCCTGGTGCTCATTCGCCGCTTTGAGGAGCGGCTGAGCGATCTGTTTGCCGAGGGGAAGGTCCCCGGGACCGCGCACTTCTGTCTGGGGCAGGAGGCGACGGCGGTGGGGGCCATCGCGGCGCTGGAGCCGCGGGACCTGGTCACCTCCAACCACCGCGGGCACGGGCACTTCCTGGCCAAGGGCGCCGCCCCCCGGCGGGTGCTGGCGGAGATCATGGGCAAGGCTACCGGCTACTGCGCCGGGCGTAGCGGCTCGCAGCACATGTCGCACCCCTCGATCGGCTTCCTGGGTAGCAACGGCCTTACCGCCGGAATGATCCCCGTCGCCACCGGCGCGGCGCTCAGCCAGCAGCTGCTCGGCACGGGCCGGGTGGTGTTGTGCTTCTTCGGCGACGGCGCGACCGGGCAGGGGGCCTTCCATGAGGGCGTCATCCTGGGGGCGATCTGGCAGTTACCGGTGGTGTACTTCTGCGAGAATAACGGCTTCGCCATGAGCACGCCGGTGGCGGAATCCTTCCGGGTAATCTCGGTAGCCGAGCGGGCGACAGCGTACGGAATACCGGGCGTGGTGGTGGACGGGAACGACTACTTCGCGGTGCGGGAGGCGACGCAGGCGGCGGTGGATCGGGCGCGGGCGGGAGGCGGACCGACGCTGATCGAGGCGATCACCTGGCGGCAGTGCGGCCACTCGCGCAGCGATAAGTGCGAATACCGCAGTGAGGCCGAGGAGGCCGAGTGGCTGGCCCGCGATCCCCTGCCGCGAATGGCGGAAGCCCTACGCGCCGGCGGGGCCGCCGCCGAGCAGATCGCCGAGGCCGAGCGCTGGGCAGAGGAACAGGTGCTGGCGGCGGTGGAGTATGCGCTGATGAGTCCGGAGCCGGACCTAAGCCGGGCATGACGTCTTGCGAGGAACCAGACAGATGGCACGACACCCCGACAGCCACTATAGTCACTATCTCCACCACGAGCTGATTCTCCGCGATCGGCTGGCCGCGGACCGGACGGTGCTGGCTAATGAGCGGACCTTTCTGGCGTATGCGCGGACGGCGCTGGCCTTGACGGTCGGCGGGATCACTCTGGTCCGGTTCTTTGGCCATGGGTTGACCGACATTCTGGGCTGGGTGCTGATCCCGCTGGGGGCGCTGACCCTGGCGGTGGGGACGCGGGCGTACCTCAGGATGCGCACCCGCATCGCGGAGATTGACAGCGTCATCCCTGAGGATGGAGAAGCCCTCGAGAAGCCGGCGGCGGAGACCGCTCCACCCTCGGCGGAAAACTGAGGCGGCCATGACGGCGCCCGCACTCCCTGAGCATCTGCCTCGTCGTATGGCCATCTGCTCCTACATCTGGTCGTGGATCGCCTGCGGCGGACCGGGGGAGCCCTATGGGGACCTGGAGGCGGCCTGCGCGGGGCTGGGGCCGCGCGGGTTCAACTGCGTGCGGGCGGACGTGGGGCTCAACTGGTGCTTCGACCTGGAGGGGCGGCGACGCGGGGAGATGGACTTCGGGCCATGGATCGCCGGGCACGGCCAGAACCTGCGAACGGTGGGTAAGGGCCACGGCTGCCGGCTCAACGTCCTGGAGCGGGTGCTGCGGCTGCTGGAGCTGGCGCGAAAGTACGACTTCTACGTCATCACCACCAGTTGGGAGTACCAGGACTCCACCTGGCATGTGGTGGATCCGGTCATCCGCGCGCAGGTCATGGACTACCCGCTGCAGGACCGCTTCATGCTGCTGGCGCAGCAGCACGACCGGCTGCTGGCGGCGATCAAGCGGGAGGGCTTGCAGGACCGGATCGCCTTCGTGGAGGTGCACAACGAGCCGGAGTTCAGCGAACTCCCTAAGGAGGCGGCCGGGACGCGGCAGCATACGGAGGCCCTGGCCTTCCTGCGCGAGAAGCATCCGGACCTGTTGATCTGTGGCGACTTTGCCAGCCACAACCCGGAGATCGTGCCGGAGAACAGCCAGGTCTACGATCAGCACATGTACTCCGGGGCGGAGTGGGCTTTCCACTTCTACCATGAGACCGTGCTGCACCCGGACTTTGACCCGCAGAATCCCCGAGCCCTGCCGCTGGTGGACTTCGTGCTGCGGGAGAACTACACGCCGTGGGACGAGTACATGGTCCCGGCGCAGAACGTGCGGGAGTTCTGGCGGCCCATCGACTGGCTGTACGACAATCTGGACAACGAGCGGCACGACTACTGGTGGTTCCTGCACTTTGGGGAGTGGGAGCCGAAGATCAAGCGGACCGCGGAGGAGACCTTCGCCAAGGACGCCGCCGAGGCGCGCCGGCGGGGTCTGCCGCAGGTGCTGGACGAGGGCGGCATCTTCTACCCACCGGAGGGCTCGCGCTTCGACGAGTCGGCGGCGGGGAAGGGATACTTCGAGTACCTGGGAGACCTGGCGGCGGAGCATGGCTACTGGGGTTTCATGCCCACCACCTACTGCGGCCCCGAGCAGCCGGTGTGGCGGGAAGAGCCGGACTGGCTGGCGAAGGTGAATGGGAGGTTTGTGGAGTCGTAGGGACGGCTTGTCGTGCTGTCCGCGCGGCGACAGCCGCCCGTTCGCTGACCGACGCGAAGGAAGGCGAGGCCCGGTGCTGGCGGAGTGCGGGTGGAGCCTGCGGCGGGTGTGCCGAAGCAAGAAGGGAATGGTCTTCCGCACCGCGCTCTTCAGGCTGCTCTTCCTGGCCAGCAGGCGCGGGCGGATATGGCGGCGAGCACACCACAACATTCGCCCCTACGAGACGGGAGCACCGGCGAGACGCCGGTGCCACTGGATTGCAGGCGAGACGCCTGCGCTACACGATTATGCAAACCTTCTTCTCTCACGCAATTCGTGATGCTCTGGCCGAGGAGATGGAGCGCGACTCGCGCGTCATCATGATCGGGGAGGATATCGCCGAGTACGGCGGGGCCTTCAAGATCACCCACGGCTTTGCCGAGCGCTTTGGCCAGGAGCGGGTGCGCAATACGCCGATCTCGGAAGGCGGGTTCACCGGCGTGGCCGTGGGGGCGGCGCTCACCGGACTACGTCCCGTAGTCGAGATGATGTTCGCCGACTTCGTCACCCTGGCCCTGGACCAACTGGTCAACCACGCCGCCAAGTTTGCCTATATGTACAACGGGCAGGTGACGGTGCCGCTGGTGATGCGCCTGCCCTCGGGGGCGGGACGGGGGTATGGGCCGACGCATTCGCAGTCCATGGAGCGCTACCTGTACAATACCCCCGGCCTGCGGGTGGTCGCCCCCAGCGATCCGGCGGAGGCCAAGGGGATGCTCAAGGCGGCCATCCGCTGCGACGAGCCGGTGTGCTTTATCGAGAGCAAGGTGCTGTACGGGAGGCGCGGGGAGGTGCCGGAGGGGGACTACACCGTGCCGCTGGACCAGGCGCGGGTGGTACGCAAGGGCGAAGCGGCGACGATTGTGGCCTATTCGCGCATGGTCGAGGAGGCGCTGCGGGCCGCGGAAGCGTTAGCAGGAAGAGGAGTGGAGTGTACTGTGGTGGACCTGCGGAGCCTGGCGCCGCTGGACATGGCGACGGTAGCGGCGGCGGTGACCGCCACGCAACGGGTAGTGGTCGCCGAGGAGGGCAGCCTCACCGGGGGCGTGGGGGCGGAGGTAGTGGCACGGATCGTGGAGCAGTGTTTTGATTACCTGGAGGCCCCGCCGGTGCGCGTGGCGGCCGCGGATACGCCGATCCCGGCCAGCCCTACGCTGGAACGGGCCATGACGCCGGGGGCGCAACAGATTGCCGAGGCGGTGGTTTCGCTTGTCGGTTGACATGCTGGACGCGACGGTCATCGTGGTGTCTTACAATAAGTTGCCTTACACCCGACTGTGCCTGGAGGGGATGCTGCAATGCGATCCTCGGCCCGCGCAGATCATCGTGGTGGACAACGGGTCAACCGATGGATCCCGCGAGTACCTTAGCAGGAGTTACCTAAACCTCTGTCGAATAAGCAGTGTAGACTTTTCGTCATTAAACAATGAAGCTAACCTCGGGGCATGCACGGCGCGCAATCAGGCGCTGGAATTGGCGGGGGGAAAGTACCTTGCCTTTGCCGATAACGACTTGGCGGTGCGGAGCCGGAACTGGCTGGGAGTGCTAACGGAGTGTCTGGAAAGTGCTCCGAGAGTGGGGATCGCGGGGCCGAAGCTGGTATACCCCTTCGAGCCATATGACCTCGAGTGCGCCGGGGTAGCGATATCGCCGTCGGGTAGGGTACAATATCGGGGGAGGGGCGAGGCGAGCGGGAGAACAGAGGCCACCGCGGTAGCCACCGCATGCGAGACGGCCGGGCCGGTGCAGTGCCTCATCAGCGCCTGCTGGCTGATGAAGCGGGCGGTGTACGAGGAAATCGGCGGGCTGGACGAGGTCTTCAACCCGGCCCAGTACGAGGACTTTGACTTCTGCTACCGGGCGCGGGAGGCGGGATGGGAAGTGTGGTACACGCCGGGCGCGGAGATGTACCACTACGAGAATACGACGACGGCGGGCTCGCCGAGCCTGAACTTCCGGTACGTGACCATCCGCAACGGACTGGAGTTCAAGCGGCGCTGGCAGCATCGGTTCAGCGTCGAGGGCGGCCCCCCGGACGAGGAATGCCGCTGGCGGGAACTCCCGACGAAGCCGATTGAGGAGACGGGAGTGCCACCGATAGTGGAGTAGTCGCGAGTCGAGGCTCTACGGAGGTGAAGGTTTTGTCTGACGAGGTTGAACTGAAACAGCAGCTCAAAGCGATGATTGTCGAGCGGCTGTTTCTGAAGGTGAGTCCGGAAGAGATTCCGGACGATGCCAATCTGATGGAAACTTACGGCGTTGATTCAGTTAACATCTTCGAGATCGTGGTGGGACTGGAGGACGAATTCGGGATCTCGCTTGCGGAGGAGGACTTCTCCATCGAGGCTTTCGCCACCGTCGAGGGCATAGCCGAGTTGGTAACTCAGAAAAGGGGCTGAGGGAAGATGGCCGCCGTCCAGGAGCCGGTCAGTCTGGTTGTGGCTGGAACCGCCGTTCGAGGCATGACGTATCGTCCCACCGAAGCAGGGGGTCCCATGGGCATGGTCCTGTGTGACCCGTTCGCCGAGGAGAAGAAGTCATCGCAGAAGACCCTGGCCGAGATGGGCAGGGCCCTGGCGGAGGCCGGCATCTCGGCCTTGCACTTGGACTACCGGGGCACTGGGGACAGCGCGGGGCGCTTCGAGCAGTTCAACCTGGAGGATTGGCGCGAGGACATCTGCGCCGCAGTGGACTGGGTACGGCTGCGCTGGGGCCTGGGGCGCGTGGGCCTGTTGGGCTTACGGCTGGGGGCCACGCTGGCGGCCAGAGAAGCCGTCAACTGCCATGCCTGCGACCTGGTGCTGTGGGAACCGGTCGCGGAGGGTGAGCGCTACGCCCGGGAACTCGCCCAGCGGACCAAGATCAAGCAGATGCTGACCACCGGGCCGGGGGCCAGCTCGGCCCAGCAGCAGAACCAGTCGGGCTTCCTGGACCTGGATGGGTACCTGGTGGCGCCTTCGCTGATGACGCAACTGGGGCAGCTACGCCTGGCGCCGCTGGAGCAGTTCCCGCAGCCGGCCCTGCTGGTGGAGTGCACCGCGCGCGGCGAGGTGTCGCCCGCGGCGCAGGCCCTGATGGCCGATTGCCCGCTGGGGGAGGTGCAGGCTCTTCAGATGGAGCCTTTCTGGCAGCGCATCGGTCTGACCGACACCGCGCCGCTTATCGCCCTGACGCTGCAGTGGCTACAGGGCCGGGGCGAAGGGCAGGCCTAAGCGGGAAGTGCAACTGGTTGTTCGTGGAGGGGCCGAATACGAGTTTGCCTCGCGCGTGAGGCGGACAAGTACTCGGCCCATGTGTTTGCAGGGGAGGCGGCTGGGGGATAGTCCCAACGGATGCGGAGAGGTGCATGGTTATCGAAGGTGTCGTCGAACTCGAAGAGCGGTTCCTGTTTACGCTAGGGGAGCAGCGGCTGGTGGCTACTCTGCACCGGCCGGAGGGGTCCTGCCAGGCGGGGATGGTCCTGCTGCACGGCTGGGCGGGCTACCGGGGCGGACCGCATCAGATGTTTCTCAAACTGGGCCGGCAGGCGGCGCAGGCGGGCTTGGGCTGCCTCCGCTTTGACTTCCGCGGGCGCGGGGACAGCGAAGGCGCGCCGAGGGCGACTAGCCTGAGCACCATGATCACCGACACACGGCGGGCAGCGGAGGTGCTGGCCGAGCGCTGCGGACCGATGCCCCTGGCGCTGGTGGGCGACTGCAGCGGTAGCGAGGTGGCGATAGGCGCGGGGGCGCTAATCCCGACGGTACAGCGGCTGGTGCTGTGGTCGGCGCCACCGGTGGCGGCCGACCGCGAGGAGATGCGCAAAGCAAAGCGCAGCTCCATGCTTAGCGCGTACCTGCGCAAGGGCCTGCGCCCGGAGACCTGGCGGCGACTACTGCGCCGGGAGATTCGCCTGGACCGCGTGAGCCAGACGATTCGGACGGGTGGCTTGGGCGAGGGAGAGCTGGGGCAGGAGAGCGACCGGGAGATCGACTGGCTGGAGCGCTTCCTGGGGTTTGCCGGCCGGGCGCTGTTCATCTACGGCGGCAATGACCCCACCACCCCGGCGTGCCTGCAGCACTACGAGGAACTCACCGCCCGCAGCGACCGGCCCTGGGAGACGCATCTGGTGGCGGGAGCCAATCACGCCTTCTATTCGTTGGCCTGGGAGCAGGAGGTCATTGATACGACTCTGGAGTGGCTGGGGGAGTGGCGTGAGGAACTGGGCACGGAGCAGGATTGAGATGGCGACTTCCTCCGGCAGGGGAGAGCTTGCGCGCGAGGCGGGCCTCCTCACCGGCGCTCCCCAGGTTGGGCACGATCTGGGCGGGCTAGAAAGCCCGCCCCACGCGAGCCTCCGCGTCGTCTATGTCAACCACGTCTCCTCACCGGGCGGGGCGGAGCACAGTCTCATTAGCCTGCTGCGGCATACCCGGGAGTTAGGCGTGGAGCCACACGCGGTCGTACCACCCGGGTCGCTTAGTGAGAGCCTGGAGGCACTCGCCCTCCCCGTTACGCCTATCCCCGCCTGTCGGCTGCATCGCACGCGCAATCCCCTGGCCCTGGCCGCCCAGTACCTCTGGATGCGGCGGCTCAACGCCACCGTACGGCGGGTCTGTCGCCAGGTCGGGGCCGACCTAGTACATGCCAACAGCTTGGCGGCGGTCGTGGCGCTGGCGCCACGGGGACGGGGCCTGCCGCCGCTGATCTGGCACTGTCGCGACCTGACCCATTCCCCGCATGTCTTGCGCTGGCTGCTGGCACGCTGCGCGGGGGTTATCGCCATCTCGCGGGTGGTGGAGCGGCACCTGCAGGAGGCCTGCCCCCAGGGCGCCGGGCGGGTGCGGGTGGTATACAACGGGATTGAGCCGGAGGACGCTCCCCGGCGGCGGAGCCGGGAGGAGGTCCGCCGGGAGCTGGGGGCGGGACCGGAGACCCCGGTGCTGGTGAGCGTGGGGCAGCTTACGCCGTGGAAGCGCTGGGAGCTGCTGCTGGAGGCGGCGGCGCTGGTGCGGCAGGCCCGGCCGGAGGTGCGCTGGTGGCTGGTGGGGGAGGATACCTATGGCGACAACGCGGCCTATGCGCGGCAGATTCGCGCCGCCGCGCCAGAGAACACGGTTCTCACCGGCTTCCGGGAGGACGCGGCGGATCTGATCGCCGCCGCGGAGGTGCTGGTTCATGCGGCGACGGCCGAGCCACTGGGGCGGGTGATCCTGGAGGCGATGCTGCAGGAGACGCCGTGCGTGGCCCCGGCGGCGGGAGGTATTCCGGAGCTGCTGGCGACCGGGCGCAGCGGGTGGCTGGTCCAGCCGGGGAGCGCCGAAGCGCTGGCCGGTGGGGCCTTGCGATTACTGGAGGATGGGGCGCTGCGGGAGAGCCTGGCGACCCAGGCGCAAGCGCGAGTGCAGGAGAGGTTCACTGCCCGGCGGGCGGCGGAGGAAACGGTGCGGGTGTACCGGGAGGTGCTCGCAGCCAGGGGAGCGACAGGCGAGACGCCCGTCGTACCGGGAGGGCCCCCATGCGGATAGGGTATGACGCCTTGGCGCTGCAAGCGCCCTACTCCGGGGTGCAGGTTACTGTCGACCAGGCGGGGCGGGCGCTGGCCGCGGCGCTGGGGGAGGAGCTAGTGAGGTTTGTGTCGAGGGGGTATGGGGAGGAGCGACGAGAGGGCGAGGCCGGTACCGTCTACCGGGCCCCGATTAGCGGGCGCAGTCGGCTGGCACGAGTGTTGTGGGAGCAGGGGTGCCTGCCCGGGGTGGCGCGGAGGGCGAGAGTGGGACTGCTGCATTGCCCGGCGTATGTCATGCCGCTGCGTTGGCGAGGGAAGAGCGTGCTGACCGTGCATGACTTGCTGGCGCTGACGCACCCGGAGTGGTGCAAGCGGGGGAATGTGTGGCACTTTGGGCTAGTGATGCCGCGAGCGATGCGCCGGGCAACGCGGGTGGTGACGCCCTCGGCAACGGTCGGGGAGGCGGTGGCGGCCTGGCCGGGGGTGGACGGGGGGAAGGTGCGAGTGCTGCCGTGGGGCGTGGAGGGGCGCTTCGGGCGGGCCCCGGAGGCGGAGCAGGAGCGAGTACGGACGAAGTACGGCCTGGCTGGGCCGTACTTACTGACCGTGGGCAACCTGGAGCCCAAGAAAAACTTGGCCGGGCTGCTGCAGATCTACGGACGAATCGCCGGGGAGGTGCCGCACCAGTTGGTGGTCGCCGGGAGTGAGGGCTGGGGAGATCAGCGGCCCTGGCGGCAGGCGCTGGAGGATTTACCGCCTTCGCGGGTGAAATTCCTGGGGTACGTACCCCCGGAGGACCTTCCCGCGCTGTATAGTGGAACCGACTTGTACCTACAGTTGTCCTGGTATGAGGGGTTCGGGATTCCGCCGCTAGAAGCCATGGCCTGCGCGGCGGCGACGGTGGTCTCGAACCGGGGAGCGCTGCCGGAGATCTCCGGGCCGGGGGCGGTAGTGGTGGATCCGGAGGATCAGACGGAGTCAGCTCGCGTGGTTCTGGAGCTGCTGCAGGACGAAGCCGCCCGCCGCGAGTTGGCCCAGCGCGGGCAGGCCCATGCGGCGGGGTTTACCTGGGCGAGGCATGTGGAGGGGCTGTTGGAGGTCTACCGGGAGGTACTAGGTGCTGGATAGGACATTGCGCGCGGCCCCTAAGATCGTCTACCTCGTCGACGAGTTCCCTTCGGTGAGCGAGACCTTTATCCTGCGGGAGATGCAGGGCCTGCGCGAGAGGCACGGCCTGCGGATTGTCCCTGCCGCCCTACGCCGGGGGCGACAGCCGGAGGCCTACTCCGAGCAGGCGCAGGCCCTGGTGGAGGAGGCAGTCTTCCGGCCGGGGCGGCTGGGGCTGAGGGCGGGGCTGATCGGCCTGGCGCTCTTGCTGCGGGCACCGGGCGGGTGGGTCTGCGCGATGCGACTGGCGCTGGGACAGGCCCTCCGCCGGCCGCGACTGGTCCGGGAGGTCCTTTCGGCGCTATTCACGGCGGGCTACTTCGCGTTACGGCTGCCCCGCGGGGTGCGGCATGTCCACGCGCATTTCGCCTCCCAACCGGCTACCATCGGGCTGCTGCTGGCGGAGATCCTAGGCGTGGGCTTCTCCTTCTCCGCCCACGCCCGCGACATCTTCACCGACGAGGCGCATCTGATGGAGGTGAAGCTGCCCGAGGCGGAATTCGTGGCTGTCTGCACCGCGTATGGGATGGAGGCCCTGGCGCGACAGCATCCCCTCACCTGCGCGGGAAAGCTGCACCTGGTCTACCACGGGCTGGACGTGGACCGCTACCGGCCCACGCCCCGGGTCGGGCGGCATGTACCGGTGATCCTGTCGGTGGGGCGGCTGGTGGAAAAGAAGGGCTTCCCCATCCTGCTGCGAGCGGCGGGGATCCTGCGCTCGCGCGGGGCGGAGTTCAAGCTGGTGATCATCGGGGAAGGGCCGGAGAAGGCGGACCTGATGAGCCTGTCCACGGGGCTGGGCCTGCAGGACTTGGTGGAGTGGCGCGGGACGCAGTCGGCGGCGCAGGTGCGAGCGGCGTACGCGGAAGCGGATGTCTTCGCCCTGGCCTGTGTGATCGCCTCCGACGGGGACCGGGACGGCCTGCCCAACGTGCTGCTGGAGGCGTTGGCCTGCGGGGTGCCGACGGTGGCAACCAAGGTGTGCGCACTGCCGGAGCTAATCGAGGAGGAGCAGACGGGGCTGCTGGTCAAGCCGGGGGATCCGCAGGACCTGGCAGATCAACTGGAGCGCATGTTGTACGACGAGGAATTGCGAGCCGTCGTGGCCCAGCTCGGCCGCGAGCGGGTGGAGCGGCGCTTCCGCCTAGACCGCTCCGTGGCCCGCATGGCCGAATTGCTGGAGGCCGCCCTGTAATGGATGATGGATTACTGACCGAAGACTCCCCCCTCTCCGGCGACGGCTCCGGCGCCCAGATGGCTTTCTTTGCCGTGGTTGTAGCTGCCTTCCTCTTTGTCCGCAAGTTCGTGGGCATGATCAAGGAGATCCTGCTAGCGCACTACTTCGGCGCCACAGCAACCACGGACGTTTTCAAGCAGGTCCACGGCGGCATTATCACTAACCTGTGGACGGACGCCGAACAACTGCTGCGCCCCACCTACCTGCCGGAATTCATCAAGCAGCGCGAGGAAGGCGAGGGTCAAGCGTGGCGGCTGACGGGGACGGTGTCCACGATGGCCTTTGTGTTCCTTACCGTGGTCGCCGTAGGGCTGATGGTCTTCGCCCGGACCATTCTGCGGGTGCTGTGGCCAGAGCTGGTGGCCGATCCCCAGATCATGGCGCTAGGGGTGCTGCTGCTGTGGGTAATGGCCCCGGCCCTGGTGCTCTATAGCCTCTCGCTGGTGCCGGAGTTGACGCTGCACGCCTACAAGCGTTTCACCCTGCCCGCCTTCGCCGAGGCCTCCTACAATGTCCTGGTGACGGCGGTGCTGTTTGTGGGGGTGGAGTTCCTGTGGCACCCCGACAACCCCCACGCCATCCTGGCCGCCGGCGCGGGCGTGCTGACCGGGGCCACGGCACGCCTGCTGATCATGCTGCCGGGGCTGTGGTCCAAGCTGCGGATGCTCAAGCTGTCGCTGAACGTGCGCGGCACGGCGGGCGTGACCACCATGCTCGCCCTGATGCCGCCCATCGTGATGGGGCTGCTGATCAGCATGGCCCGCCCCATCGTGGACGGGCGCGTCTGCAACAGCCTGGGCGAGGGCATGTATACCGCCCTGGACTACGGGCGGCGGCTCAGTGACGCCGGTATCATGATCCTGCCGCTCGCCGTGAGCCTGGTGGTCTTCCCTTACGTCTCGGAGTGGGCGGTGGCCGGTAACCGGCGGCGCCTATCCGAATCCCTGCTGGGGATGACCCGCGCCCTGGCCTTCCTCTTCGTCCCGGTGTCGGTAGGCCTGATTCTGCTGGCGTACCCGCTGTGCGATCTGATCTACAACTCCGGGAAGTTCGAGACGGCCACCCTACCCCAGGTAGCCCTGGCGCTGATGTGCTACGCTTCCGGGCTGTTCTTCTACTCGGTGGAGGGCAGCATCAACAAGTGGTACTTCGCCATGAAGGACACCTGGACGCCGAACTGGGTGGGCGCCCTGTGGGCCTTAGGACACCTGACCATGTCCATCGTGGGCGGCCTGTATACGCCGCTGGGCCTGGCGGCGGTGGCCCTGGCTTACCCGATGAGCAAGACCGGTAAGGTGATCACGCTCTACCTGAAGCTGCGGCCGCGGCTGGAGCGTGTGCCGGCGCGGGAGGTCTGGCCGTTCATCGGCAAGCTGCTGCTGTCCAGCGCGGTCATGGGCGGGGTGGTCTGGTGGGTGGCCGGACAGATGGCCGCGGCGCTGGAGGCGCAGATGCCCGGCAAGCTGAGCCTGGTGGTGCTCTTGCTGGTCGCGAGCGCGGCGGGAGTGCTAGTCTACCTGACGATGGCGGCACTGCTGCGCATCGAGGAGGTCGGCAAGGTCTGGGAGTGGGCGCGGCACAAGGTGAAGCGATTGCGGCGGGGGAAGTAAGCCGCGTTGAGCTGTAGGGCGGGGGCTACGTCCCCCGCCGCGCGGTTCTGCCGGGGCGGACGGCGGGGGACGTAGCCCCGCCCTACACTCGACCGTCGAGCACATCCCTATGACTCCCTCCCCTCCCCTCATCATGCAGGTCACCGAGGCGGCGCAGGCCGGGATTGCGCAGCACCTGGGCGACTTGCTGGAGGGGCTGGACCCGAAACGGTACAGCCAGATGGCAGTGCTGTCGCTGCGGCGGGCCGATGAGCACTGGATAGCGGGGCTGCGCTGGCCGGTGGAGCGGGTAGACATGCGCCGTTCCATCCGTCCGCCGCACGACTGGCGGGCGTACCGCCGTCTGCTGCAGGTCATGCGCGACGCGCGCCCGGCCCTAGTGCACACCCACTCCAGCAAGGCCGGCATCCTGGGGCGGCGGGCGGCCTATCGCCTGGGAATCCCGTCGGTGCACACCCCCCACGTCTTCTCCTTCCAGATGCCCACCTCCCCTTCCCGGCGGCGGCTGTATGCGCGCCTCGAGCGCACGGCGGCACACTGGTGCCGGTACGTAATATGCGTCAGCGAGGCCGAGCGGCAGATAGCGCTAGCCGTGCGCCTGTGTCTACCGGAGAAGCTGGCGGTCATCCGCAACGGGGTGGACGTGCAGCTTTATGCGGAGCTGCCCGGGCGAGCGTACCGGGAGCGACTGGGAGTGGAGGCGGAGGCGGAGCTGCTGCTGGCGGTCGGGGGACTGCGGGCGCAGAAGGACTACCCGACCTTGTTGCGGGCGGTGGCAGCAGTGCGCCGTACCCGCCCGCGCCTGCGCTGTCTGATCGCCGGGGAGGGCCCCGACCAGACCATGCTGGAGCACATGATCGCGGCGCTGGGGCTGCGGGAGGTGGTGACGCTGCTGGGGGAGCGGGAGGATGTGCCGGCACTGTTGGGCGCGGCGGACCTCTTCGTCATGACCTCGCGCTATGAGGGCTGCTCCTACAGTCTGCTGGAGGCGATGGCCGCGCACACGCCGGTGGTGGCGCGCCGTGCGCCGGGGGTGGAGGAGACCGTTGCGCCCGGAACCGGATGGCTGGTGGAGCCGAGCGATCTGCCTGCGGCGATCAGCGAGGCCTTCGATCACCCGGGAGAGGCCGCTCGCCGCGCCGCCCGCGCGCACGAGATCGTGGCCGGACGATACCGCATAGAGGACATGCTGGCCCAGACTGCGGCGCTGTACGACGCTTGCCTCTGAAGGCGGGGCCGCCACGGCCTCGGCAAGGGCACCAGTGCAAAGCCACAGCACCGATATGAACCACGCCCCTAGAGGAACACTGGCTCCCCTCCCGCCAGACTCCGGGTCTCCCCCTCCCACAGCAACTGCCCGGTCACTCCCTCCGGAAGCTGGACCTCCCCACGCAGCTCCCCCTCCTCCCGGCTGACCTCTATCCGAATCTCCCCCCGCGGATGGGGCATGGCCCCGCGTGCCCCGGTCAGGGGACCCAATTGCGGCTGCAGGAACACCGAGCGGAAGCCGGGCTCGGCGGGGCGGAGGCCGAGGATCGTCGCGAGGTAGTGGAACAGCGGGTGCGCTCCCCAGGCGTGGCAGTCCGAGCGGCTGGGCTCAGGCGACTCCAGGGTGGTGCGAAAGCCCAGGCCGGGCAGCTTAAACCACAGGCCCAGGCGCTCGATGAGAAGGTCGACGCGGCCGAGCAGGCGGTAGGTCTCGAAGAGGTAGTGCATGAAGTAGATGGTCGTCCGCGCCAGGTCCGGGGCCTCCAACAGGCCCTGAATCATGGCCTCGCGGCGGTCGGGGGGCAGGACCCCACCCAGCGGCTCGGCCAGTAGGGCCAGACATTGGCTGTGTTCGCTGAAGTGCTCGTGAGTCAGATCATCGGCCAGGAGCCCACGGCTGTCGCTCCAGAAGGCCCCCTGCACCCCGGTGGCTAGAGTGTCGGCCAAGCGCCGGTTGCGGGCGGCCAGCTCCGCCTCGCCCATCCATTCCTCTAACTGCGCCGCCTGCCGCAGGATCAGGGCGGTCTGCACGTTGAGCACGCCACTAATCCCGAACTCCCCGTCCGGCGGGACGCCCTGGTTGGTCCACTCCGGCACCCAGTCAGTGAAGTTCCAGCCACGCGGCGACTCCAGCAAGCCGTCGGCGTTGATCAGGTCGGCGTAGTAGTCCACCACACAACGCGCCCCGCGCATCCGCTCAGCCACAAACTCCAGATCGTCCTGCCACAGCGCGTAGTCGTGAATCATCGCTACCCACCACAGGCTGAAAGGCGGGATGATCTGCGTGACCCGGCTGGGGTAGCGGGATTGGGTCAAGCCGGTGAGCTGGCGGGAGGCGTCGAACATCAGCAGGGCCTTGCGGGGCAGGCGGGGGTCGCCGGTCGTGGCATAGGTCACCAGCGCCTGCAGCCGCGTGTCGCCGATATACTGGAGTTGCTCGTAGTAAGGGCAGTCCATGTACGTCTCGTGCGAGCACATCTCCAGCACGCGCTGGGCCAAAGGCGTGACCGTTGCCAGGCGGGGGTCGGAGCAGTCGAAGTCGGCAAGGAAGTCGTGAGGGTAGTGGGTCTCGCGCAGGCGGAAGGCGTCGAGAGTGAGCGGCTGGTCGGCGGTGCTGAGGTAGACCTCCAAGTAGCGGCCGCACTCCCACCAGAGCGTCTCGAATGGCCGTTGTTGCCCGCCGTCCGGCTCGAAGATGTCCCCCACGCCCTGGAAGACCTTCCCCTCAATCTCGTCGCGATTGCCCTTGACCCCGGCGGCCGGATCCTCGAAGAGGCCCTCGGCCCACTGGACGCGTACCAGCGCTCCGGCCCCGGCGCTGGCGATCAGCTCCGGGTAGGCGCAGTAGTAGTCGCCCAGATCCACGATGACGCGGCGCTGGGTGTGGGGGGGAAGGATGAGAGGTGACTCGCCCCGCAGGAGGGCGTCCCAGCCGGCGGCCTCCTCGGGCAGGTGGTCCGGGGCGGAGACGGGCAGATCGGCGGTGTCGTCCGAGACCACGGCCTGGACGTGTCGGGCGCGACCGACTTGCCGGGGTGTCTCGCGCATCGGCGGCAGTGTCGCCGGGCGCAACTTCCACAGGGGTGGGTGTTCATTGGCCCAAGTGGCGCCACGGGCGATGGCGACGATCTCCGGTGCCTCCCAGCCCTCCCCCTCCCCGCGCTCGTAGCCCCAGTCGAACTCGACCCCCTTGATCCGCACCTTGCAGCCGGTGCCCCAGGTCATCTCCGACGGGATCCAGTCGTAGCCACTGAGGAGCTTGGTTTCCCAGGCCGCCTCACCCGTGTTGCACAGCTCCGGCGGTTGGTTCTCGGCGGCCAGCAGGAAGCCGGGGCGTACCGACATCTGCGCGTACGGGGCGGGTGAACCGGGCTGCGTCCCCAGCCACCAGGTGCGCGCGACCAGGAGGTGCTCGCCGGCGGCCAGGTTCAGATCGTGGGTCTCGAAGAACCAGTTCTCGCGGTCGCCGCGTTCCGGGCCGCGGCCCAGGCGCTCGCCGTCGAGGAACAGCTCGTAGCGCTCGTCGGCAGTAACGTGGACCCGGACGGTGGCGGCGGCGGCGAGGCAGAAACTCAGGCGATAGGCGGTGACGCCAGCCTCCGGGCCGCAGGCACGCGGATGGCTGATCCACGAGGCCGGCCAGTTACCGCGCCTGGGCCAGCCGACGGCGAGGTCCTCAAAGGGGTCATAGGTGATGGTGGTGCGCATGAAATCCTCCGCTTGTGGGACGACTGTCACGGTGCCTGCTTGTACTCGCTGGTTACTCCGTCCGGTCCCACGGTGACCAGCCGGTAGCCGCGGGGGGTGTTCTCCGGACCCAAACCCATCCACCAGCCGCCGGAGAGGGCGCCGTCCTCGAAAACCGTCCAGTCGCCCATCGGGTAGACCTTGTTGCGGTGGTGATGACCGCAGAAGACGCCCAGGATCTTGCGCCCCGCCAGCAGCGGCGCTACTGCCGCCTGCCAAGACTTGGGCGGCTGGTGCGAGAACAGCAGCAGCGGGCGGTCCCGCGGGGTGACGGCGAGGTCTTTCTCCAGCCAGCGCAGGCACTCCTCGGGGACGCCCTCGCTCACCTGGCCCGTGTCCGGGTCGCGCCGAGTGGCCAGGAGCATGACCAAGTGGTGCCCGGCGTAGTCCAGCGAGTACCAGGCGGGGCCGACCAGCGCCTCGAAACCGCGCGCGCCGAAGAGGGGGTCGTCCAGGGGCAGCTTGCCGCCGTAGCCGGGCAGGTCGTGGTTGCCCGCCAGGTTCAGCAGCGGCGCTGGCAGGTCGGATAGGGCGGCTAGATACTGGGCGAAGAGGCGGCGGATGAGGTCGCCATCGGTGACCCCGCCGGCGTCGTTGACCAGATCGCCGGTGCTGATGACCAGCGCTGGGGGCGGGTCCAGGGCCGCGACTTCCTCCACGAAGCGCCGCACCAGGGGTTGGGCAGGGACAATGTAATGGACATCGCTGACTTGCACGAAGCGCCAGGGGGTCCGGTAGGGACGCTCCTGCAGGGGGAAGTCCACGGGGGGTCCGGCGGTGGCCACGCGCTGGAACCACTGGTCGCCGCGGGGCCAGTAGCCCGTGGGGACGGTCAGGCGGACCAGGGCGGGCGAGGGGGCGGCTTTCAGGAGGTACTGCCCTTGCGCGTCAGTGACCACGACCTCCCGGCCGTCAGAAACCGGCACTCCGGCCAGGGCCTGCTCGCCGGGGTCGAGAGCGCCGCTATCGTTGGCGTCCACGAAAACGGTGCCCGAGATCCCTGCCGCCTGGCAGCCAGGCAGGCTCAGACTCAGCAGGAGCACGGGCAAGAGCACCAGAAAGAGGCGCTGACGCATGAGAAAGTCCCTTCAGCATTGCCCGTCGACAGGCGCCCTACACTGGCGACTATCGACTAGCCCACAGCACTGTTGTATAATTGTGTGGTTGGATACGGTATACCTTCACTAGCCTGTAAGGAGCCTCAGATGAGCACTCTTCCCCGCCCGCGTACCGGGCGCATCCCTGCCAAGTTTATCATCGCCATCGTCGGGGTCATCGTGCTGGCGGTGATCGTCAGCTCCTACTTCTTCCTGCTGCGGCCGGGGCCGGAACAGGTGGTGCGCAAGTACCTGATGGCCTTCGCCATGCAGGAGGTGCCGACGATGCTGGAACTGATCCCTTCCGACCTCGCCAACCAGCTCGAGACCGAGCTCCAGGGCCAGTACCCCGAGCCGATCAGTAACCCCCAGATACCTGAGATGGAGATTGGTAAGGCCGAGATCAAGGGCAACTACGCCTATGTGCCGGTCAAGCTGAAGACCGGCACAGGGATGGCCTACGCGCCTACCGAGGAGACGCTGCGGATGGTGCTGGTCAAGGAAGGCGGACGGTGGAAGGTGGACCCGATGGCGACAGCGGGGGCCTCCCAGCAACCGGCGCGAGAAATGACCGTGCCGCCGCTGGAGGGCGGATCGCCGGGGATGCAGACGCTGCCGCCGGCTGGAGCGCAGCCGGGCGGCCGCTAGCGCGGGAGAGGGGCGGGACGAATGATAATCCGCCGTTTGACCGGCGCTGATTTGGCCGGCCTGCAGGAGTTCTACGACTCGCTGACCGAGGAGATCACCTACTTTTTCCGCCCCTGGGGCGAAGCGACCGAGGAGATCCTCCGTGACCACCTCGCCAGCGGGGAGGACGGGCGTGCCCTGGTCTGGGGACTGGTCTCTGAGGCCGGCGAGGTGGAGGGCCATGCCTTCATACGCGGACCGGGGACCGAGCAGCCCTCCTTTGGCATCGGCCTGCGGAAGCGCGCTCAGGACCAGGGCTGGGGCCGGCGGCTGGCCGAGGCAATCCTCGCCGAGGCCGACGCGCGCGGTTTCCCGGAGGTCCACCTCGGCGTCAACAAGGACAACCCCCGGGCTATCGCTCTATACCAGAGCCTGGGCTGGACCATCATCGGCGAGATCGACAGCAACTGCCCCGACGGGTCCTGGCGCATGGTCCGAGCCCGGCCGTAGACTGATCTCGCTCCCCCCGGAAGAAGGTCTGCTATGCTCATCCGACCCCTTACACTGACCGACCTCCCGGCGCTGCAAGAGTTCTACAACTCGCTGACCGAGGCCGTCACCTGCTTCTTCCAGCCCTGGCCGGAACTCACGGAGGAAGTGCTCCGCGAACACCTAACCGACGGCGAGTCCGGGAAGAACGTGGTGCTGGGGCTGGTCTCGGCGGAGGGGGCGGTGGAGGGGCACGGCTTCATGTGGAACGTGGACAGCGACAAGCCGGTCCTGGGGATCGGCCTACGGGAACACGCCCAGGGCCAGGGCTGGGGGCGACAGTTGATGGAGGCGCTGCTCGCCGAGGCCGACGCCCAGAGCCTCCCCGCCGTGCATCTAACCGTCCTCAAGGACAACGTCCGCGCCGTCTCGCTCTACGAGAGCGTGGACTTTGAGTGCGAGGGCGAGACGAAGTTCCGCGAGGAGGGCGACTCGCTGTGCATGGTGCGACGCCGCGCGGGGTAGGGCGTCACCGGCCTCAATCGCTCCCGGGACCCCAAAGCATAACGGCAGGAACCGGTGGCTCCTGCCGTTGTTCGCGTCTCCCGACTTCCCCCTACGCTTTCCTGGCCTTGCGTACCACGATCTCCCCGTGGATCAACTGCGGGCGCAGGTACTCCACCACGTACTCCCCCGGAATCAGCCCCACCGTCTTGCCGCCACTGTCGACTATGGCCCCGTGACCGGGGTGGTAGTTGCCTACCCCGTCGTCGCCGGAGAGGTTGCACGCGACCATGCACAGGTGATGCTTGAGGCACTGCTCGATCGCGCCGCCCATGAAGCATACCTTTTTCATGTCGCGCAGGTAGGACTTCAACTTAGCGGGGTCCTCCAGCTCCTCGGCGTGCTTCATGAACTTGCGTCCGCCGCCGCCGGCCGTGGGGTTAAGCGAGACCTGCACGCCCCAACCCACCAGCTTGTTGACGATGTCCGGAATCCCTGAGTCGGCGCAGATGCAGATGGCGAACTTCACGCCATCCACCGCAAAGACCTTGCGCTTCTCCGGGCCGGGGGTGAGACCGGCGTTCAGGTCCACGGGGGGGAGGTTGTGCTTGCGCTGGACCAGGAGCTTGCCGTCGGGGTAGGCCGCGAAAGCGCTCATGTGCAGCTTCTTCCCGGCGCGCTCCAGCGTTCCGGCCACCACGACGATGTCGTTCCTCTTAGCGATAGCCAGCAGCTTGCGCGCAGCCGGACCGTCGGCGGTCAGAGCCAGGGAGAGCATCTCCGGCGTGAGCAGGTAGCCCGTCAAGGCTCCCTCGCCGAAGAGGATCAGGCGTGCTCCCGCCTTGGCGGCAGTCTTGCTCAGGTCGGCGACCTGGGCCAGGTTGCCGGCGATGTCGCCAGGAGTGCAGACGATCTGTCCGGCCGCGACGTGAATGGTTTGGGTCTTTTCGGTGGGCATGAAGAGTCCTTTCGTTAGTCGCAATCGGGGGCCGGGTTGGGTTAAGCCAACTCATCCGGCACGGCTACCGGTGCCCCGCCCTGCTTCGCAGAGTCGTCGGCGGCGAAGACTGCCGCCACCGCACGGGCGCCGTCGCGCAGGTTGGGGTAGACGGGCGTGCCCTGACGGATGCCGTTAAACCAACTGCGCACCTCGCCGTGCGGGAGGCCGCCCTCGTCCAGGGGTACTGGGATCAACGGCTCGTGCTTGCCGTCAAAATGCGTGACCTGCATATCCAGGTGCAGACCCTCCTCGAAGTACTGGTTGCGGCGGTAGAGGTTGGCCTGAGTGCCCAGGACGTTGAGGGTGTGGCGGTAGGGAGTGACGTGGTAAGCGTTGAGCGTGCCCACCAGGCCGCTAGAGAAGTGCAGCAGGCAGACGGCGACGTCGGCGGTGGCGGAGGTATGCACGTCGTAGCGCATGAAGCACCCGATTTCCTTGAGGGCGCCGAAGTAAAACATTAGCTCGTGGAGCGAGTGGACCCCGCACTGGAAGAGCATGCCGCCGGGGTTCTTGGCCGGGTCGGCGCGCCACTCGGTCGAGGCCATCAGCTTGCCCCCGTTGTGCGCCGTGGTCGCCTCCACGGCGGCGATCTCGCCCAGCTCACCGGATTCGATCAGGCGCTTGATGGTCCGGGCGACGCCGCTGGCACTGTGGTCGCCGTGGCCGACGCCGATGACCACGCCGGCGCGCTTCTGGCACTCCAACAGCGCGTGCATCTCTTCCGGCGTTGAGCACAGCGGCTTCTCCACGAAGACGTGCAGCCCACGCTCGGCAGCGGCGATCGCCTGCTCGGCATGGAACTTGGCGCCGGTGGAGATGACGATGCCCTCCAGGCCGGGGAAGTCCAGCAGCTCCTCGTAGGTCTCGCACGACGCGGCGCTCTCCTCCTCCGCTGCCTTGGCCATGTTCTCCGAGACGTAATCATGAACGGCCACCAGGTCAAATAGCCCCGTGGCCCGCATAGTGTGCCGCCGGTGTGCGCCAAAACGCTCGACCCCGACTTGTCCGACTTTCAGTTTGGGTAGAGATTCCATAGCAGACTCCAGATCAGAATTGCCGCGAGTCGCCCGCCGCGAGTCGCGAGTTGGGGATGCCGATGAACACCGTTCCCCTTACGGGAGAAAGCACCGGCGAGACGCCGGTGCCACCGCCTAACCGTCTCGTTCCTGCACGCGACTCGCGTGTCGCGACTCGCGTCTTAATCCACATATACGGACGTCCCCACGCTCACCATGCCGTACAGGTTCTTCGCGTCGGCGCGGTGCTGGCGGATGCAGCCATGGGAGGCGGGACCGCCGAGGTAGCGGTACAGGCCCCGACTGGTGGCGTGAATGCCGTGACTACCGGAACTGGTGATGGCCATCCACCAGCGCATGGGCACCTGGTACATGCGGCTGAAGGCGTTGGGGTCCTTGTAGAAGACGCGGCCCATCGCCCCGCGCCGGCCGCCCGAGCCGGGGCTCATGTCGGGGGTGCTGTAGCCGCGGGTCGCCGTGGATACGATGCTGATCCACTTCAAGCGATCGTCGTGGTAGTACCACAGGCGCTGGCGGCGCTTGCTGATCACGATGAAAGTGCCGGTCTTGCCGGCGGCTTCCTTGGCGCGGAAGCCCACGCCCTGCTCGGCCTCGGCCACCATCTTGCCGTGCTCATCGAAGCCGGCGATGCGCATGATGAAGCCGGAGGCGTCAATCCAGGGCACGACCCACTTGTACTGGCCGGTGTTGGGGCCCTTGTCCGCGATTATGCTGGAGAAGTTGCCGCGGACGCGGCCGCCCAGGCGGGTCAGGTCGCCGTAGTAGAACAGGCGCACGGTACGGATGGGACCGGCGGAGAGCCAGCGGAGGGTGACGCCGCCGCCCTCCAGCCACTCCTCATCGGGGCCGGGGCTGAGGAAGGTGAGCGCGGGCTTCAGCTCCACCTCGCGGATGATCTGCTCGGCCAGGGGTCCCTCGCGGATGAGGAAGGGGGAGATCGGTGGTGCCTCCGCCCCCTGGGTGGAGGTGTCCGCTACAGCGAGGCTGAGGACTCCGAGGAGAACAGCAACAGTTAATGTGACACGGCAGGTCAGCCGCCATCCAAGCACGGTGAGACCCTCCCGGCGGGTGTGGTTCTTGGTACTTCGGGGGGATTATGCCCGAACGCAAGTGGATTGTAAAGGGTGGGAGGTCGGCGTCTCGTAAGGGCGGATATGGGGAGTCGCGTGATCGCTCAACATCTCCCCTACCCTTTCGTCTTGTCCCCGCGCCCCTCGAGACGCTTGAAGGCGGCCTCGCGCTTCTCGTTCTGGAGCGCCAGACCCAGGCGCAGGCGCGGGCGGGACGCCTGATCGCGGAAGAAGTCGGCGGATTCCAGGCGCAGAGCGCGGGTGTAGGCCTCGCTGTAGCTGGAGAGATGCTGGAGATGGCCCTCGCTGTGGTGGAAGAGGACGTAGGAGAGGGCTCCGGCCAGAGGGGCCTCGCCCCACTGGGAGTCGCCGGCGCGCAGGATCATGTCGCGGGCCATGTCGCGCGGCGCGGTGGTGATGGCATTGCTCAACCACTCCCAGGCGTAGTTACGGCTGTAGTAGCGGGCCAGCTCTTTCACCCGCGGCACCAGCGAGGGGTCGGTGGCCACGGCCAGCAGGATCATGCAACGCACCACGCGGGCCTGCAGGTCGGTGTGGCGGGAAATGACCCCATAGCGGCGGGAGCGGCGGGCGCTGCGCCAGGCGGCGTCAGCCGCCGCTCGCACCGGCTGGGTTATCCGCAGACGACGGATGATGTTCTCGGTCCACTTCTCCATCTGGCGCAGGGCCTCGTCCACCTGCTGCCGGGCCCGCTCATCTTTGTGTTCTTGTTCGCTGGCAGAAAACATATCTGGGCTCCCGGAGGTAAGTCGCGAGTCGCAGCTCGTGAGTCGCGAGTTTGGAATGGTGCGGTTAGGAGGGGGCTTGCGTCCCTGTGTCGCTCGGAAAGGCCCAACCGAGCTTCACCAGGGCCACGACCAGCACATAATGCCCGAGGCCCAGCAGCAGGACCGCCGAAAAGCCCCAGAATTTGGCCAGGATCATCGCCAGTACCGAGCCGGCTACCGAGGTCAGGCCGTTCACGCCCCACATCCAGGGCACTGTGCCGGGACTCTGGCGAGACAACAGGCGCAGGCCGCTGGGGAACATGACGCCGAGGCACCAGGCCAGCGGCAGCAGCATCACCATGGTCAGCAAGCTGCGCACCTCAATCCCCAGCCGCAAGGCGCCGGACATGATGCCGGGGATAAACGCGTATAGTAAAACGCCCCAGACGATGGCAAGGCCTCCCGCCCAGATCAGACCGCGGGGCAAGAGATCGGTCGCCCAGCGCTGGCTATGCAGGCTGCCCAGGCTTCCGCCCAGCAACAGAGCAAAGAGAATCACCGACAGGGACAGGACCGGGTAGCCCAGGTAGAGGATCAGCTTCTGGATCAGCGCCACCTCGATGAGCATGAACCCGGCGCCCAGCAAGGAGAAGTAGAGCACCTGCGCCGAAAAGGCCCCCGCGGAGGAGTGGCCGTGGGCGCGGATAGTCGGCCAGGCCATGCAAGAGAGCACCGGTACCAGCAGCAGCGCGGCGAGGGCCAGGCTCCAGAACTGGGAGGGGATGCCGAAGGTCAGGTCCACCACGAAGGGCCGGTCATCCGGGCAGGGCGCGAAGTTGAGGCGGATGCCCGGGGGCAACATCGCGGCGTTGTTCACCCGCGTGACGAACTCCTCCGGGGCCATCGCCTTCTGGCGCGTGGCGGCGAAGGGGAACTGCTCGAAAGCGCCGGGGAAGAAGGCCGGCTCGTGGCCCCAGGCTACCGCCCAGGTCGCCAGCTCTTTCGAGCGCTCCGGCGTCAGCGGGCGTTTGGTCATGATCAGCAGGTGCCGGTAGGGCCCGGCGAGGGCCGGGGCCAAGCCGACATCCACGACCGCGAGGTAGCCGGCAGCCTGCACCGGATCCACCTGGGCTTCCCGCTGCACCGCCAGCCAGGCGGTGGTGAAGGCGCGCAGGAGAATAGGCCGCTGCTGGCAGATGAAGGCCAGCGCCCCGTCGTCGGTCAGACGCCGGTAGTACTCCTGGAAGGCCTCCGTGGTGTTGGCGTAACTCTCGGTCAGCGCCATGGAGTGCGAGGCGGTGGTGGCGGTCTTGGTGAGCGCCATGTAGATCAGATCGTACTGCTTGTCCGAGCGCGCCAGGTAGCTGCGTCCCTCGGCGACTTGGATGTCGACGTTGCTGTAGTCGTATACTGGCCCGCAGAAGTCCCGCGCCTCGCGCACCAACTGGGGGATGGCGGGGTTCAGCTCCGCGCCGTCGATCTCCTTCGCGCCCACTGACAGCGCCAGTAGCACATCCAGCCCTGCGCCGGGGCCGATGAGCATCACCCGCTGGGGCCGGAAGGCGCGGAAGGGGAAGAAGCCGAGGAAGGGGCCGTAGTCGTCGGCAAACTGCCGGAGGTTGCCGTCGAAGCGAACCATGTTGGTGGGAACTTCCCCGTCGGTGAAGACCAGCCGTTCGTCCTCGGGGTAGAACTTGCCGTCGGCCCGGGCATACTGCACCACGTCGGTGCGGGCGAAGGCATTCCAGACACTGGTGACGACCCTGGCCGGGTGTTCCTTGTCGCCCAATTCCTGGTAGAGCGGTTTGGCGAGCGGTCCGGCGTCGGCGCTAAGGTAGGGCAGGTCCACCAGTTTGCGCGAGAGGTTCTGCTGCAGGAGGAACCCGAGCAGTACGAGCAGGGCCACTCCGACCGCGGTCATCGGCGCGCGGCGGGCCCAGGTGGCCACCAGCAGCACCGCCAGCGCGGTGAACAAGCCGCAGACCAACATCGCATTGACCCCACCGACCAACTGCAGCAACGCGATGACGCCGATGGCCCCCAGCGCGGCACCGGTCAGGTCGGCGAAGTACAGATAGCCGCTGCCGGCGCTGTGGCGGGCGAAGACGTGGCTGACGAAGACACCGACGCAGACGAAGGGAGGTAGGCAAACGGCCGTGAGCACCCACAGGTTGGTCAGGAGCGCCGACAGAGGCGTGGCGAACAGCATCAGCACGGTAGCGGGGTACAGGAGGCTGAGCGCCACCAGGGGCAAGGCCAGCCGCCCCCGGGCCTCGCGCCAGGAGGCGTAGCGCTCGCGGAGCAGGTAGTCGAGCAGACCGCCCAGGCCGATACCGCAGATGGCCAGCGATACGGCCAGGAAGACGAAGTGGTAGCGCAGCAGCACCGAGAAGGCGCGGGTGAGGGAGATCTCAAAGACCAGGGCGCTAAAGGTGGTTAGGAACAACGCCGCGGGCAGCAACAGGGAGTCCAAGGGGCGGGCCTGGTCCACGTGGGGCGGCATTGCATGGAGCGGACTTACTAGCCCGCCCTCTGCGGGCGTTTCGTGGTCAACCCGAGGGCGGGCTGAAAAGCCCGCCCCACGCGGAGTCGTCTGATCCTCAGCCATGCCGCCCTATTCCCCCTCCGGGGCCGGCTGTCCTGCCGTTGCGGTGATGGCGGCCAGCTCCGCCTCGGTCGGCTCGCGGGTGAAGCGGCATTTGGGGTAGCCGGAGCAGCCCAGGAAGGGGCCGCGACGGCCCTGGCGCAGGAGCAGCGATTTGCCGCATTCCTCGCAGAGCAGGTCCGTCGGTACCGGTTGCGGCCGACCGCCGGACGAGCCTTTGATGTAGCGGCACTTGGGGTAGGCGCTGCAGCCGACGAAGGGGCCGCGGCGGCCCTGGCGCTCTACCAGCGTGGCGCCGCACCGCGGGCACTTCTCGTCCAGCTCCTTGGGCGCCTCCCGCGGCGGCCGCCCGGACAGGTCGCGCTTGTACTTACAATTGGGGTAGTTGGCGCAGCCGGCGAACTTGCCATAACGCGAGGTGCGCACTAGCAGTTTCCCGCCGCATTCCGGGCAGGTCTCCTCCAGCTCCTCGGGCTTCTCCGGTTCGGCCTGCGCCAGGCCCGACAGGTCGCGCTTATACGCGCAATCGGGGTAGTTCTCGCACCCGGCGAACTTGCCGTAAGCGGAGTACCGCACCCGCAAGCGCCCGTCGCACTCCGGGCAGGTCTCGCCTTCCAGATAGGTCTCGCCCGCGCCCTTGACCTGTGCCAGCCGGTCCGCCAGCGGACCATAGAACTCCTGCAGCAGCGTCACCCAGTCCTGCTCGCCCTGCTCGACGGTATCGAGGTTCTCCTCCATCCGTGCGGTAAACTCCACGTCCATGATGCCGGGGAAGTGGTCCACCAGATAGTCGCAGACGGCGACCCCCAGGCGCGTGGGGATGAAGTTGCGCTTCTGCATGTGCACGTACTCACGAGTGCGCAGCGTCTCGATAGTGGGGGCGTAAGTGCTGGGGCGACCGATGCCCTGCTCCTCCAGCGCCTGGACCAGGGAAGCCTCGTTGTAGCGGGGCGGGGGCTGGGTGAAGTGCTGCTCCGGAGTCAGCCCCAACAGCCGCAGAGCCTGGCCCACTGTTAGCACCGGCACCTTCGTCTCCTGTTCCTTCTCCCGGTCCGGCAGCACCGCCAGGAAGCCGGGGAAGACCACGTCGGAGCTGGTAGCCCGCAGCTTGTAAGGCCCCGCCAGGATATCCACGCCGCGCTGGCGGTAGCGCGCTGGGGCCATCTGACTGGCTAGGAAACGGCGCCAGATCACGTCGTAGAGCCGCGCCTGGTCATGGTCCAGCGCCGGAGCCAACGACTCAGGGGAGCGTAGCACCGAGGTGGGTCGGATGCACTCGTGGGCCTCCTGGGCGCCCTTGGCGGTCTTGCCGCGCACGCCGGGGCCGACGTGATCGTCGCCATATTGCTCGGTGATGAAGGCCACCGCTTGCTCCCGCGCGGGCGTGGCTACGCGGGTGGAGTCAGTGCGCATGTAGGTGATCAGTCCGACCGTCTCGCCGTCGGTTTCCACGCCCTCGTAGAGCGTTTGCGCGACGCGCATGGTCTTGCTGGCCGAGAATCCCAGCTCCGAGGCGGCGGCGCGCTGGAGGGTGGAGGTGATGAAGGGCGGCTGCGCGTTGCGCTGGCGGTCCTTCTCCTCGAACTTCCCCACCTCGTAGGCTTGCTGCTGCAGCTCGGCGATGGTCGCCTCCGCCTCGGCGTCACTGCTGATCTGGATCTTCTCGCCGTCCTTCTCCTTCAGGTCGGCGGTGAAGGGATGCTGCTTGTCCTGGGGCGTCAGGTTGGCCGCAATGGACCAGTACTCCTCGGGAACGAAGGCCTGGACCTCCCGCTCGCGGTCGACGATCATGCGCAGGGCCACCGACTGCACCCGCCCGGCGCTCAACCCCCCGGAGGCGGTTCGGCCCATGGAGCGCCATAGGAGCGGGCTGATCTCGTAGCCCACCAGCCGGTCCAGCACCCGCCGGGCTTGCTGAGCGTCCACCAGCCGCATGTCGATCTCCCGCGGATGCTCGAGCGCCTCGCGCACCGCTTGCTCGGTGATCTCATTGAACTCGATGCGCTTGGCGTCACCCAGGCCCAATGCCTGAGACAGGTGCCAAGCGATGGCCTCCCCCTCGCGGTCCGGGTCCGAGGCCAGAAAGACCTCGTCTATGCCCTTGAGCGCGTCGCGCAGTTCCTTGAGCGTCTTCTTCTGCCGCGAGATGACCTCGTACTTGGGCTGGAAGTCGTGTTCGACGTCCACCGCCAGGTCCTTTTGCGGCAGGTCACGGACATGCCCCCGGCTGGCGAGCAGCGTGTATTCCTTCCCCAGGAAGCGCCCGAGCGTGCGGGTCTTGGTGGGGGATTCAACTATGATGGCTTTCTTCGCCAAAGTGATGTACCTCGATTGATAATCGACTATCGATTCTCTACTGTATCCTGCAATACGTCCCGCCGGCGAACCTGCGCCCCAGGCCCTTGATTTCCAGCAGCATCAGGGTGGCGCTGAGCTGGGCCGGGTCGAGTCCAGTGCTTTCGGTCAGTTGGTCCACGCGCAGAGGCTGTGGGCCCAGGGCGTCGTAGACCTTCTGCTCCTCGCCGGAAAGCTCGGGCCGCTCCCGGTCCTGCCGGGTGGGGACGCTGGTGAGCATTATCCCCAGGCCCTCCACCACGTCCTCGGCGACCTCCACCAGGTGCGCGCCCTCCTTGATCAGTAGGTGGCAGCCGCCGCTGGTGGGGCTGTCGATGCTGCCGGGCACGGCGAAGACCTCGCGGCCCTGGTCGGCGGCGTGTCCGGCGGTGATCAGCGCCCCGCTCTTCACCGGCGCCTCCACCACGATGATCCCCAGGCTCATCCCCGCGATGATGCGGTTGCGGGTCGGGAAGGCATAGCGTGTCGGGCCGGTGCCGAAGGGCGCCTCGGTGAGCATCGCGCCTGACTCGGCCAGACGCTCGCGGAGACCGCGATGTTCCGCGGGGTAAGTGATATCCGCCCCGGTGGCCATTACCGCCAGCGTGCGGCCCCCCGCCTCCAGCGCGCCCTCGTGAGCCTCGCCGTCAATCCCCAGCGCCAGGCCGCTGACGATGGCAAAGCCGCGCCGGGCCAGGTCCTGCGCCAGGCGCCGGGCGACCTTCAGGCCGTAGGGGGTGGCCTTGCGCGTGCCGACCACGGCTACGGCCATGTCATCGTCGCGGACCAGGGAGCCCTGCACAAACAGCAGCGGCGGGGCCTCGGTGACCTGGGCCAACAGGCTCGGGTATTCCTCGTCACGGTAGCTGACCAGGTGCACGCCATGCGTCAGGCACAGCTCCCGCTGCCGGGCCAGGTCGGTCGTGCGGCGGGCCTGCAGCAGCTTGCCCACCTGGTCGCGGGCCATCCCCGGAACCTCCAGCAGGTCCCCCTCCGCCGCGCCGACGACCGCCGCGGCGGAACCCAAGCTGTCCACCAGCAAGCGCATGCGCCCCGGCGTCAGGCCGCTGCCGTTGAGGATCAACCAGGCTTCGGCTTCTTCGGTGAGCATGTGCGAAAGCTCCCTTCTCTACCCCGCGCAGGCGGGGGAGAGTGCCCGCCGCGGCCGCGGCGGGGAGAGGGGGGCAGCTACCAGCGCGGGCGAATATCTTGCGGCGATATGGCCTCCGCAGAACCTCCGCCCCTACCGGAGGCGGAGCCGCCATCCAGGTCGCACTCTACAGCCTGTCGCAAAAAGACGCAAGAGACCGGATGGCCTCTTGCGGGGATCGTGTCGCCGTCTACTGCCGTGCCGCGGGTCAGATTTCCTCTTCGTCGTGGCTTACCGACTCGGGCTTTCCGGTCTCCTGAGCGCGCTCGGCGAGCCCGGCAGGGGGCTCCTTAACCGTGGCGCCCTTCTCCAGTTGGCCAATCTTGTCACGCTGCTGCTTGACCTTGGCGACCAGCTCGTCCACCTTCTCCTTGGCCATCCCTAGCTTCTGCTTGGCCTGAGCTACCAGCGCCTCGGCGTCCGCCGCGCGAACCCGCTGTGCGTGGTAGGCCCCCAGGGAGAAGGCGGCCATCAGGATCGCCCCGGCCAGGACGCCGCCGAGGATCAGGACGCCCAGCGGGACGTCCTCCACCCAGTCCTGGCCGCCCCAGGAGACACCGATGACCGTCACCGGCGTGAGGTTCCAGGACAAGAACAAAGCCGCGTAGGCCAGGACAAGCAGCAGCACAAGGACCGTTATGATAACTCGGACCATGAACGTGACCCTCCCGGTCAGAACCGTGCGCACCCTTATCCCTTGGCGGCCCGCCCGCTGCGGCGCTAGGACGGGGGCGGTGCTCCGGGCGGTGGCATGTTGAGCCTTCCCGGCTGTCCGCCTTCCAGGTTCGGCACCTGTGGCGCGCTCAGCGTATTGTCCACGTAGAGGTACGTGAGGTATTCGGCGGTATTGCTCGCCCCGCCGGCAGCCGCCGAGGTGCCGCCCCGCGCCTCGTAGGCGGCGACCTTACCGGCCGGTCGGCGGCATACCGGGGGCACCGGGCATACCCGGCATACCCGGCATGCCGGGGCCCCATCCCGTCGGCATCTGCTGCTGTCCCGGCAGCTTGGGCGCGGATAGCGCGTTGTCCACGAAGAAGTAGACTGACGCTTCTCCGGTGTTCTCGGCCCAGTCGCCGGCCCGGATGGTTACCTTGTGCATGCCATTGGGCAGGTTGGTGGCGGCGACCCCCGCCGGGTCGTAGACCCACCACAAGGTGGATTTCTCGGCCTCAAAGTACAACTGCTCGCCGCCTACGACCTTGCCGTCCAACAGCACCTGGAGGTGTTCCGGGTTGATGCCGGTGCCGGGATCAAGGATCTCGGCGTGCAGGTACAGGGGCGGGGCGCCCGGGATCTGCAGAACATCGTCCTTGGTGGGCGGGGGAGCCAGCGCTCCGGCGCGGACAGCCCGCAGCGTATAGGCGTACTGCTGCTGCTGGGCTTGCAGTTGCAGGACTCCCTCCTTGACCTCGGGCTTGAGCGCATCCGGAGCCTGGGCGGTGAAACCGTACAGCGCGCCGTCGTCACCGACCACAAAGGCCCGGTTGCCCTGAATGATCGGCCCGGAGCGCATTACGGTGCTGTACGTGGGCAGGCCGGTGGTGGGCTCGTAGCCGGCCGGGATGCCGCCTCCGCCGGGCATACCGAGCATGCCAGGGGTAGTGGGAGCCCCCGGCATCGGGGCGCCCCCCATCCCGCCCATACCGGGCTGGGCACTGGCGACTTCCGGTAGGGCCGGCAGCGTGTATTGCCACAGCAGTTGCCCGTCGCTCTGCCGCAGGGCCACCACATTGCGTTCCCCTCGGCGCACCAGGACCATGTCCCCGACTAACAGGGGAGAGGAGAGGATGGGTGGACCGGCTTCCGCGGCCGGGTAGCGCCACACCGGCCTGCCGGTTAGATCGTTAATGGCGTAGAGCACCCCGTCGCGGCTGCCAATGAAAACGGTGCGGTCGGCGGCCGCCGGAGTGCCCACGATCAGGTCGGACGCGGCAAAGACCCAGCGCCGATCGCCGGAGCGCGCGTCCATGGCGATGAGGTAGGGGCCGGCAGCGATGACGACCTTGTCGCGCTCAATCATGGGCGACGAGTAGATCAGGTTGGTCGCCAGCGACTGCCGCCAGACCACACTGCCGTTCTCAGCGCGCAGGGCATACATGTAGCCGTCCTGAGAGGGTACGTAGATGGTACCGCGGTAGGAAACGGGCGTGCTCTGCACGGGCGCGTTGGTGTCGAACTGCCAGGACAGCGTCTTGCTCTGCAGATCGTAAGCGTAGATCCGGTGGTCGTCCGAACCGACGTAGAGCATGTTGTCCTTGAGCAAGGGAGCGGAGCGGATGGCCATCCGCGCGTCAAACCGGAACGACTTGTTGCCGCTAACCGCGTCGACCGCCCACAGGCGTCCGTCGCTGGCGCCAAAGAAGACGATGCCGTTGCTGACCGCCAGCCCGCAGGTGATCTCCACGTCGGTGTCCAGCTTCCAGGCGAGGGCCCCCGTCTGGCGATCTACCGCGTACAGGACGGACTTCTTGGCGTCAGCTCCGGCCTGCATAGTCATGCCGGGCATGGTCATGCCCGGACCCATCATGGGTGGAGGCATGCCGGGACCCGCCATAGCCGGGGGCATGCCGGGGACGGGGGGGGCCGCCATGCCGCCGGGACCCATTCCCGTGGCTGCGGCCGGAGCCGGCTTGGGTCCCACGAAGTAGACACGCTCGTTGTCCAGAGCCGGCGTGGAAACCGAAGGGGCGGCCGCACCCGAGCTGTACTTCCAGACCAGCACCAGGGGCAGGGGGATGTTTCCGGGAATCATGCCGGTGTGTTCGGCATCAACCAGGTAGGTCCAGCCTCCCCGCGCCGCGTCTTGGGCCAGCGCCACCGATCCGGCGCCGAGCAGCGCGAGCAATAACGCCACAAAGCAAAGGCGAGTCTTCATAGTGCGCATCTCTCCTCCGGGCCCCCGGGTCTGGGTGAGTTATCCTCCCACCGCCGATGTATACTAACACCGTCGGCGGGTAACGGTTGCATCTGCCCGGGTCAGGAAGTACCGGAACTATGGCCGCGGACGACTATTATCACCGGCGCGGCCAGACAACGGCGGGCCTGGGCTTGGACTTGCTCCGGCCGCACCGCCGCCAATCGCAAGGGCAGGGACCTCCAGCGCGCCGGGCCCCGATCCTCATCCAGCAGGGAAAACAGGCCCAGGTAATGGGCCAACTGCTCGTTGTCCTGCTGCTGCAACTGGTACTGCCCCCACAGCATGCGCCGGGCGCGCACCACCTCGGCCTCGGCGGGCGGAGCCTCGGTCAGCTTGCGCAGCTCCTCCGTCAGCGTCTGCTGCACGGTCTCCACGTCCTCGACCGCGCAGGTGGCCGTGGCGTAGATGTACGGACAGACCTGAGAGGGCGTTACCCCGGCCGCCAGGCTGTACGACAGGTTCCGCTCTTCCCGCAGCCGATGGTACAGGCGCGAGCCGCGGCCGGCGCCCAGCACGGCCGCCAGCACCGAAGCCGCGGGGTAATCGGGGTCCACCAGGCTGGGGCCGCGACCGCCCAGCGCGACGGCAGAGACGTAGGAGCCCGGCATCTCCAAGACCGTCGGTTTTGCCGCAGGGCCGGCGCCCACCGGCGGTGGCAAGAGCGCCTCTTGCTTGCCCGGCAACAGGTTACCGAAGGCCTGCTCCACTTGCCCCTGTAAATCCGCCCAATCCACCGGTCCGGCGATGGAGAGCAAGGTGAGATTGGGTAGGTAGTGCCGGTTATGAAAGGTCTTGACGTAATCCAGGTCGGTCTGGGTAGCGCCCCCGGTACCGACCAGCGGCCAGGAGCCTGGCCACTCCGGGTACAGGCGAGCCACCAGTACGTCCAGCACCGCCCTGGACGCCAGCGACTGGCGGCCCAACACCTGCTGGAGCAACCGCTCCTGGGCGAACTCCAGGCTGCTCTTGCTGAAGTACGGCTCGAACAGGGCCCAGCGCAGTCGCTGGAGGACCTGGGGGACTTCCTCCGGTAGGCACAGCGCGACCATTTCCACGTAGTCGCGGCTGAGACTGGTGCTTACGTCCATGGCCGGCGGCGTACTCTCGGGCGGCTGGTCAGGCCGCACCAGGGTGCGCTCGCCCATGTACTGCAAGAGCTCCCGCACACCCGCGCCGTTGAAGGTCTCTTGCGCGGCAGAGGTGTGGACGAAGGCGCAAATCGCCACCACGGGGGAGGCGGGATTGTTCTGGAAGACGACGCGCAAGCCGTTCGCCAGGCGCGTCTGAGCGGGGCTGTCAGCCAGCACGGGAGGGGTCTCCGCGGCTTCCGCCCAGGCCGCCGTCAGGCACAGGGCCGCCAGGACGGCTGCCACGGGGCGCGGTCTATACCTCACACATGCACCTTACCCTCCGCTTAGGCGCGCCAGCGCCTGCTTGGCGATCACGTTATTCGGGTCCTTCTGCAAAGCGGTGGCGTACGAGATTACCGCCAAGTGCGGGTCGCTGGCCATCTCGTAGATCTGGCCGCTGAGCGTGGCGGCACGGGACCACTGCTGGTCATCCGCCTTGCCCTGCGCCTGGTCCAGGGCCCGCTGGGCACCGCGGTACTCCCGCTTGGCGGCGTAGGCCCGCGCCAGTTGCATGTAGGCCTCGAAGTAGCTGGCGTCCAGCGCCAGAGATTCGTTGAGTTTATCTATCTCCTGGTCGTAGCGCTGGGTCTCGTGGTAGGTGAGCGCCATCTGATACAGGATGTACGCACGCTGGAAGGAGGTCCGGGCGACCACCGGGCTCGGAGTGTGCTCCAGGGCCTTCTGGTACTCGCGCAGGGCCAGATACCACGACTGCATCTGGAAGAAGCTGTTGCCCAGGTTGAAGTGCAGTTGTGGATCGGTGCTGTTGAGTTCCAGCCCGCGCCGGAAGTAACGCGCCGCCTCCGGCAACTGGCCGGTGAAGTAGCGCACCAGTCCGGCCGCGTTGCAGGCGTCCGGGTCTTTGGGGTCCAGGCTCATGGCCTTCTCGGCGTACTGCTGGGCCTGGTCGTATTTCTCTTCCACCAGCGCCACCTGGGCCAGGGCCACGTAGGCCGGCTCGGAGTTGGGCGTCAGGACCAGGGCTTGCTGCAGATCGCCGCGCGCCGCCTCCAGCGCCTCCTTGGCCTTGTCACTGCCGGCCGTCTCGGTCTGGGCCACGGCGACGTAGGCCTTGGCTCGCTCGGTGAGGGCCCTGGCGTTATCGGCCTTTAGCTGCAGGGCCTTGGTGAAGGAGGCGATGGCGTCTTCGTAAGTGTGGGAGACGATATTCTGCTTGGGCTCGGAATTGTAGGTGGCGGCCTCGAAGGCGTAGATCTCGCCCTGTATGGCGTACGCCGCGCTGGCCTCCGGGCCCGACTTGGGGGCCAGTTCGATGGCCTTGTCGGCAGCTTCCTCCGCGGCGCCCATGACGGCGATGCAGCCATACAACTGGTTCTGCGCCTCGAACAGGTGCCGGGCATCCTCCAGGTAGGCACCGGCTAGGCGCACCTGGACGTCAGGGTCGGTTTCGCTGCCCAGTTGGTTCTTGTTGGTGGCGGCGCGGAAGGCCACCCGGGCCAGGTCATACTGGCCGTCGCCGAGGTACGCCTCCCCGAGCGCTTTGTTCAGGGCCGGCCATAGACCCAGGTCCTGGGCGAACTCCTGCGCCCGCCCGTATTCCTGTGCCAGCTTCTCCTCGGTCTCCTTGCGCTCCCGCTGCTGCTCCGGCTTCATTCGCCCTAGTCCTGCCTTCAGGTCGGACCAGTCTTGCAGGATGTTCTTAGCGCCGCGGCAGACCTTGATCGCTTCAGTGTGTTTCCCCAGCGCGGTCAGGGCCCGGCCCTGCCAGTAGAGGCCCTCGAGGTACTTGAGCTCTTCCTGGACGGCGAGGCGTAGGGCCACCATGGCGTCGGCGGGCCGCCCTGCCTTGTACTGGACGCGACCAAGGGCGACGTTGGCGTCATTCTTGTTGTTACCCTTGGTGTGGGCGCCCTCTTCCTCGTAGGCCTTGATGGCCTCGGCGAAGGCCCCCTGGTCCTCATAGATACGGCCGATGTACAGGCGGGTACCCGCACGGTTGGCGGCGAGGGAGAGGGCTTTGCGGAAGGCGTCAAGGGCCCCGGGCAGGTCGGGGGTCGACTGCTCGTAGCGAGCTACGCCGAGGTTGTACCAGGCCGGCTCGTTGCTGGGCTCTTGCTGGACCACCTGTGCGAGGAGCTTGATGGCCTCGGGGTAGTCCTCCTTCTCCAGCGCCGTTAATCCCTGTACATACGGGGTGGCAGCGTCCCCTTCTTGGGCGGCCAGCGGGAGGGCCGACACTAGTGCGACGCAGGCAACAATAAACACTAAAGCTGGCAGGCTCCGCCTCATCGGGCAGATCCCCCTTTACAGAGGTTACGAGTAGGCAAATAGCCGCAAGGATTATAGGCAGGGCGGAAGGGTTTGTCAACGCGCAAACGCTCGCCGAGCGGTGAAGGGAGAGGACCGAGGTAAGGAGAACCTATCTGCCATGCGTGTTCTGCTCAGCGGATACTATGGATTTGACAACCTGGGCGATGAGGCCATCCTGGCCGCGCTGCTCCAGGAGATGGCGGCGCGCCACCCCGACTGGACGCCGGTGGTGCTCTCCCGCAAGCCCGCCACCACCGAGATGACTTACGGCGTGGAGGCCTGCGCCCGTGACTCCATCCTGTCCCTGTGGGAGGAGATGGGGCGAGCGGACCTGCTTATCAGTGGCGGCGGCGGTCTGCTGCAGAATGTCACCTCGCAGCTCTCGCTGGCTTACTATCTCAGCATCCTGGAGTTGGCCCTGCGGCGCGGGACGCCGTACGTCCTGCTTGGCCAGGGCCTGGGGCCTCTGTGGGGGCCAGGGGTAGGGTCGGCCACCAAGCGCTACCTGGGGAGGGCCCAGGCGATCGTGCTGCGCGACTCCGACTCCGTGCAGTACGTGCGGGGGCTGGGCGTCAGCGGCGTGGAGGTCACTGAGGCGGCGGACCTAGCGCTGCTGCTGGAGCCGGCGCGGAAAGTGGTCGCCGACAACCTGCTGCGCTCGGTGGGGCTGGGTTCCAAGGAACCGATCTGCGCCCTCATCCTGCGCAACTGGCGTGGGGGAGAATTCTGGGAAACCGCCGCCGAGACCTGCGACTACCTCCAGGAACACCTGGGGCTGCGCTGCGTGCTGCTGCCCTTCCAGCCGCAGGATCGGGCGCTGGCCTGGCGGATCTCGTCCACGTCCCTGACCGCGCCGTCGGTGCTGGAGACGCCGCTTACTCCCGCCGACATGCTCAGCGTGTTCGGCCGGCTGGACCTGGTGGTGACCATGCGTCTGCACGGCCTGGTCTTCGCCGCTGCGCACCAGGTCCCGGCGCTGGGGTTGTCCTATGACCCCAAGGTGACCGCGTTCGCCATGCAAGCCGGACAGAAGATTCTCCCGCTGCAAGGGCTAACCGATCTGGGCTTGCGCGTGGCTGCGGAGGACCTTTGGCGCAGCCGCGAGGAGACCGCCCCCGCTCGTGCCGCCGCGGCAGAGCGTCTACGCCAGGCGGCAGAGCTGAATATCACGGTGCTGGAGCAGGTGGCGGAGAAGCTGGGGAAGGGATAGACTGCCCTCCCGGTGGCCTCGGCGTCTTTGTAGGGCGCAGCACTGTCTTCCCTGCCAAGCGCTTGAGCGGCTCCAACACTCTAGCGCCCACCCATATTCTTGAGTCATATCCCCTGAGATCTCATCCCTTGCTTTCTTGAGCTAATCTTGGTATAATATTGAGCGTCTTTAAGTATAACTAGAAGTAGGGCCTATCAAGCGCTATCCGACTAGCGCCTTAGGAAGCCCCAGGGCTCGCCACATCAAAGCCCCGCTTACCCAGACCAGCTCAGGCATCTCCCCCCCACGCCTGGTGAAAGGCCGGTTGAGATGAAAGCCGAGACAGGCGATGTGAAGCGTCCAGTCGTCGTTACGGTGGTGGCGGGGGCAATTGCGATAGTGGCTATGGTAGTCGTGGCCGTGCCGTGGCTGAAGTTCGAGGAAACCGACGTACGCTACGGGGCGATCTTTGCACTCTTCGGGATCGCGCTGATGGTACTGGCCACCGGGCTCTTGCAGTGGGAGTGGCTTTGGGAGGCCCTTAGAGGAGCGTTGTTCGTGGGGGCCGGCTGGGCTTTGATCGGCGACGCCGTCGGTTATCCTCTGGGGCCGGTGCACAGCCCAGAGAAGATAGGGCTGGCGCTGGTCGTGCTGGGACTGGTCGTGGCCCTGGGACAGACCTCAGTAAGTGAGTACTACGCGGCCCAGGTCGAGCGCAGCGCGCGGGGCCGCGAGATCAGCTTCTGGTCTGAGGGCGAAGCCCTCATGGTGGCCGGTTTCTTCCTGGGCACGGCGGTTCTAATCGGCAAGCTCGCCACCAGTTTCTCCTGCGTCGCCCCCACCGTCAACTACTCGCTAGCCATGCCCGCCCTTGCTGCTCTGGGGCTGTGGCTAGTGGGCAGCGCCCGGGTGGCCTACTCCAAGGGCTACCCGGAGTGGATGGGAGTGGTCCTGGCGCTGACCGGGCCGGTCGCCTATTTCATTCTCGCCGTCATGCCGCTGCGGTCGGAGCGAGTGCAGACGTAGGCCCGGGGGAACCGGGCGCCTCTCGGCGGAATCCTTTTCGTTGCACCGGCAGTACGCCGGCGTCATGCAAGACACCTCATCTCTGACCCTTTTCGCCCTTCCCCGCCCTGGCCGACCTGCCTCCCGACCGCTACTACGACAAGCTCGTCCACCGGAGCAGCTTCACCAAGAACTGCAAGTATGAGTGCCGCCGGATAACTCCCGACCTAGTGCCCGCCAGCCAAGGGCTGCAGGGCATCGGGTGCGATGAGAACCATTGTGACCTGCACGGCGCCTTCCAGGCTCTCGACCGGGAGTTCCTGATGCACGAGGGGGCGGAGTGGGAGTGCGTTAACCGCCAGCAGGACGTAGGGGAGCCGGGGCTGCGCCCACCGCAGGAGCCATGCCAGCCGGTGCGGATGGTGGAGAAGTTCGTGGTGAGGCGACGAGGGGGACGCCCTACCTAAGGTATCCCCCTAAGCGTCAACTACCTCTACTGCTTGAGGTTCGCGTTGGCTCGGTGTACCTCGCCAAGCTTCTGCAGCGCGGTCTCGGCGGCATGACGGACGAGTACCGAGTGGTCCTGCGCAGCTTGAACCAAGGCGGGGACGGCCTGGCGGTTGCGCAGCCCGTCCACCGCACGGACCGCAGCCCAGCGCACATCCTCGTTGGAGTCGCTGAACAAGTCGGTCAGAGAGGAGATGGCTTCCTCGGCCTTGAGGCGGCCCAGTTGCAGCGCCGCCAACCGCCGGACTTCCTCGTTGGGGTCCTTGGTGGCGCCCATCAGCGCACCGATAGCCCTGGGGTCTCCCGTCCAGCCCAGCGCGTCGACGGCGGAACGCCGCACCCACGCGGACTTATCTACCTGCACCACTTGCTGCAGCGCCGGCACGGCGGCCGTACCGGGGACCATGATGAGCGCCGAGGCCGCCGCGGCTCGCACGCTGGCCGTGACATCGGCAGTGGCCGCCTGGGCCAGGGCGGGAGCGGCCCGCTCGCTACCCAGATAGCCCAGCGCCTGCGCACACATCTCGCGAGTCAGTTCGTCGGTGTCGTGCAACAGCGCCTTCGCCAGCACAGGCAGCGCTCGCAGGTCGGGGTCCTTTAGCTCTTCCTCAATATTGTGCGACTTGCGCCACAAGTCGGCCTGGGCGGCCTCGGCGAAGGCCTGCTGGCGCGCGCTCTTGCCGCCACAGAGCATGCCGATGACCAGCGCCGCCCCATGCCGTTCGTTAGCGTTGGGACTGGAGGCCAGCGCTTGCATGCAAGCGGGGATCGCCGGGCGGCCGATCCGGATCAATTGCAGAGCGGCGTTGGCATTCGCATCGGCCTGCTCCATGCCCAGCGCCTTCACCAGCGGGGGTACGCCGGCGACGCCTAGATTCCCATAGCGCTGCATGAGGCTTCTTATCGCGGCGGTGGCGGTAGCCGGGTCGGGGGCTTTGCTGAGCGCCTGCAGGCGCGCGTCGATCTCCGGGGAAGCCGGGGCCTGCGTCAGGGAGTTGATGGCGGCGGTCTGCACCTCAGGGTCGCGGTCGTACGTCGCCCGTAGCAGGGCGGGGCCGTTGCGGGCGGACTTGCTCCCCATGGCGTTCACTGCGGCCTGGCGGATGCCAGCCGTTTCGCCCTCGGGGGCCGCGCTGCGTAGTACGTCCTCAATCTTCTTCAGGAGGGTCTCGTCGGTGGTAGCGGCGTATAGGATCCCCAGTTGCTGCAGGCCCCGCTGCCGGGTGGCCAGATCCGGAGAAGTGGCGGCCTGCAAGGCCTCCTCCGGATCAGGCAGGCGCGGGCCTCCCGCGGGGGGGGCCTGCTGCTGGTGACTGGCCTCGTCATGGCCGGGCTCGCCGTGGCCGGCCTCCGCGGGCGGGCCCCCGCCGGGCGCAGCCTGCGCCCAGACCGGAGCGGTTAGCAATCCGCGTAGCCCCACGGCGCCCAGGGCCACTACCGCCAGTATCAGGATCAGTAAGAAGAGCTTGTTGATCGGGGCCATTCTGCCGACACTCCTCGTCATCATGCATTCAGACGTATATGGACACTAGAGGGGCCGCGCGCTCGGCAGCGCGACCTCCTTGAGTAACGTAACGCCCCGTGGCCGGCCGAGAGTTCCCGAAGAGCCAGGTTCCCGCCGCGGGCAGGTATGATAACCTGCCGGGCGGTCTCCTGTCCATACCGCCTCTGTACTTCTGGCCTTGGGCGGGCTAAGATGACCCTTTGCGCCGTCTCGCACGTCAAGATGTAGGACCTTTTTCTCCGCTACCTCCATGAGAAAGGTGAGACATATGCCTATACAAGCCGCCGAGGGAATTCACTGGGTGGGGGCCCTGGACCCGGACCTTCGTGTTTTCGACGTCCTGATGGCCGCACCGCATGGCACAACCTACAACGCCTACCTGGTGCGCGGAAGCGAGAAGACCGTCCTGATCGAGACCGTTAAGTCCGGCTTCGAGGACCAGCTCTTCGCGCACCTGGACCAGTTGATGGACCCCTATGAGATTGACTACCTGGTGGTCAATCACTGCGAGCCCGACCACAGCGGGGCGCTGGCGGCAGTGCTGGAGCGTTGCGGAGAGCCGCAGGTGGTCTGCTCCAAGAGCGCTAAGCTGATGGTAAAGAACCTGCTCAACCGCGACGTGGCGCCCCTGACGGTAGGCACTGGAGACTCCCTGGATCTGGGCGGCAAGACCCTTCAGTTCATCCCGGCCCCCTTCCTGCACTGGCCCGATACCATGTTCACCTACGTGCCCGAGGACCAGGCCCTCTTCCCCTGCGACTTCCTGGGGGCGCACTTCTGTGACGAGCGCATGTTCAACGATCTGGTGGAGGACTACTCGTTCGAATACGAGTACTACTTCAACGTCATCATGCGCCCCTTCAAGAGCCACGTGCTCAAGGCGCTGGAGGAGTTGGACCAGCGCGAGGTTTGTCTGGTGGGCCCCAGCCACGGACCGATGCTGCGGAAGGGCATCTGCGACTACCTGGAGAAATACCGCCAGTGGGCCGGTGCTCTGCCCGGCGCGCAGAGCGATCGTCTGCTGGTCTTGTACGCCAGCAGCTACGGCAACACGCGCAAGCTGGCCGAGGAGATCGCCCACGGGGCCGAGGCCGTCGGGGCGCGGGTGTCGCTGCTGGACCTCGCCGGCGCCGACGTGGGCGCCTTGCTCAACGACCTGGAGGCTTGTGGCGGCCTGGCCGTCGGTTCGCTAACCCTCAACGGCGACGCCGTCAAGCCCGTCTGGGATCTGCTCTCGTCGCTCGCCACGCTCAACCTGCGCGGCAAAGCGGCCGCCGCCTTCGGCAGCTACGGCTGGAGCGGCGAGGCTCCCAAGATGATCTCCCGGCGCCTGGGAGACCTGAAGATGAAGGTGGTAGGAGACCCGGTGACCTGCACACTGGCCCCCACCGAGGAGAACCTCCAGGCGGCGCGGGAGTTGGGGACGGAGCTAGCGGCGGCGATGGACTTGTAGGGGCGCGATGTCGGTTGGGTTCACTAAAGTCCAATATTCGCCCGCGTGGGGCGGGCTTTCTAGCCCGCCCTCCCATGAAGATGCGGTTTCTTGCGCGGGATAGAAAGCTCGCGCCACGCACGAACGGCTTCCTCAACACAACCTGTCTTGCGTCCCTCCGCAACGCCGCACCACCGCCCATAGTGGCACAGGTCTCTACACCTGCGATCCAAGAGGAGGCAACCCATGTCCCGCCTTTTGCTGCTCAGTCTGCTATTCGCCTGCGCCGCCCCGTTCCTCGCCGCCGACGACGAGCTCCCGACCCTCCCGTCTAACTCGCTCTGGATCGAGTCGGGGCAGATCAAGTGAAACGGCCCCGACCTGCTGGTCCCGCCCGAGATGAGCGAGGCAAAGCTGGTGACACTGCTCTTCCCGGTGGGCGGGGGCAAGGTCGTCTGGATCGAAGAGACCCGTATGAACAATGAGTTCCAGACCACCTTCCGCCTGAATCTCGCTGACCTCAAGCAGGGCACCTCCCGCCGTCTCCTAGACAGCCCCGAGCCGTTGGGTGGGGACACGCCGATCCACATCGAGGCGGCCAACCTCAAAGAGGACGCGAGCGCCCTGCTCGTCCGCCTGCGCCTGTCCGGCAGCGGCTACTTCAGCGAGGAATGGCAGGTAACGCTAGCCGACCAACCCCAGACCAGCGCGCTGGAGGACGCAACCGTGTGGGACGGCCAGTCGGCCGACGGCTCGGTCAGGGCCGCGGCCTCCTGGGCGATCATGGCTGACGAGGGCCGCACCCGCCAGGAGAGCCGCGACCGGCGCTACGGAGTGCTGATCCTTGCCACGCCTGGCCACCCGGAGGGCCAGCCCACCTGGAAGCTATGGTCCCGTAACGACCTCCGGTTCTGGCAGGAGCGGTATATTACCTCGGTCTCCGTCGCCCCGGACGGCAGCCGCGTCGCCTATATCAACCCGCGAGGCCTGTGGTTGTACCAGGTCACCGGTGGCACTCCCAGCCGTCGTCTGGAGCTGGTGCCGGGCAAGCCGCTGAGCTTCAAGGGAGTCGTCTTCGCCCCCGACGGCGCCGGCCTCTATCTGACCCTCCGCCGCGATCCCGAGGGCCCACCGGCGATCTACTACCTGCCGGTGGACAGCGGCAACCCTCGCCTGGTCCAGGCAGGCGCGCAAGGGCTGTGCCTGCCGCGCATGTAGGAGCGGATATTCCGCCGTCCGCGGCGAAACATCCGCCCGCGCCTGCCATGGACCCCTCCATTGTGCGTTCGGTCTTGACCATCCAGTGATTTCGACGCGACCGCGGGCAGATATTCCGCGCTCGTTCCGAGCGCAGAACCTCCGCCCCTACACAAGCGCCATCATCTCTCCGTTCAAGGGGTCTCCCTCATGCAACCTATCCGCGTCGCTGCCCTTTCCCCCACCTTCACCCCTGCCGACAAGGCCCACAACCTCGCCCGCGCCCGGGCCGGGCTGGAGGCCTGCCGCGCCCGGGACGTCGAGCTGGCCCTCTTCTCTGAGTGGTACCTCACCAACTGCGTGGACGAGCGCGCCTACCGCTGCGCGGAGCCGATCCCCGACGGTCCCTGCGCGCAGGAGGTCATCGGCATGGCCCGGGAGTTTGGCCTGATCGTGGCGATGGGGATGGAGGAGTTGGACCCCGACACCGGCGTAGTCTACAACACTCACTTCCTGGCCGGTCCCGACGGCTACCTCGGCAAGCACCGCAAGACCCACCTGATGGTCCGCGAGTGGCAGGCCCATCGCCCCGGCGACAAGCTGGAGGTCTTCGACCTGGGCAAGATCAAGGCGGGCATAAGCATCTGCCACGAGAACATGTACCCCGAGACCAGCCGCGTCCTGGCCTTGCAGGGGGCGGAGGTCATCCTCGCCCCCTTCGCCTGTGGCGGCTCGCCGGACTACGTCGCTCCCGAGGTCTGGCAGAACGACTTCCACATGGCCTGCTGGCGCGCCCGCTGCTTCGACAACGGCGTGTTCATGATAGTGAGCGGCGGCAACGGCCACCCGCAGAATAACTACCGCACTTACGCCTGCGTTATAGACCCCTACGCCGAGGTCCTCGCCGCCCTCTCCCCCGAGCCCGACCCGGAAGGCCTCAATCTGCTGGTAGCCGACCTCGACCCCGAGAAGTTCATCGCCCGCCGGGAGGATGCGAACTACCCCCTCAAGAAGCGCCGGCCGGAGCTGTATGGGAAGGTGTGTGCAGGTTACGAGTAGGGTGTCGGTGTCGTTGCTTTCCGGCCCGGCGCGTGTTACTCTGTTGTGTCCGGCTGGTGGCCGGGTTATTTGACAATGGCAAGCTCCAGCAACACAATTCGCATCTACGGCGCGCGCGAGCATAACCTCCAGGACCTGTCCCTGGAGATTCCCCGGGAGGCACTGGTGGTCTTCTGCGGGGTCAGCGGTAGTGGGAAGTCCTCCCTGGCCTTCGATACCCTCTACGCCGAGGGGCAGCGGCGGTATGTTGAGTCTCTCTCCGCCAGTGCCCGGCAGTTTCTCGGGGAGCTATTCCGACCGCAGGTGGACCACATCGACGGCCTCTCCCCGGCGGTGGCCATTGACCAGCGCTCCAGCCACAGCAACCCGCGCTCCACGGTCGCCACGCTCACCGACATCTACGACTACCTGCGCGTGCTGTTCGCCAAAGTAGGGGTGCCGCACTGCTACAAGTGTGGGGAGATGATCAGCGCCCGGACACCGACGCAGATCACCGACGAGCTCATGGCACTGCCGGAGAAGGCGCGGCTGACCATCCTGGCACCGCTACCGCCGGGGCAGGGCGAGCGGTACGCGGAGGTGCTGCGACGGGTGCGCCACCGGGGATATGCGCGGGTTAGGTTGGACGGGGAGATCCGCGACCTAGCCGCCCCGATCCGCGTGGATGAGAACGAAGAGCACCGGATAGACGTGGTGATTGACCGGCTCGTAATGGGGCCCGAGGTGCGCCCCCGGCTGGCCGAGGCGGTCGAGACCGCCCTGGACGAGAGCGGGAGCCTGGTGGCGGCCGCCTTGGAGGGGGAAGAAGACCGGCTGTACTCCAACCGCTTCGCCTGCCCGCAGTGCGGCCTGACCTATCCCGAGCTGACCCCACAGCTGTTCTCCTTCAACCACCCCAGTGGCTACTGCCAGACTTGCGGCGGGCTCGGAGAGGTGCTGGATACCTCGGCGGACAAGCTGATACATGACCCGGACGCCTCGCTGCTGGGCGGGGCGTTGCACCTTATCGGCAACTCCCCGGCGGTGCCGATGCGGCGGATGCTGGAGGCGCTGGCCACCTACTACGATTTCGACCTGGAGACGCCGTGGCACCAGTTGCCCGAGGAGGTGCAGCGGGTCATCCTGCACGGCTCGAATGGGGACAATATTCCCTACCGCCACACGACCAAGACGGGACGGGAGATCGTGTACGAGCGGGAATTCGAGGGGCTGGTACCGATGATCGACCGGCGTCACCGGGATACCGAGTCACGGCACTCGCGCGATTTCTACGAGCAGTTTCGAGCGCCCCGGCCCTGTCCCACCTGCCACGGGGCACGCCTGCGGCCCGAGGCGCTGGCGGTGACGGTGGGGGAAAAATCCATCAGCGAGGTCTGCGCCCAGAACATCGCCCAGGCCCGCAGCTTCTTCGCCCGGCTCAAGTTCGGCGGCGGGCAGGAGGTGGTCACCCACGAACTGCTCAAGGACCTGCGGGCGCGGCTGGAGTTCCTGGGACAAGTGGGGCTGGATTACCTGACGCTCGATCGCGCGGCGCCGACGCTGGCAGGCGGGGAGGCGCAGCGCATTCGCCTGGCCACCCAGGTAGGCAGTGGGCTGGCCGGCCTCATGTACATCCTGGACGAGCCCTCCATCGGCCTACACCCGCGCGACCAGGAGCAACTGCTGGAGGTCCTGCGACAGTTGCGGGACCGGGGCAACACGTTGATCGTGGTGGAACATGACCCGCCCACCATCCTGGCGGCGGATTACGTGGTGGAATTCGGCCCCGGCGCTGGCGTGAAGGGCGGGGAAGTAGTCTTCGCCGGGACGGTCTCGGAGCTGCTGGCGGACCAGCACTGCCTGACCGGGCAGTACCTGAACGGGCGGTTGCGGGTGCCGATGCCCACCTGGCGGCGGCGGCCGAGCGAGGAGCGACTGCGCCTGCTGGGGGCCACCCAGCACAACCTGAAGGACCTGGACGTGACCTTCCCGCTGGGGATGCTGATCTGCGTGACGGGGGTGTCGGGGTCGGGTAAGAGCACGCTCGTCAATGACACGCTTTACCCGGCACTAAGGCGGCGATTGCAACGGGCGCAGGATACGCCCGGAGCCTACCGGAGCCTGGAGGGCGTCCAGTACCTGAGCAAGGTGGTGGGCGTGGATCAGAAGCCGATAGGGCGCAGTCCGCGTTCCAATCCCGCGACCTACTCCGGGCTATTCGGGCCGCTGCGGGACCTCTTTGCGCAGAGGCCGCAAGCGCGAGTGCGGGGGTATGGGCCGGGACGTTTCAGCTTCAACGTACGGGGCGGGCGCTGCGAGGCGTGCGGCGGAGAGGGGACGCGGCGGGTAGAGATGCACTTCCTGCCTGACGTGCGCGTGCCGTGCGAGGAATGCAGCGGGGCCCGCTACAACCGGGAGACGCTGCAGATTCGCTACAAGGGGATGAACATCGCCGAGGTGCTGGACCTCACGGCGCGGGAGGCGCTGGACCTGCTGCAGAACGTACCCGCGCCGGCGCGCATCCTGCGGACGATGTGCGAGGTGGGACTCGACTACGTGACCCTGGGCCAGCCGGCGAATACGCTCTCCGGTGGGGAGGCGCAGCGGTTGAAGCTGGCCAAGGAGTTGGCGCGCCCCGAGGCTACCGGGACGCTGTACCTCCTGGACGAACCCACCACCGGCCTGCATTTCGCCGACATCGAGAAGCTGCTGGAGGTGCTGCAGCGGCTGGTGGATGCGGGCAACACAGTGGTCGTGATCGAGCACAACCTACAGGTCATCCGCGCCGCCGACCACGTGATCGACCTCGGGCCGGAGGGTGGGGACGAAGGCGGATGGCTGGTGGCGCAGGGGACGCCGGAAGAGGTAGCGCAAGTGGAGGGGTCGTATACGGGGAGGTATCTGCAGGAGGAGTTGGCGGCAGTGAAGGGGTAGCACAGGCTCGGAAGCCGGCACTATCCAGACCATGTCCTCAACCGGCGATCAACTCCGCCTCACCGTAGTCATTCCCACCTACCAGCGGCGGGAGGCGCTGGCCCGCTGCCTGGAGGGACTGGCAGCGGGGAAGCGGCTGCCGGAGGAGACCTTGGTGGTAGCCCATGCGCAGGACCCGGAGAGTGGGCTACTGGAGGAGCTGCTCGCGCCGTTCGGGGAGGGGATCGGGACGCGGTTGGTGTGGGCCGAGCGGGCCGGGCAGATTCACCAGATGAACGCAGGGCTGGCTGCGGCGACCGGCGACGTGGTGTGCTTTACCGATGACGACTGCGTACCGAGAATAGAGTGGCTGGAGCGCCTGGCGGCGCCGTATGCGGACCCGACCGTGGGCGGCGTCGGCGGGCGGGACGTAGTCCATCACGAGGACCGAGTGAGCGACGGGCCGGGGCGGCGCGTGGGGCAGGTCACCTGGTACGGGCGCGTGATCGGCAACCACCACCTGTGCTTTCCGCCGGGGCTGATCGAGGTGCAGCACTTGAAGGGCGCCAATATGTCCTTTCGGCGGGCGGTGACGCCGGCGCTGGACCCGCGGATGGTGCTGGGCACGGGGTCGGGGTCGCTCAATGATACCGAGCTGTCGCTCGCGGTGCGGGCCCGGGGGTATCGGCTGGTATATGACCCGGAGGCGCTGGTGAATCACTACCCGGCTCCCCGGCACGGGGCGACGCACCGCGACCCCAACCACCCCGAGCAGGTCTACCTCGATGCGCACAACTGGGCGTATTGCGTCATGAAGCATTCCTCTGCGGCCCGGCGGGCGGCTTTCCTGGTCTATGCCTACACCCTAGGCTGCGGAAACCGGCTGGGTATGGTAAAGTATCTGTGCGCGCTGCCCCGAGGGCCGAGGCAGGCGACGCGGCAATGGCTGACGACGTGTAGAGGACTGCGGGCGGGGAAGCGGGCCTTGCTGTAGGGCGGGGGCTCGTACCCCCCCCCGCCCTGGCGCCCGGCAGCCCGCCCCTCGAGACTACCGCCGGCGCGGAGGGCGCGGCACATGCCCGCGCCCTACAGAAGTCACTCATCCCGTTCCCGGGAAAGGAGCAAGCGCCGTTGCGAAGGGCTCGGGGTTCTGCACAGGGTGTCCTGGTCGCCGTGTTGGTCGCTGGCGGCCTGCTGCTGGCCCTGGCCCTGGTGGTGATGGTGGGGGAGGGGCAAGTGGCCAGGGCCTTCCTGATTGCCCTCGGCGTGGGCGCGCTGCTGGCTGCATGCGCCTCTCTGGACCTGGCCGTGGCCCTGCTGCTGATCGTCTCCTTCCTCGATGGTTTTCTCAAGGGGATTGATCCCTCCAAGCTGTCGGTCTTCGCCAAGGACATCGCCCTGCTTATCGCCTTCGCGCGCTGGGGCTGGGCCAACCTGCTGCGGCGGCACTGGCCGGCGCTGCGCATGCCGGTCACCATCCCCGCCCTTCTGTTTGTCGTGTACTGCTCGATGGAGATGTTCAACACGGCTAGCGCCGACTGGCGGGTGGCGCTGGCCGGGTTGCGCACCTGGATCGTGTGGATTCCCGTGGCGTACGTGGTCTATGACGTGGCGCGTAACCGGGCCAACGTGCAACGCTTGATGCTGATTGTCATCGTCATGGCCTTCCTCACCGGTCTGTACGGGATGATCCAGTATCGGATCGGGTTTGCGCACCTCCAGGCGCTGGGGCCGGGGTTTGACTTCTATGCGCGGCGGTTTGGCGCGCCGGGAGAGGCGGTGCGGGCTACCTCCACCTTTGTCAGCCCCGGGGTGCTGGGGGCGGCCATGTCGCTGTCGGCCGTAATCGCTCTGGCCGGGGCGCTCTTCCTGCCCCGCAACTTCCTCAAGATCTTCTCGGCGGCTACGGCCGCGGTGTGCCTGGTGGGGCTGGGCTCCAGCGCCAGCCGGGCGCCGCTGCTGGGGCTGGTGGCGGGCGGGGCGGCACTGCTGATCCTGATGCGCAAGCCCCGGCTGGTGATCGCGCTCCTCCTCATCGCGGGGGTGTTTGTCTGGCTGACCAGCAGCTTCGCTGGCGGGGCCTTCGCGCGTCGCTACAACCGCGAGATGCTCCGGCCGGAGGGAATGGTCAACCGGGTGCTGATTCCCCTTCAGCACGGCTGGGACTCGCTGCGGGAGCACCCGCTGGGGGTGGGAGTAGCGACGGGCGCGGGCATCGGGCGGGGCGCGGACGCCCTGGGCCGCCCCGCGATGCGGATCGGGGAGGCGGGCGGCTTTGTGGAGAACGAGTACGGCCGGGCGCTGCGCGAACTGGGTTTTCCGGGGATCATTCTGTTCCTGTGGCTGCTTTACCGGGTGCTGGCGGGGAATATCCGCTCGTATCGGGCCTGCCGCAGCCCTGCCTACCGGGCGGTGGCCGCGGCCTGCGTAAGCGTGACCATCTCCATTATCTTCCAGTTGTCGGTGGGCAGCGCCCTGTACCTGGCGCCTGGCGGGCTACTGTTCTGGACCTGCTACGCCGTCAGCCAGCGCCTGCCGGAGCTGGAGGCCGCTGAGTTAACGCCGGTGGCCCAGCCGGAGGCGCCGGCGCTATCGGTCCCGGCCAAATGAACAACGAACTACACTCCGTGCGACCGCTGCGCCTGGCCCTGATCGCCGAGCACGTTCACCGGCGCGGCGGGCAGGAGCGGGTCACGGCGGAACTAGTCGGCCGCCTGAGCCGACGGCACGAGGTACACCTGTACTGCTACAGCGCGGAGGACCTGCCGCCGGAGGTCACCGTCCATCGGCTATGGCGGCCCAGCCGGTCCGCCACTCTCCAGGCCTTCCTTATCCCCCTGTTGTCAGCGCTGGTGGTACGGCCTCGCGACTACGATGTAATCATGTCGCAAGGCGGCAATGCGCTGCGGCAAAACTTCGTCCTCGCTCACACCTGCCACGCCACCCGCCGCCGCGCCGCGGCGCGCCCTCACCCCCAACAGCCCCATGAGCCTCGCCCCTGGCGCGTGCTGCAGTATCTGCGCAACCTGTGGGCCTCGGCGATGGAGGGGCGGGCGGTGCGGCGTTGCGCCCAGCGCGTGATTGCGGTGTCCGGGGCACTGGCCCGGGCCCTGGCGGCCGAACATGGGGTGCGGCGGGAGGACATCCTGGTGGCGCCCAACGGCGTGGATCAGGAGGTATTCAACCCGGCGGCGAGGCGGGCCCTGCGGGAGGAGATGCGGCAAAAACTGGGGCTGGCGGAGGGAGAGTTCGTCGTGCTTTTCGTGGGAGGAATGTGGTTTGAGAAAGGGCTACCGCTGCTGGTACATGCCTTGTCTCGGCTGGAGCTACCGGCCCGGCTGGTGGTGGTAGGCAAGGGTGACACGGCGGCCCTGACCGCCCTGGCCGAGGCGGCGGGGGTGGCCGAGCGCGTGTTGGTCCTGGGGCCTCGGTCGGACGTAGAGCGGTGTTACGCGGCGGCCGATTGCTTTGCCCTGCCCTCGGAGGCGGAGGGCTTCGGGCTGGTGCTGGCGGAGGCGGCTGCCTGTGGCCTGCCGCTGCTGGCGACACCGGTGGGAATCGCGCCGGAGCTGATTGAGGACGGCGTCAGCGGCTACCTGGTGACGCGGGACCCGAGCCAAATCGCCCAGCGGCTAGGGGTGCTGGCGCGCGACCCGGCTCTGCGCGAGCGGATGGGCGAGGAAGCCCACCGGCGGGCAGCGCCGCTGACCTGGGACCGGCAGGCCGAGCGGGTGGGGCAATTCTTCCTGGAGAGGGCAGGCTGGGGGAAGTGGGTCGAGAGGACCGGCGAGGCACCGGTACCATCGGAGAGGGAGCCGCGGCGGCGGGTGGCCGTGATCAGCCATTCCTGCGTCGTGGATGTCAACCAGCGTCTGTACGCGGACCTGGCGCAGGCCTACCCGGAGTTGGAGTTGCTACTGATCGCGCCGGACTACTGGTGGAACCGCCTGAGCGGCGGCCAGGCCTTCTCGGCCCTGCCGGAGACGGTCGGCTTCGCCCACTCCCTGCCGGTGCGATTCAGCGGGCAGATGCACCTGCACTGGTATGCCCGCGGGCGGCTGGGGCGGCTGCTGGAGGCCTTCCAGCCGCAGGTGCTGCTGCTGGATGAGGAGCCCTACTCGCTAGTGGCCTACCAGGGGACCCAACTGGGGCGGCGGCTGGGGGCGCTGGTGCTGCTGTACACCAAGCAGAACCTCTTCCGCCACTATCCCCCGCCCTTTGGTTGGACGCAGGAATGGGTGTTGCGGCAGGCTGCGGGGATGCTGGTGGTCAGCCCGGAGTGCGGGGAGGTGCTGGCGCGGAGGGGCTACCGCGGGCTGGTGACGCTGCTGCCACATGGGGTAGACACCGCCGCCTTCTCACCCGCGCCGGCGGAGGAGTTGCGTCGGCAGTTGGGCCTAACGGGGCCAGTGATCGGCTTTGCCGGACGGCTAGAAGAGCGCAAGGGCGTGCTGGACCTGCTGGCGGCGACCCGGCGACTCCGCCAGACGCGGGGCGATGGCTTCCACCTCCTGCTGATCGGGGACGGCCCCCTGCGGCAGCAGGCGCAGGAGTTCGTGACGACCCATCTCGCCCCCGGCCAGGCGCGGCTGCTCGGCTTTGTCTCGCACCACGACATGCCGGCCTACATCCGAGCGATGGACGTGCTGGCGCTGCCCTCCCGCACCACGCGCAACTGGAAGGAGCAGTTCGGGCGGGTACTGTTGGAGGCGCTGGCCTGCGGGGTGCCGGTGGTGGGGTCCGACTCGGGGTACATCCCGGATCTGATTGACCAGACGGGCGGCGGGCTGGTCTTTCCGGAGGGAGACGTCGGCGCGCTGGCGGACAGGCTGGGCTGGATGCTGGATCACCCGGAGGAGGCGCGAGAGCAGGGCCAGCGGGGACGGGAGGTAGTGGTGAGGGAGTACAGTTCCGAGCAGGTGGCGGAGAGGCTGTATCGAGCTATTGAGGAACGATGAAGGGGGAGGAGACAGGCCTGCCGGTTGACCTCCTTCCCCATCCATTATTCCTCAGTCATCAATCATCAATTCCCTATCCCACCTTCGTCCCCGCCAGTTGTGCCCCTTTGGAGGCCGTCATCGCGCCGATGAGGGCCAGCACTAAGAGCACCACCAGCTTCAGGACGTAGCCGGCGGCCACCTCCAGGAGCGTGGGGCCGCCCGCGGGAGGAGGCGTCGCCTGGACCACCGCCGGCTGGGAGCCAGGCGTGCCGCTGGCCGGGGCGGCCGGGTTGTCCGCCGCCTGGACTGTCTGCACCGAGCGGACCTCATCGTCCACTCCCCGCAGCATGTTGTAACCCCAGTAGAAGGCCGCCAGCATCAAGACGATGCCGAGCGCAAATACCAGCAGGCCGATGATGAAGTTGGTCCACCCCTGTGCGGAGCGGCCCTGGCATTCCGAAGTTTCCACCATGCCGATTATCGTCTCCCTATGACCGTCCGACGCGGGCCGGAGGGATTCGGTTCGCCCTCCCACCCGGCGCTCCTCTCGGTCTTTCCGTACCTATTCCAGCGGAGGCCAGTCCCCGCCGTCACTAGGTAGGCCCCACACTTCACAGACGCCAGGACCCAAGTTTTCGCTGCCTGCGGGGGTGGTGCGCCCCGAGTCCCAGGCGAAAGCGCCCTGCTCGGTCTTCTCCAGCTTGACGCTGCCATCCACAAACAGGATGTTTTTCGCGCCGTAGTGGAACATCAGCTCGTTGTAGTCCGGCTGGCCCTTGGAGTTGTGACTCTGGCGCACGTTCTCGCCCAGAGCATCTCCCCAGGAACCGGGCAGGTTGGCGCCCTTCTCGAAGAGTAGGACGGTCTTGGAGGGGTTGGGGATCATCTGGGCGTAGCCGCCCCAGAAGTCCGTGCCCCGCAGGCGCTGGGTGTAGCGTGCCATGGCGTAGGAACGGCACTCGCCCTGCACTGCGCCAGGGCCCATCACGCTCTTGGGCTCAGGGTTGGAGGGACAGACCACCGTCTCCTCCTTGCCCTGCAGGTAGTCCATCACCAGCGCTTTGTCCCAGGTCATGATGGTGTCGTCGGGTGCGTTCTGGGGACTAGGCGGCGACATGGGGTTGGGGTGGCTCGCGCACCACGGCGGGAAGTAGCCGTAGTTGTCCTGGATATACTGCGAGAAGGCCTGCCCGAGATTCTTGAGATTGGAGATGCATTCGGTCTGGTGGGCCTTATGCCTCGCGTTAGCCATCACCGGGAAAATGATCGCGGCCAAGATAGCGATGATGCCAATGACCACCAGCATCTCGACGAGAGTAAAGCCGGCGCGGGTTCTGCGCATGCCTACCATCCGAACCACATCCTTACCGGGGCGCTCAGCGAAGAGCGCAGCCGCTCTACTAGACCGCCGGCGCAAGAGAACGCCGGCGGCGATTGGTATCCAGATTATACCCCGGACGCGGCCAGCTAAGCGAGGGGGAGTCCCCTCACCTGGGGACGCCCCCTAGTATGGCATCTGTGACACCGACTTGCCGATCAGCACCAGGGCGACGGCGATCATCCCCACCAGGCCCATGCCGCAGGCATAGCCGGCGGCGAGGACGGTGGCGTATTGCTTCCAGCGCCGGGCGCCGAAGCGGGGGATGAAGTAATACTGACTGATGAGCGCCCCCAGCAGCTGCGGGAGGACGAAGTGCGGCAAGATCCCGAAGCTGCGCACCATACCGTAGATCAGCAGGATCGGTAGTCGGAAGGCGCGCAGGACCGTGTAGAGCGCCAGCGCCCCCACCATGCCCCCGATGGCGTACTCCCACTTCCAGGCCTTGAGGAAGTAAGACTGCTCCGGATTGAGACTGGCGGTGTACCAGATGCCGTTCTGCAACGCCGTCAGATGCCACATCTTGAGAGCGTAGGGGTAAGAGGTGGACGGAATCGGCCCCAGCTTCCAGATGAACGACCAGAAGATGAGACTGGCGAAGATGACGATAGGCCAGATGGTCAACTCCGCCTTAACCAGGCTCACGACCTTGTTCCCGGTCAACTCCAAGACGCGGAACTGCTGGGCCACATCCCCGTGGTTGAAGTCCGGGATCGGCGCGAACCAGATGTCAATGTGCTTGTAGCCGCTGACAATGATGACCGCGTTCTTCAGCATGGGGATGCCGATGTACTGGCCGGTCAGGCCGATCATTCGGGCGTTGACGTAGGAGTTGATCGGCGTGATCACGAAGCCGAATAGGACTATCCACCAGACGGGGAACCCGGGGACCAGCAGGTGGCAGAGCAGGATGTACGCGGCGGTGGAGCCGACGAAGAGCGTGACGGCGATCCAGACCGGGAAGTCGCCCCGGCCGGCCGGAGGCGCCCAGGAGCCGGCCTCGGCCTCCCCCCTCTTGCGGGCCCTGACCGCCGCCAGGTAGCTGGCGATGACCTCGTAGAACCCGAGCAGAGCGACCGCCAGGGTGGCACCGATGCCGACGCTCAGGTAGAAGTCGAGCTGGTTGGCGAACTGGGTGGAGATGGTATCCATTCCCGGCGTCCACTGCTTGAGTATGCCGGCGGTCTGCAGGTGCGGGTTGACGATGATGGTGGCCAGGGCCATGATGGCGCTGCCTACCACCGCCCAGAAGGGCAGGACGAAGCCACCCAGGATCGTGCCCAGGTCGGTCATGAAGCCCAGGGGCACGGCAGGCAGCAGGGACTGGGTGCTACGCGTGAGGTCAATCCAGGGGATCGGGATGAGCTCCAGCGGCTCAGTCATGATCACGCTAGTGATGGTGGGTATGCCGATGTAGATGGCCCCGAAGACCAGCCCGATCATGGCGCCCATGGAGAAGATGCGCCAGCGCCAGGTCTCGGTCTTACTGCCGGCCTCGGCCAGAGCGGTCGCCCCCTGCGCGGTGACCGCGGCGAAGGGATAGGGCAGCTGCTCGTAGTCGGAGGTTTCGCGGAACAACAGGTACCCAAAGCCGAACCAGTTGAGGCGAGCCAGGATATAGCCCCCGACCAGCAGCAAACTGGGGATGAGCCAGTCCTCGTGGAAGAAGGTGCGGTTAATGATGGCGGGGGAGTTCTCGGGCGGGACCAGCCAAGTGGGGATCTTGTCAGCGATGCCCAATCCCTTGGCAGCCTGGGAGCGGATGAAGTACTGCCACCAGATGGCCTGGGCGAAGGCGCCGCCGGAGAGGGCTATGCCGCCATACATGGCGGTGAGGCCGGCGGCAATGTAGTACAGGATGTAGATCTGGGCGCGGTTGAGCCGGACGAACGAGCGCCGAGCGATCTCGGCGAAGAGGATGACCGTCACCCACTCGGCGGCGTTGCCCAGGGAGATGCCGGCGACCAACCCCAGGTAGATCGCCCCGGGCATCATCACGAAGCCGACAAAGACCGCGCCCACCAACGACCGGGCGTCAAAGCCGTCGGTGTACGTATCGGGCCGCTCCATCAGGCTCCGGTACAGTTCTATTTCCGGATCTTGGTATGCTGCCACAGTCAACCTCCCACGGTAGCGCAGGCTCCCAAGCCTGCCTCCGGTGGTACCGGCGTCTTCGTGCTACCTAGCGAAACTACTTTGCACCGTAGCCTCACCGGTGCGGCCCCTCTCCCACCCGGACAGGAGGTAGGGCCCCCGTTCCCTACGCCTCCTCCGTCTCCTCCGCCTTCGACGGCCCCACTACCTCCTCATCCACGTACCGGCCCTCCAGCAGCGCCAGGGCGTTCTTGCCGTACTCGTCCTTCTGCGCGGAGGGGAAGGTCCGCCACAGCAGGTACTGCTTGCGCATGATGTTGATGAAGTTGCGCGTCACCCGCATCCAGGAGGCGTCGTCTCCGCTCTGGCGGATGATCTCCGTCTCGATGGTGAAGATCTCCGGGTCGTCGGTGGGCACGGTTTGCACCGCCAGCCGCTCCGACACGCCCAGGTCATACGGCGCGAGCCAGACCATGGAGGAAAGGCTGAAGCCCGCGCCCTTCTCAAAGTCCTTCCGGCTCATCTCGATATCGGCCGTCGAAAACTGGCCTAGCGAGTAGTCGGTATGCGCCATGAAGAACTCGCGCAGGTACATGTTCACGCCCAGAGCCTGGTCGCCGGTTACGGTGAAGGGCAGATTCATCCGCAGCAGGTCGCCCTCGGGGTCGGGGAGGTTCCAGCGGCGCTCGATGCCGGGCATGGCAATGTCCGAGGCCCGGCGGGCCGGGTACATTACCGAGAGCAACACGGTGGCCATGATGACCAGGGTGGTGGCGATCGCCGAGAGGCTGGAGTAATTGAGGTTCAGGCTGGAGGAAAGGTGGAAAACGGTAACGATCTTCGCCGCCGTCTGGCCCACCAGGTAGCCCGCGATAGCCCCCAGCACCGCGTAGACACTGGCCTCGGCGATGAACAGCGCCGCCACGTGGTTGGGCGCCAAGCCGAGACTACTGTAGATGTAGATCTCCTTGACCCGCTCATAAACCGAGCCGAGCATGGTGTTGAGCACGATGGCCGCGGCGATGAGGATAGGGATCATCACGTTGCCCATCCCGGAGAAACCGGTAGAGGCCACGGCGCTGCACAGGTACGTCTTGCCGCCCACGCCGGCGTAGAGGTTAAGCTCCACTCGGGTGATGAGCTTGTTGAGCACTTCGCTGGCAGTTTCCGGGGTCGGGGTGGCGATGGCCACCGAACGCAGAGTGGCGTTGTGCGCCATCGCGAACTCGTACGGCACGATGATGGCGGCGTCGGGGACCAGGTGGATGTACTCCTGCATCTCCCCGCCCTTCATGGAGCGGCCCCGAGATTCTTCGACCTGGGCCTGTGCCATCTGCTGCTGCATGACCAGGAAGTCGACGGGGGTGAGCACCTCGCCATCCAGGTCCTGGGCGCTCTTGAAGCGCGAGGAGGAGAGGATACCTATGACCTGCATCTGGTTGCCGAACACGCTGACCGTGATCTTGCCGATGTCGGCGGGGGTCACACCCAGAGCAATGGCCACGCCCTCGGGGAGGAGGCAGACCTCCTTGTCCTCCGGGGTGAACCAGCGGCTGCCGGGAACGAGATACTCCTGCGGCTGGGTGACCTCGGCCTCCGCCGGTGTCAGGCCCAGCATGGAGGTAGCCATGTACTCCACTCCCCCGCGGCTGACGGAGACGAAAGACTGCTTACCGATCTCGGTGGAGAAGTACCAAGCGCGGCCGGCGACGTGGTTCTGGTCGCCGAATTCGGTGACCATCTGGCGGTACGTGACCTCACCGATGGGCAGCCAGGTCTTGTCCCGGATGAGCACGCCGTTGTAGGGCGCCAGCTTGGGGATGAGAATCTTGTTGGCCCGCACCGCCTGCACCACCGAGGTGAAGGACATGACGGTGAAGGTCAGTAGAATCAGGGTGATACAGGTGAGCCAGGTCCGCGTCTTGCGGCGGCGCATGTTGGAGACGCCCAGGCTGAAAGCGGCGCCGGAGGCGCTCAAGCGGCCCACGTCCGCGGTATGCACGCCCGTCTGTTCGTACTTCACCGTCTTCATCTGCTCCTCGAATTTGGTCACAATGATGCTAGTGACCAGACAGCCGAGGGCCAGGATGATGAAGGCGAGCAGGATGACGATGGAGGTAGGCGTGAGTTGGAAGGCGGGGTGCACGAAGTACAGCACCGCAAAGATGCCCAGGAAGATGCCGCCCGTGCCCAGCAGTTGCCACTTGAGGTCGGCATGGCCAATGAGCAGCCGCTCCAGGAAGAAACTGAACGGCAGCAGCAGGGCCATGTAGAAGATGATGCCCTTGACCACGTCGTTGGCCGTCGAGCGCACGGCGGGGTAGGCGCGGGACTCCAGCGCCCAGGCCGAGCGTGCTGCGCTGATGAAAGCGTCGTAGCGGTACTGACGCAGGAACTCGGAGGCCATCTCCAGCTGCTCCCTGGCGGCATTGTGGGCCTCGGTCACCAGGTTGTTGGTGATACCGAATCGCTCCAGTTTGGCGATGCGGTCCTCATCGAGGGTCCACATGTCCCGCGCGACCAGGTAGGGGCTCATGTACAGGGAGGGGGTCTCGTCGACCAGATAGCCCTCGCCCTCGGGCCTGGCCGGCGACGGGTTGAGCAGCAAGAAGCGCAGGCCCAGGAGGCTGGCGGCCATGGTCACCCGCAGCTTGGTGCCGGGGGTGGCAAAGACCACGCCCACTGGCTCGTAGGTGCTGACCAGACGTTTGGGTGGCAAGGGCAGGCAGTCGCCGTAAGTATAGGGTGGGGCCTCCAGGGCGGCGTCGTAGACGTAGATCTCCGAAAGCAGATCGAAGAACCGCTGGTCGACCATGTCGTAAAGCGTGACCGGCTTGCACTCGAACATGACGACCGTCACCGGCTTAACCGGCTGGTCCATGTCGACCTCGATGGGGTAGGCCGTGGCGCCGTTCACGCCCAGGTCGGGGGCCATGATGATGGTGCCATCGCTTGCGCTGGTGAGGAAGCCCTCCACCGTGGTCTTGCCCGCCACGGCGCGGACGTTGGCGACACCGGTCAGAGCGTAGCGGCCCAGGTTGTCCACCTCGTCAAACAGCTCGGTGCGCACACCCATGGCGCTCTTCTCGACCTTGCGGATGGTGGCGATGCCGCCCTCGATGGGGTCGTCGGGGAAGGTGCTGACGGCGGGGTCAAACTGCACCAACCGACCCTTGGCCTCGCCGAAGTTGTCCTCCAGATCAATCTTGTACAGGTCGCGGGGCTGGGTGACGGAGACCATGTCGCTGAGCAGGCAGCTTAAGAACCGCGCCTGCTCCATAACGTTGTCGAGGTTCATGGCGTCGGGCAGGTCCATCGGAGTGTCGACCAGGGGGCGGCTGTCGTTGATGGTGGCCAGCCCCAGGCCGGGGATACCGGCCAGGACCGCGACCTCGTTACCCAGGGCCAGGTGGCCGGCCATGTATGTCTGCCAGTTCTTGCCCTGCAGGGCGTTGATGCCGTCCACAAAGCGCTGGGCCGGGTCCACGGAGAGCGCTTGCCCGATGAGGGAGGCGTACTCACGCGCCTTCTTGCCCACGTCGGCGAACTTCCACTGCATGCCCTCGGCATAGTCGTAGAAGTAGCCCTTATAGAACATGCCGAAGGCGGAGTTGCGGCTGGAGAGGTCAACCGAGCACCACAGGTTGACGTTCTGGTCCGAGAAGTCCAGGGCGTCGATGACGCCGTACGTGGCCTGCTGGACCGCTTCCAGGTTAGCGCCGTCGCCCTGGCTCTGCGCCTGGCGGATGGCGGCCTCGGCTTGCTGGGCCGCCTGGCGGATCAGCGGCACCCGGCGCTGGAACTCGTCCAGCAAGGCTTTGCGCTTGGCGATTTCTTTCTCCGGCAACTGGAAGATGGGCAGGACTTTGGCGTTGGGGTCGGCGATGCTCAGGCCCCGGGCCGACTTGCGCTGGATCTTGCCGGACTTGGCGGCGGCCGCGCGGACGCGGCTGAGCAAGCCGCCCAGGCCGCGCATTTGTTCCTCTTGCGACCGGGTGGTTTTGACGCCGCCGGGGCCGATCTCCTCGCCCCACAGGCGCGCGGCGATGTCCTCCACGTCCTTGCGGGCGGCGTTGGCGATGTTGAAGCAGTACTTGACGTAGCCGTCTGCGCGAGCACCGCGGACGGTCTCCATCACGAAGCGCCGCTCGCCGGCCAAACCCTCAAAATGCCCGGCGGTGGCCAGGAACAGCACGGTGCGCTTGGGCGGCTGCGCCTGGAAGGCCTTGATGAGTTGCAGCATCGTGGCGATCGAGGTAGCCGACTCGGCGCCGGGAGCCAGGCTGGGAACGATGGACATGGAGTCGTAGTAGGCCTGCACGACCACGCGCTGGGCCTTGAGGCGCGGGTCGGTGCCGGGGATCACGCCGGAGATGTTCTTGGCCGTGACCCTCTGCCACCGCATGTCGCAGTGGACGATTACGGGTAAGTCGCCCCGGGCCTTCAGCAGGCCGAGCAGGTAGTCGGCGACCTCCCGGGGCACCCAGTACCGGGGGATGTCGGCCGGTATGGAGAGGAACTTCTGCTCCACCTCGCCGCGGATGGTCTCCTCCGGCTCGATGAACAGCACGGCTTTGGCGCCCAGCAGGGGGGCGTTGAGCCACCGGGACTGGCAGTTGAACTCGAGCAGGGCGAGGCTACCCGTGACCGGGTGGCCATTGAAGGCGGCGAAGGAGCCATTGCCCCCGTACAGCAGCGGGCCGCTGAGGCCTTCGGCCGGGGTCTGGGGGGTGCTGACGAGGTTGGGCCAGAGCGGGTAGATGGTGAACTCGCGGTCGCCGACGGCGAGAGTGGCCGGGCGCTGGTCGTCCGTCACACGCGGCGACATGACCGGGAACTCGTCAACAGTGACGTCCTGCAGCCCCGCCTCACGGAACTTCCGCTCGATCAACTGGGCGGACCGCTCGCAGCCGGGATATCCGGTCACGCGGCTGCCGAAGGAAGCCAGCGTGCGAATAGTCTCGTTGATCTCGGAAGCCGAGATTTGCGCGGCGACCTTGGCATAGTCAGTCTCGGAGGTGAGCGCCACCTCCATTTCCTCCTGGGCCAGCGTGGAGTAGTCGGCCACGCCCAGGCTCAGCAGAATGGCCATCGCCAACAGGGCCGGCCTTATGCTGCAAGATTTCATCAGAGCGAGTTCACCGCCTCGATAGCGCTGTCCGCGTGACGCGAGCTTCCCCGCACAAGCTCCCTACCCCGCCGACACCAACCTGCCGGCGACCCTCCCTGAAGGGGGGTGGGGCAAAACCATCCGCTTCCCTTCTGCTCCCCCCTCTCCTGCACAGCGCACGGGACGTGCGCAGAGAGGGGGGCAGGAGCGTGAGGCGCCCTTGGGGCGGCCTGAGGGCGGGGGCCTGCCGTTTCTGTCGTTCCCGCCGTTATTGCTGTCCTGCCTTGATGCCTACCGACCCTAGGGTTGGCCACCCATAGTCCCGATCTCCAGATCGATCTCTTCGCGCTTCTCGATTCGCTCCACCTGGCCGTCGCGGATGTGCACGATGCGGTCGGAGACGTCGATCATCTTCAGGTCGTGCGTGGCCGAGATGATGGTTACGCCGCTCTCCACGTTCAGCTCCTTAAGCAGCTCGATGATCTCCTTACCGGTCTGCAGGTCCAGGTTGCCGGTGGGCTCGTCAGCCAGAACGATGGCCGGGCTATTGGCCAGCGAACGAGCCACGGCAACGCGCTGCTGCTGGCCGCCGGACAGCTCCTGCGGCTTGTGGTTCAGGCGGCCGCCCAGGCCCACCAGATCCAGCAGCATCCGTCCGCGCTCCAGCATCTCGTCGCTGCCCATCCCGGCGAAGATCATGGGGAGGGTTACGTTCTCCAGGGCGGTCATGACCGGGATGAGGTTGAAAGTCTGGAAGATGTAGCCGATGGTGCGGCAGCGCTGCCAGGCCAGTTCGTGGGCGGAGAGCTGCGCCATGTCCGTTTCGTTGATATAGCAGGACCCGGCGGTGGGCTTGTCCAGGCCGCCGATGAGGTTGAAGAGGGTGGACTTGCCCGAGCCGGAGGGGCCCATGATGGAGAGGTACTCGCCGCGGCGGACGTCGAGGTCTATGCCGCGCAGCGCCTGCACTTCCTCTTCCCCCATGATGTAGCTCCGCTTGAGCCCCCGAGTGCGGACGATGTACTCGTGGGTAGTCACCGAGTCATCCTTGATCAGCTCCGCGGCCTTCTGCCGCAGGGCCCGAGCGCTCTGCTCCATCACGCCGGCCATATCGGCGTTACACTTGGGGCAGACCGTGACAATCCCCGTAGTCTCTATCTTCTCACCGCAACTAGGGCAAACATACTTGGCCATAGGATTCTCCTTGGGGGGTGCCCGCCGCGAGGGGAACCCCACTCGCTCCCGTAAGGGCCGCTTCCGCGACGTCTCTGCCGCGACAGTCGCCCGTTCCTCGAATGCCGGTGAGCCGCCGCGGTGCTACACTTCGCTCCGCAGAATCCGCTCCTACGCTATATTTCGCTCCGCAGCGCTGCTGCCGGGGGCATCTGGGCGGCGCGAATGGCCGGGGGGATGGCGGACAGCAGGGCCAGGACGGTCCCGATGACCAGCCCGTACAACATGACCATCACCAACGAGCCCCAGTCCACTTTGGCGGTCACCGAGAAGCCCTCTTTGATCCCGTAGTACAGCAGGACAAAGAGGATGCCGATGATGATGCCGGCGGCGGAGCCCAGCACCCCGATCACCACCGACTCGATCAGGAACAGACGCACAATGAACGCGTCCAACGCCCCCAGGCATTTCATGGTGCCGATTTCCTGGAAGCGTTCGGTTACCGACATGAGCATGGCGTTGGTGATCCCGATACCGCAGACGAGCAAGGACATGACGACCAGCCAGAGTTGGCGGGCGTCCTTCTCGGCCTTGGTGGACTGACTGGCGTCGGGCGCCACAGGCTGATCAGGGGCCCCCTGCTCGGCCTCCGGCGCGGCGGCAGGCTTGCGCACGCTCTCGGCGGCCGCGGCTAGAGTCTGCTCCTGGGCCAAGCGTGCTTTCTCCACGCCGTCGCTGAAGATGCGGTCGGACCAGACATAGGTGAGGAAGGCCACCCCCAACACGATGCCGGTGGCCGCAATCCCCGCGCGCCCCAGCCGCAGGAGTACGCTCCTGAGGCTGATGCGGAAGGCATCGGGCCACGGAAGGTTAATCTGCTTCTGAATCTGCGGGGCCGCTTGCCCGCCGCCACCTGCGACCTTCGCTAGCTTCTTGACATCCATCATGACAGCCTTCACCACCAGGCGCAATCCACACGCCGAGAGCCGCGGATCGAGCTCCGCACGGCTCCAGCATTTCCGAGTAGACTGCATTTCTCGTTTCGGAGGGTGGTTTCCTCCTTGGTGTCGGGATTTCCTTCCGAGGTCTAGTAAGAACCTGTTTGACGCCGACGGGCCTTGCCCGGGATGCTCACTCCCCTTTTCTCCAGCCCTGAGCTGCGCACGTCCCCGCGCGCAGGAGGGGGGTGGGGGGGCTGAGGCTCAACCTGGCGTCTGCCGCTTCCCGACAACCGGAGGTCGCGCTCTGGTGCGGCTGCCATTTGACATCATCCTCCCGCGCCCCTACCATGTCCCCGTCACTCCATATGCGTAGGAGGCGAACCGCATGAGCAGACTGCAGCCGGGCTTGGTGCAGGTCTACACGGGCAACGGGAAGGGCAAGACCAGTGCAGCGCTGGGCGTGACTTGGCGAGCGTTGGGGGCAGGGCTGCGAGTCTACTTCCTGCAGTTCCTTAAAGGTGGTATCAAGCCGGCAGAGCAAAGCCTAGCCGAGCGCTTCGCCCCGGACCTGGTATTCCATAATCTGGACCACCCGGCCACGGCGGAGCTGATGCGCGGCGAGCCGACCGAGCTTGACCGGCGGCTGGCAGCGGAGGCGTGGGAGATCGCGCGCGGGGTGCTGGCGGACCCGCAGTGGGACGTGGTGGTTCTGGACGAGATCAACAACACCGCGCACCTGGGGCTGGTACCGCTGGAGGACCTCCTGGCGGCCCTGCGCGCGCGCCCGACGGGCATGGAGGTCATCTGCACCGGCCGCAGCGCTCCCGACGAGTTACAGGAATTCGCCAACCTGGTGACAGTGATGCAGCCGGTCAAGCACCCCCTTGAGCAGGGGCAGGCGGCCCGGCGAGGGGTGGACTTCTGAGGGTTGGGCTCCCGACTCTCTCCCGCCACAAACAACAAGGCCCCGATCTCGCGATCGGGGCCTTGAGGTTTCACGTGGCTGCGGCTTACTAGAAGCCTACAGCGATTCCGATGACAGCCAAGCGGGCATCGGACATCTCGGGGTTGTCGGCCTTGGTCGAGCTCTCGAGGAGCTGCTCGGCGTAGGTCAGGTTCAGATCCACGCCATCGGCTACGGCCTTCTTCGCGGTGATCGCCCACAGGCGGTCGTACGGCGCGCGAGAGGTGTTGCTCGGCGAGAACATGCGGCTGCCGTCGTCATTGCCCCACAGGGTGTGGCCCCAGAAGTTGCTGCGGCCGTTCAGGGCATAGTAGGAGGCCAGCCAGTCCCAGCTCGCCAGCTTGAAGTTCAGCCGGCCACCGACAACGTTGAGGTTCGGCATAACCAGCGGGTTGCGGAGCCAGCGCTCCCAAGCAACCAGCTGCCGGCCCTCGTTACCGTACAGCTCGAAGTAGGGGTTGACCGTGGAGTAATAGGGGTTGTACTCGGCATCAGCCTGGGAGTAGTAACCCTTCAGGTCCCACCTGGAGCCCTTCCAGACATCGACCATCGCCATCAAGGCGGTGGGGTCGTTATGCATGGTGTACTTGTTGCCCAGCATGTCCTTCTGCTGGACAGCGAACTCGGCCTGCAACTCGCGGCCGCCCCAGAAACGGGCCCACGCATCCGCGGACCAGCCTCTCTCGCCGCCGACGCCGTTGATCAGCCAGTTGCCACCGAGGGCGTAGCTGGGCTTCTTGTAGGCCAACCGTACGCTGGCATACCCATCTCCCGGAGTCTTCCCGGGGTCCGTGGCGAAGGTGTAGTTGGAGCCGCCGACAAAGCCATCCACGGCGATGCCGGTGTTGAACAGGCTGCCCCACATGAAGCGCAGCCCCTGCTGCGACTGTCGGGCATTGTTGACCAGCAGGCCCAGGCCATAGGACTGGAACTGGCGGCCCGCGATCATGCGCGAACGCGGCCATACGTGCCAGGTGAAGTCCAGGCAGGCCTCGTCGAGCCAGACCTGCTCGGCCATGTGGCCGTCCACTGATTGAGGGGTCTGACGGGGCGAGGTGCCGGACAGCCAGATGGCGTTCTCACCGGCATTTGTATCGCGCACCTTCAGAATCGCACGTGCGGCCAAGTCCTTGGTGACCTTGCCCTCTACGCCGATCTTGCCGGTGAGGTTATCGAACTCGTCCCGACCGAACTTGAGGTTGTTCGCGCCTTGCTCGGAAGCGAGGCCGATGCGATAGTCGATCCAGCCGGTGACCTGGGGGCCACCCATTTGCTCCAGGGCGGTCACACGATCGGTGAGATTGTACAGATCGTCCTGGATGTAGTCCATGTTGTCTTTGAGGTCTCTGAGTTCTCTTTTGAACTCGTCGCAAAGCCTCTGACAGATAGCCTGGACCTCGTCAGGATCCACGGTACCGGCGGGGCCGGCAGGGCCGGCAGGGCCGGCGGGGCCAGCGGGGCCAGCGGGGCCGGCTGCACCAGCAGGACCGGCAGGACCACCGGCAGCACCAGCGGCACCGGCGGTGCCAGCGGGGCCAGCGGGGCCGGCAGGACCGCGCATGTTCGGGTCCTTGAGCATGGCATCGAGCATGCGGCTGATCGCCATGGCGAACTCGTACCGGGTCATGGCCCGGTTGCCCCGGAAAGTGCCATCCGGGTAACCGATGATGATGCCGCGATCCACGAGCTTCTGCACAGCGTCATAGGCCCAGTGGTCAAACGGCACCGTCTCTGCGGGATTCGTCTGCGCCAGCGCGGGCAGGGCCATGAGGCCCAGGGCCACGAGCAGGCATACTACTAGTAGTTTCTTAGTCATTTGGGGTAATATACCCTCCTTAAGTGTGGTCGTCGAGGAGATGAGCGGCTTAACGACAAGGTACACCGGGCATCTCTCCGGAGCGCTACCCCAATATTGCGGAGGGCAAATGAGTGTCCATTGTTGCCTCATCCGCCCGTAGCTACGATTTGGGTTACTGCTCCGCTTCTCAGTGCGGACCTCCGACAGCCTGGCCTAGCGGCCTCCCTTCTGCGGCCTGGAATCGGCTATCGGCGCCCTGAGACGCTCGACACGCTTGGGGCTGTTAGCCCCAGTTACGGCAGCGAAATTGTACTTTCTCCGCTGCCGTAAGTCAAGGGTGTAGACACCCTGTCGGGGAAAAGGTTCGGTCTTTCTGACAGGACCTTGAGGGTGAGCAGGCTGTGGGCGCGGGATAGGTACCGGGGCTGGCCACCCATACGGGATCCTCTTGGCTCTGCGTCGGCTGCCCTCTGCCCGCCGGTGGCACTCACCCTTCCCCTTGCGTCTGGCAACTCGCCATGTTTTTCCTTGACAAAGGGAACCTTTCTCATCTACTATTGTCAGTAGTAGATAGTAGTAAGGACACACGAATAGGGAAACCAGAGCCGAAAATGGCTCGAGGGGAGTGAGTATGATGAGATACGGCACACTAACTTTGGCGGTTCTGGGACTGGCGGGGATCCTCTTGATGGCCGGGTGCGGCGGCTCGACTTCCGAGCCCTTGACTCCAGCGACACCTGACCCTCTGCGCAGCGACGTCACCGTGACCCAGAGCCCCACGCTGGAGCAGTTACAGGCGACGCTGGGGGAGCTGGGCAAGGAACTGCCCGATTTCCTGGCCGACGGCACCCAAGTGGCGCCTCCGGCCGCACCGGCGGGGGAGGTTAGCCCTGCCTCCTACATGACCGTGCTGCGTCTGAATCGCTGGTTCTGGCGCCGTACCGTGGCCGCTCGCCGCACACAGTGGCACGAGTGCAATCTCACCAGTTGGTGGAATCTGACCGATGTGTACGTGGTGGACCGCTGGGGCGATCCGGACCTGTACGTGTTCTCTCCCCTAAGGCCGGGTGTTCCCAACAGCTCCCTGGAGTTGATCGGGTACAGCGCCGGTTACAGAAATGAGCAGGTCGGGTCCTTCATCACCCGCGACTGGGGCGGCCCCGGTCGCTTCGTGATCGCGGTCTACGGCTACACTCGGTCGAACTACAACCTGAAGATCTGGTAACGAAAGTTGCAGTCGACAGTTGGCAGTGTCAGTCGGGAGAGCGGAGACGGCAGTTGCTCCCTCACTGACACTGTCACTGTCGTCTGTCTATCTTCCCCTCAGTAGTTCTCCACCCATGGCTCATAGTACGCCTGGGCGTGCTGGCAGGCGGGGCAGACTGCTGGCGGCGCGGTTCCCTCCGCCACGTACCCGCAGTTGCGGCAGCGCCATTTGATCGGCTCCGGGCGGGAAAAGACCTCGTTGTTCGCCACCCGCGCCGCCAGAATGTTGTAGCGCCGCTCGTGGTAGGCCTCCACCTTAGCGATCTGATCGAAGGCCACGAACACGGCCCCGAAGCCCTCGTCCTTGGCGGTCTGGGCGAAGTCAGGGTACAGCGTCCCCCATTCCATCTTCTCGCCCTCGGCCGCCATCTGCAGATTGGCCAGCGTATCGCCGGTCCCCCCCGCGGGGTACGCCGCGGTGATCTCCAACTCGCCGCCTTCCAGGTGCTTCCAGAAGACCTCGGCGTGCTCCTTCTCATTATCGGCGGTCTCCAGGAAGATGGCGCTTACCTGCTCGAAACCGGCCTTGCGCGCCACGGAGGCGGCGAAGGTATACCGGTTGCGCGCCTGCGACTCCCCGGCGAAAGCTGCTAGCAGGTTCTTCTCGGTCTCTGATCCTTTGAGGCTTGCCATGGATGGTTTCTCCTTTGGTCGTGAGCTATCCGATGGTCGACCGGAAATGGGAGCGGTGCCTCGCTTAGGCTTCTGCTGCTTCCTCCGCGTCCGCCTCGGCTGCCGCGGCTTCCGCTTCGGCCTGCTCGGCCTGCATCTCGGCCAGGCGCTTCTCGCTTACCCACAGCCGGCCATGGCCGCTGCAATATGAGCACCGCACCGCCGTTGGGGTACCCTTGCGCCCCTTGCCGACGGCCGTCTTGCAGACCTCGCAGCTATGGCCGTGATCCACCTTGCATATCTTCTCACCGTGGCAATGAGGGCACTCGATGAGTGTGTCAGGCATGTGTCACGCTCCCTTCAGTTGATCACTGTCGTGATGTTCGGATACGACAAGTACTTCGGCGGACGTTTCGCGCTAACCAGGTGCTCCATGCGGAGCGCTGCTCTCCGCTAGACGGTGCAACCCCTTCTTCCTCCCCACTCCCATCTTTCGGTTACTCTGCCTTCAGTTCCGGCAGACCCTCCGGGTCTCCCACCAGTGCCCGCCAGGCCGCGAGGCCGGGCGTCACCGACCACTGCGGCGCCTGACCCTCCGCAACCGGCTCGCAATCGGCGCCCAGGAGCGGCCAGGGACCGAGGCCCGTAGGTAGGACTGTGACTTGCGCCGCGGCGGCGACGGCCTGCGCCGCGGCGGTTACCGCCTTGCCGGCGTCGCTGGTGGCCCGGACCGGACCGGCCCCGGCCAGCAGTGCTCGCAGCGCCGCCAGCGCCGATGAGGCCTGGCCGGGCGGGAAGTCCACCGAGATCACCGCCGCCTGCCAGCGAAAGGCCCCCCGCTCCAGCGGCAGCGACGCGGCGGCGCACAGGTACAGCCGCTCGCGAGGTTTATCGTCGCGGGTGCCGGACACCCAGATGATGGCCCCCTCCCGCTCGCCCTCCAGGCCGGGCAGCAGCGCCGCCACTACCGGGTTGGCCTCGGCGCGCACTATCCGCGGGTTATCCCAGCCCTCCTCCGGCTGCTGCAGGAGCCAGGCCAGGAACTGCTCCGGATCCCGGCGGCGCAGGATGAGCAGGAAGTCCTCCTGGTCGTCCTCCCGGTACCGTTCGCCCTCCTTCTGGCGCATCGCCTCCAGGATGGGCGTTAGGTCCCGGAAGGCGGGGGTGTAGGGCTGTCGCCAGGAGACGAGCATGTCCTCGCCCCGGGCGGTGAAGTCGATCACCGACTCCTTCTGGTATTGCCTGACGCTGCCGCGGGCCTCCCAGTTCTCTGGCAGCCGTAGGGACAACTCAGCGTTAGCCCCCACCCAGGGCAGTGGGGTCGCCGGGAGAGGAGCCGCGGCGGCCCGCCAGCCGGAGCAGGTGGCCTGGCCGAGGAGGCGCGCCAGGTTGGGGACGTACTCCCAGTCGCCAACCTGACCGTACACTCCCAGCAGCAGCGCCGACGGGCCTTGCTGCCAGGCGAACAGCACGGCGCGCAACGGAGCCTCGCGGGTGAGGGCGCCGGTGTAGACGACCCCATCTCTGGTGCGGCGCTGACCGCCGAGGGTGAACCGCTGACCGGTTGCCGCTCCCCACAGCGCCGGCAGGTCCGCGAGCGAGGAGTCGGGTTCCGTACGTACCGGCCACAGGAAGTACCCGGCCTTGCCCTGGGGATAGTCCACCCACAGCGTGCCGCGCTCGACGGAGACCTTAGCCGCGGCGGGGATAGTGAGGGTGAGTGGGCCGCTAGTAGTGGTGCTGGTGCCCCCGGTCGGAGGGGGGGGGGGAGGAGTGGGAGGCGGGACTACCGGGGGAGTCACCGCAGGCTGGGCCGGCGGTCCCGGCGGCACCCGCAGGCTGGCGGCCATGGCCTCCAGGCGCTGCTTGGCGGCCTGTTCGAATCCGGGGATACCTCGCACGGCCAGGGCGAGGCGGCGGGCGCCGGTACTGAAGACGACGCAGGCCAGTAGCGGCCGGCCCACGCCAGTCTCCGGCAGGTCCACCCAGACGCCCTGCAGGCCGCCCGCGGCGTGCAGCGGCTGAGGCGGCGGGTCCACGATGTCCTGCAGGCCCAGGGCCTGCTCATACTCCGCGGCGGCCTCGGCGGGGGTCAGAGCCGTCGGCCCGGTCCACACACGCACCAGCACCTCGGTCCCCTGCGGCGACAAGATGCGGGCGGTATCGCCCTCCCGCGGACAGTCCAGCAGCCAACCCCTGGGGATACGCAGGCTCATCTCCCACTGCGGAATCCAGGCCGACGGCCAGTCCTCCCCAGCCCGCACGCCGGTGAGTTGGGCGTAGCCCGTACCCATCAGCGCCAGTAGCAGAGCACATGCCGCTAGCAGTGGTTTCATGATCAGAGTATTATTCAAGACAAAGGGCGACGATTCCTGCCTCGGAGACGTGGATCGTGAATCATGGGAAAGCCGTCCGGGCGATCCACGACCCACGATCCACGAGGAAGGTCTTGGCCCTCCGCCCCGCGAATTACCTCGCGACAGAACCTTTGCATCCATAAGGAGCTAACCCGTATGTCCTTTGACGTCATCACTTTCGGCGAGGCCATGATCCGCTTGACCCCGCCTTTGTTCCAGCGCCTCGAGCAGGCCAACGATCTGTGGCTCCATGCCGGCGGCGGCGAGTTCAACGTCGCTATCGGCGCCTCCCGCCTCGGCCTGACCTCGGCCTGGGTGTCGGCCCTGCCCACTAATCCCCTGGGCCGCCTGGTCCGCAACAAGGCCCGTGAGCAGGGGGCCAACACCGACTACGTGGTCTGGCACGACCAGGAGCGTTGCGGCCTGTACTTCCTGGAGATGGGCACGGCCCCCCGGCCCAACGCGGTCATCTACGACCGGGCCAATTCCGCCATCTCCAACCTCCAGCCCGGCGAGGTGGACTGGGACGGCGTCTTCGCCGGCGGCAAGGCCTTCCACGTCTCCGGCATCACCCCGGCCCTGTCCAAGAGCTGCTGCGAGGTGACCCTGGAGGCCCTCAAGAAGGCCAAGGAACACGGCCTGTTCGTCTCCTACGACCTCAACTACCGCAAGAATCTCTGGTCCACCGAGGAGGCCGCTACGGCCCAGGAGCCGATGATGGCTTACGTGGACCTGCTCATCACCACCGAGGACGACGCCAACGAGGTCTTCGGCCACAGCGGCACGCCTGCTTCGGTCTGCCAGGAACTCAAGGAGCGCTTCGGCCACACCGCCGTAGCCATGACCCTGCGGCGCATCGACACCGTGCTGCGCCATGGCTGGACTTCCATCATCTACGCCGACAAGCTGTATGAGGACGTGACCTACGAGCTGGAGAACGTGGACCGCGTCGGCGGCGGCGACAGCTTCTCGGCCGGTTGCCTCTACGGGTGGCTGACCAAGCAGGACTGGCAGGCCGCGGTAGCCTGGGGCGATGCCTTTAGCGCCCTCAAGCACACCAACCTCGGCGACATCAACTGGGCCAGCCGGGAAGAGGCCGAGCGTCTGATGAAGTCGTACGGGGGGAAGCTGCGGTACAAGATACAGAGGTAGTGGCAAGTGCCAGGTCCCGACCGGACGACCGTGGATCGGGGAAGGTAGTGGCGGGGCGGGGCAAGGTCGCGCGCTCTGTTCGTTGGGTTGAACGGTCCGCAGCCGCGCAACGTCCCTCACCATGGGAGCATTCCGCCGCAGCCACTGCTTGTGAGGAGAGGAGAGCTGCTCTGGATATGCGTCGTCCTGTGCCTATCTTCGCTTCCTGGCTTCTGCTCGTCCTGGTCCTGCTGCTCTGGCCCGCCCTGTCGCTCCGGGCGCAACCGCCGGGGCCGGGGGAGACTCATGCGCATCCTGCCGCACCGGGCGCGGAGGCGCCCGCGCCCCCCGCGAACCACCCCGACGAGAAGCTGCCCTCCTCCATCCGCGAGGCCTATGAGCGGGCGGAGCGCTTCGGCGAAGAGCCCAGCAAAGAGCCGGAGGAACACGAGCAGCACGAGCACTCGCTTTGGTACGACGGGGTGCACTACGTCGGCGTGGCCGGGGGGCTTCTTCTGCTGGCGGGGCTGGCTACGGGGCTATGGATCTACCTGGTAATCGCCTTCCGCACCGGGCCGCACCGCGTGCTGATCCATCGCGTCTGGCGGCGGTGGCACTACGCGCTGGGGTTCGTCGCGGGCGGACTGGCCCTGGCACACGTGCTGGGGCGGTATGTCCAGGTGGGGGGGGTTGGCGTGGAGTTCGGCCCGCCGACGTTGACCAGCGCCGCGTTTATCCTGCTGGTGGTCTCCGGCCTCCTCCGCGCCTGGCCCCCGCGTGCCCTGGCGCGGCATCCGCACTGGTGGGCCTGGAGCCACCGCGTGTTCGCGGCAGCCGCCCTACTCGCACTATTCTGGCATGGGCTGAGCGAGTACCTGCACTTCGCCAATAGCGGATAGCCCCTACACAGTACCGATAACCCCTGGGAGGTCGCTAGCATGAAGCACCGGTCCCTACTACCCGCGCTGGTATGGGCGTGCGCCTGGTCCGCTTCGTTGGTCGGAAGCGCCGCGGCGCCAGCGCCGACCCCCGAGCAGGTTGCCGCCTGGGTCAAGGCAGGAGACGTGAAGGCTCTTACAGCCGGGGCCGTCACCTTCGCCCAGGTCAGCGACACCCACACGCAGTTCACCGGCACGAACCTTGACCACTCCCCAGAGCTGGTGACGGGCACCCTCCAAGAGATCGAGGGCCGCTATGGGAAAATCCCCCTGGTCGCCATCACCGGTGACAACGTGGACAGCGGCGGTAACTGGAGTCCACCCGCGCAGGCCGCCTTCCTCAAGCTCCTGGCCGAATCGCCGCTCCCGACCCTGGTGGTGCCCGGAAACGTCGACAAGAACTACTCCCTCGGCACCTGGACGCCAAGCGAGAGTGTCCCCTCCCCCGGGACCGACAAGGGTGATTGGTTCTTCCGAGAGGAGGGAGACAATCTATTCATCTTCCTCGATTCGGTCTGGCCGCGGTCCCATGAGGGCGCGCTGCGACTGGATGAGCTGGCCTGGGTGCACGAGGTCCTGGCGGCGCATGCCGACAAGAACGTCTTCCTCCTCCTGCACCACGGGCGGGATGCGCTCTTCAACCGAGAGGCGCTGGTGGAGCTGCTGCAGTACCACCGTCCCCGCTACCGGCAGATAGTCATCGCCTTCGGCCACCGTCACGCCAACTACCCGCTGGTGCGGGACGCGGGCATATTGTGGCTGGGCACCGGCGCCCTGTCGCAAGACGGCAGTTACCGGATGTTCCATGTGCGAGCCGACTGCATCATCACCTACGCCCTGCACGCCAGCGCCTGGGAGAAGCTAAAGGCCGGGGAGGCTACGGCTACGGCCCCGGCACCGGTCCTGGTCGGCGCTCCGGAGGTGATCCCGACGGGAGCGGTGGAGGCGCGGCCCCTGCCGCCGGAGTTCGGCCCTCAGGGCTCTCGGCCCGTTTGGCGCGGCAACCTCGAGGCACTGCCCGGCGAGGTTCTCCGCCTGACCTGCGACAGCGGGATAGGGCATGGTCTGGTGGATAGCAGCGGCTACGCCAACAACCTTTACTCCAACGGGCTCTTCCGCTTCGCGCCCACAGTGGGAGCCTTTGTCCACCGCTTCACGGAGCAAGGGGTGCGTCTGGTGTGGTCCGAAGTGCCGGTGTGGCTGCCTCGCGGCGCCGGTTTCGCGCTGCGCTGTGGGCTGGAGGGTGCGCGGGGCTTCTCCGGTGTCGACAGCTACACGCTCAGTTCGCCTTGCCTCACCAATCGCCTGACCGTGCGCGCCGACGTCAACGTTGCTGAGCAGCCGCTGGGCTTTCCGTACGGCATACTGGGCAAGGGCACCTACGAACTGGCGCTGAACAAGGACGGGACTGCGCAGTTCACGGTACAACTCCGGGCGCCGGGCCAGTCGCGCCAGGTATGCTTGACCACGCCCGGTCCCCTCACCGCCAGCGTCTGGCAGCGGCTCACCGGAACCTTTGATGGCAACAGCGTGCGCCTTTATGTAGATGGCAAACTCGTCGCGGAGGAAGGCGTGCAGCCCGAGGAGCGTCTCGTTCCCTACTCAGGCGCCTTGCTGGTGGCCTACGGACGGGAGCCCCAAGTGGCAACGTCCTCCACGATTTCCTTCCTGCTGGATGACCTGAGGGTGTCCAACCAGGTGGAGAAGGCTACCGCTGCCCCCACTGAGGGTCCGTGAACCACGGCTCCTCCCGTCGCGTCCGTCGAGCTGAACGGTACAACAGATAGGAGGTTCCCCTTATTCCCAACTGCGAATCCGTCGCCTCCGTCTGCCAGTCCTGCGCGATGCCGCTCAGCGCTCCGGAGGACTGCGGCGCCAACGCTGACGGCACCCTATCCGTGGATTTCTGCCGACATTGCTTCCAGTCGGGCTCCTTTATCGCCGACCTCACGCAAGCGCAAATGATCGACAAGCTGGTCGGTTTCGCCGAGCAAAGGGGAATGACGGCGGACCAGGCGCGCCAGATGGCCGGGGAGGTCCTCTCGAAGTTGAAGCGGTGGAACGGTAGTTAGGCGGCCCGCGTCTCTTTTTTCTAGCATTTCTCCTGACCGGGAAGGAAACGCTCTGCCGCGCAGGGAATATACCGCCCACGCGCGAGAGCCGACTGGCTTCCCGCTCGACAACTGGATCACTATCGGGGCAAAACATCGGGGCAATCTTTGTACTTCGGCGCGCCGCCACCTGGCCGCCCGGTTTGGGGACCGGGCAGAGGAGCACGGGCTTTCTAGCCTGTCTCTGGGGCCAGGAAGCGGACAGGGCAGAAAGCCTGTCCGCCCACGGCGCGTCCCTCTTCACACCACTTCCTATCACCCCTTCAATAGCAACGGTCTTGCCCAACTGAAGTTCGGTTGAGTGACGACCGCGAGGGCGGCGGGTCTGAGCGCATGCGCTCTGAGCGCACACGCTCTTGGCGAATCTTTTTTTTCGCAGCCTGCCCCGTGGGCGTTGGAGGGTGTCTGGCATGGAGACCCTGTGGAAAACCAGGTGGAAAAGCGGGGGATTGACGGTGGACTAGCGGGGGAAAATGGCCGTGCTTCGTGGCTTGGGAGACTCCGTCGAAGGCGGGCTGTCTGGCCGACGGACGCTGTCCGACTCGCCCGCCACGATCCATGTTCGTGCCGACGACCAACGACCACCAAGGAGTTGCACATATGGCGACTGCACGTATCGGCATCGTAGGCATTGGCACCTTCGGCATCAACCATCTGCGCTGCTTCCGGCAAATGGGATACTCCCGCGAGGCGGAGCTAGTCGCGGCCTGCGACACCAACGAGGCGCTGTTGGAGCAGCGGCTGCAGGAATTCTCCTTCAAACCGTACACGGACTACCAAGAAATGCTGGAGAAGGAGAACCTGGACGGGGTGACGGTGGTCACCCCCGACCCCTTCCATCACGACATCGTTCTGGACGCGGCGGCGGCAGGGGTGCACGTGCTGAGTGAGAAGCCGCTGGATGTGACGGTGGAGGGCTGCCTCGAGATGACTGAGGCCTGCGCCCAAGCGGGGGTCCTGTTGATGGTGGACTTCCACAAGCGCTACGACGAGTATCACCTGGCGATGCGGGACAAGATCGCCACGGGAGACCTGGGGGAGATTCAGTACGGCTACGCGCACATGGAGGACCGCCTGGAGGTCCCGCGCGACTGGTTCCCCGGCTGGGCGGGCAAGTCCTCGCCCGCCTGGTTCCTGGGGGTGCACTTCTACGACCTGGCGCGGTTCCTGATCGGCGCCAACGGCGTGGCCGTCTGGGCCACCGGGGCCAAAGGCCGCCTGCGCAGCCTGGGCGTAGATACCTGGGACTCGGTCTCGGCCAAGGTGCTCTTCGACAACGGGGCGACGGTAGCGTTTGACACCTCCTGGATCCTCCCCGACGGCTTCGAGGCGGTGGTCAACCAGGGCCTTCGTCTGGTGGGGACCAAGGGGATGCTGGAGTGCGATAGCCAGGACCGGGGCACCCTTACCTGCTGCGCCAAGGACACGCCGATGCTCCAGACACACAACAAGTCCTTCCTGCGCCGGCGCACCGACAAGTACGGGCGCAAGGTATGGGAGGGCTACGGGATGACCAGCATCGCCGACTTCGCGCTCAACGTGAACCAACTACTAGAGGGCAAGTCTCTGGCGGACCTGGGCGACTACCCCTCCGGCACCGACGGCATCGAGGCCACGAAGATAGCGGCGGGGGTCCACCAGAGCCTGGAGACCGGGGGGATAGTGGAACTATAGACGTTAGACGACTATCAACTACAGATCACCAAAAAGGGAGGTGAGAGATTTGCGGAAAATGCACCTGCGGGTGGCCGTGGGAGTGCTCGGGGCGCTCATGGCCCTGGCAGCGGCGCTCAGCGTCGGTTCCCTGGGCCAGGATAACGTGCCCCTGACTTGGGACGGCCACCTGATTCTACGCATACGCGTGGCCGCGGGAGGGATGACGCCGGCCCAGAGGGCCGCGGAGATACAGCTACGGCTGCAGGACCTCATGGCCGAGCAGTTCGCCCACGAAGACGAGGACCTAGTTGGCCGCATCACCGTGCGCAAACTCGGCCGAGAGACGGTTATCGAGGCGCCGGGGCGACTGCTGTTGACCGTAACCCAGCCCGACGCCCGCGCCAACAACTCCAGCGTGTATTGGCTGGCGCAGTACTGGCGGGGGAGGCTGCTGGAAGCCATGATCATCGCCACGCGGACGGGATAGCCGACAAGGCGGGGTATCTGTACCCGCCGGAGAGCGAGCACACGACCGTCGAACTACATCGCACTCATTCGTAGCAAACATCACTCTCGGGGCAACAGAAGCACGCCAGCAATCGGACCGAACCCACCCCAGCCGGCGGAGGCCAGAGACCTCCGCCGGCTTTTGCCTGGCGGCGGCGCGGCGCTAGCCGGTAGCCCTGCCTGATGACCCGTGTCTCGGGGTTCCCAACTGGACAGCCGGCGTCATCATAAGCCGCAGTCTGACGCCCGCAGTAACCAGTACCTACCGAGGCGAGTAGGAGGTGCATCTGGGACGTTGAGGGGAGGGAGAAGGCACAGGCTGGGAAGCTTGTGCTCCCCTGGAAAACACAACGGCCCCGGCGCATGCGCCGGGGCCGTCCTAGTATCTGGTGGCGAGGGCCGAGCTACGTGGTGGCAACTTCCTCCGTCGCGGCCTTCTCCTCGGGGGCAGCGGCCGCCTCGGCCTTGGCTTGTGCCTTGGCTTCCGCCTCGGCCTTCGCTTGCGCCTCGGCCTCAACCTGGGCTTGTGCCTCGGCATCGTACCCGTCGGTCACGGTGCGGCCGAGCATGGCCGGCACCGAGGTTCCCCGCAGGTCCGCCAGCTCTTGCGGGTTGCGGAGCGCCTGGAGTGCGGCGAAGCAGGCCTGAGCGCGGTTGAAGACGTTGCCCGAGCCCAGCGACTTGGTCAGAATATCCCGAATGCCGCTAACTTCAATGAGTTGCCGGGTGGCGCCCCCGGCGATGATCCCGGTACCACGCGAGGCGGGCTTGAGCAGAATCTCGGCGCCGCCGACCTTGGCCTGGATCAGGTGCGGAATGGTGAAGCCATCCAGCGGGATGCGGATGACGTTCTTGCGGGCCTGCTTGATGGCCTTGTCAATGGCGTCCGGCACGGCCAGGGCCTTGCCGACCCCCAGACCGACGCGCCCATGGCGATCGCCGATAGCCACCACGACCCGCGCCGAGGAGATGCGACCGCCCTTGACGGTCTTGCGGGTCCGGTCTATACGGATAACGCGGTCCTCAAAGGACTCTTCTGCGAGTTTGTCGCGTTGGGATAGCACTTTAGCGTGGAACCTCCGCCCTAGAGTAAGCTCGCCTCCCCAGCAGGCAGGAGGCGTCTTGGATAACAATAGCACAGCAGGAGTCTGATGTCAACTGCCGGTCGACGACCGACTCCGGGGCAGGTTTAGCGAGAGGGGCGGGGCTCCCCGCACCGGCACGGCTCCCCGCCACACTTCGGACACCCCCCGGAGTATTTCGCCACCGCCTCCGCCAGCTCCACGCCCGCGATCGAGGCGAGCGTATTGAGCCACGCCAGCACGTCCGCGAACTCCTCGGCCACCTCCGCTCGATCCTCCCGCCGCAGCGCCCGGGACAGCTCCCCCACTTCCTCCACGAACCACATGAAGGTCGCCTCCATCCCCCGCCCGGCGTCCTTGGCGTAGTAGATGCGCTCGATCTGGCGCTGGAATTCGTTCAGGGTCATGTCCTCTCCCAATCCGGTCACCGTCCTTCCTTGCTCAACTCGCGGTGTGCGCAACTCACCTGCCCCCTCCTCTCCCTACCCTCTCACCACTCCACGCCCGCGCTTTCCAGCCTCACCTCTCCCCTCGGTACCTCTACCGCCCATAACTCACCTTCCGGGTTCGACACCACCAGCCGGGGCTGGGTACCGGGCGGCAGGTACCGCACCAGCGTCGCGTCCACCAGCACCCAGCGCGCCCGCACCGTCACCGGCCCCGTCCGGAGGTAGCTCCTCCACCCCCGCCCTTCGTTGGGCATCCCCCCGATCGGCCCGGTAGATTCCAGTGGGTACAGGAAGACATCGCATTCGGGCAGGAGGTACATCGCCGCGCGGAAGGGCAGGTCGGCACGAGGCACCCTCGTCCGTCCCGCGGTCGTCAGCACCACCGTCTCTGGGCCCGCGTATGGTGCGCAGGCCGCCTGGATCTCCCGGAAGTGCCGCGCCTGCGCCTGCTGGCCGTCAATCACGGTGGTCTTGAGGAACATTCCGTTCAGGGCCAGCACTACCACCAGCAGGCCCAGCCCCCGGCCCCAGCCCAGGCTCGCCAGCGCCCGCCCCATTCCGACTCCCGCCAGCAGCAGCAGCGGCGGGGCTAGGACCATCAGGTACCCCGGCGGCCCCAGGTGCACCGCGACGAAGAACACGCCCGCCGGCGCCAGCCACAGAATCAGGAACCACCGCGCCCGCGTCAGCTCCGTCCCCCGCGCCAGGGGGACCAGCACCCAACCGACGAACAGCACCGCCAGCGCCGCCAGGGCCAGCGCGCCCAGATACTGCCCGGCCCGCCCCGGCTCCGCCCACGGCGAGACTCCCAGTACCCCCGCGCTCAGCCGGTGGCTAATCTCCAGGTATCGCCCCAGGCCTCCCGTCATCCGCAGCATCGGCACCACCCACGCCGCCGTCCCCAGCGCCAGGGCCACCATCCCCACCACCAGCGCCCGCGTGCCTCTGGACGCCACGCAGTACACCCAGAGCGGGAAGAGGAACGCCGCATCGGTCGGCCGCATCCCTCCCGCCACGGCCAGTGCCAGTCCAGCCAGCGCCGCCTGCAGGAGGACAGGCCTCCTCGCCGGTCCCCTCCCCTCCGCGTGGGCCGGGCTTTCCAGCCCGCCACTGCCCTCCGCACTGCCCCTCTCCTGCCCAGCGCGTCTGCGCGCAGAGAGGGGGCCAGGGGGGTGAGACGTCAGCAGCCTCCACCCCAGCCACCCCACCAGCGCCGCCATCATCCCCGATACCGCATACGTATCCCCCGTCGTAGCGCTGTGCCAGGCCAGCGGCGACAGCACGGTCAGCGCCCCGGTGGCCAGCGCGGCTCTGGGTCCCCCTAGCTTCCCCGCCCAGGCCACCAGCACCGCAGCCATCACCGCCCCGGCCACCAGACTCAGCGCCACCAAGCTCGCATACGGCTCCAGCCCCAGCGCGTGGATAGCCTTACCCGCGTACACATACAGGAAGTACCCCGGCGGATGCGGCTGGTGTAGCTCAATGTCGTAGCGCAGCACGGCCAGCGTATACTGCACGCTGTCCCAGGTTGGCGGCAGGCTGGTCAGAAAAGGCAACCGTGCCAGCAGCGCCGCTAGCCCCGCCACCAGGGCATACGGCCACATCGGCTTACCGTTTGTCCTCCCACCTTCAGCCATGGATCCCTGCCGTTCAGCCAACCGCCAGCCCCCTCAAACCCCTCCTCCTCCCGAGCAAAGCGAAGGAGAGGGGGGCAGGGGGGTGAGGCGTCTACTCCCCATACACCCTTCCCAGCGCCTCCGGGAACCTCCGGAACCGCTGGTACCTCCCGTCGTATTCCTCCCGCCCCGCGCCCGGCTCATACACCGTCTCATCCAGGCGCAGCGCCGCCTGAGCCTCCTCCAACGTCCCGAACACCCCCGCGCCCCGCAGCGCAAAGCGCGAGGCCCCCAGCACCGTCGCCTCCTTCTGAGCGATCACCGTCACCGGCAGGCCGCTGATGTCCGCCCGGAGCTGGTTCCACAGGGCGTTGCGCGAGCCGCCGCCCACTACGCGCAGGCCCTGCGCGGAGAAGCCGACGCACTGGCGCAGGATCTCAATCGCCCAGCGCATCTGGAAGCACAGCCCCTCCAGCGCCGCCCGGTAGACCTGGCCCGGACTGGTCTGCAGGCCCAGCCCCAGCACCGCCCCGGGCACCTTATACTTTGCGGTCGGCCCACTGTCGGGGACGAAGCTGGGCAGGAAGACGACGTCCTCGCTCCCCGGCGCCACCTCCCGCCCCGCGGCGATCATCGTCTCGTACGCCTCCTCGCCCTCCACGCCGGCAAAGAAATTGTCCCGCACCCACTCCAGCACTCCGCTGCCCATCATCAGCAGTTGCGGATTCCACCAGCCCCGCACCGCGTCCGCCTCGATCATCAGCCCCTCGCGGAAGCCCTCCTCGGTGGCCGTATACTGCGGCGAGCGCACCATCAGAATCTCCCAGGTCCCGCTGGAGAGCACCGCCTCCTCGGGCCGCGCCCCCGCACCGAAGAGGGCGAACTGCGTGTCATGCCCCGCCGCCACCACCGGCAGGCCCGCCGGCAGGCCCGTCTGCGCCGCCGCCGCGGCCGTCACCTCGCCGATCACCTCCCCCGGCTCCACCCAGCGCGGGAAGAACTCCGGCGTCAAGCCCGCCGTGGCCAACAGGTCCGGCGCCCAGTCCCGCGCCGCCATGTCCATCATCATCCCCGTCCCCGCGATGGTCGGGTCAATGGACTTCTCCCCGCACAGCCGGAAGCTCAGCAGCCCCGGCGTCATCAGGAAGGTCTCTGCCCGCTCCAGCGTCTCCGGGTGATTCTCCCGCAGCCACATCAATCGCAGCAGCGTATCGAAGGTGATGATCTGGTACCCGGTCCCGGCAAACAGCGGCCAGCCGCCGGGGTCCACCGCCACCTGCTTGGCCAGCTCCGCCGTCCGCCGGTCATCGGCCCACGAGATCAGCGGGTAGGTCAGCTCCCCCGCCGCGTCCACCGGCGCGCCATCCGCCCCGAAGGTGGTACAGGTCACCGCGGCCAGGTCCTCCGCCGGCACCTGCGCGCACACCTCCCGGCAGGCCCCGGCCAGCTTCCCCCACAGTTCCTCCATGTCCCAGATCAGCCCCTCCGGATGCGGGGCTGGCGCATTAGCCACCCCCGCCGCCGCCACGATATTGCCGACCTCATCCACGGCAATAGCCCGCACATTAGTAGCCCCACAATCGAGCACGATAGCGAGTTTGGGCATAGGGGACCCTCCCGAGGCGTGATGGGAGGGAGGTTCTTCGGGGAGGGGAGGGGGTCCTTCTCGGTAGGGCGGGGGGGTACGTGCGCCGCGCGGCAGGAGAAACGGGGACGGTGGCGACGACGAGTTCAGATGGATAGAATCAGCGGAGCAAGTCTGGCGTCCAAGAAACATGATGGGCTGGCAGGAAATGTTGCGGCGACGGCGAAGTAGATTAGGAGCAGAGCAGTCTGAGACTGGGTGTCTCTCAGCTCGCCCCGACTGCGGGATGGAGGCGGTTGGGCATGCCCCGGCACGCGACGCATCGGCCAATCAATCGGCTATTCACTGGCGACGAGCACGATGAGGGCAATAAGGCGCTTGACTCCCCAGCCCCCTACCTGGGCCGGCGGCATCGCATACTGTTCCACGACTTCGTGACGGGGCCCGCACTCGCCGCACTCGCCGCAGTCGCGGCGTTGTCCCGGCGCAAGAACCCGGCTTCCGGCGCGCTCGCCGGCGCCGTCCATATCGCCACCGACCGGGCCTCCTCGGCACTTCCCAGCGGCATCAGGGAGGCGGCGGAGCCGGTCGTGGCGGCGCTTGCTAACGCGGCCGCTAATGCTGTGCATGGCCCGCCGCAGAGCGCGCCCACGCCAAGGCCGGCACGCAACGCGCCGGCTGCTCCCCCTGCCCGCTCGGCCAGCGGGGGACAATGCCCGCGCCGGAAGGCCGCCACCATACCCGCCGTCCTTGACGTGCAGCTTGACCGGCAGCCGGGGCAGCCGCAGGGACCGCGGGAGGTGCCATGCCCGGCCTGCCAAGGCCACGGATACCGGTACGCCGCAGTGCCCGGAGGACAGCAAGCGGTGCAGTGCTCCAACTGCGGAGGCCGGGGCCGCATCCCGGTCCAGGTTGAGTCCCTGGTCCCCGTCTACCGCGAAGGCGTCAAGTCGTTTTGGCTGACCCCCTGGGGTCAACTTGCGCACGCCGCCCTCTGCTTCTGGCTGTGCCCGCTGCCGTTCTCTGTGCTGTGCTACACGGCGCTGATTGAGGGTAGCCTGCCCGGTATGGTTGTCTGGGCGCTGCTGAGTCAGGCCGCGTGGATTGTGCCCGTGGTGCTGCATACACGCAAGTGCCTGCGGGCGCAAGGGTACGTGCCCTGCCTGAAGGATGGCGCGCCGATTCTCGCGCCGCCGGGGCTGATGGAGGCGCACTACTCCGGCAAGAGCCGCCGCACTACGCACATACCTGCCGGGAGTCTGAAGGCACACCGCCCGCTGTCCTCGCGGGAGGAGTGGATACCGGCGGAGGCCTGGGATTGGCTGACGCCGGAGGACGCCGCCGCGCAGGGCAAGCGCAAGATGATCGGCGCACTCGCGCCGGTCGCAGTCGCGGGAGGGCTGACGATAGTGGCGGGGCTGCTGGGGAGTCACGCGCTGGGGAGCGTGGCGAAGCTGGCGGGAGGGGGACGGAGGCGGAGGAGGTGAGTTCCGCGATGACGCGCCGCGCCCTCCGCTCGCCTGAGTACCGCAGGTCCACCGAGCCAGAGCATCCATTACCCCAGACGCCTGGCTGAACACGCGGAGATCAGGTGCAATGCCTCGCACTGAGAACCCGGTCGACTTCCCTCTGTGCGCTGCGTCTCTTGACCACGTCAGGGTGTTGGTTTTTGGGGCAGTCAGCACACTTGTCCCTTATTTCCTCCCACCACTTGTTGTGCTCGTCACACCAAATGTTGAAGGGGTTTTCCGGCGACTCCTCACCGCTCCTGCGCATCTTCTGCGTGGACGGATCGCACTGGACCTGGTTGTGGAACCGGTATGTAGTACTCATCTGAGAGCATCCTCCTGTGTGCCGGCGCGGAGCGCCTGGATAGGCTCCCCGGGAGCGGCGTAGATTGTGGCTGTCGAAGGTGTGAACATGGTGCCAAAGACCTGTCTTACTTGACTATTATGTCCAGTATATTGAATTAATTTACGCAGATGGGGCGAACTTGTCAAGCAAATCGTGCCGATGGTAGTCGGGGAGACACCGTACCTATTTCCCAGTTGTTGGCACGCAGCGGGGCCGCCTATGCAGGCGACCCCGTCGTTCCGTCTCCACTTGCGTCGCGCGGCTATGCCGCCGTCAAGCCTCGCCCGCCTCGGCCGCTACCTCCGCGGCCATCTCATCGACCTCCGCCGTGCCGTGGGCCAGCCAGTCGTCCTCATCCTCCAGCAGGATACTTATCAGCCGCTGAAGCTCCCCCACATGCACCCGTTCCTCATTGGCGATATCCTGAAGCACCTTCTTCGCCAGGGGGTCATTGGTGGCATCCACATGCGCCTCATACAGCGAGGTCGCATCCTCCTCCGCCGCGATATCCGCCCGCAGCGCCCGCACCAGCTCCCGCTTGGTCATGGTCCGCTTCGGCGTCATTTGGTTAAAGGGATCGGTAAACGTCGGCATGATCTCGCTCCTCCCTTGCTGAACTTCTCAATCTGCACTCTCGACTCCTCTTCTTCCCCTTCTCGCCGGCACTACACTGAGCCGTCGTCTTCTCCGAACAACTGGCTCTGTTCCACCTCCGCGACGGCCCGGGCCCGCCGCGCTCTTTCCTGGTGGACGTAGACTTCCTCGATAAGGTTCGGTATGTCCTGGGGCCCTTCCAGCTCCCACGCTCCCTCTTCCAACAGGGCCGCGTTCCCCTCGCTCTTGTCCATCTCCTTGGGCCAGCGGACCGTGCAGACCAGGCGGTCGGCCTTGCGCCCCCGCGTCGCCGTCTGCATGGCTCCGCCCGAGGGCCCGGCCTGCACCACCAGCACCGCTCGGGCCAGCGCTACCTGCAGGCGGTTGCGCGCCAGCAGCCGCGGGGCCGAGGGATGCGCCCCCGGTGCCGCCTCGGACAGCACCGCTCCGTTGTCGGCGACTTCCCGGGCCAACGGCACATTCTGCCGCGGGCTGATGGCCACGATCCCCGACCCCAGCACCGCCACCGTCCGCCCCCCACCCCGCAGCGCTCCCTGGTGTGCCGCCGTATCACAACCCAGCGCCAGGCCGCTCACCACTGTTACCCCTTGCTCCGCGCAAGCCCACGCCAACGCCTCAGCCATGGCCAACCCCTCCCGCGTCGGCGTCCGCGTCCCCACAATCGCCACCGCCGGCTCATCCCGCGGCAGCAGTCGCCCCGCCACACACAGCACCGGCGGCGCGTCGCTCATCTCCCCCAGCAGCTGCGGATAGTCCGGCTCCCCGTCGCACAGCACCTTGATATTCTGCTTGTCTAGCCGCTGCAATACTTGCCGCACATGGTCCAGGTCCCGGGCGCGCCCTAGCATCGCCTCGATCTGCTCGGGGTCCAGGCGCAGCGAAGGCAGGGCGAGGTCGTCCCCAGCGGCAGCCAACGCCGCTTCGGCGGACCCGAAATGCCCCACCACCCGCCGGAAGGCCATCGGCCCCAGCTTTCCTCCCCAAACCAGGGCAATCTGCGTTAGGCGTCGGTGTGTCTCGGGACTCATACGCGAAGCCTCGTCATGCGGAATGCCAAGCACCTTCTTCTTCCCGGTCCCTCTTCCCTCCGCGTGGCGCGGGCTTTCCAGCCCGCGCTCCCGTAGCGGCGGCGCTTGCGCCTCTCCCCGTCCACTGACACTTCTCCCTGCAAGGATTCCTCCCCTCCCCCGTCGAATCGTCCTCCTGGAGTGTGACAACCATGACCAGCAAAGAACGAGTCCAGCGCGCTGTACATTTCGAGACCCCCGACCGCGTGCCTTACATGTGGTCGGCCCTCCCCGGCGCCGTGATCCGCCACGGCATGGCCCTGGAGGAGATCTTCCGCGCCTATCCGGACGATTTCGGCGTCGGCGGACCCGAGTGGGAGGGCTTCGCCCACTTCCAGGTACCGCCCCGCTATGAGCCCGGCCTGTGGACCGAGCCGGAGTGGAACGTCGTCTGGCGCCAGTTCGCGCGCGGCATCGTCGGCCACCCGGACGTCTGCCCCCTGGCCGACTGGGACGCGCTCGAGACCTATGAGTTCCCTAAGGTTAACGCCGAAGCGATCGCCGCTCAGGCCGCTGCGCTGCGCCCCTCCGTCGGCTTCGATGGCATGGGCGCCTTCGAGGGCGGCGCCGCGGAGACCGACCGCCCCACCCCCGACTGGTACGTCATGCCCGGCGGCGGCACCCTCTTCGAGCGCCTCCAGCAGCTCCGGGGCATGGAGAACGTGCTCATGGACCTGGCACTCGACGAGCCCCGCCTCTACGACCTGCGCGACCGCGTGGCCGAATACTGGCATGACGCTCTCGCCGAGTGGGCGAAGCAGGAGATCGTGGACTGCTACGCCTGGTTCGATGACTGGGGCAGCCAACTGGCGCTGATGATCCGCCCGGAGAAATGGCGGCAGTTCTTCAGGCCCGCCTACGACTACATCTTCGACCCCCTCCGCCAGAGCGGCAAGGACGTGCACTTCCACTCCGACGGGTGGGTCCGGGACATCATCCCCGACCTGGTCGAGCTGGGCGTGAACATCGTCTGGGTGCAAGTATTCATGATGGGGATTGAAGATTTTGGCCAAGAGTTCCGAGGTAAGGTCTGTGTCCGCACCGACCTGGACCGCCAGCACGTCCTCCCACGGGGCACCCCCGCCGAGGTCAAGGCGATGGTGAAGCAAGCGGTAGACAACCTGGCCCTCCCGGAGGGCGGTCTGATCCTGCACGCCGAGGTGGGGCCGGATGTGCCGCTGGAGAACGTCCAGGCCCTCGCCGAGGCCTATGTGGAGTACGGATCGTAGGGACGGTCGGCACGAGGTACGACGGGCGTCCTCGCCCAGTGAGGGGGGCAGGGGGGTGAGGCTCCCAACTGAACCTCCCCCCTTCACCGATACGTCACTAAGTCTGACTGCCCACGCGAGCGGTTCGTCTCGCCTCCTAGAGGGAGGGTCTATGTCAGAGCTCCGCAGAGATCCCGTACTTGATCGCTGGGTCATCATCGCCGCCGATCGCGGGCGGCGGCCTTCCGATTTCAAGCCGGAACCGCCAGCCCCCCCGCCCTCGGCCTGTCCCTTCTGTGTGGGCAACGAGGCGAAGACCCCGCCGGAGGTCTACGCCGTGCGCGACGGCACGCTTCCCAACACCCGCGGCTGGGACGTCCGCGTCGTGCCCAACAAGTTCCCCGCCCTGACCATCGAGGGCGATATCACCCACCACGGCATCGGGCTGCTCGACTGGATGACCGGTATCGGCGCCCACGAGGTCGTCATCGAGAGCCCCGAGCACAGCTTCCGCTTCGACACCGCACCTGTCGAGCACATGCTCAAGGTGATCGGCACCTTCGGCCAGCGGCTGACCGACCTGCGGCGGGACCAGCGCTTCCGCCACATAATCGTCTTCCGTAATTGGGGAGCAGATGCCGGGGCCTCGCTCAGCCACCCGCACTCCCAGATCATCGCCCTCTCGGTAGTTCCCGACATCATGAAGCAGAAGCTCCGGGCCGCCCGCGAGCATTTCCGCCACAAGGAGCGCTGCATCTTCTGCGACCTGATCGAGCAGGAGATCGCCCTCCCCGACCGGGTCATCTTCAAGAACGACCATGCCGTAGTTCTGTCGCCCTTCGCGGCGCGTTTCCCCTTCGAGGCGGCGGTCTTCCCGCGGCGGCACAGCCACGACTTCACGTTGATGACTCCTGACGAGCAGGTCGGTTTCATCGAGGCCCTCCAGTTCGTCCTGCAGCGCTACGTGACGGAGTTGTCCGACCCGCCCTACAACCTGATGGTGCAGACCGCCCCCAACCTGGTCGCGCGCCCCGGCCGCCCCGACTACTGGGGGACGCTGGCCTTCGACTTCCACTGGCACGTGGAGTTGATCCCGCGCCTAACCAAGATGGCCGGCTTCGAGTGGGGCACCGGCTTCTTCATCAATCCGGTAGCCCCGGAGGACGCCGCCGGCTTCCTGCGCGCCCCCACGGAGGCTCCGGCCACAGTGCACTGATCTGTCCACGGGGGGCGGCCTACCGCCCAACCACGGGGCCGGGAGTGAGGCTTCGTGCCTGTCGTTACTATGCCTGACGCCTCTCCTCCAATCGAATGCGACCTGCTCACCCAGCGGCTCGTCGAGTGGCTCTCCACTCACCATGAGGCGCTACTGGCGCGGCGCCCGTCGGAGCACGCCCCGGCCGAGGCCTACGCCGCGGCTCTCGAGGGACTGCTGGCCCGCCTGAACGGCCGCGATAACGGCTGGGTGGCAAGCGTCACAGCCGGCTTCGATTCTCCCGAGAGCGCCCCCGCCAGCGCCGCTTTGATCCAACTGGCCGAGGCGGCGCACGACTTGCTGCAGGCCGAAGCCGAGCCCGACGCCGAGGTGCTCGGCCACTACCTCGCCGCACAGGTCCTCGCGCTCCACCTGGCCCTGACTAGCGCCGAACAGACCGGCTACCAGACAGAGATCGCCCGCTGCAGCCAGTACGAGCGGATCTTCCAGCGCGCCGCCGACCCCATGGTTGTGGTCTCCCTGAAGACCGGCAAGTTCCTGGCCATCAACGAGGCGGCCCTGGTCATCTCCGGCTATACCCGCGAGCAGGCGAGGGACATGACCATCGCCGACATCGCCCCCGACCTCGCCGAGCGTCGCCGCCTGGACCTCAAGCGGCGGCTGGAGTCCGGGGGCGAGCTCTTCTTCGACCGCTATCCCCTGCGCTATGCTGACGGCCGCGAGGACCAGGTGGCTATCCACGCTAGCCTGCTCACCTTCAACGAGGAGGAGGCCTTCCTCGCCGTCCTGCACCATGTGATGGAGGAGTCGGAGATCGAGGCCATCCTCTCCGCGCAGGCCACCCAACTGCGTCACGAATTGGTGGCCCAGTCGGAAGAACAGGCCCGGCTCAGAAGCTTCTACGAGAACGTCATTGATGCCCTACCTCTACGCCTGATCGTTGTCGACCACGACCTGCGCGTCGTTCACGCCAACCCCGCCTACTACCAGCAGCGCGGCCTCACGCACGAGCAGGTCCTGGGCGCGCAAGTCGAGGAGGTCTTCGCCCCCGAGTTGATGGAGCAGGCCGGCTTGCGCCGCGCCCTGGAGGGCTCACTGGAGACCCGTGAGCGCGTCTGGTGGTCGGGCTTCCGCGAGCAGAGCGCCAGCCACCCCGAGCGCATCGTCAACATTCGCGTCGACCCCTGCTTGGCCCCCGACGGCCATCCGGGCCTGCTCATCACCATCGAGGACGTCTCCGAGCGGTACCGGCAGATCTACGAGCGCACCTTGCTGCAGGAGATCTCGCAGGCCATGCTCTCCACGCTGGACCTACCCCGGCTCTTGCACGCCATTCTCACCGGTATCAGCGCCGGGGGCGCCGCGGGCCTGGGCTTTAACCGCGCCATCCTCATGCTGGTGGACGAGCACGCCGGGGTGCTCAAGGCCGAGATGGCGGTCGGCCCGAGCGATGTCACCGAGGCCAACGCCATCTGGTCCGAGCTGTCCGGGCGCTATCGCACCCTCCAGGACTTCCTGCAGGACTACGACCGCCTCCCACCGCCCAGCCAGCGCCCGCTCGCCGACCTGGTCGACCGCCTGGTGGTCCCGCTCTCCGATGCCGAGCACCTGCCCATGCTGGCCCTGGCCACCGGCGAGCCCGTCCATGTCCTGGACGCCGAGGGCGACCCCCGGGTCGACCCCGAGTTTGCCCGCTTGATTCAGTCCGGAGAGTTCGTGGTGGCGCCGATGCTGGTAGGCGAGCGGCGCTTGGGTGTGGCTGTGGCCGACAACTTCGTGACCAAGAAGATCATCCGCGGCTCTGACGTGCACCTGCTCACTTCCCTGGCCAACCAAGCCGCCCTGGCCATCGACCGCGCCCAGCTTTTCCGTGAGGCCCAAGACCGGGCCGAAGAGCTGGGCAAGGCCTACCGGGAGTTGCAGGCGGCCGAGCGTCAACTTCTCGTCAACGCCCGTCTGGCGACCATGGGGCAGGTCACCGCGGCGGTAGCGCACGAGATCCGCAACCCGCTCTCCACCATCGGCGGCTTCGCCCGCTCCATCGTCCGCGATCCCACCGAGACGGACCGCAACGCCCGCAACGCTCAGGTCATTGTGGAGGAGGCCGACCGCCTGGAGGAGTTGCTCTCCAACCTACTCGACTTCTCCCGCCCGGACTCCCTCACCATACAGCGGTTGTCGTTGTGGCCCCTGGTGCAGTCGGTCCTGGATATGACCGCCGAGGAGCGCGAGGAGCCGAAGATCGCCTTGCAGACCCAGGTCGCCGAGGACCTGCCGGAGGTGGACGTTGACCCGCACCAGTTCCGCCAGGTACTCTTCAATCTGCTGCGCAACGCGCACGAGGCCATGCCCAACGGGGGCACCCTGACCGTCCGCGCGGAGGCGACTGAAGGCGGCGTCGAGCTGTCCATCCAAGACACGGGTGGCGGTATCTCCGAGCAATCGATGGAGCACATCTTCGACAAGTTCTTTACAACCAAGCCCACCGGGACCGGCCTGGGCCTGGCGCTGGCGCGCAAGATTCTCGACGCCCATGGCGCCCGCATCGAGGTCAACAGCGCCCCAGACCAGGGAGCGACCTTTACCATCATCCTGCCCAGCCATCTGTAGTCGCGTGACTCGCCGCTCCCGATTGCCTGTTCTTGACTCTCCGCGCCAAGGAGGATCCGACATTGGCTAATGTACTTGTGGTTGACGATGACGAAAACCAGCGGCTCCTGTACCGCCAGGAGCTGGAGTTGGCCGGTTATACGGTGGAGACCGCGGCGAATGGCCCCCAGGCCATCGAGTGCGTCCAGCAGGGCGACACCGATGTGGTCCTGCTGGACATCGCCATGCCGGGCATGGACGGCCTGGAGGTTCTCCAGCGCATTCTCGACATTGATCGTGAGCTTCCGGTGATCCTCAACACCGCCTACTCCTCCTACAAGGACGACTTCATGACCTGGGCCGCAGTTGCGTATGTGACCAAGTCCGGGGATCTGTCCGAGCTGCACTACCGCCTGGCTGAAGCCCTGGAGAAACGCGGGATTGCGGTTCCGGACGCCGCGTCCAAGCGGCAGGGGCAGAGGGAGTAGCCGCGGTGCTGCCCGTCGGACAGCATGCCTCCTTGTTGCGGGATTCGCTGGTCATGATCCTGGCCGGCGGGGAGGGCCAGCGCCTCTACCCGCTCACCCGCACGCGCGCCAAGCCCGCCGTGCGTTTCGGTGGCGCCTACCGCATCATCGATTTCACCCTCAGCAACTGCCTCAACTCCGGCCTGCGCCGCATCTACCTGATGACCCAGTACGCCGCGACCTCCCTCCAGCGACACCTGCGCACCGCCTGGAGTCCGATGCTTGCCGAGGAACTGGGCGAGTTCATCGAGATGCTCCCGCCTCAGCGTCTCTTCGCCGACCGATGGTACGCCGGCACCGCCGACGCCGTGTTCCAGAACCTGATGGTGCTCCAGGAGGAACGCCCCGCACGCGTCTTCCTGCTTTCCGGCGACCACATCTACAAGCTGGACTACGCGGACCTCCTGGCCCGCCACGAGGCCGCCGGCGCCGAGCTTACCGTGGGCTGTGTCCCCCGCCCTCGCGAGGAGGCCCGCCAGTTCGGGGTCATGCAGGTGGACGACCAGGG